>JAEVYU010000038.1 GCA_023392595.1 Bacillota bacterium | reverse complement strand
TTTATATTGCAATGGCCATCGCTTTGTTTTGCATCATTTTAGCTTTTAAACATAAAGAGAATACTTTGGATGGATTAAATCATTTCTGCAAGAGTGAAAGCTACTATATTATGGTTGGTGGGCTTTTACTGGTGTTGGCTTTTTCCAGATTGATTGGAATGCAAATTTTATGGCAAGATTTATTAGGTAAGTCCTATATCCGGGTGGTAAAAAATGCAGTGGAAGAAATCAGTGAATTAATTTCCTATACGCTTTGTTTGATTGCTGCTTTCAAATATACTGGTTCTTTACGAAAGAGGAACGTTGAATACTTTATGTCACCGGGATGCTGAATATTATAGATCTGTTGAGGTAGGCTTTTTTACTTTAAAACTTCACAACGCCATTATTGAAGATCCGGAACGGTCTTTGGAATCCGAACATCTACTTTGAGGATATAACCGGGACTCTTTATAATGACCGATCCATGGAGTGAAGACCTGTAACAGGAGTTTCCAGGGTGACGATTTTCACCTTCTTATGAGCCATCTGACCGGAACGAGGTGTTGAACGGTCAGATGGCTGCAGAATCTATAATATCATAAAAGGATAAGGCTTTCTGATTATCGGCTACACTAAAATTATGTATCCCAAAATTTATGCATCCATAACCATTGTTCCGGATAACGTTGGATTACCGATTGAATCAACCTGGCAAAGGCAGCGGTATTATTTAATAAATCGTTTTCGTAATTTCCGGAACGGATTAACGAGATTTCTTCAGATATTACTAAACTGTGTTTATACGGGCTTTCCCTGGTGATGTAGACAAAAACCACTGGTTTTTCCAGTCTTAAGGCAAATTCCGCTGCTCCCCGGGGAATCATAGCTTTCCGTCCAAACATCTCGATAGGAATTCCCTGATGGTTATCGGCCTGATCAATAAAAAAAGCAACGCTCTCATTACGCTTGAATGCTTCTAACACCGGCCGCAAAAAATTCGTTTTGGGAATGGGATTAATCCCAATGGAGCGGCGGCAATCATTAATATATCGATCGAATAGCCCGTTGGTTTGAATTTTAGCGATTGAATTTACCTTAAAGCCTGCCAATGATAAAGCCATCCCCATTAGTTCCCAGTTTCCCAGATGTAAAGTAATCAAAACCACACCTTCTTCCTTTGCCAAAACACGCTCTAAATTCTCTTTTCCTTCTAAAATGACTGCCTGCTGAATTCTGGTAACGGAATTTTTGTAATAAGCAAATTCAAGCCCCAATAAACAGAGGTTTTCCCAAATTTTTTGGGTTATCTGTTCATCAGAAATATCGAATGATAGAAAACCATGTTTACGGGCATTTCGAATGTTTTCAAGCGTTAAATCGCGCCGCGTCTTGAGAAGCTGAAAGGATAACGAGCCTAATCTTCGTGCCAGCCAATGGCTGAATTTCAATGGAAATAATTTTACAAACAAAAATAGTATACGTATGCACAAAAATTGAATATGGTTATTCTGGTGTTTTTTCAAAGTGTTTATCCTTTCTCTTAACGATGTGTTTCGGTTTAAATCATCGATTAAGTTGTCAATCGATGTGCAGGATCAGCCATTTCCAAACCCATAACATGTAACCTATTAAGCTGATAACTATTATGGTTGCAATAATGACTATAATTCTTATAACCACCATACCATCACTCCATCGGTTATTATTCTTAATGGATATACGAATATGAATTAATAAAAGTTCGGAATGGGTTAAATGGGTTAAATGTAAAAAGCGATTTTTTTCGCTCATTAATGAAATTGCAGGAAATGTAATAAAGTTAATCGAAGAAGATACCCAAATGTATCTACTATTACACCTTATTGCCTACGAAATCGAACTTTATCTGAGAAGCAAGACTTTTTGGTTAATTGCTATATTAATCGTGATAGTATTGGCGTTCTTTCCAAGTCTTGATTTTTTGCTCATTCAATATATGGTCATCAGCGTTTTAACCAGGGATAAACAATCGGATTTTACCGGAATTCTTGCTTCCATGCCGCATCAAACGGTAAAATTATATTTAGCTCGTGCTTTGGCGGTATTTTTGCTTTTACTTGGCCTATGGCCATTCATGTTGTTCACGGTAGGCTTTTTGCCGGGAATGGAACCAGCCGAGTGGGTGCTGAATCCTCAGCTTTTAGCTTTCCTTACTTTGAAATACATTGTCATTTGTATGATCTCCATAGGTTTTGTCTTTTTGATCGGCTTAACCACGCGCTCTTCATGGTATCTATATCCGGTTATCACTGTTTGTTGGGCTATAGGAGCTTTTGTCGCCGGCAATTTATCACATTTTCCATCATGGACTCCATTTTTTTTTCTTGGTTCCGGCATAGAGAGATTAATGGCCCCATCCACGGCTGTCGGATATTTCCCTTACCAGGCATTGATGCCATGGCTGGCCGCCGCCTATATTCTTACTGCCGTAGTGTTTTTAGTAGCTGGTATAGTTTACCGGGCTTTTAAATGGAAAGAACCGGTCCTGCGATTAAAATGGTTATTAACACTGGGATTAATTTGGGTCATGGTTTGTCTTTTTACAGGTAATACTCTATATTCGGATCTTAAAAGTCGAGAAAAAGGATTTCGTTTGGGTTTGCAAGAGGTAGAAAGAGCGGAGCGTGACCCCATCAAGACGGAGATGGCGCGCGTGGCTGATCCAAAATTAGAATCGTACCGACTGGCTGTAAAACTGCGAACCGCAGCCCACTTTCTCGAAGGAACAGCTATTGTAAAACTTAATCTGGCAGATTCCCCGGAAAGCATTCAATTTACCCTGCGTAATTATTTTAGAGTGAAAACGGTTAGGAAAGCCGTTAGGGGAGAAAAACTGGAATGGCGGCACGAGGGATCTCTTTTGACGGTTTTTATCCCGGAACGTTACCGGAGGGAAAGCACACTGACCCTGGAGATCACTTATTTAGGTCAGGTTTGGGAATGGTTTCCCCTATCTTCGGCCTATCAGAACGGGCCAATAAATTTTATCTCCCCCCAGTTTTCCTTATTACGTAGTGGATATGCCTGGTACCCGGTCCCCGGGGTTCATCCGTTATATAGGCGAAAATATTATACAACACCATGGCATCATTCACCGGAAACAACTTTATTGGCTGAATACGTGAGTCATCCCCCTGCTGTCTTTGAGTTAACCGTGGATCTTGATAACGCCAATATGGCTGTATCCAATTTAGAATATATGGAAATGGAATCGTTAACTGGTAAATATCAAAGACGTTATCATTTTAGCTCACTTAATGGGCGAGACGTATTTCTAATGGTTGGACCCTACCACTATGAAAAAAGAACTTTCCCGAAAGACCGGAATGGTTTTGCAGAGGTATACTGTTATCATCAGCATCGGAAGAGAATCACTAAAGTTATGGAGTCGCTGACTACGGCATATCTATTTTACGAAAACCTGTTTCAGTCAAACTGTTCTGTTGATTCATGCGCCGGCCAATCCGGGAAAATCTGTACTGTGGTGGAAATACCCCCATTCGCATTCCTTAATAACGGGGAGGGGAGTTTAACCCTAACGGATACGGTACTGGTCACTGAAGAACTTTTTGAAACAGTAACGTGGCATTGGGCTATTTTTTCCAAAATGCAGGCCAATAAACGTGATATGGCCGTTTTGCAGCGGTGGTGGCCGGAAGAGATAACTACGCATAGCAACGGATGGTTACAAGATGGTGACATCACCAAGGGTGTGTTACTTTATCTATATACAATGTATATGGAAAAAATACGGAGCGGTGGATTTCACGAGCGCGTGAAAGAAAATTTATTCAGTGGCCAAGGAGCGACTGATGTAGAGTATTGTTTGCCATCATTCACCGGAGGACCAATAGTTCGTGACATTTTTATGACGCTGGATATGATTCGAACCTCCAAATTTGACGATCCGGCGATTAGGAAAATTGTGAACAGACTTTACCAGGTATATGTTTACAAAGGAAATGTCAATCTAACAGAGTTTACTAAGGCGATTGAGGCGGTAATTAGTAGTTCGGATTTGCAGTCGGAAAGAATCTACGAAATCCGCCAGCGGTTAAAAAGTATCGCTAAGCATGTTGATAACCCCGAAACACAGAGGTTGATGCATAAGCTTTCGATGATCAATTACACTTTTAGGCCGGAAGATTGGTTGCCGTAATACTCAGGATATACTCGTGACGAGATGGGTGCAGTTATCAGAATTCCAATGATGAGCTTGGTATCTATATTGGGAAGTGGTTTTCACTTTCTTAAAAGTTGGTGATAGTAATTTACCGTTCCATCCATTAATTTTTCTGGCTTAAGACCCGTTGAAAAGAAACATTGAAACACGACAAAATAGGGACAAACGGCAAATTATTTTAGAATTCTACACATTTCCAAGTATCATTTGGAGATTCAGCCTTAACATTATAAAATGAATATGGTAAAATAAATACTATAATTGACAAAATGTTAATAAATATCTCATTTGCAATGAAGAACTCGTTGTTAATCTGAAGACTACGCTTATAAATTTGTGTTAGGAAATTCTAGACTTGATTCAAGGCTAGATTATTTTTTGTTTTGAGTTTCGACCGTTCATTCAATGATAATAACTAACGAAGGGGTCTTCAATGAAATTAAAGGAGAAACAAAGTTTATTTTTTCGACTACAGATTAATATTGCAACTTTTTTAATTTGGCTACTCGGACATTCCTTGCGTTTCCGGGTAATCGGGCGGGAACAGCTTGATTATTACCATGGCAAGGAAGGCTTTATCGTTAATGCCTGGCACGGTCAACAACTCATAGGCTTTTATATTCTACGAGGTTGTGGATATTATATACTCTCCAGTATGCATCGGGACGGAGAAGTATCCAGTTCCATCATGCGCAAAATGGGTTGGAAAATTATCAGAGGTTCCAGTCGAAAGGGCGGAGTCCATGGGTTGGTGGAACTTATGAAGGTATTGCGCCAAGGGGCGGGTACGGTTATCACGCCGGATGCTCAGGGTCCGATTTATCACATCGAACCGGGCAGTATTTATTTGGCGCAGAAAACAGGTGCGCCGTTAATTCCTGTAGCCTTAGTTTTTGCCCGCAAATGGATTTCCGAAAAAAGTTGGGATAAATTTGTGGTTCCCAAACCTTTTACCCGATGTGTAGTTTATTTTGGAACACCTCTGAAAGTAACCGCCAAATTGACTGAGGAAGATATGGAGATCGAGAAAAAACGTTTACAGGATGTCCTGCACGAAACCAACCGAAAAGCGGAAGAGGTATTAAAACAGTGGCAAAGCGAGAAGTAGTATACTTAATCTACAATATTATCGCTTGTCCCATTCTTTTGCTGGCGGCCCCCTTTTTTGTCATTCGGAATCTAGCGCTACGAAGGCCGGTATTACCCTATTTTCGGGGAATTTCAAGGTCACAAAAAGCGCGGCTGAAAGATAAAGAAGTTGTCTGGATTCAGGCGGTTTCGGTTGAAGCGACTTTGGTTGCCGAGAAGATTATCAAAGAAATTAAAAAGGCCCATCCTGATTTTCAAATTGTTCTGACCACCACGACATTCAAAGGCCAGCAGATTGCCAAGGAAAAACTGGGCGAGCTGGCCTTGGTTACTTATTTCCCTTTGGAAATTCCTTTTGTAATGAAGCATTTTATCATGAATTTGCGACCGGTTTTATTTGTAATGGTGGAAACTGAAATTTGGCCCAATGCCGTTTTTTACTCCAAAAAGTCCGGGAGCAAGGTCGCTGTTGTTAACGGACGGATCGGCAGCCGGTCTTATCAAAACTATTCAAAGGTCAAAGGCTTTATGAAAATAGTTTTTGAACAATTCGACCTTTTTGCCATGCAATCGGTCCATGACGCCAACTGCATCGGTGAACTCGGGGCCCCGCTGGAGCGCATCATGGTAACGGGTAATGCCAAGTTTGATCAGGAATACCCGGCATTTAGCGGGGAACAGTTGGATGCTTTCCGCCGGCGATATCATTTTCAAAAAGAAAATTTACTTTTTACCGCAACCAACACCCACCCTGGTGAAGAAGCCATTGTAATCGAGGCCTACCTAAATTTGCTCCGGAAGGAACCAGCTTATTTAATTATAGCACCATCTCACCCCAATGGCGGCGATGGTGTGGCGGAAATATTGGAAAAAGAAGGTCTGCCGTATGTCCGGAGATCCGCCGGAAAGATTGTTCCTTCAAGTGCAAACAAGGAACCTCAAAGTTGTAGGGTTTTATTATGGGATACTTTTGAAGAAATCGGCCTTGCTTACGCTGCCTCTGATGTGGTTTTAATCGGCGGCAGTTTGGTCAAGATGAAGGGCGCCGCTGGGCCTAATGTCCTTGAGGCCGCTGTACAAGAAAAGTTGGTTATTTACGGACCGTTCATGGATAATTCCCTGGAGAGTAAATCTCTTTTAGAAGAGGTTGGCGCCGGTTTTACTGTCCGGAATGCGGCTGATATGACATCGACCATTTTAAAACTTGTTGAGGAGCGAGAATTGTATGAGCAAAGGGCAACCAGGGCGAAAAAGGCGGTGCTTGCCAATGAGGGCGCTGTTAAGCATACGATTGAACTTATTGACAAGCTTATACGGGGTGAAGTAAGATGAATCATTCTGAGTTGCAGGTTTATTTATTACGGGTGATTGAAGGGGAAGAATCAGGGTTGGCAGCCGGATTGGTCCGCATCTTTCTTTCGGGACTTGAGTTTATCTACTGGTTTCTTTCCAGGTTGCAGTTCCGGACGATCCGCCGCCATAAATTACCGGTTCCGGTTTTGAGTGTGGGCAATATTACTACCGGGGGCACCGGTAAAACTCCTACCGTCATTTGGTTGGTAAAATTGATGAAAGATGCGGGTTTTCATCCGGCCATCCTGACCAGGGGATATCGGGGAGCTTCCGAAAAGGAAGGCTTGATTTTCTCGCATCGTGATGGAACCGCTTTATCCCCGAGCCAAACAGGTGATGAACCTTTTTTGTTGGCCAAATTATTGCCGGATGCATTGATTGGGATAGGGCGGGAACGTTACCGGAATGCGTTGAAAATTTTAAAACAAGATCCGGCGACGGATTTATTTATTTTAGACGATGGATTTCAACATTGGAGCTTATCCCGGGATTTAGATATCGTTTTAATCGACGCCTCCAAACCTTTTAGTAACAGGCATTTATTACCCAGGGGTTTTTTGCGGGAACCGCTATCCAGTTTAAAAAGAGCCGGCATTGTTTTGTTGACCCGAAGCGCCAAGGTGGGGGAGGAACAAAAGAATCAGTTAATCAGCGAACTTTTGTCGATTCAACCCCGGGCTGCGGTCGCAACCATCACAGAAGAAACCTCGGAATTAATTCCATTATCTGTTTTTGCACGAGGGGACGATGGACATGCCGTCATTCCGGCGGCGGATTTTTTAAGAGGACGTAAGGTGAGCGCAATTACCGGAATCGGTAATCCCCGGCAATTTTTGGCTTCTTTAGAAAACATGGGCGCAGAGGTGGGATACTTTAAGGCTTATCCCGACCATTACCGCTGGGAGGAAACTGAGATTACCGATTTGATTAAAGGTTTGGCGGCAAATGGCTTTACAGAATTAATTGTCACCGCCAAAGACGGAGTGAAGCTGGAATCATGGACTGATTCATTCGAAAAATCAGGGGTGACCTGTTATATTTTAAGTTTGGATTGTCAAGTAGCTGATGAACGGGTTGTTCAAAGAGTGAAGGACGCGGCAAATAGGCGGGCTGTTTAAAACCGAAATATGCGGGTTCCTTAGAACGATTGTGCTGGTTGAAAATTGAGCGTGAAAGCTTTGAAGATAAAGGAGGTTTTTTAGATGGATTATCAATTACAGGATCTTTTGGGAAAAGAACTATTGCTTATTGCCGGACCCTGCGTTATCGAATCCCGTGAGCATGTGAGGATGATGGCCGGGGAGTTAAAAAAGATCGCCGGTGAAGTGGGTGTGAAGTTTGTTTTTAAAGCTTCGTTTGATAAAGCTAACCGGACGGCCGGGGATTCATTCAGGGGGCCGGGTTTGAAAGATGGTCTTGCGATCTTGAGGGAGGTCAGGGAAGAATTCGGCTTGCCGGTATTATCGGATGTGCATGACATAAGCCAAATAGTCCCCGCGGCGGAAGTGCTTGACATTATTCAGATCCCGGCGTTTTTATCCCGGCAAACCGATTTGGTGATGGAAGCCGCCCGGACCGGAAAGATTATTAACATCAAAAAAGGACAATTTAGCGCTCCTGAAGATATGCGGAATGCCATTGAAAAGGTCGTATCCGTTGGCAACCGTCAGATTCTCCTCACCGAACGGGGCGTTTCTTTCGGCTATCATCAACTGGTAGTCGATATGCGATCATTGCCGATGATGCGTTCCTTCGGCGTTCCGGTGATTTTTGACGGAACCCACAGCGTTCAGGAACCGGGCGGATTAGGGAAGTCTTCGGGAGGAAACCGTCGCTATGTTCCTTATCTTTGCCGGGCAGCTGTCGCCACCGGAGTGGACGGTTTATTCCTGGAAGTTCATGACGACCCTGATCATGGAAAGTCCGATGGCCCCAACATGTTGGAACTTTCTAAACTCAAAACGTTATTACAAACATTGGTGCAAATCCATAAGGTTGTGCAAGATGAAATTTGAGAAGATAGCTCCCGGGCAAATCCGCTTGATTGCGATGGATGTTGATGGAGTATTGACCGACGGCAGTATCATTATCGGAACGGACGGCTTTGAGGCCAAAATGTTCAGCGCCCGTGACGGCTTGGGCTTGAATGTTTTGGTGAAATTAGGCTATGAAGTGGCCTGGGTTACCGGCCGCAGTTCGGATATTGTAGCCCAAAGAGCTAAGGAGCTCCATATTCCTCATTTAATGCAGGGGATCACTCATAAAGTTGAAGCTATTGAAGAATTACTTACCAAGCTCGATTTAGGGTGGGATCATGTTATGTATATCGGTGATGATCTTAATGATTGGGGGCCGTTTCAAAAAGCAGCCGTTACCTTTACTGTGAGCAATGGTTGCACTGACATTAAAGAGCGCGCCGATTATGTTACCAAGGCAGTCGGCGGAGCCGGCGCGGTAAGAGAGATCATTGAATTGTTTTTAAAGTACGAACATCGATGGACTGAAGCTATGGATTTATACTCCGGTTCCGGGCATCAACGTCAAACTTCATCCAAAGGGGAGATCCAATAAATATGCTGGCCACTGAAAAACATACTTATCTGCAACAGGCAAGAGAAGTATTGAAAATTGAGGCTGAAACCATTTTAGCCCAGATCGAAACGTTAGGGGAAGAATTTGTCCGGGCTGTGGAAATGATTCTGAATTGCGACGGACGGGTGGTTGTCACCGGAATGGGCAAGTCAGGCCATATAGGCCATAAAATGTCGGCTACCTTTGCCAGTACCGGTACGCCATCCTTTTTTTTACATCCGGCGGAAGCGATTCATGGGGACTTAGGTATGGTGACACCCCAGGATGTGATCATCGCTATTTCAGCAAGTGGTGAAAATAATGAGATTTTAGCGATTTTACCGACGCTTAAAATTATCGGAGCTCCCATCATCGCGATGACCGGTTCAAGAAATTCGGTCCTTGCCCAAAATAGTGATATTATATTGGAAATTAAAGTTGAAAGAGAAGCTTGTTCCTTGGGACTTGCCCCGACAGCCAGCACCACCGCTCACTTGGCGATTGGGGATGCGCTGGCGGTGACTCTTTTGGGAGCCAGGCACTTTACAGCGGAAAACTTCGCCCTGTATCATCCCGGCGGAGCTTTGGGACGGAAATTGTTATTAACGGTTGAAAAATTGATGTATACCGGTGATAAGAATCCTTTGATTCATCAAGATAAAACCATTCGTGATGCTGTAATTACCATGGCCGCCCATGGTAATCATGGCGCAGCGGTTGTGGTCAATGACCAAGGAATTTTGGCGGGGATTGTTACGGATGGTGATTTGCGGCGTATTTTGGAAAAATATGAAAACCCGTTGACTTTGACGATTAAGGAAGTTATGATCCAAAACCCCCGTACCATCACCAAGGATAAAATGGCCGCCGAAGCCATGCATATCATGGAACAAAAGAATATCACCGTTTTGCCGGTCATTGATGAAGACAGAATTCCTATCGGCATTATTCATCTCCATGATATTATCAAAGGGGTATCCGGGATGAGATAAAGGTTGACTCGGTTAATTTAACCGCGGTTGATCAATAAACCGGGTTGATGAATCAACCGCTCTTAATGTACGAAGCCTGCTTGACAAGGCTGATTTGCTTATGTTAGACTTTAGAAGAAATTTGGTAAACGTGAAGTTCCAAAATTTTACATTTTCAAGGAGGGCAATATTTTGGATTATTTTTTAACTGAAGAACAACAAATGATTAAAGATTTGGCCCGGCGGATTGCCGATGAAAAAGTAGCTCCCAGAGCGCTGGAATTTGATGAGAGCGGCGAATTTCCCTGGGAGATAATGAAGATACTTGCGGATGCAGACCTTTTTGGTGTGTATCTCCCTGAAGAATATGGCGGAATGGGTGGCGGAGTTCTGGAACAATGCTTAGTGGTTGAGGAGCTCTCCCGGGCTTGCAGTGGTGTGGCGGTGAGTTATGCGGCTTCCGGCCTAGGTTGTATGCCTATCTTGGTTTTGGGCTCGGAAGAACAGAAGAAGAAATATCTTACCGAAATTGCTTCCGGTAGAAAATTAGCCGCTTATGGTTTAACCGAAGCCAATGCCGGTAGTGACGTTGCCGGTATGGAAACCACTGCTGTTTTAGATGGTGATGAGTATGTGATTAATGGGACCAAACAATGGATTACCAATGGCGGAGAAGCCGAAATCTATACCGTCATGGCAGTAACCAATAAAAATAAGGGCCCGCGCGGGATTAGCTGTTTTATCGTAGAAAAGGGCACTCCTGGTTTTTCTTTTGGTAAGAAGGAAAATAAAATGGGTATCCGGGCTTCGGCAACCCGTGAATTGATCTTTGATAATTGCCGGGTCCCCAAGGAAAATTTGCTGGGTGGCAAAGAAGGCGTTGGTTTTGTTGCCGCAATGAGAACTTTTGACCGTACCCGTCCCGGTATCGGCGCCCAAGCCATCGGCGTTGCCCAGGGAGCGTTGGATGCCGCCGTTAAATATGCTCATGAGCGGGTTCAATTCGGACAACCTATTTCATCATTCCAAGCGATTCAGCATATGCTGGCGGATATGGCAACTCAAGTTGAGGCGGCTAGAGCCTTGGTATACGCTACAGCAAAGATGATCGACGGCGGCGCTAAGAATTTTTCCAAGGAATCCTCCATGGCGAAAGTTTTCGCTTCCGATGTAGCCATGAAAGTAACCGTGGATGCGCTACAGGTATTCGGCGGCTATGGTTATATGAAAGAATATCCGGTTGAAAAAATGGTCCGCGATGCCAAAATCACCCAAATCTATGAAGGAACCAACCAAATTCAACGAAACATCATTGCCCTTGAACTGATTAAAGAATTGGCAGGTAAAAAATAATCCATTCCGAGGCTGTCTAAAAGTATTTACAATCAATAAGAAATACAATATAACTTCATGGATTTTGAATGTTGGATATTGTATTTCTTTATTGTGCATGCGCTCTTCCCTCCCTGTACTTTGTGCGTGAAGGCACGCGCCAATGTACTTTTGGGACAGCCCCTTTTTTAAGTATATTATTATAGGAGGAGATATTTGGTGAAGATCGTAGTTTGCGTGAAACAAGTTCCCGAATCTACGGAAGTGAAAATCAATCCGGAGACGAATACCTTGATCCGCGAAGGCGTCAAGAGTATCTTAAATCCGTTTGATTTATATGCCATTGAAGAAGCGTTGCGTATTAAAGAAAAGCTGGGCGGCACAGTTACGGTGATTTCAATGGGTCCGCCCCAGGCTGCCGAACAACTCCGGGAAACCATCGGTATGGGGGTTGATGATGCGGTTTTATTATCGGATCGGGCTTTTGCCGGTTCCGATACTTTGGCTACTTCTTATGCGCTTAGCAAGGGAATCGAAAAGATTGGCGATGTCCAACTGATCCTTTGCGGGAAACAGGCCATTGACGGCGATACGGCTCAAGTCGGACCGGAAATTGCCGAGAAATTGGGCATTCCTCATATCACATATGTCAAGAAAGTCAATGAAATCAGTGAGAAGGAAATGACCGTGGAGCGCATGAACGAAGATGGTTTCGAACGGGTTCAGCTGCCCCTGCCGGCATTAATTACAGTTGTCAAAGAAATTAACGAGCCCCGGATGCCTTCCTTAAAAGGTATGATGCGGGCTAAAAAAGCAGTGATCCCTTCTTGGACCGCTGCCGATATCGGGGCTGAACCGGAAAAGTCCGGGTTAAACGGTTCACCGACCTGGGTTAAAACTATCTTCGTGCCGGAAATGAAATGTCAAGGCGAGATCTTTGAGGGAACCCCTGAGGAACAGGTTAAAGCCTTGGTCGATGCGATTGTTTGCCGGAAAATCGTGCAATAAAGGCGAAGGCTCTGCGCACAGGCGCGGACGATCCCTTTCCATCTATGAACCCGATTGAAATGAATAAGGAGGACCATCATGGCGATTAAGGTTTTAAACGATAAATGTCGTGGCTGTAAATTATGCATACCCAGCTGCCCTTTTGGAGTCATTGAAATTATTGATAATAAAGCTGTTATTAAAGATGGTTGTACAATGTGCGGGACTTGTGTTAAAACCTGTAAGTTCAAAGCCATTGAAATAACCCGGGATGTTAAAATAACGATCGATAAGTCCCTTTATAAGGGGGTATGGGTTTTCGCGGAACAACGCGGGGGTAAACTTTCCAATGTGGCCTTTGAGTTATTGGGAGAAGGCCGCAAACTTGCGGATGAACTGGGCGAACCTCTGGTTGCAGTCTTGCTTGGAAGCAAAATTGAAGCGGAAGCGAAACGTTTGGTAGCTTTTGGCGCCGATAAAGTATTTGTGGCCGATGCTCCCGAATTGGAACATTTCTTGGAAGATTCCTATACGCAAGTGTTAAGCGAGTTGGTAAAGAAGGAAAACCCGAATATCGTTTTAATCGGCGCCACGGCGATCGGCCGCTCCTTAGGCCCAAAAGTGGCAGCCCGTTTGGGAACCGGACTTACCGCTGACTGTACCGCGCTGGCCGTCGATGTCGCGGAAAAGAACCTCTTACAAACCCGGCCTGCTTTCGGCGGCAATTTAATGGCGACCATTCTATGCCCCAATCACCGTCCGCAGATGGCGACCGTGCGTCCGAAGGTATTTAAACCCCTGGCCGAAAATGGAAGCCGGAGCGGAGATATCGCCAAAGTTGATCTTTCTACGACCGCCTGGAACATTCGGGCCAAAGTGTTGGAAGTGGTTAACGAAGTCGGTTCCTCGGTAAATCTGGAGGAAGCCAACATCATCGTCTCCGGTGGCCGGGGACTGGGTGATCCCAAAAATTTTGAGTATGTAAAAGAGCTGGCTAACGTTTTAGGCGGAGCGGTCGGCGCTTCCCGCGCCTCGGTGGACGCCGGATGGATGCCCTATGCGCATCAAGTCGGGCAAACCGGTAAAACCGTCGGGCCGAAGATTTATTTCGCCTGCGGTATCCATGGCGCGATTCAGCATTTGGCCGGAATGTCGTCATCGGACATCATTATCGCCATCAATAAAAACCCCGATGCGCCGATTTTCAAAGTGGCAACTTTCGGAATCGTGGGAGATGTGCTGGAAATCTTGCCGCTGCTCACCAAGGAGTTTAAAAAAGCCTTGAATTCCTGATGAACTTTTTTAAAAAGCATACTTTCTAAAACCGTGAAATCAAACAAAAACCGTAATCCCCGGTCCCTTAGGAACGAAACTGGACCTGATTACGGTTTTTATTTTTAAAATTCCTTTACCATCCCAGATCGGTTTTGATCTGTTGGACAAGTTGACCGGCCATCCGGGCGTGCGTAGCAACGGAAGGGTGCCAGTCCTCGCCGTAACCGAGGGTTCCGTCCTGCATTGGAAATTCAATGAAATGGACTTTGACATCTCCTGCGGATTGAAATTGATTGACCGCCGTAGTGATGAAGTCCCGCCCATGGATGAGATTATCGCCGTTTAACATCGGGCCTAAGGCGCAGTAAATATGGGCATTGGGATATTGGTTCCGGATTTGTTTTACGAAATTTGCATAAGCGGTGACGAAGACGGTTTTATCAGGCGCGCCGGTGCTGAAGTCGTTGGTGCCCAGATTGATTACCACCACTTGGGGAACCGACCGGCTGGGATCCCATAGCAGAGTGGAGTTGTAGGGCAATATCCGGAGATAAAGTTGGGGCATCAGATCTGTAGTATCTCCGCCATAATTGCGAATCACGCCTTTGCCCGACCAGGCGAGTGTAATTTGGTCCGCTTTCAGTGTCCGGGCGGCCACCGAACCATAGGCCAGGTAAGCATTTTCATTTTTTGTGGTAAAACTTTGATATTGGCTGGTCCCTTCATTCCCGTATCCGCAGGTAATGGAGTCGCCGACAAATTCGATGCGTCGCGCCGAAGCGGCCGGCGGCTCCAGCAAAGCGCCATCGGTTACGGTAAAGCCCAGAAACTGGACTTCTCCAACCCAGGCTTCCGTCCTTCTGATGAGTTCAAGGGTATGGGTTCCCGGAGCAAGCCCCGCAGCCAAGGTGAGGGGCATGGGGGTGCTGGACGTAATATTGAGGGGAGTTTTGACTTCGTTATCAATAACCAGATTAAACCAATTGTCACCACCGGATTTTAAATTGACGCGAATGCCTGTTCCTTGAAAATTCGCTTTGATAGTGGTGGCGCTCCAGGCGAACTTGGGACCGCTCGCATCGCCGGTGTCAAAACGCCCGAGGTACAAGACTTTGGAATCGGCGATGGGCGTGGGTGTTGGTGTCGGCGTCGGCGTCGGCGTCGGAGTGGCGTTGCCGTTCAAGATAAACCCGGTTGGTTTGGCATTCGTTCCGCTATAGGTGAGGGTAAAACCGAAACTCACCGTTCCGCCCTTTGCCGCTATTGCGGAGTTGTAGGATAGATTGGCGGCTGTTACGGAAGTTCCGTTTTGGGTATAACCGGCGTTCCAGATGTTTGTGATCCGCTGGTTGCCGGAGAATGTCCACTCCAAAGTCCAGCCCTCAACGGCAGCCGAATCATGATTGGTGATGGTCACATTGACGGTGGCTCCGGACTCCCAATCGGACTGGCTGTAATCCACGGAATAGTTATTGGCTGCGATGATCGTCTGTTGATTTGGCTGAATGAAACCAGTTACCATGAAAATACCCAACAATAAACATGCTGCAAAAACAATCAGTTTTTCCCTTGTTCCTTTATTCAAAATACTATCCCTCCTTCATCGTACTCGCCAGGTGGCTAGCTAAGATTATTATACCATTTGATTGTAAGTTTTTAACAATAATCTAAATTTTTGTAAATTAAAATTTGATTGATTTTTTGACTTTGCCACGTACCGGCATGGCGGTAAGTTTCGGAAAATAAATTTGGAATATTAACGCTATTGACATAGAATATCTTGGTTGACAAAATTGTCATATATTAGTAAAATTCAGACATTGGAAGGGATGAAAAGTATCTTATTGAAGAAGCGGTGGAATATCACAACCCCCCCTTCATGGAACAATAGCTGTTTTTAAGGGTGTTCAAAAAGGAGTTGTCAAAGGATGGATAAGGACAAAGTCTCTCAAACTGCCTGGATCACGGCTTCATTACGCGCTTTATCGAACTATGAAAAGGACCATAAAGTCAACTGCGGCGACGATTTGGCAGAGTTTTTTTTGCCGGAGGAGCGGCGCAGTTTTTTTCGGACCCAAGATTCCAGAGAAACGATTAAAAAAAGCATTCCCAAAGGAATGTACGGGTATGTGATTGCCAGAACCCAATACTTTGATAATATTTATAAAAAAGCCCTTCAAAATGATCTGGGCCAGATTGTTCTTTTAGGCGCCGGTTACGACAGCCGGCCGTACCGTTTTGCAAATTGGATCAGAAATACCCGGATATTTGAAGTGGATGCGGAAGCCACCCAAACCCATAAACTCTCCTTGTTACGGGAAAACAAGATCGAAATCCGGGAAAATATTTCATTTGTTACTGTGGATTTCGAAAAAGATGATTTCATTCAGTTGATGAGAAAGAGCGATTTTGATGAATCTAAACAAACCCTGTTCCTGTGGGAAGGGGTCACTTTTTATTTATCTTTTTCCGCCGTGCTCCGCATGTTGAAAATGATAAAAGAGAATTCCGCTTCCGGCAGTCAGCTGTGTTTTGATTTTCAAACCGCACAAACCGGAAATGATTTGATTCACACGGGACTGCAAGAGGAAACCATTCAATTCGGCATATCCGGGAATATCGGGAATTTTGTGAGGGATAACGGGTATACCCTTATCGAACACGTTGATTGCCATGATATGGAAAAGAGATTTCTGACTTTGGAAAATGGAGAGTTGTTTGAAGAAATAGCGCCAATGATGAATTTTATATGGGTCGAACACAGTTAGACAGTTCATCCTTTTTTTTTAATTTATTAACCGAATCGTCTTTGACTGAAAAATTGAAAAGAGATATAATTCTTAAATCTTAAGGATCTTGGGTGAAACTGAAGTGGGACAGACCGCATGGTGATTTATCAATCCGTAGGCAAAATAAAGAAGAAAAGAAAACAAGAAAATGATGTTAAATGTCGGTATTTTAGTGTTTAATGGCGTTGGATTATTGGATTTTGCCGGACCGTATGAAGTATTTACCGTCACTTCCAAATTAAATGATAAGCAGTTCTTTAATACCTTTACCATCAGCCGTGATGGCAAAGAGATTCAAACAATCGATGGACTGAAGATTGTCCCCGACTATAGTTTTGACAATCACCCGTCGCTTGATATTTTAATCATTCCAGGCGGTGAAGGCACAAAAGTTGAAATGAATGAACTTCAAATTTTGCAATGGATACGCCGGAACTATGAGCAATCACAAGTAACCGCTTCGGTTTGTTCCGGAGCCCTTATCTTGGGAAAGATTGGACTTTTGGATGATTTAGAGTCGATCACGCATCATGAAGACATTGATGAATTGCAAGAGATTGCACCGCAAACCACCATCAATCGTCAGAATCGATTTGTTTCTTATGGTAAAGTCATGACTTCAGCGGGGAGTTCGGCTGGAATCGATCTCGCTCTTTATATCGTAAAAAAGTTTTGCGGAGCTGAAATCGGGAATAAGACCATTGTTTATTTGGAATATGGACAATGGCAAAATATTCCGGTTGGGAATTGAGCATTCCCTTCTGTTACCAAAGCGTATTACCATTATTTTTTTATCTTGGAAGTTTCTGTTTTAAACCCCGGAAAGGTCTTTTTCAGCATCCTTTTTTGAAAGATGTTAAGTAGCTCATCCAGTTCAACACTGGCTGCCAGAACAGTGGAGTCGGTGTAGCCGCGGGCCTCGTAAGCTTTCTGGAGCTTGCTGCGGGCTGCGGCTATTTTTTGTTCCAGAGTAAGAGTTTTTGACATGTCCCTTTTTACTTTCCCATAATAAATGATATAATGGTAATAAGTGTAATTTTTAGGCAATAAAAAACTAGGGTCGCAAATGGAATGCGTTTGGGCCTGCTTTATTTATTCTTTTAACCGGTAATGGATAGCTGTTTTTAATTTTTTAAGTATAGGACGACGACAATGAATTTGTAATTAACAGGAAAATTATACTACAATTTTACACCAATTGTCAACGAATGTATAAAAATTTTATACAAATAATTATTGAGGACTTCCGATGCCGAAAAATGTTCTGGGAACCAAACTTAAAAAATTACGAAGGGAAAGAAACCTTACCCAAAATGAGCTAAGCGAAAAACTTGGTTTTTCCGATCGTTACGTCGCGAAAATTGAATCCGGGGTAAGGCCGTCGATGGAGGCCTATCGAAAACTGGCGGATTTTTTTGAACTACCCGTTGAATATCTGGTATCGGATAGTGAAAAAGCACCGTTAACGTTGCTGGCCCAAAATGAGGAATTACTCAGCGCCTTTATGGAAGTTGAGCGCATGAGCGCCGAGGATCAAAAAATTATTTTGGAGCTTATCAAGGCGTTTATTGCCAAGAACAATTCCGGGCAGGGGAAATAAGGGTAAAAAAAAGGGGGCTGTTGCAAAAGAAAATTTTGAAGAGCGATATAATTTGCCCTGCTTATCCTGTGCGTAAAAACCCGTTGTGTAGACGGCAATCAAATGATGTTATAATACAATAAAGCTGTGGAAATAAGCTGGAGGAGCGGGTGAGACATGTTGGATGGAGTGGCTTTGGGAGAATTACTGATTGATTTTACACCCTGCGGGTTATCGCCATCCGGGAGCCCGGTATTGGAGCAAAACCCCGGTGGAGCACCGGCCAATGTTCTGGCTGCCATGGCCAAGCTTAACAAAACGAGCGCTTTTATCGGCATGGTCGGGAAGGATCAGTTCGGGCTTTTTTTAAAGGATGTGCTCCAGAGCAATGGCATCGACATCCGGGGGTTGAAATTTTCCCAAACCGTCAATACAACGTTGGCCTTTGTGCATTTAACGCCGGGCGGCGACCGTTCCTTCAGTTTTTACCGTAATCCCGGAGCCGATATGATGCTGGGCCCGGATGATATTGATTATGATCTTATCAAAGAGGCGAAAGTTTTTCATTTTGGCTCCATTTCAATGACCAGCGAGCCTTCGCGGAGCGCCACTCTGGCGGCGCTGAAGTTTGCCAAGGGGAACGGGATCAAGATTTCTTACGACCCCAATTACCGTCCCCCGTTATGGTCCAGTGAACCACAGGCCGTTTCCATCATGAAAAGCGGTCTGGAATATGCCGATATCATCAAAGTTTCCGAAACCGAATTGGAGCTATTGACCGGTACGGCGGATTTGGAGAAGGGATCATCCATTCTGTATGAAATGGGTGTTCCGGTCATTTTGGTTACCCTGGGAGCGGAAGGATGTTATTACCGTTATCCGGGGGGCGCAGGCCACATACCGACCTTTCAGGTTCAGGTCGTTGATACGACCGGAGCAGGGGACGCCTTTTTGGGCGGGATTTTATATCATTTGAGCGGGCTAACCCTAGGAGAAATTCACAATCTGAGCCGGAATGAGTTTCAGAAGATCGCCACCTTTGCCAACGCGGTGGGCGCTTTAACAACAACCAAGAAAGGCGCCATACCGGCTCTGCCTGATTTGGAAGCGGTGGGGCGGTTGATGAAGGGAAGGTAATGGAGGAGTATCGAAGGCTATTCCGAACGGTGATATTGGGGTTCAGACCTCTCGCATGCCTTGAAGCTGATTTTTTTATTTCGAGGAAAAATGAATGGCATGTCTGCGTGAGAGTCGGTAAGACATACGCAACGGTCTGGTATACATACTGAGTCGTCCGGTATGCATGCGCAACGGTCCGGTATACATACTGAGTCGTTCGGTATGCATGCGCAACGGTTGGGTATACATACTGAGTCGTTCGGTAGACATACGCAATGGTTCGGTATACATACTGAGTCGTTCGGTAGACATGCGTAACGGTCCGGTATAGATATCCTCAAGGATTGTGAACGTTTTACTTAAATAGAGCGTATCTTCCCCATTTCCGATTACCAATACATATATATTATTCAGGTATGAAAATCCCGTATTGTAAATCCGATATATCCGGTTCATTTGAAAATGAAAGAAATATATTGACAAATAGCCTAAAACCACCACCCTAGCCCTTAAAGGGTATTAGCCCGACTCCTGGGTTTTGACAGTTGATCTTCGAAGCTTGAAATACCACGATTGGCCCTCAATTTGCGCCAGTTCCCTTTAAGGGAAAGGGTCTCCATTTAGACCCTGAATTCATTGAAATTTTTTCGTCTTCGAGACGTCAAACTAATTTCAAATATGTAAACACAGGTATGGGTATGGTACTAAACCTAACGTTTTCTAGGTTTTGCTGGCAAATTCGAACTGCGAAAGTTAAGTATAGAGAAATATATATATATTTTAGGCAACCCCCATTTGCCCCACTGGCCCACAATCCCGGATGCCGTCTTGGTTTCAAGAGTTGGCTTGCCAGGGGGAAGGTCTTTCATTCCAACTGTGGATTCTTAAATTTCGTGAGACGACCGGAAAATGCCGGTAATTGAGTCGTAACCTGTTTTTACGGTAGGAAGCATCCCCCAAATTGTTTCGGCAAGGAGTCGTTTGTTTTCTAAACGCCTTTCCCAAGGACGCCCCCACGGCTTAAAGCCCGACAGGGATTGGGTTTATGGGTAATGTGGGGCAGAGGGGCTGTTGTACAAAAATATATATATTTCTTTTGGGGTTTGGATTACGAAATGAAATTTCTTAAAAAGCCTCCGGCGTTATCTTTCTAAGCAAGAAGGATACTCCCTGTTTGAAAGGGGCATTTTTGAAATAATGGTTGATGAAATCGGCTAAAAAGGGCTGGTTTTTTTATGCTTGATTTTGGGGAATTGGGTTGATGGATTAGGAAAAGGAAAATGGTTCATTATTGGGACTTTTGACATTAAAATGAATGACCCGTATTATTGTCCACGGATTTCACCGGCTGAGGTCCTTTTGGAGCGGCCCAAAAGGACCCAAAAGGCCGCCGGGACCCCATGGTTCCCGGACTCTCCTTCATATCTCCGGCCATCCGGTTGCCGGGGTCTGAGTTTTTGATTGGACTGACACTGCCGTCGTGGCAGCGTCTTCTTGGGTTATTTAATAGGCCGACCGCCGTTTTACATCCTTGTAAAGAGGCGGCGCTTTTCGACGTCGTGCCTCAAATGCCGGGGGGAGTTGATTGGGGCTAAAAGCACTAAGGGGGTATGAAAGAAAAAATGAAAGACGTGGGTTTTGGTTTTCGCCGGAGATTAGGGCTTATTTACCCTGTCCTTTAAAGGGAATCTGCTAAGGTTTTGCGGGTTTTTGAAATGGATGGCGGCTTTAACGGCTATGGGCGAGGGATTACAGTAGGGTGTATAGATCCGATGGGTTATTCATAATGACCGTTTTATCCTGATGACTAAGATTACCTGTCAGTTGGGCGGAGAAAATTGGAGCCGGAGAGGGTAATTTGGAATTCCGGGAAACTGGGATTGATTTGTTTTGAAAATTGGTTGTTTACAGTTTTTGGACTACTTTTCTGGAAAAAAATTATTTCTTAAAATAGAAGACGCTAAAATAAATTGTTAAATTTTTATGTGTATTTGGAGGTGGAAAGAGTAAAAGATGGAATTTATAAATAAGAATGAAGAAATGGATAAAAAGGTACGAAAAATAGATGGCGACAATGATAGCATCAACCCAAGTTTCATATTCGACTACGTTGGATATGGAGATGCCTATTCTATTATCGGCTGGAGATGATTTCTGAGGGGTATTTTCTATGTTGGAAATGGGTTTGGGGTGCCTCCTACAGGTATCATCAGTGTTGGATTTGTGAATGAAATTAGTTCGGTGAAGGAAAAGGATGATATTTTGTATTATCCGTATGCACGATAGTATAGGCAAAAAAGTCTCTATATTATATCATGTATCAAAACTGAAAGGAAAGTGCATATACCGGCATATCCAGAGGTGGTTAGGTTGAATAAATCATATTTCGTTGGAAATATAAGTTATACAATTAGGGAAGTTGGAAATTTTTATGCAAAAAAAAATGAAGAATAAGGGCAAGGTAACACAAAAACCAATTAGAACCTCAATTGATGAAATAGAGCAGTCTCGAACAGGTGGGCAAATTGCTTTGTCAGGGTTTAGCTATCAGTTTTTATATTCCTGTTTTTTAATATTATCTGCTTTAGATGATAATACTGTTATTCGCTTTGAAGGAATTGAGGATATAGACCACTATAAATGTGAAATAACATCTAAAGTCAGCATCCATATTCAGCTCAAATTCTCTAGCGAAAAAACAAGATGCCAGTTTTCTCAAAGATGTCCTAAAGAATTTTTTAGAAGTATACTTAGTTAATTCTTCTAGAGAATTCAAATTAATATATGATTTTGATGTGGCAAAAGGTAATTTGAGCAAAATTTTTAATAATAATTTTGATGAGGATTCAAAATCATATTGGCAAAAAGTTATTGAAGATATCAAGAAGGAAAACTCACTTTGGAACTGGGTAGGATTTTCCTTTGACGATTTTATCGGTAAACTTCATTTTGAAAAACAAAATAAGACAGCTTTATCTGAGAAGATTGAGCAACTATTGATAAAAAACTACGATATTTCAACCGGTAACCATGCTATATTTGCAAACGCCTTAAAAATATGTTGCCTAGAGAAAATGGAACGTCGTGAAACTATTAATAAACTGGAATTAGAGACTATTATCCAAAACGTAAAAGATGATATAAGCAAAGGCCCGCAAAATCCAGCGTATAACTGGATTAAACGGGTGTTCTTTAATTCATCTGATGAAATAAATGACCTTAGCTACTTTGAAGGAAAAAAAGCCACTCCCCAAGATATTGCTATGAAGTTGCCTGTTAGGCGTATAAACACAGAAAAGGAAATAGAAGAATCTATCAGGAATAATAGAGTAACCGTTATTAAAGCGTCAAGTGGTCAAGGAAAAACAACTATGGCATTACAAGTTGCTTATAATCTCTCTAACGAGTATTCAATTTACCAACTGTTTTGGTGTAATGACATTAAGGAACTTCGTAATTTTGTACAATATTTTAAAGCTCGAATAAGACTTGGCGAAAAACCATTGATTCTAATAGATAATTTGGATGCACAACTACAAGAATGGAACCCATTAGCGCAATATTTGCAGGAAGAAGTAGCTTACAACTATAAGCTATACTTACTACAAGAGAGGATGATTGGTATAATTACAGTGGTAATCTAAGCAATGTGAAAGGCTTGCAAACAGTAAAAATTTTTCTTAATGAAGAAGAAGCAAAAGGTATTTTTGAAACTCTGCAAAAGGCCGGGAAACTCCATCAGACTATTACAAATTGGTATGGCTCTTGGGAAAGGGTTGCTGATAAAAAACTACTTATTGAATATGTCTACCTACTAACCCACGGTGAAATGCTTTCTGATAGAATCGCTAATCAAATTTCTAAACTTAATGATGCAGTTACAGGGCGGGTGAAATGTGAAATTCTTCGGAAGGTATGTTTTGCGGATGTTTGTGGCATTAAAATTTCAGTTAAAAAATTAATTTCCAGCCTAGTTGAAAAAACCGGTAGTGATTACGGTGAACTTCTAAAAAGTATTGAAAACGAATTTTTAATTCGAGTTGATACAAAGGAGAAATATGTTGAGGGTTTACATCCTGTGCGCTCACAGCATATTGTTGATAAACTACATGAATATATAGAAATAAATGATACAGCCCTACAGGTCGTACAACTGACAGACGTTTCATATATACCGAAGTTATTCTCTAATCTTCCCCAAGTAATTTTTCATAACAAAGAGAATTTTTACTCTGAAATTGCTAGAATACTTTGGAAAGCGAATAATCATGAAGTATATGTGTCTGCCTTAAAAGGTTCATTGGCTGGAAGCGTGATGCAGTATTATTATCAAAATCAAGAGACTTTTGATGACGCCAATAATCATGGTGGATTGTTTTTATTATCAACAGAATTAAATCCATTTACTAAATTCGAAGAATTTGGCTATGCATTGCAAACGTTAGATGGTTTAAAGAAGATAATTCCAGATAATGCGAATATTCAATATCTATGCAATCTTAGAGACTCCGTAACTAAAATAAGACTATCCGAAACAGATATTTTCTATTTGAGCAAGGCGATATTCAAAATTCTTGAGGGGCAAACAATTAATGATATGCCCTCGTTTGCAATGGTTGCATATTGGCTGCTTAACATTGACAGTAGTTTTAATCTAGCATCCAAAATTTGTTTGGATAATGTGTGGGCAGCCAAAGACACTTACTCTACCGAAATCATAGCAAATATTATGTACACTTGTTTTTGCGGAAATAGGGAAACATATATGAAATTTGTGAAAGATAATCTGACACTGATCATGGATTATTTAAAAAGCTCCACTGCTTCATTGAAGTTGTATTTAAATGAAGAATCCAATGAAATTCATGTTGAATATATACTTTTACCGAGCAACATCAAAAAAGGAAATGAAGAAAGTGTTTCAAGAATCAAATCTATTTGCAAGGCACTACCTATTTTTGATCAATATTGTGCCGATGCCATTCAACCTAAACTCGATATATTATCCGGGTATGAAATTCCTAATGATGCTCATAAAACTATGCCTATCAGAAATGTAATTATCATGTTCCATCAAGAATTCGCATCTATATGGGATAAAACTATTATGTCAAATTATGAATGCGATAGTATTTTTGATTGGCTAAACAAGTGGATGAGATTACGTAAAAACATTGTGATATTTTTTGAAAGTTGCAT
Organism: Bacillota bacterium; assembly: GCA_023392595.1. Taxonomy (GTDB): domain Bacteria; phylum Bacillota; class UBA4882; order UBA8346; family UBA8346; genus UBA8346. Next base: position 2,295 of record JAEVYU010000038.1, on the reverse strand, counting down.
AAACGCATTTTATAAACTTCTGGAGGGTAAACCTATTGGGAATTTAGCAACATCAATTGCTGATTTGCTAGAGGATATAAATAAGTTTTTAATTAAGGAACAGAGATACCCAAATCAAGATAGACCATTTGAAGAGAGAACAACAATCCCGGAAGGATTAAGCAAAATTAAAACAGACTACTTTGGAAGTGTACAGAATTTTTCAAATCAGTTGGTTAAATTTATTCAACGTGATAAGGAGCAAAGTAGATTAGTACTAATCAATTTGACTTCTGCCCAAAGTTCATTAAAGAAAATGCAGAAATATTTCGGAGATATCGCACATGAGCAACAACTGCTTATGAAAGAACATGAAGAGTTATGTATTTTAGAGGAACACAGAGGTTGATTATCATGGATCCTTTAAGAAAAAATGCGGAGAAGAATCATATAAAATTATATTGGGCATTATGGGTAATTTCTATTAGTGTATTATTTTTCATAATATTTATATGGGCTAAAACCATCGGTAAACAGTATGGAAACATATTTTTTGGTTATTTTCTCCTTGTATGTATGCCCCTAAGCATAGTGCTTACATTTAAACAAATTGATCTATTTAACTATCTGCATACTCATCATAAGAAAGAATGGGAGAAACATTTTAGAACAGAACTCAGTTTTTACACTTTTTCTCGATCTAAAAAGAAACAAATTTATTTTTCGAAAGAAGATTTTGGAGATCAGATACTTAATCAAAAACGGAAGGATTATCGGCATTTTTACATTTTTTTGAATACAGTTATTATCGGTGTCGTCCTCATAGCTTTTACAATGATGGTTATTTTTCCAGTAAAATAATTCGGAGACTTAATGTTTAGCCGCTTTATGCCTCAATATCACCGCCTCCAAAAAGAACTTCACAAACTTCTTTTCTTCCTCACTCATTTGGTCAATTTCAGCGATATATTCCAACAAAGTTTTATCTGTAATTTCATCTTTGACAAGCTTTTCCGATTCATCCGCTAAAAGATAATCGATGGACACGCCGAAAACCTCGGATATTCTTTGAAGAGTCTCTGCGGAGGGTTTGGTTTGTCCGCTTTCATATTTATTAATTGCAAGCCGTTTAACGCCTATTTCTTCGGCTAATTTTTCCTGGCTCCAATTTTTCTCTTGGCGCAACCTTTTGAGTTTCTGGCTAAAGTTCATTGATAATCTCCTGGAAATAGAATGGGAAGAAATTATTGACAATTAATATGTTTTGGAATACAATATGTATGTACTTAAATACAAAAAATATTAAGAAAATTACATGCCTCCAATATACAACAAGTTTTAAATTGTATTTTATTAGGCATGTGCATTTGAGATAATTTTACCATAATTAGGTATATACCTCAAGGCTGCTTATTTTGCGCGCTAGGAAAGGAGCCCCATCATGAACTCCCACTCCCACACCGTCTATTCCATCCAGAGTAACGACAAAAAAGTCCCCATGCTCCGCCTATCCGGCAGTGGCTGGAGCGGTGCGGTTTTAAACCCGGCTGCAACTATACAGTTAGCGAACTGTCAGGGTGTTTGCTGCTGATGGTGGACAAAAATAAAAAGTGAAACACGAATTTAGTTCTTATTTTAAGGTTTTAAAGCAAATTGGCAACTGAAATAAGCAATGATTTCGGCCGGGATTTCCACACACAAAGATTTTCGTCTTCAAGGAGGAAGACGAGCGACGCCTCTACTCACGGATGAATAACGGCGGTCGCCCCCGGAAGCCTTATATAATTGCCAGTCGAAAGGCCAGGATGGCGAAGACCCACTAAAAACCCTGGATGAATAAGAGGAAGACCGGAACCTAGGTTCCGGCGGCTTTTTGGTGACTTTTTGGCCGCTCAAAAAGTTACTCAGCCGGTGAAATCCGTGGACAATAATAATCGGCATTCATTTATCAAGAAATTAAAGATGAAAAAGACTTTTAAATTTCAAACTTCCAACTTAGACCTTCACTCTTCAAACAAACTATAGGTATAAGGGAGGTAATCTCATGCTTACCGACAAAGACCTTGGCATCCAAAAATTCATTCTCGACCGGATCGCGCAGATCGATAACGAGATTGTCCAAAACGACCCCGAATATAAGGAGCGGGGAGAACGCGAGCGCACGGCGCTACGGTGAACTGCTGAAACTAGCCGCAGCCAAACTGTCCCCGGAAGATGGTGCGCTGTTGAAAGAGTATGTCAATACCTGCTTCGATCAGATTTGCCGCCGGGACGAGCTGATCTACAGCGAGGCGCTGATGGACGGAATGTCGATTG
>JAEVYU010000055.1 GCA_023392595.1 Bacillota bacterium | reverse complement strand
CGCCCTTTTTCGGGTGAATACCCCTAGAAACAGTAAAGTATGGTGAATATTAGCCTTTAAATGCTTCAAAATCAAAAAATTTAATCAAGAAAAATGCTGGAAGGTTAATTAATCAGTGGTTCCTTAACAAAATACCTTCATAATACATATTCCGCAACATCAATTAAATCTTTCGACTCATTTACATCGGACCGGGTGAATCTTCAACCAGAATATGAGTTTTTATTTACAATATAACGAAAATTCTTTTTATCGTCAACATAAATGTGAGTAAAAACTCACCTTCTATTGACAAAAATAACATCGCACTTTACAATGAAATCGAAAGGAGTGTGCCCGAGGTGGCAAACAATAAACAGGTGCGCGAACCGAAGCAATCCCGCAGCATCGGGATGAAGGAAAAAATATTGGAGACAGCCTTTACGCTATTTTGCGACCAGGGTTATTATCAAACCACCACCAATGAAATAGCCAGAACCGCCGGCGTGTCCATCGGCAGCCTATATTCTTATTTTAAGGATAAAGACGCCGTCTTTTTAGAAATCCTGGGGCGCTATCATCAACAATTTACCGCATTGCATGAAGAATTGCTAAACCGGCCCGCGCTTTACCAAACCGATAAAAAGGCATGGCTGCGTAATTTGATGGAAAGCTTGATCACGCTTCACCAAACCCACAAAGGGCTCTATAAAGAAATGAATGTCCTGTATTACGCGAATCCGAATGTGGCCGCTATTATGGATAAGCATATGGAGGATTCTCGCCAAAGTACCGCCCGGTTTTTTCAGCTTTGGCAGGATGACATCAAAGTTAAAGATCGGGAAGCCGCCTCGATCATCGCATTTGAGTTAGTATCGGCTATTGTCGACCAAATCGTATTTGGAAAAAATGCGGTGGATAAAGAACGTATGATATCGACTACCGTGGAAGTCTTAATAAAATTTTTGGCTAACTGAACCCATTTTAAATAAATTTCAAGCTCTGTCCCCTTATCTTTTTTCAGCTTCAAAATAAAATATCGAACGGCAATTTCCCTTTTGGCGAATTTGATAATGCCTTTCCAACCTTTCCAGCACTTCATCCTCACTCCAAAAGGGCGCCCTAAAAGCCCCCTGCCGGGTATAGACTTGGCCAATCATGAAATCGGTAAAAGGGCGTTGGCCGCGAATATAAAAGCAGCCGATTAATTTGCCGCCTTTCTTCAATACCCGGGTAATTTCATTCCAGGCTGCTTCCTTATGGGGAAAAGCATGAAAACCGTTCATGGAAAATACCAAATCAATACTGGCGTCTTGTACCGGAAGGCCTCCTACATCTCCCCGTATGTATTGGATATTTTCCAGTCCGGCATCCTGAAACCGTTTTTGAGCCTGCAGCAGCATGGCCGGAGAATAATCCAGCGCAAAAATGGTAGCCTGGGGATATTTTCGGTAAAGTCCCGCTGTAAAGACCCCAGTTCCCGCCGGAACATCAAGTAGAATCCCGGAAAAATTTGCAGGCATGAAATCCATCAAAGTTCGAATATAATCTTCATCCCTGACGTTCCAAACGATTTTATTATAAAGGCGGCTTAAAAACGAAGCATTGGTTAAAAGAGAGTCGTAATGGGTTGCTATGAGGTTATAAGCATCGATGCTTTCACCGGTAGCATCCGGACAAAAGTCGATTATTTGATTATGGATAGGATAGCTCACCTCCCCAAGCTCAGTCTTGATCCTGTTGCCTTGTTCCGATAAGATAAGCCTCTTGTGGGTTTTGGGGCAAATCAGCAGTTCCGTTGTTGGCATCATCCGTAATATTCTCCCCTTTCATCTTTATCGATTACCTCATTGTCTTTGAATCAATGAAGCAAGCAATTGAAAAACTTCATAAGCGCGGGTTTGTTTCTTGCTTCATTTCATTCATGCTCCTTGAAATATGAACTTCAGTTCACATTATTATTGTATGACTCGCCATGAAATTTGTCAATATAATATGAAACAAATTTCACATTTATGGATTGACAGAATCTGCTTCCAATCATACAATCATAAGGGGCACTGACTCGTCAAAGTCCTAGTATTTTAAAATACAGACATAACTTTAACAAACCAAAAAAACTATTTTCCCGCAAAGACGCCAAGACACGGAGAAGAGCAAGACCTCAATATCTCTCCTAACTCTGCGTCTCTGCGCGAGTAAATGTTTTTAATGACTTAGACGTTGCCCTATCATAAGGAGTGAATGAATGGGAGCAAACCGTAGCAAGTCGAGGATACCGAAACAGCAACGAAGCATTCAAACCAAGCGGCAAATCATCGAGGCAGCCATGAGACTCTTCGCGCAAAAGGGTTATCACGGCACCAACTCCAAAGAAATCGCCAGGGAGGCGGGAGTGGCCACCGGTTGTTTTTATGCCTATTTCTCGGACAAAAAAGAGGTTTTTATGGCTGCATTGGATTTGTCTTTTGACCGATTTCACAACATTACCCAAGCCCATTTCGCTACATTAGCCTTTGAAAAGACTACCGTCAAAATTTTTTGTAAAGAATTGATTCAGAGTTTCATCGAAGCCCATGACGTTTTTACCAACTTCAACGCCGAGCTGACCTCCATGTATTATACCGATCCGGATATTCAAAAAATGATTGCCGAGTATGATAAAACCAGCATCGGCCATATTATAGAATATTTAATGAAGGTCCGGGCCGATTTACGGGTTTCCAATCTCGAAGCAGCCGCAAAAATCGTGTACTATTCTTTTCATAGCGTGATGGATCAAATTGTATTTTCGGAAAAGGAAAATGCGGCAATACTCAGTGATGAATTCGCCGATATGATTGAGCGTTATCTCTTGGACGATAGCTTGAACCATGACCATGGCCCGTCAGTCCATGGAGAACCGCCATTGTAATTGGGATGATGGAGTTCATCATTAACAGAAACATATGGATGAGCGGTTCATTTTCCCCTTTTTTGCCGCCGGTAATGGTCCGGACCATCTCGAATCTATTGGGTGACAGTAAAATCATTCTGTGAGGTCGCTAAATCATCAAACTTGATGGCAAATTTACGGAATGATCGATCCCGCATAATGGCGCCAAACAATTCAATTCACCGCTTATAATTGGCTTTTTACAAAAAAATTCTTTTTTTAAATGTTTTCCAAAGGAAGGAATTCCCTTCCGCCAAAAAACTTTTTCATCAATCTTCAAGCGCTTGAATTACCATATTGCAAAGGGATATAATGACAGCCGTGGCCAAAGCCAACCAAAATCCGGGGATTTGCAGGCCAGAGAGGAATGTATCGGTGAGCATCACCATCCAGGTATTGATCACCAGTGAAAAAAGGCCCAATGTCAGTAGATTAACCGGTAATGTAATTAAAAAAAGCAAGGGACGAATCAGCAGATTGACACCGCCCAAAATAAGGCCGGCCCAAACCGCCGCATCGATTCCACTTAGATAAATAGCCGGGAATAATTTCGCCGCGCAATAAAACGCCACCATATTGGCAATGACTTTTAATAGAAGTTTTCGCATTGAGCTACCTCACTTTAGACTCACTTGATTTCTTTTCAAACTCTTTCATATTCCACATCATCAAAACCAAGCAACTGATTGCAACCAGATCAAATGCGGGGAAAAGTACCATTTCAATTAAACTCACACGTACTCCCGCCCGGACCATCCCGATCATCATGGCAATTATCGCTGTCAACAAAGCAATCGCCTTAATCGTTATGACCGGAGCCAATAGATACCCAAAAGGTTTTCTCCGGATGAGCAATAAGCCGGATAAAAAAGCCGCCGGAACCACAAATCCTAAATCCAAAGCTTGAATGACCAAAGTCGAATAATGCTCCAGACCGGCAGGAACCCGCTCTCTCGTCAGGGATGGCATAATCCTGTCCAGCCACATCAGTCCGATTATCACAGCAAGGAAAATCAAAAACCCACCGATGAAATTTACCGGCATTTTAGGACTGAAATAAGCGCTCAAATCCACTTCATCCCAGGACATCATGGTTAATGTAAAAGCGAAAAAACTAGCTCCCATCAGCAATACATAGACCAAAAACAGCGAGTTGTACATTACCAGAAATGAATAGGAGGCATAGGTGTACAAAAAATATCCTAAAATTCCATTCAGCAACAATCGGCCTTTTAGTGAGCCCTTTCTTGCCCGATATAACGCAATCATCAGGACAGGGATACCTAAAACCAAAGTCACTACATCCTGGGCTATTACTTGAGAAGCCCCGGATACAGAATCATAGCGGTATAAACCTTTACCGTAAATTTCGATATTCTCGCCATGTAAGGAATGAAACTCATATTTTCCCGGCCCTTGATTGGAAAATATTCCCCAAACCGAAGCCACCGTTGCAAAAATGACAATCAGTAAAACCAATAAGCCGATGGTTTTCTCGAATTTCATCGTCATTCCCTCCTGGGATTTTAATTAAAAGAATTCTACCGATACCGCTTGACGGTGAGAACCCTTTCCAACCTCCACCTCAACCAAGGAATATCTTCCGTATCTGCGCAACTCATTGATCATTTCCCGGCACAGCTCCGATATTTGGCGAAGAGGCGGGACTTCATCCGCTGTTGGATTCCCGTTCCTGTCGTCATCGAATCCCGCGTCCAGATATCGATCATAAACGCGCTTGGGAATGAATTTTTCCGCAATCCAGATCATATCGCCGATCATATCGAAAGTCTCATCGATCAAAAAGAGCGCCAGGGGCAATGTCATCCTGAAACCGCCGGAACGAACCCGTACCAACAAAAAAAAGCTGCAGTACATTTTGAACGGTTTGCTAATCCACATAGACTTCCACCTTTACCTGGCCTTCTTTGGGATCGTTGGCATCGATGTCCACGATTTTCCCATTCACCAAACCCTGATTGATTTGTTCAACCAGTTCTTCGAAGTCGATTTGGTCCAAGTCAATTCCTTTCCGGTGCATTTCTTCCCTTGCCGCCTCCGGGATAACCCTGGTACCGAAATTGGCAAACTTGGAAGCCACTTTTAATAAGCCCAATGGCAAATTAACATTGACTTTGGTGTTGTTTTCGGTGTAAACGCGCACCCGTAAAAACCGATTGGCTAAATTAGGCGATACAGTTGCGGCGGCGGATTTATTTAGACCGGCAGGTTCTTCGGTTTCTTCCAATGCTTTTAGTAATTCCAAGCCTTCCGCAGCATTAATCTTTCCTTCCTGAATCATTTGAAGAATCTTTAGTTTTTCTTCACTCATCGTCTTACCCCTTTTCATAATCGTTTTATATACATTTTCTATTCTTCAGTTACGAAACATTTCGCCGCCTAAGGTTGTCCCGGATACATTGCCGATCACATTGCGGAATTCCACATCGCCGCCCATGGTATGAACACGGCCGTCAGCATTCGAGTCACGCAGCTCAATATCTCCACCGGCGGTAGTCAGGTTGAGACGGCCGTTAATATGCGAAAGCCGGATATCGCCTCCGAGGGTCTTACCGCTGATTTGACCGGAAACATCAAAGATGCGGATATCGCCCCCCGCGGTATAAATTGTTAGATCCCAATTGTACGGCACTTTGATTTCATAATCGGCGCCGCCTAAACAAAAAATCTTGTAGCGGTCGTCGAGCCGCTTGTGTTTCTGGAAAACGCGCGACGCTTTGGGTTCATCAATGATGACATCATTGCCATCCCAACCTCCCACACTGATATCGCCACCACCAATGAGAGTAACCTCCAGGTGGTGGCAATCACCATTCCCCAACGGTTTAAAGCCATTGCCTTGGCCATGTTCCGGACCTGGTCCATCGGTTGTTTGATTTGCCGTTGCATCATTTGTTAAAGTTTCATTCGCTCCCGCAGTTTCATCTAACGCGCCCAACAATTCCAATGTTTCTTCGGCGCTGATCTTCCCTTCCTTGAATAAATCAAGTATCCGCAACTTTTCTTCAGACATTCGCCTGCGAACCTCCTTATGCATTTTAGATTGGAGCTAATATTGATGATCAATTGGATTAACGTACTATTTCGTGGTCAGTTTTTTTAGTTGTTTCGTCGCTTCCTGAGGAGTTATTTCACCGCGTTCCAATGAATCCAGCACGGCTTGCCGAGCCTGCCGTTCTTCCTTCTCTTCGGCGATTTCCCCCGCATCCCGTTCGACCCGGTAGCCTAAAGCTTCAATCGCCGCATCCAGCCGGTTGCGTACCGTGGGATAAGAAATTCCCAATTCTTTCTCAACATCCTTAATATTACCGCGGCATTTAATGAACACTTCGATAAAATCGCGCTGTTCGGCGGGAAGCCGGCAAAACTTACAGGTTGAGAACTCTCCTTCCAACTTGGTCCCGCATTTGGCGCAGCTTAATTTAGTCACTGTCAATTCATTATTGCAAACCGGACATTGACCCGGGGCTTTATAGCGCATACTCTTCCGTTCCTTTCCACCCAATAACCTTTGCTGTTAAATTATGTTCATAGTCTACTACAATAAATTAATTTCGTCAATCAACATTTTAATAAAATTAATATATAGATTAATAATATTAATTAGATCAAAAACAGATTAAAAAAAGCCTTGATCTCCGCCAGATTATTACACCATGTATTTTTGAAAAATGTAGATATCCGCTTTAATTTGAGTAAAGTTGGCCAATCTTAAGCGGTGAATGAATAGGAACAACCCATAGCAAGTCGAGGATACCGAGGCGGTAATGAAGCATCCAAGCCAGGCGGAAAATCAGTGAAGCGACCCTGAGACTCTTCTCGTAAAAGGTATGTCACGGCGTCAACTCCAAAGAAATCGCTTCTTCATGATTAATATCCAATAGCGCCTCAAAAAAAAGACGCGGCTCGTCCATCATGGTCATATGTCCGGCATTCGGGATTATATATAAATTTTTGTGCGGAGCATGAATCCGGTTAAAGTATTCTTGGGCAAGTATATAAGGCGTTTGCCAGTCATTTCCGCCCAGAATATAATAAATCGGTACTGCATATTCGGCTGATTGCATCCGTAAATCAAAGGTCCCTAGAAATTCCATCACTTTTTCATTCGCTTTATCTCCCTTTAAAAATGCAGCAATATCTGATAATTTGAAAATCGGGCTCTTGAATATATTTAAAAATAGAGACCATTGAATCGCTAAGTTATATTTGCCTTGAAGTTTCCGTACTTTCATGCACTTTTTTAAAAATTCGCGATCAAATACCAATGGGTCGCCGGGATAATTAATTCCTTTAGTTTTTCATAGCCGACGCGTTCATTTTCAAGCATGCAGATGACTTGTCCCACACCAATATAATAAGCGATCTCTTCCGGATATTTTTTGATAAAAGTACTTCCTAAAACGCTGCCCCACGAATGGCCCAGTAAAATTATCTTTTGTTTATCATATTTTTGCTTTAAATACTGAATAATTTCTAACAAGTCCCGAAGCAATAAATCAATCGTGGGATATTGATCCGGGTTTTGAGTCAATGTCTTGCCGGCGCCACGCTGGTCCCAATGAACAACAGTAAAAATATCCTGCCATTTTTCCTGGAAAGCGTGGGCAAACAGTGATTCAGCGCTCCCAGGCCCGCCGTGTAAAAATAATAGGACCGGATTATGATGATTGGCGCCGGAATGAAATAGATATTGATTGATACCATTAATCGGTACGTATTCTTCGAGGAAATTTAGTTTTTGGGATTTTCGATTCATGACGGTTACTCCTTCTTTTGCGGTTTACTTCTGCTTCTTCAGGCGTTGCGACGTCTTTCAAATTCTTTTAAAGCCCTGGTTTGGGCTTCATATTGTTCCGCACCCATATCCAGAGCGGCTTCTGCTTCAAAGCCATCTTGCGGTTCGCCATCGAAACGGTACATTTTCTTTAACATCTCCCATAATATCTCCATTTCTTTCGAGGTAAAATCTTTAAAAAGATCGCCGAAAAAGTTGAGTCCTTTCTCGGAACACTCCAGCATAACTTGTTTCCCGGACTCCGTAATTTTGATATTCACCGCCCGTTTATCCTTCTTACTTGGGGTTGTAATTACATAACCTTTATTTTCGATAATGGATATCAATTGTTTCACGCTCTGCTTGGTAGTACCCAACTTTTTGGCAATATTATTGAGGGTTGTTTCATCTTCCGGCAAGTGAATGATAGCTATCATTGCCATAAATTGCCTTGATGTCAAAGTTTTGAAATATTGATCTCCTTTCATCTGGATCTTATTGGCAAGTGAAAATAGCGTTGCGTAAGTTTGCTGCATTAGAAATATCTCTTTATAAATATCCATAAGGTCTCCAGTTATTTAGACATTATACTGTCTTAATTAGAATAACCCATCCTGATGATTTAGTCAATATATTGTCTAAATTATTTCCAGAATATAAGCCTTAATCGACGCTGGCGAAACTGTCACACATTGGATTTCATTCAGCCATGAAGTAGCTGCAAGACCCTTCATAATGTGAGCGATCCATCGTATTTTCAGAAAAAGAATATGTGGTTATGTTCAGTGATGAATTGGCGTATATGACCGAAATGTATCTCTTGGGCGACAGCTTCAATGATAGGTCGTTAGCCAATAGAGAATCACCAGTTTCAGCACCAAACCAGGGCTGCATTTTTCCCCTTTAATTGCCAAATTAATATCGCTCCCCTTTTTATAATTGCCTTTAGCCCGACTGCCAAAAATAATCACTTCTTCTATTTGGGGGTACCGAATAAATATTTTCTTCCTCATGCCCGGGCGAACTCCGAAGCGCCCCTTTCAATCGGGCAAGACCTTTTTCAATATCCGCCGGGTTAAGATGGGCATAGCCAAGAATAATCTGATTTTGGTGATTTCCTTTAATCATTGCATGTTCCTCGACTGGAATCACATTCACCCCACTCTTTTCAATTTCTTTAAGTAATCCCGACGTGAAGACGACTCCCGAAAACTCCGCCACAACATGCATCCCGGCCATTTCACCCATTACCTTGACTTGACCCGGAAAATATTCTTTTAACCCCGCGATCAAAATATCCCGGCGCTGATGATAAATCTTTTTCATCCGGGCGATATGCCTTTCCAATTCTCCGCTTTCAATAAAACGCATCAAGGTTAACTGATTTAAAGAATTGGAGTGATGATCGCCGAGGCGCTTCCATTCCCGGCATTGCTCCACCAAGGGGAGTGGAAGTACCATATAGCCTAACCGAAGGGATGGAAATAAAATTTTGCTGAAAGTACCGATATAAATAACCTTATGATTATCAAGTTCCTGAAGGGAACTGATGGGTAAGCCCAGATAACAGAATTCGCTGTCATAATCATCCTCCACAATATAACAACCTGACGCTTGAGCGAAACGAATCAATTCAAGTCTTCTTTGAATCGGCAAAACTCCTCCCAGAGGGAACTGGTGCGCGGGTGTGACGAAAATCAGCGCCGGGCAACCGCCGGTGGGAAATAATTCCGTCCTGATTCCCTGATAATCGACGGGGATAGGCACAATATGAGCGGTGTGATAGGAAAATATTTTCCCCACATTACTATTGGATGGCTCTTCAACCCATACCTCGCTCCCGGACCTAAGAAGGCACTTTGCGATCAACGATAACCCTTGTTTCGCACCGGTCGTAATAATAATCTGATCCGGATGGCAATGAATACCGCGGACTTTTTTCAGATAGGAGGTGAGGATATTTCGGAGTTCCGGCCTTCCTTGCGGATCATCATAACCCAAAGCAGAAACCGTGGCCTCGTTAAAAGTCCGGCTGGCAAGTTTATTCCACTTGCTGCGCGGGAACAAGTCCAAAGCCGGAGTTCCGCTATGAAAACCTATGGTACCTTCCTCAAGTTTCCCGGAGGGAAAAGCCGTCATTTGATAATCGCTTATTTTTGAAGGTGAATCGGAGAATTCCGCGCCCTGGGCCACAAAAAATCCCGCTCCCTGTATGCTGGTCAGATATCCTTCGGCAATCAACATTTCATAAGCGCCCATGATCGTATTTCTTGAAATATTCAGGACCTGTGACATTTCTCTTGTGGAAGAAAGCTTTTGACCTGCTTTTAATTCTCCCTTTAAAATCCCGAACCGGATTTGCTCATAAATTTGTTTCATAAGGGAGCTTCCCGGTTTCTTTTGAATGTTTAGATACCACATTCAGCTCGTACTCCTTTGTTTGACTGCCTTTGCTTTATTAAGAACAGCAACTGGTACCGGATTTTTCATCCAAAACTGGTTCTTCTGCAAACCAGCGATATGTGATTTAATTATATAACAAAAAAGAGGTGTTCTGACATGGAGAAATGGACTGAAGTTTACTCAATCACTGCCGCTTTACTTTGGGGTATCAATTATGTGGCGGTAAAGTCAGTGTTGGCGGAAATCCCGGAGAGCGCATTTCTAGTGATTCGTTTTACCATAGCTGTAGTAATCCTTTTTCTGTATCTCATCGTTACCAGGGAAGGAATCGGGATCGAACGGTCCGATATTGGTAAAATACTATGGCTGGGTGTTCTTGGAGTGGGAATTTATAATATTTTGTGGACCATAGGCATTCATCTGACAACCGCATCCAACGCCGCCCTGATCATTTCAACCTCGCCTCTTTTTGCCCAGCTTTATCAGGAGTTTATTCATAAAGCAAAAATCGGATACCAACGTTGGATATTCACCCTCTTGTCCTTTTATGGAGTTTTTCTGATGATCAGTCAGTCACCCGGCGCAAATTTTAATTTCCATTCGCAATTTTTTGTAGGGAACCTGATAGTATTGATAAGCGCTCTGCTGTTTGCAGCTTATACACTTTTTTCCAAACCCCTGCTTGAGCGTTATTCTCCGGTTAAGCTCAATGTCTTGACCATGGCTTCAGGACTGCCATTATTGATGATTTATTGCATCTTGGATAGTTCCCGAGTCCCATTTCAGGTTTCCTGGATCACTTCTTGTAAAATGTTTTATATTATTGTCTTCGGTACAGTAGCAGCTTATATTTGCTGGTATACAGGAATTGAAAAAACAGGCCCGATAAAAGTGATTCTTTTTCACTATATCGTGCCTGTTTCCAGTATGATCCTAGGAGTTTTATTCCTACAGGAACCGATGAACCGGTTCCAGGTATTCGGTGGCATCCTGGCGCTTGGCTGCATTATTGCAGCCAAATTAGAACCAACCGGGATGAGAGCAAACCGGTCGTGAGTTTTTGGAGCCGTTTTAAAGTGGGGTTTACAATTGTGAAAAACCTCCACCCCGGTGCAGTGACCCGAATACTTTAACCAACGTTACAATTTTCATGATTCGCATCCCCTGTTACTTTATTGACGCGGTTTTTTACGTACCTGTTATGGTATAACCCGAAAAAGGTTAATAACGCGCCGATAAAGCAAATGACCACCAAGGCCCTATAAACATGTCGCATACCATAAATGAAAACATCATCGCGACCGGCAACATAATCAAAAACGCGATGATGGAGTTTATTACTCATGAAGCTGTATAAAATTGTAGTCGCAAGTGCTACTCCCATGATTTGCCCCAGATTCCTCACCAGTGAATTGACACTGCCGGCAATACCAAGCTTGTTTTTGAGCACGGCGGACATAATGAGAGAATTATTCGCCGGTTGAAACAAACCTTGTCCGATTGCCATTACTGCTACAAAAATTGCGGCCAGTCCCAATAATGAATATTCATTAAGAAATGACATCAACATAAAACCACCGGTCATGGCCAATAATCCAATAAATGTCAATAATTCGGAACCGATTTTATCCGAAATCACACCCGATATCGGAGAAAGAATCATTACAATCAGCGGAGAGATCATCATAAACAATCCTGCATTTGCCGGAGATATTTTAAGAGTATTTTGCAAATAAAACGGTAGTATAATAATAGAAGCGCTGATGCAAATGAAAGAAATAAAAGCACAAATCAAGCTTAATGAAAAGATTTGATTTTTAAATATTTTCAGTTCCAGAAGAGGTTGAATTTGTTTCACTTCCTGCCGGATAAACCAAACGATCAGCGTAATCGCTAAGATAACCGCAAAGATAATCAATGGATTGCCGTACCCCGTCTTTTGCCCCGTAATCAAGGAGCCAAAAAGAATTACCGTAGCCGCAAAGAGCAAAACCGCTCCGGCTAGATCAATTTTTTCATCAGTTTTTTCATTCTTCGGCAGTATTTTAAAGCCAAAGAATAGCGCGATGATTCCGATAGGCACATTGATGAGAAAAATATAATTCCAGTGCAAGACCGAAATGATCAAGCCTCCCAGTGGAGGTCCAATCATCGTACCAAGAGCAACGGCTGCGGCCAAAACGCCCAATGCTTTACCCCGTTCGATACTAGGAAATGTTTGAGTAATAATTCCTTGATTATTGGCCATATAAGCTGAAGCCCCAACACCTTGAATAACCCTGCATGTAATAAGTATGGTTAAAGAACGACTTATCCCACACAAGAAGGAACCGATGGTAAACAAAACCATACCCAATTTAAATACCCTTGACTTGCCAATCATATCTCCCAATCTGCCAAATATTAAAAGCGTCGAGCAGATAATCATTAAATAACTTACAATCACCCATTCAATTGACGATATCGATACCCCCAGTTCTTTAGTCATAACCGGTAACGCAACATTCACAATACTTGAATCCAGACAGGACATAAACGACATTGTCACAACCACAAATAAAGTGATCCATTTGGCTTGATTTCCACAAGGCTCAACTTTTTGCATGTTTCCTGATTCACCTTCCCCTTCACTACTATAGGAACTATATTGATATTTACAGCCCGGCTGATTAGGCTTATTATAATAGGAAGATCATTCTTTTTCATGAATCATCTTGCTCAAAACCAGCACATTCTTGCTATGGAGTATACCATGCCGAACATAGGATTATATCATTACAAAAAGATGCCGGATCAAACTTTTCCGGTTGATGTTTTCAAACGTAAATTTGAAGGACTCGGTCCCATTTTTAGCCAGCATTGGCATGAGCATCTGCAACTTATTTATTTTCTATCCGGGGAGGCGTTGATCGGATGTAATTCCCGTTCTTTCCAGGTAAAGCCCGGAGATTTGGCGGTAATAAACGGCAATGAATTACATTATGGAGAGAACCTCGGTGCAATACTGGTTTGTTACATGATCCGCATTGATTTTTCATTTCTTTTAAGCAATCAAATCGATTCCTGCCAAACCAAATACATCACCCCATTGATTCAAAACCAAATCTCCTTTAAAAACTTGGTGCAAAACGATGGAAATATCATTCGTTGCGTAAAAAAAATGATTGCCGAATATACATCCCAAAAAGCAGGATACGAACTGGCAATCAAAGCTTTAGCTTATGAACTGGTGGTGTTACTGCTTAGAGGTTATTTGGAGAGGATCTACAGCGAAAAAGAGCATTCCGGTATCATGAAAAATGTAAGAAGGTTTCAAAAGATTTTAGATTTTCTGGATAGTCATTACCGCGAACCCATTACGATAGAACAATTGGCCAGTATGGCGTGTATCAGCAAATACCATTTTTGCCGACTTTTCAAAGAACTGACCGGGAAGTCCGCCGGTGATTATCTTCATCAATTACGCATCAATAACGCATTGAAGTTACTGTGGGAAAGTGATCTCAATATCACTGAAATTGCTTTGGCATCAGGCTTCAATGATACCAACTATTTTTGCCGGGTGTTTAAAAAATACCGGCATTCTTCTCCTTCGCAATATAGAAAAAATCTTATAAATTCACCGCTGTAATTTATTCTTAAAGAGTATTCCTGATATTTTGGGATTAACTGATGAGGAGTGGAATACTTGATAAAAAACAAAGAGGCAGGGCGTTATGGTTATTCCGCCATGCCTACCTGTTTTATTTCATATCTTTGGTCCATCCACACCACTATCCATGAACTTATATGCTTTCAATCCAAAAATATTGATGATGGTCGTATTCTTCTTCCGGGTCTCCCGCACTAAACCGGTTCAGTTTATATTCTTTTCCCTCGGAATTGGTAATAACTTTCCCGATTAATTCACTTTTATCAATTTCCGGTATCTCCGGAATCGTACCGGACCACTTTTCTTCCAAACCCTCCGTTTCCACAAATCTCGCACCAAATCGAACCGCGCTGTGATCATTCTCAAGTTTGAATACATCCCGTTGAATACTGTTCGGCATTGTTCCTCTCCCTTTCAACAATTTCCTATCATGACCAAAATCATCTCCATAACCTCATCCATAGCATCTGCGAAGTAAAAAAAAATACGCTGGAAAGAAGCGGTTTTCTTTTCCAGCTGGGTCAGTTTTGAATTTAACAAGAAAACATTACCGATATACAGCTTTTATTCCTCATTTTCTCTCGTCAACCGGGATATATTTTGAAGATGGTACGATACTTTTATAAGCAGGCCGAATAATTCTCCCACAACTGGTAATCTCCTCAATCCGGTGAGCCGACCATCCGACAATCCTCGAGATCGCGAAAATCGCCGTATATAACTCCTGGGGAATGTTCAGCATCTGATAGACAAAACCGGAATATAAATCCACATTGGCGCAAATAGCTTTCGCATCTCCCTTCATCTCAGCCATAACATCCGGAGTAAGTCTTTCCACCGCGTCAATCAACATAAATTCATCCAATACGCCCTTCTCTTCCGCCAGTTTACGGGCACTCCGTTTTAAAAGGACCGCCCGCGGGTCGGAAAGGGTGTAGATGGCGTGGCCCATGCCATAAATTAGACCACTCCGGTCTCCGGCTTCCTTACTTAAAATTTTTATGAGATAATTCCGGACTTCCTTATCATCCTGCCAGTTATTAACGTGGGCTTTTATGTCGTCAATCATCGAAACCACTTTGGAATTGGCCCCGCCGTGCTTTGGGCCTTTTAGGGAACCAATCGCCGCAGCGATGGCTGAATAGGTATCCGTTCCCGTTGAAGACAGCAGTCGGGAGGCGAAAGCGGAATTATTTCCCCCGCCGTGTTCGGCATGGAGTATCAGGGCAAGATCCATTAATCTGGCTTCTGCCATCGAATAGCTTTTGGTGGGGCGGATGGTCCGTAAAAAATTTTCGGCAGTCGACAAATTTTCCTTGGGAAAATGAATATACATACTCTCCATGTCATAGTAGCGCTTTTTGACTTGAAAGGCATGCGCCACGATGATTGGAAAACGGGCTATTAACTCCATGCTTTGACGCAAAACATTTTCCAGGGATGTATCGTCGGGATTTCCATCATAGGAATAAAGTGCCAGCGTCGCTTGAGCGAGCTTATTCATAATATCTTTGCTGGGAGCCTTGATCAACATATCTTCGGTAAAGTTTTCCGGTAAATGCCGGAGCTCTCCCAATATATCGAGAAACTCATCCAATTGGCACTTCGTCGGCAAACAGCCAAACAATAAAAGAAAGGCCACTTCCTCAAAACCGAACCGGTTTTCATTCTCGCAACTGGTGACGATTTCTTCGACATCAATGCCGCGGTAGGTTAATTTTCCTTCCACCGGCATCTTTTCGCCTTCATTCAGCAAATAACCATGAACATTTCCAATCAGGGTAATCCCCGCCACAACTCCCGTACCGTCGGAATTTCGGAGTCCCCGTTTAATCTTATCATTATCATAACTTTGCGGATTGATCTGATTATGGGCTAAATAGAGTTGACACAAATTGCGAATAAAAGTAGGATTATTTTCCATTATTCTTCACCAACCTTATTTTTAAAATATAGTTCATTCGATTGGCAAGGCTTAAATCCTTTTATATCGTATAAAAAAATTACTAAATAAATATCCTGATAACCAAATATTTTTATTTTGAATATCATGGAATATCTTCCAAGTTTCTATCAGAAAGGCGGTTCATGATGAACGGATCCCAAAAAAACCTGCAAAACGCCTCCCGTTTCCAAAAAAACGGCTGGGTCCAGCTTCACATTGAAGGAGCTCCTTACGAACGCGGTTATCAACATGGGTATTTACTGGCTCCCGAAATCGGAAGCGTTTTAAGAACCCTCAAACATATTACACTGCACAATACCGGTAAAGAATGGACTTTCTTCGTTGATGCCGCGGATCAAATATTTACTCCTCATATCGATAGAGAGTTCATTGAGGAAATGCGCGGTATTGCAGATGGAGCTGTTGCTGCCGGAATTGGGACTTCTTTTGAGGAAATCCTGGCCTGGAACGGTTATATGGAATTGGTCAATTACTGGTGGCCAAAAGCCCAAAAAAAACGGGAGGATATTTTAGAGAAACAGCATTGTAGCGCCTTTATCGCTACCGGTGCAGCCACTCGGACCCATGGTATTGTCATGGCTCATAACTCATGGGATCAATTCGTCATCGGCCAACATATGAATATCATCCTGGATATTGCGCCTTCCGAAGGCTCCCGAATGTTCATGCAGTCGGGACCGGGTTATATTGACAGTTTCACCGACTTTTTTATTACCGGAGCTGGAATCATCGGCACTGAAACCACCATTGCCGGATTCAAACATTTTAAGGAAGATGCGGCGCCCGAATTTTTTAGAGTTCGTAGAGCCATGCAATATGGAGAGAATATCGACCATTGGGTCAAGTTAATGGAGGAAAACAACAATGGGGGTTATGCCAACAGCTGGTTGTTAGGAGACATTAAAACGAATGAAATTGCCCGTTTCGAACAGGGGGTTGAATATACTAACCTTACCAAAACCAAAAACGGATATTATAGCGGATTCAATGCACCCGAAGATCCCCGCATCCGGAACCTGGAGTGCAGTTCCACCGGATACCTGGATATCCGTAGTACCGGCGCACGAAGAGTGCGGTGGGAAAAGCTAATGAAGGATAACTATGGCAACATCGATACCGCTATTGCCATCGGGATGTTATCCGATCACTACGATGTATATTGGAAATTAACGAACCATCCCAGTATGCGCACAATTTGCGGGCATGCCGATGTGGATCCGGCCGAATTCACAGGGCTGTCCGGAACACCGCCTTTTCGTCCCTCCGGGGCTTTCGATGGTAAAGTGACCTGCAGTGAACTGGCCAGGAATTTTAGTTTTTGGGCCCGCTTCGGCCGGGCCTGTGGCGAGCCGTTCGATGCAGAAGAGTTCTTGGAAAGAAACCCCCAATGGAATTGGTTGCGCGGTTATTTAAAAGATCGGCCGTCACAAGCTTGGGCTTTATGTAAGGCATAGGTTTAAGGATCATACAATTAACCCAAATCAATCACAGCACCACTCCGTAAAAATAGAACAGTTAATTTTACACATAACTAGCCACGTTCAAAAACCAATGGAAATCAGTTAGTCTTCAAAAATATGTTACAATCGTAACGGTAATTCCCTTTGCATTCCAAGAAGGGTTATGTTCCGTGGCCTTGAAATCCGTTTTGAAATCATGCCATTCCCATTGCCCGTTTGAAACATGCATGATTTTGTAACCGATATTCAATACCGTCCGTTCTCCGATTAGGCAACTTAATTTGGGCCCAAATTGCCACATAAAATCATAAAAGTCACCATTGGTAGGAAAATTCTTGTTCCAAAAGATCACGGCTCCACTCATATCCAAAGAAAGTTCGATGACATCTCCTCCGCTATAACCCAGAAAGTTCATCCCCATTAACCGCAGACGAATCAGGCCACTCGGCCCAATGCCCCAAGCATCGCAGGTACTATAAACACCCCTGCGGGTCATGTCGCCCCAGGCTCGGGTAACGGTTAACCCGTAATGAACCGATACAAAGTCATCGGCATAATTTACTTTTTGTAGATTGAGGGATACGGTCTTAATATCACGGTCCTTTTCATGGAGAGGAGCGAAATATTCCAGTTCAACTTCGGGTTGGGTATCCCGACTCTCCAGGTAGCCATAAGCATTTGCCGGAGCGGCGATTGATAAAATTATCGCAGTAAAAATAAGTAAACAGATTTTTCCCATTGTCGTTACTCCATTGTAGAAGATAATGTTGCTGTTTTTTGTTTTCAAAAACTGGACTCATTCTATCACACCCATATGGTAAATTCGTGATTCATTTTCTATTGTTTACATTTTTTTAACAAAACAACGAAATACCGCTATGATAGTTTTTCTGGGACTTTACAACGTCTCCAATACCATCTGGGGAAAATGTAGGAGAAACCCAGCAATAAAGGACTGGAGATATGGCTATAAATAGTATTAATGGAATAATAAAGCCCCATGGACACTGAATGTAGTAAAACCACCCGCAACAAAGCCTGCGTTATGTTAAGAATCCCCCAGGCCGCAGTGAGGATTCTCCAGGCCGATTTATACTTGCGGGTTCGCCGGAACTCATCGGAAAATAACGCAATATGAGAATCCTCGGCAATAATTTGTATGAATGGCCTTGAAGTAAATAAAGAACCGAGAAAAATCAATGCGTATAAAATATCAATCACAATGGGTGATATTAAGTAAAAAGATGGGTTGCGGGAAATGATAGTTCCGACTAGTCCTACAGCCGAAAAGACTCCGGCAAGCAATGCAATGACATTCAGTTTATGTTCCCGAACCAACTTAACAACCACGACGCATACGCACCAACATCCCGAAAGAATAATTCCATTTAGCCTCATTTTAAAATGATTAAAAATATAAAAAATAACTAAAGGCACGATGGCGCTGATGATAAATTCATGGTTGAGAATATTTTTAAGGAAAGATGAACCCGGTCGTGAATTTGTGTTTTCATCATTTTCCATGATTTCCACCTCCTTGTCGCGGTTGCCCGCCCATGGCCGTCTGCCATCCCGCGTTAACCATATGCTGATATTGCTGAGGAGCTAAAAATTCTTGTTCAAGAAGCCTTTGTGTGGCTGTTTCGATATAACTCTGGTTAACAACTTCTCTACCAGCTCTTTGTACAGCCCCAAAATAGGGCTGCCATTGTTCTTGCAAATTCTGATTCCCTAAAGCTCCCCCTTGGCTGCAAAGTATGGCGGCATTGAGACCCTCTCTGGTCATGATTTTAAATGTTTCCAGCAATCCCGAAAAATTATCGGCGCCGGGAAAACCGCAGTTTGAAATGAGTACTCTTTTCCTGGCTATTTTCCGCTCACGGCGCGGGTCATGGCAATAGCGGCCATCTTATAATTGAATTGCCGCTGTCAATAGAGGAATGTTGCGATCCAAAAAATCCTTCATCATGCCAGTAACGGAATAACAGTATAGCGGTGTGGCATACACCAACATATCTGCGGCAATTACTTTTTCCAATATTTCCGGCATATCATCATGATGCACGCAAACACCCGGTGTTTTTACCCAACACGAAAAACAGCCCAGACAATGGTTAATCTTTTTGTCTTTCAAATAAATCGTTTCAACTTCGGCTCCGGCATCCCGGGTTCCCTCTAAAAAAGGTTCCAGTATCCGCTCGGTATTTCCATCCCGGCCCCGGGGGCTTCCATTGATAGCAACAACTCTCATTTCCATATCATCTCCTATATCTAATTCAAAGGGCTTCCAATTTTTGAATCGATTCTTTGTACCAGGCAACCGTGGCTTCTTCACTCTTGATACCAAAGTCCACCGTCAGACTCCAAAATAATGCTTTCCGGCTAAACCCATTTTCAGTTGAAAATTTTTGAAACAGATCGGTCATCATTTGACGCCGGTTCTCAAGTTCCTGTTCCGCCCGTTGCAAACGGTCCCTAAGCTGTGTGAGAATTTGTTCTTTATCAATGTCGGCGCCAAAAAAAATCTTAATCAGAAAAGCACTGCGATGGGGCTGGGGTTCCATCGGTTCAGCCAGCCATCTTAAAAGTTCGGCCCGCCCTTGTTCAGTAATATGATAAATCTTAGCGTTGGGAGATGAGTCTTGATATTTGACTTCCAGGGTAAGCAATCCCTCCTCTTTCATCTGGTTCAATGTAGGATAAATCTGGCTTAGGCTGGCATTCCAAAAATTACGGACCGATTCGTCAAAATACTGTTTTAATTGATAGCCGGTCATGCTCTCATAATTTAAAAAACCTAGCAAGGCATGTTTAAGAGACATAATTTTCTCCTTCCTGATGTAATGTCTTACCTATATAATTAATTATATATGAAATTGATTATATTTCAAGTAGAATAAAAAATAAACGTGGCTAAGGTGATTCCCTAACCACGTTAAAATTGTAGCGTTTTTTTTGGACCCTTTTATCCAATTTATTGGGGTTGGAGAAGGTAACTACCAATCAAACGCTGTATCATATCTTCCATAGCAGCGATAATATCATTTTCGCCATCATGGAGACTCCAGTCAAAGATCACGCCCCGGGCTGCCAGAAAAAGTTTTTCAGTGATTTTTTCCGGAGCTTCAACGGCGGAGATTTCCCCCCCTGCCTGACCTTCTCTTAATATTTCAGTCAACAAATCCTGCATCGCCCGGCCGTGGGTTAGAAACATCTTATTGGTGGGTACATATAAATTACGAACCATCTCTATCCCATCATTGATAGCGAGTTGCGCATACAGGGCAAAATAAGCTATTACTCTTGCAGAACAAGTTTTATGCTCACCAAGCAACTCCGGGACTTTCATCTTAAAATACTCATCACCATGTCGGTAAATCTCAACAAACAAGTCAAACTTCGACTGAAAGTAATGATAATAGGTGCCAACCGAAACTCCCGCCTTTTTGGCAATTTGATCGACAGTCACATTTTCATATCCATATTTCTCGATAAGTTTGACTCCGTCCTGATAAATCCTTTTTTTTGTACATAAGGCCTGTTTTGACCGGCTTGTCAATCTCTTTGCCATCGGACCTCCTTACGGTGGTCATTATATCAAATAACACCCAGAAAGATCAATCGCCGTCATCGTAAAGAATTTTAGCCCGGATTCTTTCTCCATTCTATATGCGGCTGGCTACCTCATAAGCATCCCAGATAGCATACATAATATTGGCAACCCGCCTGGCATCGCCCAACAGATATAGCTCAGAAACCTCGGGACGCAATTTCTCATAAAGCTCATTTTCGGGCAGATAACCGATCGCCGCAATGACAGTATCGGCTTTTACTTTTTGCGTTCCATCGGCTGCTGTTTGAACATCAACAAACTTACCATCATATCCTGTTATTTTGGCTGAAGACACGATATGAATGCCCTTAAAGGGGATCATAGCGGCCAGCATGTCGCTATTGGCATGGCATAAAGGCGCATTAACAGCCAGTATTTTCGGCAAAGCTTCAATAATGGTCACATTTTTATCCTGGCCGCGCAGCCAAAGCGCCAGTTCACAACCAACCAGTCCGCCGCCGATAATCGCCACATCCCCACCTGTTTGGACATGGCCGAGCAAAACGTCGACAGCTGAGTGGACAGGGCCGGAACCCAAAGTCAATAATTTCGGTTTTGATCCGGTCGCCACAATGACTGCGTCGGCCCTGGATTTATGAAGCTTCTCGATATCCATCGGCGAGTTCAAATGGACCTTAACGCCGAGTTCTTTCAATTCATGTTCATACCAGGCAACCAGCGCATGGTCATCTTCTTTAAATGATGGAACACCGCCGGGAATTAAATTACCGCCAAGACGGCCGGTTTTTTCATAAACCACGGGCTCATGGCCGCGTAACGCCAAAACCCGGGCCGCTTCACACCCTGCTACACCGCCGCCGATGATGGCGACATTTTTCTTTTGGCGAGTGGGTACAAGACGTTCCGACCGTTCACGGCAGGCCTGGGGATTCACGGCGCAATTGAGGGCTGAGTATTCCTGAATCCGCCCCATGCAGCCTTCATGGCAGGAAAGACAAGGACGAATGGAAGCGGCCTGG
Organism: Bacillota bacterium; assembly: GCA_023392595.1. Lineage (GTDB taxonomy): Bacteria > Bacillota > UBA4882 > UBA8346 > UBA8346 > UBA8346. The sequence goes on along the minus strand of JAEVYU010000055.1, from coordinate 89,396 downwards.
CCGGACTGAAGCTTATTTACATAGTCGGGATCCGCCAGTAGCGGCCGGCCTAACGATACAATATCACAAGCACCGTCTAAAACCGCTTTTGAAGCCATCTCCGGGTTGTCCATTCTCCCGGCGCAAATAACCGGGATATTGACGGTATCTTTCACCATTTTAGCATAGGGAATGTAAAGCCCTTTTTCCTGATACATCGGCGGATGATTCCACCACCAAGCGTCATAACATCCTACATCCACATCCAAGGCGTCATAACCATACTGCACCAATAACTTGGCAGCCTCTAATCCCTCCTCAATATCTTTCCCTTTTTCAACGAACTCTTCACCTGGCAAACCGCCGACCCGCCAGTCTTTGATGAAACTTTTAACACTATACCGGAGGGTTACCGGAAAATCTTTTCCGCAGACCTTCTTAATTTCATCAACAATTTCACGGGCGAATCGCAACCGGTTTTCAAGACTGCCGCCGTATTCATCGGTTCGCTGATTAAATAATGCAATGGCAAACTGATCGATTAAATATCCCTCATGCACCGCATGGATTTGCACTCCGTCAAAACCGGCTCTCTTAGCGTTAAAAGCGCCCTTGCCAAACTGGGACACGATCTCGCGGATTTCTTCCCTGGTCAGCGCCCGGCATGTCTTATCAAGCCAGCGGTGTGGAATAGGCGATGGCGCAACCGGCGGATGGTCACCCAGATTGGTTGGGATGGTCACCCGGCCAAATCCCCCGGATAATTGCAAAATGACCTTGGAATCATAAGCATGAATTTTTTCAGTCATCTCCCGGGCGGTCCGGATAAAATGAACCGGGTTATAGGTGGAACAGGGACAATTTGGCATGTCATGCTGCTCAATCCGATTATCAACGAAGGTCACACCGGTAATAATCAGTCCGGTACCGCCTTTGGCGCGTTCAACATAATAGTCGATTCCCCGCTGATTGAAACCGCCTTCGGCGTCACCCAGTCCTAATGGACCCATCGGCGCCATAGCGAAACGATTTTTAAGATGACAATTCCCGATTGAAGTCTCTTCAAACAAATTGGCATACTTGTCTTTCATGGCTTAGCCCCCTCTTTGGTATTCTAGTTTAAATAGAACAAATTCACCGAACGCATTCTATGAAATTACTTTATATCGATATTGTGTTCTTGTCAAGGAGGCATAATGCATGCCAATTAAACTTGGATAAAGTATCCTTTCGATATTGCCGGAAATTCGTATATCCCTATCCTCCTCCGTTCATACTACCCTTGAATTGATATATTTTGAGTCGCCTTAAAAACAAGCTTCGGAAAGAACGGTTGCGTTGGTCAAAGACAAAGTCCTGATAAGTTCCGCGGCGGGAATAATTGGAACCCTTTGCAAAGATTTACCCAATTTTATCCTTTACAAATTAGGAATCATCCATTGCCTTTATGCCCAATTAGCGGCCTCTGCTCATTTAAAGCCGGAAAATATTTATTCACCTCTGGGTTATATCATCGGTTTCCTGGCGGATCTCACCACCGGCGGAGCCATTGGCGTCGCCGCAATTCTATTTTTAGAACATTTCGGATTGGAATATTGGTGGTATAAAGGTATCACCATCGGGATTACCGTCTGGCTTTTCGGCCTGGGGGTCATTCTCAATCTGGGGACAATCCATCTTAATTCAGGTGAACCTTTGTTCCGTTTTATGTCCTTATTCGATCATTTGATATTCGGAATCGTAACTTTTTATTTTATCGACAAATGGCAAAAAGCAACCGGAAACAATCGGATATAACTAAATATTTATTGGCGAGGGATTTCCATGAAGGTCGCAATAATGGGCGCCGGGTTATCCGGCTTGGCATGCGCTATTACTTTAGAAAAAAACGGCATTATCCCAACAATTTTTGAAAAACGCAGCCGGGTTGGAGACCGTTTCGTCAACTGTGAAATCTTCCTTTCAATTTTAAATAAACCGGCGCCGGATGCCATTGCTTATATAGGCGATCAATATAACATCTATCTTCATCCCATCAGCCATATTCACACCCTGGTTCTTTATTCGGAACGCCAAAAAGCCGAAATTCGCGGTCATTTAGGGTTTTGTAATTTGCGTGGCCGGGATCGGAATTCTTTTGAAAATCAATTAGCCCGACAGGTGCAAAGTAAAATCATTTACAATTCAGAGTATACTTACGAACAGTTGCTCCAAGATTTCACTCACGTTGTAATGGCTCCCGGAGATGCCGATTATGCGGATAGACTGGGCAATTTCCGTCTTGATTACGCGTCAACTTTGGTTGGTTATAATGTCAGCGGCAATTTTAACCGGAATACTGTCCGGGTCTGGATGGATAATCATATTATTCCCGATGGTTACGGCTATTTGGTACCGGTATCCGAAAAAGAGGCCAATATCGTAATATGGTATCCGAAATACCCGGAGCGGCAAAATCTAAATTATCAAACGTCCTTGGAAAATCTCATGAAAACTGTCGGGGCTGAATTACAGCAGTCCTTCACAGTTTTGGAACACTTTGAAATCAACAATTATCAAATCGGGATTTGCCGTTACCCCCGGATCGGCAATACCTATTTTACGGGTAACTGTTTTGGTTCGATTACACCGTATCTGGGTTTTGGCCAATTCGTTTCCATTCTGACCGGTATATATAGCGCCTTGGATATTTGCGGCACCCATCAATATCCGGAACTTACCAAGCCGCTCCGCCGGAACTATGAAAATTCATTAGTTTTGCGCCGGGCCTGGGAAGGATTTAGCAACCGCCAGTTTGACTGGATGGTGAAATTCTTCAGTACTTCATTGGGAAACAGGTTATTTAACACTGAGCATTTCGACGTGGTTAAACTGGCGAGTTTCTTGGCCCGGCCATGGGTTCAAAAAAAACAGATTTGACAAGCAAAATACTCCGAACTTGATGCTAAGCAGAACGCATTGCAAAATATACTCCCCCAAGAACCAATATGCCACCCAAAATGAAGGCTACCGTCAAGGTCTCGCCTAATATGAACCATTTTCTTCTGTCTCCTGGCCCTGTCGCAATATTCCAGTTAACACATCTTGCGCGCTACCGAGTTCCTTAAGTTCATAAATCAAGGGTAATAGATGTCCGGTGTGGGTGGAGCCGACATATTGTTGCCCAGGAAAAAGCCGGTATGTGGAGGTTGATTGTATGCTGTATTCTGCCAAGCAATACCCAGCCGATATATGGGATCATGCATTAAAGTGTAAATCCTCCTACTGGTAGGATTAGTTGTCGTATAAATGCGCAAATATTGATTATCCGAGGTTCTCCAAATGACTTCTTCCCTCCAGTCGCCTAAAATATCCGCTTGTAAACAAGGCGTAGCTTTAGTACCATTATTTGAAGAACAATTATCGGCTGTAAGTAAAGTACTGCCGCCATACTTGTAGATAGAAGTGCCATCAAGAAGTTCGCGTAATTCATCGCCATCCCACCAAATTGCAAAGTTAGTATACGATGGTGCGCTACCGATAACCGTTCCCGTGCAACTATACAAAGAAGATCCCGAAGCCCATACTTCTTCTCCAGCGTAACTGGCAGTCAGGTCAGCTGCACAAGCCCGCCCGACGTCGCTTGAATTGGCATAAGTAAAGATGATTGAGCCGGTTTTTGCATCCCGGAAGGTTGCCCCACTACCGCCTTCATGACATTGCCACACTTCCAGCCCAGAGCGGTTCGGGTTGAGATCACCGAAATGCATGGCATCTCCATGGCCTTTACCCGTTGTATAAAGGCCGGTACCATTGTCATCAATAGCGCAAGCTCCGTATATGATTTCATCTCTGCCGTCTCCATCAACATCGCCGACACTCAGGTTATGGTTCCCTTGACCTGTATAAGCGCTGTTTGTCCCGCCATAAATGGCGCTAAAGCTCCAGCGTCTTGTCACCGCACCATTCCGGTAGTCCCAGGCAACCACCCGAGTTTGGCCTTTGGTAGTACCGTTAACAGTACCGGTATAGTAACCACGGCACATCACCAGACTCGGCCTTTGACCGTCAAGATAGGCTATGCATGCTAAAAAACGGTCAACCCGGTTTCCATAGGAATCGCCCCAGTCACTGACAGTACCTCGGGGAGGCTGGTAACTAACGTATTCCAACAATCTTCCTGATGCGCCGGAGAAAATACCAAGGTATTCCGGTCCAGAAAGTATATAGCCGCTGGAATTACGGTAATCTGCCGAAGAATTTCCAAATACCGCCCCGGTTCCATCGATGGTTCCGTCGGCAATTTTACAAGCTAATTCCGCTTTGCCGTCCCCGTCCAGGTCATAGACTGTAAATTGAGTATAATGGGCGCCGGCGCGGATGTTTTTGCCTAGATTAATCCTCCATAAACGGGTACCCGTCATTTCATAAGCATCAAGATATACATCGCCGGTATATCCGGACTGGGAATTATCTTTGGAATTGGAAGGGTCCCATTTAACTACGATTTCATATTGTTGGTCCCCGTCAAGGTCACCAACGCTGCAATCATTAGCATTATATGTATAGGAAACTCCATCCGGAGTGGTACCGCCACCCGGGATCTGAAGAGGAATCGAGAGATAATTTTGGTTCCAAACGCTAACTACTATTGATTTTGTTTGCTCAGTACCGTCTACAACCGCTGTAACAGAATACGTTGAACTAGTAGTCCCGGCCGAATCCAGGTAATTACTTACTGATAAACTCGAAGCAATCAAATTTGAATTCCGATACAGGTTATATCTTACACTTGAACTTTCAGTGCCCAAAATTCTCCAGCTGATAAAAACACCGCTACTTACCTTAACGGCAACCACGCCGCGGTCCAATTTCTCCATTTGACGGCTTGTTACCGCCCGTGTTACAGTGGAATTGCTTAAAACTGCTAAACATAACAATCCAATCAGGAAAGCCCAAATCTTGGGGAATTCTTTCATTATAAACTCCTCCTTTCGATTCTGTCGTGAATTAAATGTAACGCTTCCGCTAACAGAATTTGTTTTAAATTCTAATCATCACCCTCTTTTTATGTTGATCTTAGGCCTTACTTGGCCTGTTTTAGAATAGTTTTGCTCTTAAAACTCCAACGGGGGAATTTTGTCTAATTTTTATTTTACTTATCGAAACCGCAGAACTCAAATTCAAGATTCTGTAAAATATTTACAATCACCTCCAAGTTTTTCATTGTAATCGACATTGCTATGCAACGCCTTACATTTTAGCTTTTTGGGTTAAAACTGTAAAAGACATAACGGTCATCCACCCCAGCTTTGCTGGGACAACGATGTCGCGCATCAATGCGCGCGAATATTCCGCCGGGGTGGCTGTTCGGACGGCGGCTCGCAAAACGGGCCGAAGTATCCGGGTTGAAAGTATTTTTTAGATAGTGTTTGCGGTTTATTGCTCTCTATGTTATAGTATAAAAGCAATAATGGAGGATAAGATGATCAAAGTAGTGAACGAACAAATTGGAATGCTGGCAGCCTTTCAGATGGACGGAACCATCATGCCTCTGCTATTTTCATGGCAAGGCCAAAAATACCGGGGCTTTGAAGTCAAAGCCACACGTACCGCCCCCGAAGGACAATACGTGAAATTTTACTTTGACCTCAAATTGGAGGATATTACCTACGAAGTCTATTTTTATACCAAGCAAGCCATTTGGGTACTAAGCAAAGTCCATCAATAACTTCTGGGTTTATTCCGATTTTATGTTATTTTCCGTTGTGAGTTTTTCCATGATTTGATCGACTTCCCGGTAAACCTGACGAATGGGAATCTGATTTTCCAGCGCAGCTTTTCGGCAATCCTCATACTCAGCCTTATATTTGATCGGCATCCCTTGATAAAAAGATTTTTTAACCCGAATATTGCCGTATTGGCTTGGTAGAGTGACGGTTTCCCGCTGCAGCATAATTTTTCCCACCTGGTATTTACGAAGTCCAATGGAAGTGGTTTCCCGGAAAAGAGCGCTCTCAACCGCCTCTGTTTTCTCAGCACTCACCAGTATACTCAGCTTTATGGCAGACCTTCCTTTTTTCATAATAATCGGGGTTCGGAAAACATCCAACGCTCCTGTTTCAAACAACCTTTCCTCAACATAATTATAAAGTTCAGGGTTCATATCATCAATGTTGGTTTCCAGGATATATTGGGTTTCGATCTCTTCCCCTTTTGAAGCCTCCAGGCCCAAATATACCCGCAAGACATTGGGGACTTCCAAATCCCGATGGCCGATTCCATATCCAATATTGGTGGCGGAAAAATTCATCTGACTCGTGAATTTTTCAACATTGGAAGCCAAAATAGCCGCTCCCGTCGGTGTGGTGGTTTCAAACTGCACCAGTCCCGACTTGATGGGGGCGCCCTGTAAAATTTCCATTGTGGCAGGCGCCGGAACAGGGAATAAACCGTGAGCGCACTGTACAAAACCTCCCCCAACCTGAACCGGTGAAGCCATAATTTTTTCGACACCCAAATAGTCAAGGGCGATAGCGGCTCCAACCATATCAACAATGGAATCGGTAGCGCCGACCTCATGGAAATGAACTTCTTCGATAGGTTTGCCGTGAATTTTAGCTTCAGCCCGGGCTATTTTCATAAACATATCCATACTGGAGCTTTTTACTTTAGGACTCAAGCTGCTTCGATTAATGATTGTTTCAATATCATGCAAGTTACGATGATGATGTTCGTGATGCTCCTCGGCTTCCACAGGGCCGTGATGTTCTTGATGATGGTGATGATGTTCCGTTTCCCCGTGGTCATCATGGTCGTGACTGTGTTGAGCAGCCTTTAAAATGACATCCACCCTGGTCCCGGAAATCCCCATTTTTTGAGCTTTTTGAATCTTGATTTCATATTCCGATGACAGCCCCAATTTGGAAAGTTCGCCGATTAGGTACCGGCTGTCGACGCCCAGATCCACTAACGCTCCTAAATTCATATCCCCACTGATACCACAGAAGCAATCATAATATAATATTTTCATCGTTGTTTTCTCCCCATACCCGTTTGCTATCCAAATCTCCCCGCTTAAATTAGCTAAGTTTCTTCAAGTTCCTGCTTTACAAAAGGCATATTGATGTAGGAACGCTTTCAATATGCCTCGAATAATTAAATTTACTCTTCAGTCATGAATATACTGCAAAAAATCTTATGAATATCCGCCTAGTCTTCAAATAACTCTTTGACCCGTTTTAACTCCTCGCGAATCGAAATACCTTGCGGGCAATGACTTTCACAACGGCCGCACTCCACACACTCAGAGGCAGGTGCTGCTATCTTCGAAATAACTCCCCGATACCTTTGAGTCGTTGCTTCTTTAGCGTCAAAGACGTAGCAGTCGTTATAATTTGCAAAACAGGTAGGAATATTGATACCGACCGGACACGGCATACAATAGGAACAGGCCGTGCAATTCACCTTGATCCGCTCGTTAAAAAGCATTTTGACCTGGGTTATCAACTCCAGCTCTTTCCCAGTGAAAGAATTTGCTTGCGCCTGCCCGGCTATTTTCAAATTTTCCTCCACCTGCTCCAGGGTGGTCATCCCGCTTAAGACCACCGAAACTTGCGGGTGGTCCCATACCCACCGCAACCCCCATTCAGCCGGAGTCCACTTCACCTCGGCCCGATCCAAGATCATTTGAGCTTCCCGAGGCAGATTCGCCAGATTACCGCCACGGAGCGGTTCCATAACAACCATGCCCAAACCTTTTCCCGCCGCATATTCCAATCCTTCCTTGCCGGCCTGAAAATTCTCATCCAGATAATTGTACTGGATTTGACAGAATGACCAGTCATAATAGTCGACGATCTCTTTAAAAAGCCCGGCCTGATCATGGAAAGAAAACCCGGCATATTTAATCCGCCCATCCTTGATGGCTTGATCTAAAAATTCACCGATGCCGTTTTCTTTTAATATAGGCCAAACGCTCTTATTTAATGAGTGCACCAAATAAAAGTCAATGCTCTTCGTCTGTAAGCGATCCAATTGTTCATTCAGATACTTCTCCATATCGGCCCGGCTTTTAATCAACCAGCTGGGAAGCTTGGTTGCCAAATGGACCCGCTCACGGTATCCGTCTTTCAAGGCTTTCGCTACCAAAAGTTCACTGGAACCACCGTGTTCAAAGCCGGTTCCATGATAGGGGTAAGCCGTGTCCAGATAATTTACGCCCTCATCAATGGCGTGCCGAATCATCTTAACCGCCTTTTCCTCATCAATCTGCGAAGGATCATTTCCCAGGATCGGCAGCCGCATACAACCAAACCCCAAGATGGAAACCATTTCACCTGTCTTTCCAAATTTTCGGTATAACATGATAATTCCTCCTTTGATTAACAACCCATAAATAAAAACCTTAAGCGACCCAACGTTTCACCAGATCGGGTTCGGCGATAAATGGCCGACTTAAGCCGAAATAAGCTATGGATGCCGTATTCAAAACTGCACTCATTGCTTCATAATCTCTATTTCCCCCAATTAAAATAACCGGAGCTTTTATTGTGGCGGCAATTTGGGCGGCATACTCTTTGAAATAAAATTCATCCTTTGCTTTATAATGAAACCAGGGACCGCTGAGTTCGATAGCATCCACACCGGAACTACTCAATTGCAATAAATTCCAAACATTCCAGGACTATTGGGATGATCAGCAACATAAGCGTATCCGGTAATGATCGTTCCCACGCCACTTTCAGCCATCTTTTCGTAAACGAAAAAATCGGCCGGGGTGATATGACCGTTCTCGGCGAAACGATCACCGGTAGCCGCGCGAATGAAACGGTTCTTTAAGATCATTGTTCCCATGTTTGTTGGGTCAAACAATGTTTTCATCAAAGCCATTCGCTCCATTTCTTTTATTTTCACAATCCAGTATATTTCTTAGAGTACACTCTAAGTCAATAGAAAAATACAATCCATTTTTAAAAAAATTTAAATCCATTGATTAGAGTGTGCTGTAACGGAATCAATATGTTAAAATATGAATGTGGGTTGAAGAAAATCCGCAAATGATTGGGAAAAGAGTATCTAACTATGAGTTATTCCATTAAAGAGGTATCTGAAAAATTTAATATTTCTCCCTATACTTTACGTTACTATGAAAAAGAAGGGCTGTTGCCTTCGGTTCAACGTAGCCAAAATGGCAATCGGCTTTATAACGATACCGACCTGGAATGGCTGCAAATCGTTTGCTGCATGCGGGCAACGGGTATGTCGATCTCCGATATCAAAGACTATATAAAACTATGCCTCCGGGGCTCCGATACCGTACCGGAAAGGCGTCAAATCATCCTGCGTCAAAAGGAAATCATCGAAAACCATATCCGGGAATATCAAGCATTGTTAAAGGTGGTTCAAAAAAAACTGCAACACTATGACCAAATGACTCAAACCGAATCCAACCCGATTAGCCTCCAAAATAAAGAGAGCATATCGTAAAAAGGATCGCTTTCATCGCGATGGATTCATTCCTCGATCAAACCAATATTGAAATAAAGGATTTTGTCCTCCTCCGGCATAAAACTCTTTCAGTTGTAATTGGGGATTGAAAAATGCCTGAATTTCCTGGTAGCTGCTGGGTCTGAGGCCTGCCAGACGATGAAAGCAAAAGTCGAACGCGCGGCGTTTTCCCAAATGGACCAAAACATAATTTGAGTCCCCGGCCATCCATTGTAAAACTTGCTCTTTATAGCGGAGCCGGTTTGGGCCGCAGATACCATGAAGACATCCCGAATCCAAAATCAAATCGTATTTTTCATGATTTTCCCATTCCGTCACATCCGCCTGAACGAAATGAATGTTCAATCCGAGCTTTTCAGCCCTGATTTTCGCAAACTCCAGTGCTGTTGCTACAAAATCGATTCCGGTCACTTGTAAACCCTGTTTAGCCATTAATGCAGCATAAACTCCGGTTCCGCAACCGATATCCAAAACCTTTCCCCGGCCCTTCAGGGATTGAACCGCTTTTTGAAGCAACAACGGCATTTTCTCACAATACCACCCCAATTCCGACTCTTGATTGACACGATAATAAATCATTTCATATAGCTGCCTGCGTGAACCCATTTTTCTTCCTTTCATTTACCCGCAGAAATTTACTTTTGCTTATATAACGGATTCGGGATGGCTTTTATTGCACTCGGGAAACTTTTTGGCTATGCTGGCGAACCCAAATCGAACCATAAGGTAATATTCAACCCAACTCAGGCATTGCCTTGTTCTTCTTTTCGAATCCGATTCCGGGTTTCCTCATCAATCATTTCCCGGATTCGGCGAATCGCGGGATGATAATTTGTATAGGCTTGTCCATATTGAAGATTGAATTCATAATCAAAATCACCGGGATTGTTGCCCTGGTTGTGCTGAATAATCGTTTCCATTTTGTCAAGGGCTTTGGCCATCTTTGCTTCCGGACTCTCCCCCAGGTTGTATTCCCGGCATAATGCCAATATTTTTTGACGGTTAGTTTCCGAAAGCGGCGCCAATAATTTCGAGAGTGCTTCCTCTTCCTTTTTTAGCTTCTCCACAGGGTCAATTGGGATTTTAGCAGAAATATCCCCTTCATAAGCCTCACCCAAGTCATGAACCAGTCCCAGACGAATGACCCGGTTTACATTAACATCCGGGAAGTCGTCCTCAAGAACCAAGGCAAACATGGCTAACCGCCACGAATGTTCGGCGACGCTCTCCCTTCTTCCCTCACTGGTCCAAGCAGTTCTGGTGTTGTTTTTCAACCTCTCCAACTCTTTGACAAACGTCATCATGCCCTCGTATTTATTCATTCAGGGTCCGCCTCCAATTTTCGGGATTTTCTACCAAAGGGCTATTTCCGCCATTGCAAACAGTCAGCAAACTTATCGGATAGGCTTACCCCCCTTCGGCATTTTCAAACTGGCTGAAATACATATGACGGTAAACTCCATTTTTTTCTAAAAGCCGATGGTGATTGCCGCATTCCACGATTCTCCCGCCTTTCACAACCATGATCGTATCCGCACCCTGAATGGTGCTCAATCGATGGGCTATCAGAAAACTGGTACGGCCCTTCATCAGCTTAAGCATTGCCTCTTGAATCCGCAGTTCGGTCCGGGTATCGACATTACTGGTGGCTTCATCCAAAATCAATATCGCCGGACCGGCTAGAATCGCCCGGGCAATCGCCAATAATTGCCGCTCACCCTGACTTAAGTTGCCGCCGCTTTCCGTCAATACCGTTTCATAGCCATGGGGCAAGCGCTGGATAAACATATCGGCATTAGCCATTACCGCAGCCCGGCGGATTTCTTCCTCCGAAGCATCCAAACGGCCATAGCGGATATTATCACGGATCGTTTCGCTGAAAAGATAGGTGTCCTGCAAAACAATGCCGAAATTCCGGCGCAAACTGTCCCGGGTATATTCCCGGATATCTCGGCCGTCGATGAGAATCTTTCCGGCAGTAATATCGTAAAAGCGCGCCAGCAAGTTGACAACCGTGGTTTTACCGGCGCCGGTGGGACCTACCAAAGCTGTACTGCTTCCGCTGTGGGCTTCAAAGGAAATATCTTTTAAAATAGGTACATCCGGCCGATAACCAAAACAAACTCCTTCAAATACAACATCTCCCCGGGAGTTTTGCAACACCGCCGCTCCTGGTAAATCCGCCGGCTCTTCTGTCTCATCCAAGACTTCAAATACCCGTTCCCCACCTGCAAGCGCAGTTTGTAAAGTATTGAAGGTATTGGCGATATCATTCAACGGCCTTGCAAATTGCCGGGAGTAACTTAAGAAACTAGCGATAACTCCAACGGTAATCAATCCTTTGACTGCCAAAACGCCGCCGACTCCAGCTACTGCCGCGAATCCCACATTATTAATGACATTCATCAAAGGCATAATATAGCCGGACCAAATTTGCGCTTTAATGCCTATTTTGCAAAGTTCCCCATTTAACTTGGCGAATCCCGAGATGACTTCCTCTTCGTGATTGAATGCTTTCACTACATGGATCCCGGAAATATTCTCTTCGATATGGCCATTCAATTTCCCCAAAACGGCCTGTTGTTCCTTGAAAAGGCTCCGGGTCCGGCCGGCAATGGTCCGGGTTAACACAAATACCAACGGAATGGTGACCAGGCTTGCCAAAGTCAACAACGGACTCAAAATCAGCATCATTATAAGTGAACCCGTAATCATGAACACCGCCGCCATCAATTGGGTAGTGGACTGGGAAATAGTCGTACTAATATTATCAATATCATTCGACAGCCTGCTCATCAAATCACCGTGGGTCCGCCGGTCAAAAAAGGATATGGGCAATTTCTGAAGCTTTGCAAATAGAGTCCGTCGAAGATCTTGAACGATCCGTTGCGAAACTCCGGCCATCAACCACCCCTGTACCAAAGTCAGTAGGGCATCTGTAAGGTAAGCGGCAAGCAAAACCAGGGTTACAGTGGTTAACAAGCTGAAGTTGACCTGTCCATGGCGGGCCGATAGAGCGTCAATTCCCCGCCCGATTAAAAAGGGGCCGATAAGTCCGATTCCGGTATCCACCAGTACCAAAAGAAAAATGAACGTCAGGTTTTGGCGTTCTTTGCCAAAATGTTGCCACAAACGGTGCAAACTTTGGCCAAACTGCTTCGGTTTGGCACCGGACATTAACCAGCGGGCCCCGCCCCCCCGGCCTCCAAAACCACTCATGGAACCGCCCGGCATATTCCCTGTCCCCCCTATTGTAGAGGAAGCGATTTTTCTTGATTCATCTTGCCGACCCATATCAAAAAACCTCCTTGCCAATCTGGGAGCGATAAATATCCTGATATACCGAAGATGATTGCATCAACTGCTCATGAGAACCCATTCCTACGATTTCACCATTATCAAGGACGATGATTTTATCGGTTCCCATCGCGGAGACAATTCTTTGGGTTATAATCAAACAGGTCATTCCCTTAGAATACTTTTTCATGGCCATCCGGATTTTGGCTTCCGTCGCCATGTCCACCGCGCTGGTGCTGTCATCCAAAATCAGAATTTCCGGTTTTTTAATCAATGCCCTGGCAATGGAGATCCGCTGTTTTTGGCCCCCGGAGAGATTGACGCCACCTTGCCCCAGATAAGTCTGATATCCCTCGGGGAAACTGCTGATAAACTCGTGTGCCTGGGCAACCCGGGCCGCTTTCTCCACCTCATCAAGGTCAGCCTTGCTTTTACCCCAGCGAATGTTGTCCATAATGGTCCCGGTGAACAAAACCGTTTTTTGAGGCACGATAGCGATTTTTCGCCGCAGTTCCATGAGGCTGGCATCTTTTACATTCACCCCGTCGACCTCGACGACTCCGGAGGTGGCATCATAAAAACGGGGAACCAGGTTCACCAGACTGCTCTTGCCGGAACCGGTGGAGCCGATAAGCGCCACAGTTTCTCCCGGCTGACAGGTAAAGGTAATTTTTTTCAATATGGCTTCTTCTATCTGGCCTGTGTATGAAAAAAACGCGTCCCTGAATTCGATTTTTCCACGGGAGTCATCGAATGGCTCCGGCTGAAGATGCTCACCCATACTGTTCTCCTGTACCATCACTTCAGCGATTCGTTCCGTCGATGCCCGGGCTCTCACAAACATATTAAAAACAAAAGAAATGGTCATCAGGGAGGCCAGGATCTGGGTCATGTAATTGACAAAAGCGATGACCTGTCCGACTTGCATATGCCCGCCATGGACCCGGAACCCGCCCAGCCATAAAACAGTGACTATCCCTAAATTTACAGTTAAAGTAATCGTAGGTGTAAAAATAGCCATTATCCGCATGGCTTTTGTGGAAACCACGGCCAAATCTTGATTGGCCGCCCCGAACCGTTCCATTTCATAATCAAAACGGTTAAAAGCCTTGACCACTCGAACCCCGTTCAAATATTCCCGCATCACGGTATTCAGTCCATCCAATTTCCGCTGCACTTTGCGAAAAAAAGGATAACCGAACCGGACATTGATAAACATCAGAAAAGCAATCACCGGTACAGCCGCAATCAAGATTACAGCCAAATGAGGATTGAGCATGGCGGCCATGATAATGCTTCCGATACAAACCAGCGGTGCTTTAACGAAAATCCGCATCAGACCGTTTACAAAGTTTTGAACCTGGGTTACATCATTGGTGAGCCTGGTTACCAAGGAACCCGTTTCAAATTGATTGATGTTATCAAAGGAAAAGCCTTGGATCTTCTTAAACAGGTCAAAACGGAGTTCAGCCCCAAAGCGTTGGGAAACGTTATTTGAGATGATATTCCGTCCTACTGCGGCGAGGGCTCCCACCGCAGTGACTCCCAACATGACTCCGCCCATGGTTAGAACAAACCTTAGTTGATGCTGGACGACGCCGATATCGACGATCTTGGACATAATCACCGGCTGAAGCAGGTCGCAAAAAGCTTCCGCCATTAAAAAGGCGACTCCCAGGCAAAAAAACTTCCAGTATTGGTTGATATATTTCTTCATAAATTCCATCGGGATGTTTCCCTTCAGTATTGTTTACCAAATAGTCCCTCATTCTTCGAATGAAGCATTAGGCTTTCCATACTTCAGTCCAAGTAAGGATTCACCTTTCCGGTGTGCAATCACTCCGGTCGTAGTTATCGCTATTCCCCATAAGCCTGCCGGTGATAAAGTCTTTATAATATACCACTTCCGGTCCTCCTTTTCAGTCACAACTTTGAAGGACAAAGTAGCCGATTCATTCACCCCTTTCAGGTTTCATTAATATAATTTAGTGATACTCCCAATCCATTCGGTAAGTCTATCCAAAGGACTCCATTCAATATCCATAAGCCTGAATATGCAAAATGCAAGAACCTTGTGGTTCCCACAGATCAAAATGCCTTCGAATGTTTCATGAGAAAATTTGTCGAACCCAAGAAAAAAACGTAAAAGTAGAGTGATGCCATTTGAAACGGGCCTTGGTATTATCCGGAGGTAGTGAAAGAGGGGCTTTTGAAGTTGGCGCAATCGATTATCTGGTAAACCAGGCGGGCTTTAATTTTCAATGTTTTTTCGGAACCAGTATTGGCGCATTAAACGCCGCCATTTTAGGCCAGGCCCGCAATCATGAGGAATTGAGCATCCGGATCCGGCAGTTGATGAAACTTTGGCTTAGTATTCGGGGTTCTCAATCCGTTTACCGCAAAAATCCTTTGGGTTTAATCAATTTAGCTTTCGGGGGCCAGTCCTTATACAATCCGGCCGGATTACGCCAGTTATTAAAGAAAAATATCGATTTAAACTTATTATTCGACCCGGCAACCATGGTTAAAGTTGCAACGGTGGCCTTGGAAACCGGCGAACTATTTTATGCCGATTCCCGCTTCCCTGAGCTACGAAAGGATTTCCTACATTATGTTTTAGCAAGCGCCAGTATTCCGTTTTATTTTCCCGGGGTGCCGATTCAAGGGAAACACTGGTATGATGGCGGGTTAAGAGACATCACTCCCTTGGGATCTGTTTTTGAAGAAGATCCCGATGAGATAGTCGTGATCACAACTTACCCTGTAAATTCAAATTTAGAGCCGGTCCTTCCCGAAGTGCCCTATCAAGGGCCATTTAAAAATTTGAATCAAATGATCGCCATTATAATGAATGCCATTGCAGCCAAGGATCTACAACTGGCCAACGCCATCAATCAAGACAGCCGGAACTTTCCTCTTAAAAAAAGGATCCCTTTGCGGATTGTTGCTCCGGAAAAACCTTTTCCCCAAAACAAAGCGGCTTTTAACCCAACTGCGATCCGCAAATATATCCAATTGGGTTTTAGCGCCGCCCAGAAGCCCATCGTCTTGTCAACCTGCGGTTTAAAGTTCTGGTATTAGGGCTAGATCAGGTTTAAATCCTGATCGGTTAAAATCGTAATTCCAGTGGATTTTAAAACATCCTCGGCTAACGGAAATTTCTCAACCTCAACAACTACGGCCGCTTCACGGTGGTTTTCAATCACAAAGCCGTAACAATCCTCAATGTTGATCTTATTGGAAGACAAAATGTTTAATAAATGATACAAACCGCCCGGTTGATCCGGCACTTTGGCAATAAGAATTTTCCGTTTCGATACCGTAATATTTTCCTGTTTTAAAGCCAGATACGCTTTCTCAATGTCCCCGACAACCACCTTGACAACCCCGAAATCACCGGCGCTGGCCATGGAAAAAGCTTTTAAATTAATTTGGTTGTCTGCCAGAATCTTGGTGATCTTCTCCAATTGACCCGGTTTATTTTGAACGAAGATTGACAAATGAAAGGCCATCCTGATCCCTCCGCAAATTATTCTTCCCGCAAATCATAGACACGTTTAGCTTTTCCTTCCGCTGCAGGCAGACTGCCCGGTTCCACCAATTCCACCACCGGGGATACCACCAGATCGGTTTTCAGTTCTTCCATGATTTTATGCTGGAGCGCTGTCAGTCCTGACAGGGTTCCTTCAAAGAATTCTTTATCGACTTCGATTTTTACCATCAGTTTATCCATATAGTTTTCTTTATGAATCTCGATCAAATAATTACGCCCGACTCCGGGAATTTTCATAATGGTCTGCTCAATTTGAACCGGAAAGATGTTGACCCCATTGATAATCAACATGTCGTCAGCCCGGCCTTTGATCCGGTCGATACGGCGGTGGGTCCGTCCACACCGACATGTTCCCGGTAAGATCCGGGTCAAGTCGCCGGTCCGGTAACGGATTACCGGCATCGCCTCTCGCCGTAAAGTGGTTAACACCAGCTCGCCCTCCTCACCGTCGGGCAAGACTTCACCGGTTTTGGGATCGATGATTTCCACATAAAAATAATCTTCCCAAATATGCATCCCGGTTTGATGAGGACACTCAAAAGCCACTCCCGGGCCGCAGACTTCCGACAAGCCATAGGAGTTGTAAGCCTTGATTCCGTAAAGCTCTTCAATTTGCTTTCGCAGGCCTTCACTATGGGGCTCGGATCCGATAAAAGCGATCTTGAGCTTGAGATCTTTTTTAGGCTCCAGATCAATCTCGGCAAAATTTGAATAAAGCCGCAGCGCATAACTGGGTAAAATATGGACCACCGTGGTTCCAAACTTTTGCATAAACCAAATCTGGCGCTTGCTGTTACCCGGTCCGGTGGGAATTGTCAGCGCCCCGATCTTCTCCGCCCCATAGTGAAAGCCCAGGCCGCCGGTAAAAAGCCCGTAACCCATGGTATTTTGAAAAACGTCGTCTTTCCGGACTCCGGTCATATACATGCAACGGGCCACCAGGTTGGCCCAAATATCAATGTCTTGATTGGTATGAAACACTACGGTTGGATTGCCGGTGGTTCCCGAAGAGGAATGCAACCGGACAATGGAGTCCAAGCCGACCGTTAAAAATCCGTAGGGAAAACTGTCCCGTAAGTCCTGTTTATGTGTAAACGGCAAGCCGGTAATATCTTTCAAAGACTGAACCGGCTTTAAATTGAAAGCTTTGTAAAACTCCGCATTGCGCGCCCGTTCGATGGACGCATTTACCATTCTTAATTGAAACTCCTGCAACTGCAAACGCCCAATCGTCTCCCACTCTTTTTCCCAGTACAAAGAAACTCCTCCCTTATCTACCGTGCTACAAAATTTGTTTCCAGGATGAGTTCGCCAAACAAGTTGAAAATCCTACCCAAAGCGGGAGGAAAAGAGAAAGTCATTCATCTTCTTCATTTCCGCCCAGCCGTGAACGGACTGGGCTAGGTACATTAAAAGCTTTCCAAAGGCCCTCCGGGCCTTCGGTAATGCTTCGTAGCAAAACCCAGTCCGGTTTGGCCTCTCCCAACTTCACCTGAAATTGGGGTCTATTTTAGGGGCTTTTTGTTATCGCCTAAAACATTGTCTGAACCAGGATTTAACGGATTTAACTGATTATACGGATTTTAAATCAGGTGCCGGTAGATACTTTCGCTTTAAAAATGGAATCGATTTCGATTGGTTTTTTTGTGAATGCAATAAAAAAAGAATCTGATTATAAAGTTAATTCAGTGATTTATCAGCTATCTATTGATTTAAAATCAAAAGAATATCTCCCGCAGAGTACGAGATGCGCTTTGCAAGATGTTTTTTGGTAATTCGTGAATAGGATACGTCTAGGCCAGAAAACATAGTCTCAAAGCGTTTCGTCATTTCTTTGCACCTGCGTCACCAAGGTGACGACGCCTCTGCGCGAGAATAAATAGGCGGCTTGAGTTGCAAGCTGATTTATCTTTATACATAACATTGGGTCTACCCCCTTCCCGTGTAACCCATCCATAATTTTTGCTTCTTTTCCCCGGAAGGAGGGTAGCACTCATCGCTCTGCCCTGCGCACTCATCGCCCTGTCCTGCGCACTCATCGCCCCGTCCTGCGCACTCATCGCCCCGTCCTGCGCACTCATCGCCCCGTCCTGCGCACTCATCGCCCCGTCCTGCGCACTCATCGCCCCGACCGTTTTTCTCACCGCCCAGGTCTCCGCGCGGGAGTGAATGACTCACCTGATGGAAATTCACCAGCAACCCATCTTTGCGCTCACCCGCTATCCATCGGCACATAGAGTAGTCGGTAGATGATTCATTCATCTACCGACTCTCACACCACCGCATGTACCCTTCGGTATTCCGTAAACAACCCGCGGGAATCAAAACCCATAAACCCGCAATCTTTATGCTACTTTTCGTCCCCGGCTCATATAAATGATCTCTTCGCCGAGTTTCTCCGCTTCCGGTTGATCATGGGTGACCAAAACAAAAGGTATCTGCCAGATCTGCTGCATACTCAGCAATTCATCCTGCAACTGGCAGCGAATGTTATGATCCAGGGCCGAAAAGGGCTCATCCAGTAAAAGTATTTTCGGTTTGGCCATTAATGCTCTTGCCAGCGCCACCCGTTGTTGCTCTCCGCCCGATAATTCCGATGGAAAGCGATGCAACATGGAAGCTATTTTTAATAACTCCGTCAGTCTATTAAACTCCAGCCGCGTTTGTTCATGGATGTCCTTGATACTGTATAAGATATTTTTCTCTACATCCATATGGGGGAATAAGGCATATTCCTGAAGAACATAACCGACATCCCGGAGCCTAGGGGGCATAAAGACATTCGCGCCTGAATCATACAGAATATTTTGACCCAGGGTCATTTTCCCCTGGTCCGGTTTGGCGAGCCCGGCAATACAACGGAGTATCGTAGTTTTTCCGCAGCCGGAAGGGCCGAAGAGCACAGTGATATGATTGGAAACTGTAAATTCAATTTGCAATTCAAACTCCGGCAATTGCTTCCGAATGGCTATGGTTAACATAACCCTCACCCCTTTTTGGCCCAACGCGCCATTTTATTTCTGGACCATCGGTTGACACCGAAGACCATTACAAAAGTCACCAAACTGATAATCAGAACATAAAGGCCTGCTGTTTTCAAATCATTACTTTCCGAGGCAAAAAATATCGCCACCGGAATGGTCTGGGTTTTTCCCGGGATATTACCTGCCACCATGGCCGTGGCACCAAACTCTCCCAATGCTCTCGAAAAAGACAAGATGATTCCGGACAATAAACCCGGCCACGCAAGAGGAAGAGTAACCGTGAAAAAAACTTTGCTTTCACCGGCCTTTAAGGTCCGGGCCACATCCTCCAGATGGCGGTCGACGGTCTGAAAAGCAGCCTTGGCGCTTTGATACATCAACGGTAAGGAAACCACCAACGCCGCCACAACGGCGGCGCATGGCGTAAACACGATCTGGGTGTGAAACAACTCATTCAACAGGCGGCCCAATGGCCCTCGCCTTCCAAAAAGCAACAGCAAGGTAAAACCGGTCACTACCGGCGGCAATACCAGGGGCAAAGTAATTAAAGTCTCAATCAAATCTTTCCCCGGGAAGCTGCCCCTTACCATCAAGTAAGCGATTAAAGTACCGATTGCCACTACAAACACCAAGGCGATCGCGGAAATTTTAAAGGAAAGCAAAACAGGCTGCCAGTCGAACATCGATTTTCACCCAATCATCACTTTTTTACTGAAAAACCATACTTCTCAAAAACTTTTTTCCCAGCGGCGCTTGTCAAATAGGCATAAAATTTCGCCGCCACTTTCGATTGGGCGGCATGGGTCAAAAGGGCCGCCGGATAAACAATCGGTTCGTGGGAGCCTGCCGGGGCTGTGGCCACGATTTTAATTTTGTCGCTAATCAAGGCATCGGTCTTATAAACGATTCCGGCATCGACATTTCCAGTTTCCACATAAGTCAAAACCGCTCTTACATCCGTGCCGAAGACCAGTTTCTCCTTTAGGGCATCGGTGATGTTCATATATTTAAAGACATCCTGGGCATACTGGCCGGCCGGAACGGACTCCGGAGCGCCAGTGCCGATCTTCTTGACCTCTTCCCGGGTCAAATCTTTAAAATCCTTAATATTCAGGGCGGAATCTTTGGGGACAATTAAGGTTAATTGATTGACCAATAAGTCTTTCCGGGTTTTCTTAACAATCAGGTTTTCTTTGTCCAAGGCATCCATCTGCTTGACCGCCGCGGAAATGAAAAGATCGGCCGGAGCGCCCTGTTCAATCTGGGTTTGAAGTTTGCCGGAGGATCCAAAATTGAAATTAATCTTGACCTTCGGGTCTTTCACTGCGTAAAGTTTCTGGATCTCCAGTAAAGCATCCTTTAAGCTGGCGGCTGCCGAAACATTCATCTCCACCGGCTCGGCGGCGAAAATAGCCAACGTTCCGAAAAGCAACATACTCGCCAATAAAAACAGTGCTACAATTTTCTTCTTCATCGGAATCACCTCAATTTTATTTTTTGAAATTTATAATGTACCGGAGGAATGTTATGTGAATGTGATCATTCCCTCCTTCCCTGTACCAAACGACTTTTGAACGGCCTTTCACAAACAGCAACTAACATAAACTATCAAAACTAATATATGTCATTATTTTATTTTATGTTATAATAAATTACAAGAGTAAAATGATAAAACTTACACAAACATAACATTTTTGTTTTTCTTTGAATCGGGCATACTTAATCAATCACCGGAAAACTTCATCCAATAATGGATGATATTAAAAGGAGGATTTCGGCTATGAAAATCAGTGGTAGAAATCAATTGAAGGCTGTTGTTAAGGAAGTAATCAAAGGGGAAGTCATGGCTAAAGTAGTGCTTGATTATAAGGGCGAAAGAATCGTTTCCGTGGTCACGGTTGATTCTATCGAAGAACTCAACATTAAACCGGGCGACAATATCATTGCCTTGATCAAATCCACCTCGGTGATGTTGGCCAAAGAATAAGCGGATCCTTTTTGACATTCTCTTTTTAGGCGGAGGAAATTTTGAGCGACGAAAGTTCATACACCCCCGAGGAAGTTGCCAAGATCTTAAAAATATCCCGGTTCACCGTCTATGAATTGATCAAACGGGGTGAATTGATTGCATATCATATCGGGCGCAAGGTCCGGGTCGAACCCGATGATCTGGAACGTTACAAACAAAACGCCAAAGGCTGCCCGCCCACACTGACCCAAAGCACAGTCAAGGCAGCGCAGTCTCTGGTGAACCTTGACGAAGGATTAATTATCTGCGGCCAGGATATGGTGCTTGATATTTTAGCCCGGCATCTTCAAACGGCCCTGCCGCAGCTTCATTTTTTACGCCATTATATCGGCAGCATTCCCGGTTTGTTGGAATTATACCAGGGAAGCGCCAATCTGTCCACCGCCCACCTTTGGGACGGCGACAGCGGAGACTATAATACACCCTATGTCCGGCGACTTTTACCGGGGCAAAAGACCGTCATCTACAATTTGCTTTACCGCCATGAAGGATTTTACGTGGTCAAAGGCAATCCCAAATCCATCCGGACCTGGAATGATTTAACCCGTCCGGAAATCCGTTTTGTCAACCGTGAATGCGGTTCGGGTGCCCGGGTGCTCCTGGATGAACAATTCCGGAAATTGGGTATCGAATCCTCCTCCGTGCAGGGTTATTCTCATGAAGAAACCAGCCATCTGGCGGTAGCCAGTTCCGTCGCCAGGGGTGAAGCCGATGTGGGGCTCGGGACGGAGAAAGGCGCCTTGCAAGTCGCCGGGATCGAGTTCGTGCCATTGCAAAAGGAACGCTATGATTTGGTGATGAGGAAGGAAGATTTGAAAAAACCTCATTTTCAGATGGTGCTTGCGATTTTGCATTCGACAACCTTTCGGGATGAAGTCGCCGGAATGGGCGGCTATGATATCTCGGAAATGGGTAAGTTAATGGCCGAACTTTAATCTTTGTAGTCCAATGAAGTTATCAAAAGGAGAATTTAATATGAATGGCCGGCAAATCTCTTTCAAAGTCTGGAACAATCTTATGAAGCATTCCGATAGGAATCCGAAAGGGAACGAAATGGCCTGCTTTCTTAAGTCTTTTTCAAAATATTTCACAGAGAATAACGTCAATGGCAGATAATCAAATTTACACACCCGAAGAGGTTGCCAATATTCTTAAAATATCCCGCTTTACCGTATATCAAATGATAAAGCGAGGGGAAATGCCTAGTTGTCAGGTTGGACGAAGGCTCCGGATTGAGGCTGCCGATTTGGAACGTTATATTCAAAGTGTTAAATCCGACACCCCAGCTTTAATCCAAAACCTATCCCCTATTGTTCGAAACACCGCAGATATCGCCTCCCGGAGCGCAACCGGTTTAAAGGATGGATTAATTATCTGCGGCCAAGATGTGGTACTCGATGTTCTTACAAAGTATCTCGAACGAAAGTTACCCCATTTGCGGTTCCTTAGGCAATATCTTGGCAGTATTCCGGCGCTTTTCGCGTTATATCAAGGAACGGCCAACTTGGCCACCGCTCATCTCTGGGACGGGGATACGGGTGAATATAACCTCTCCTACGTGAGAAAAATATTGCCCGGCCAACGTTTACTCATCTATAACCTGGTCCACCGGATGGAAGGTTTTTATGTGGCGAAAGGTAACCCCAAAGCCATTCAATCTTGGGCCGATCTGACTAAATCCGGGGTCCGGATGGTTAACCGGGAATGTGGCGCCGGCGCCCGGGTGCTCCTGGACGAACAGTTACGGAATTTGAATATCTCCTCTACGCAAATTGCCGGTTACAACAACGAAGAACCCAGCCATTTATCGGTTGCCAGTTGTGTGGCCCGGGGCGAAGCGGACGTGGGGGTGGGAATCGAAAAAGTAGCTTTACAAGTGCCCAAAATTGATTTTATTCCCTTACAGAAAGAACGGTATGATTTGATTTTCCGGAAAAACGACCTGAATCTACCGCAATTTCAGGAACTGATCGCCGTGATCAACTCAGCTTCATTTAAAAATGAAATTTCCGGAATGGGCGGTTATGATATCACTCAAATGGGCCAACTGATGGGTGAAATCTAAAACCACCTCTCTAGTAAAACCTTCTCGAAATAATTACTCAATGATTGTGAACGTTTTACTTCAGCAAAGCGTATCTTCCCCATTTCTGATTGCCGTTTATTTACGATACGCTCTACTCGTAGCCTGAACATTCCTCACATAATCTTTCCATTTCCAACTGATTGGTTTGGATAGCGTAGGTATAAAGTTCCCGCTTGTATCGCGCTTCTCCCTTTTTGTCGTAGACGATTCCTTCCGGCGTGAATTCAATATGCAAAGGAACCGGCTCCAGCTTTTGGTCGTCACAAATATTGGGAGTGAGTCCCGGTCCAAAAGAAATCCGGTTCCCCTTAGGATCGGTCATCATAATCCGATCGCTGGAAGTAATCAGTGATTGAACATCCCCTGCCGGAGT
This sequence comes from Bacillota bacterium, assembly GCA_023392595.1. GTDB lineage: Bacteria > Bacillota > UBA4882 > UBA8346 > UBA8346 > UBA8346. The sequence continues at coordinate 65,606 of JAEVYU010000055.1, read as the reverse complement.
GAAACATAAAGAATTGTCATCCCCGGACATCCCGTTGGCATTAAAGTCATAAGCCGTGATTTTCCCGATAGGCGTATTGACCGGCAGTGGGCTCTTGGGCTCCAGGGACTGCAAGGTCCCATCGGGATAAAGCGAAAAGCCGATCCGGATCAGTATCTTCCCAATCGGGGTGTCCATCACCAACGAGTCTTTCGGCCAAAAAGTCATGCTACGAATCATCCCGTTTTCATAAAAATGAATCCCGATGATTTTCCGTTTAAACTCCGCAAACGGCAGCTTGAAATGGAACTCCTCGGCCAATTCGTACTCATTGGCTTCGCTCCAGAAGCCGGTCAGTTTGCCGTTTAGCGGAAAAAGGCGGCAAATATTGCCGTTTTCATAAAAAGTGAGTAACTCGGCTGGAAAAATTCCAATTGGAGTGGCAATATGTCTTTGTTCATGAAGGGAAATGCTCTTTAAAACCCCGCTCGGATGAAACGAAAGGGAACGGGTATATTTACGGCGGGATCCGCCATCGCCATACTGGGGTATTAGTTCTCCATAGGGAGTCCGTAATTGGTTCGGGCTATGAAGCATGCATTCGGCCACCGTCCCATCGGGATAAAATTCAATGGAGTCGGCTCCTGTCAACCTCCCATACCGGGTTGAAATAGCATTCATTTTATTTCCCCCTCAAAGGAACGATTTTCACTTTAACGGCCCCATCTTTTAGCGTTTCCACCTCCGCCTGCAAATTAAAGCCGGACAGTTCCTGTTCAAACCAGCAAGGAACATGATCGCAAAGGATTTCCAATTCCTCAAAAGAAACATTTTGAAAAAAGGGCTTCAATATTTTTTGGGAAGGGATATGTTCCTGCCCTTGTTCTTCCGAACTCCGGCGGAGATCCAAGAAATAATGGCCTTGGTCATCCCGGGCAACCGGGGTGGGAACCGTTTTCCTGATGGATCCCCCGGCCATCTTTGCAATCTCGGCGGAAATGCTGTCAAAATAAAGCTCCGGCTTTCCGGTTGCTTCCCACAAAGTCATGCCCAACCCTTCTAAAATCGCTCCAGGGATACAGTGGATTTTGGAGCTGATAAGAATCCGGCAATCATCGAGAGTCCGGACAATGGCACGAAGCTCCTCTTGGATCTCCATTAATTCCAACCCATCTTCGATCCGATAAGCAATCTCTTGGATATCCATCCAACGTTCACTTTCTTTCCGGAATACTTTGATGATCCCGCTTTTTTTCAAAGAAGTGATCTGGCCGCAGGAATCCATCATCATCCCTATCTTCTCTTCCATCAGACCCTCCTTACAAAGGCAATAATCCTCATGTTAACCCCTGATGCGACGGACTATGAAATATCTTTTCCTCTTCAACCGCATTTTCTTTGGCCGTGATCTCCAGCGGCTTTAATCTGTATACGGCTACCCTTCTTCCATCAAGGGCGGAACGGTATTTCTCAATGAATTTTCCGGATAAAGAACTATGATAGTACTGGGGTAAATATTTGTCGACCAATTGCTGCAAAGCTCCGGCAGCTTCTTCAAAATCCCTCAATTTTTCGGCCGTTCCAAAAAGCATAACGCTCAAGTAGGAAGTATCGGCGTGACAAGGCACCGGATCGGTCACCGTACCGTATTCCTCATATACCGTAAAGGTAACGGGCGGATTTTGGCAAAGGATCGCATCCTTTTTACCCGAACCCATACCGTGAAAGTAAACCGCTCCGCGATACCATATAAAATTAACCGGCACCGCGTAAGGCAGGCCCTCGGCCACCATAGCCAGGATACCGGTCCGGGTACGCCCGAGCAAAGCTTCAATTTTCCCCTGATCTGTGCAGATTCTTTGAGTATAACGAATTTGATTCATCACAGCTCTCCTTTCCGTTCCATTGTTTCAAGCCGTGTTAAAAAGGTATCCATCCATTGATTGGTTTCTCCGAAATATCCGGAGTTGGCCAGGATTTTTTCGGCTGATTCCACGTAGGGTCCGGGCTGCATTTCATCCGCACAGTTGTTGAGCAGGTTTTCAACGATTTCCGCAGTATTTTCCAAATGGAATTGAAAACCAACCACCCGCCTTTTATAGATAAAGGCCTGATGCCGGCAAGCCTCGCTCTCCGCCAACAAAACGGCTTCCGCCGGCAGAGAACTAAAAGTATCGCCATGCCATTGGAAGACCCGGGTCTGGCGGGGAAAAAATGAAAATAACGGCGATGCCATAGCTTCCTCACTCCAGTGGATTGGAAACCAGCCGATTTCAACCACGGGATTGCGCGTTACCTTGCCACCAATCACTTCGGCAATCAACTGAGCTCCCAAACAAATTCCCAGCACCACCTTTCCCCCGGCGATACTTTCCCCGATGAATCTTTTCTCTTTGGCAAGCCAGGGGTATTGCGCCTCTTCATCAACATTCATCGGGCCGCCCATGATCAGGAGCCAATCAAAATCATCCTGGCCCGGAAACCTTTGATCCTGATAGACCAAATTACTACTGACAAAATGCCCCTTCGTCCTTGCCCAATCTAAAATGGTTCCGGGGTTTTCAAAGGGAACATGTTGCAAATAATGAATCCTCATGAATTTTCACCCGTCCTTTAATCAAGCCAATGTTTATCTCTTTACGCCAGGGCGATACTCTTTCCTGGAAAAACAGGATGTGTTAAAATTTCTTCGGCCTCTGACAACTTTCCCAAATCCAAACCCGTTTCCACTCCGTACAAAGTGTTTAAAACGTTGACTACTTGTTCCAGGGACGCATTTCCAGCCCGTTCTCCGATACCCCCCACCGTAACACTGGCAAATTCAACACCAGCCAAAATAGCGCTAATCGTATTGGCAACGGCCAATCCGAAGTCGTTGTGGGCATGGATCTCCATCGGCAGCGCGCACCCTGAAACCAGTCGTTTCATCTTCTGATAACAGCCAAACGGTTCCAAACACCCGACGGTATCGGCGAAACGAATCCGCTCCGCCCCCATTGCGGCAGCTACTTCAGCCACCTGCAAGAAAAAGTTCTCTTCCGCCCGGGAAGCATCCTCAGCGCCCACTAAAACGCGACAGCCAAAGCTTTTGGCATAGGCGACGGCTTCTCTCAATTTATCCAGCACCCACTGACGGTCCTTCCTAAGTTTATAGCGGATGTGCAAATCCGATATGGGAATCGAAATATGAATCCACGAGAAGCCGCAGCGAACCGAGGCCTCAATATCTTGCAAATTCGCCCGGTTCCAGGCAATCACCTGGGCTTGCATTGGCTTGGAAGTAAGGATGGACAAGGCAGCCTGTTCCTCTTTACCCATTGCCGGTATACCGGCTTCGATGGCAAAAACAGCGGCGCGATCCAAACATTGAGCAATCGCTAATTTTTCAGCTGCGGAGAATATCAATCCCGGCGACTGTTCTCCATCCCGTAAAGTGGTATCGACAATGTATGCTTTCAAAATTCCACCTCCCGGATCACCTCGGCCAACTGTTCGTCGGAGAGCGGTCCCTTTTGCCGGATTGAAACTTCACGGACTTTTTCCAATATACCGGGCAAGGCCGCCGGATGGATACTCATACCCAATTGCCGCAATTTCTCGCTAAGCGCAGCCCTGCCGGAGTGCTTTCCAATCACAATCCGCCGGAAAAGACCCACACTTTCGGGGGAAAACGGTTCGTAAAGCTCACTCTTTTTCATGACGCCGTCCACATGAATTCCCGATTCGTGGCTAAAAATACCCGAACCGATAATTGCTTTATTTTCCACGATCCTCTGGCCAAGCTGCGCCAAAACCTCATGGCAAAGCGGCGCCAACTGAGGAGATACCGTCAAAGGAATTTGCAGAAGATATTTGGCGCTCATGGCCACTTCTTCATAGGCCGGACATTGCCCCACGCCCCCCACAGATACCGCCACATGGCGGATACCGCTTCGCAAAGCGCCCAAGACATTGGCGGTAGCCATCCCCATCGAATTATTGGCGTGATATTCCAGCGGACAACCGATTTTTTCCCGCAGATCAGTCAACAAATGTTCCGCGGCGAAAGGTTCCATCCTTCCTTCCCGATCGGTGACAATCAAACGCTGGATACCTCCCTGTTCAACGAGGTCTTGAAAAACTCCCACCCTCTCCGGGGTGCAGTGGTTTCCATCCAGGCAACCCCAGCTAATTTCCATTCCATAGCGGTGCGCTGTTTCCAAAGCCCTTTCAAAACGGGCCTTATCCTCCCTTAACGGGTCAAATTCGATTACAATCCGTCCGCACCCTCCTCGATGGGCGCGTTGGATCTCCGAAGTTTCGGCGTTTAGCCACACTCGCACATTTTCCAATTGGCTCAAGGTATCCGGAGAACTTTTCTGGAATAGCTCTACCGGAATATCCACAACAGCCCCTGTGGCCCGGAAGATTTTATCCGCCAGCAAAGGTATTTTTGGCGAAGTCAGTCCCTGATCCCAGGTAATACGGCGGATGGTCTCATCGAAAAAGAATAATGCCGGTTTCATGCCGCTCGCCCCTTTCCTCACGGTTTTGCTTTGCCCTCCAGCGTGCCCCAGAGACCAGGCGCTTCAAACCGCCGCCGCCCCTGTTTCCCCATTGCTAACTCTGATCGCATCGCTGATAGGCATTACGAAAATTTTACCGTCGCCCGGCCTACCCTTGCTATTGACATGGATAATCGTCTCCACGACGGTTTTAACATCGTTATCATTGATTACGATCGACAAAAGCCGCTTGGGAATGAGCCGGTGTTCTTCCGACACTGTTTCCAGCACTTTTGCCGAAACCGTTTCATCCCTTACCGTAAAATGCACCTTTTTCTTGCCTCTGCCCAATACTTTGCTGCAATTGAGAGCGGCAAATCCTTTTTGCAACAAGGCATTCTTGGTCTGATTAATCATATCGATCCGGATGACTGCCACTACTTCTTTCATAGCGATTCCTCCATTACAATTGATTGACGCCGGAACTTACGGTATAAACTTCTTCCACCGAACTGATAAAAATTTTGCCGTCTCCAAAATTACCGTTTTCTCCGGTTCGGGCATTTTGAACGATGATATCAATGATTTTCTGCCTGTTTTGATCTTCACATACGATGACCAACATTTCCTTGGGGAGTTCGTCGTAAATTATATCTCCGCATTGAAGGCCCCTTTGGCGGCCTCTTCCCACCACATCCATTTTAGTGACAGCCGGAAATCCGGCATCCACCAATTGAGCCAAAATCTCTTCCACTTTTTCAGGCCGGACAATTGCCCGAATCATAATCATCTGAGTCATCTCCTTGATTTCTAAATTCACCTGGAAAATACTTTCGACCATGGCCGCCGGAACGAAACAAGTTTACCGCCAAGACAGAGAGCACAGAGAAAACTTTGCATTCACGCTACACCCGGATCGGACGGCTGAAAATTATTTTCCCTACCAACTGTGGCTGGCGCCTTTTTTGAAACCTCACCCAATCGGCAAGCAATATCCCGCTCCAACAGCCCGATGGCATCGGCCCGGCATTGCCTGCAATGGCACATCTGCTGAATATCCTTCCGGCATATTTCCCGCAAGCTCTTCAGTTCCTCCGGGCTTGGCGGAGCCATAGCCTGAAAGCGGCTACCCTGAGCCGGAATCAGCGGGATGATATTGGTTATGAACACTCCCAATTCTTTGGCCTTCTTTACCACCAGCGGGATGTGGGCGGCGTTGATACCGGGAATCATCACGATGTTCACTTTCACGCAAGCACTTTTCCCAACCAAATAGCGAATGCCTTCGATTTGGTTTTCGATTAAAATTTCAGCAGCCTTGACGCCGGTAAGCCGTTTCCCCCGGAAATCGACAAAATGATAAATAGCGGCTCCTATCTCCGGATCGATACAATTGAGGGTAACAGTAACGTGGCTGACACCTAGCGCCACCAGTTCAGGCCCGTATTGAGGAACCATCAATCCATTGGTGGAGAGGCAAAACAGACATTCCGGATCCTCCTGGCGGATCAAAGCAAGGGTCCGTCGTGTTTGCTCCCAGTTGGCCAGGGCATCTCCAGGACCGGCGATACCAACCACCGATAGATTGGGCAAGGCCCGCTTTACCCGGATGAACTTATCTCTGGCCGCTTCGGGGTTTAAAATTTCACTGGTCACTCCAGGCCGGCTTTCATTAACACAGTCGAATTTACGGTTGCAATAATGGCATTGAATATTGCAAGCGGGAGCCACCGGCAAATGCATCCGGGCATACTGATGGGCCGCGTTCACCGAGTAACAGGGATGTTTAGCCGTGGCGGCCGGAAATTCCCGCGCCGCACCTTGCGCCGCATCCGGCGATGACAAGTTTTCCTGAGACATGATGCTCAACCCCCTCCAATTCTGCCGGGTCAGGCTGTCTAAAATCTTGCCAAAACAATTTTCCATCTATATGAAGCAAATACTTTATCGGATATTTCTTAAGCCTCCCGCTTTTCGGCAGCCCTCGGCAGAAGCTTTTTATTCAACGCCTTACCATACATTCAGCACCCATTCTTTATTTTTCTTATACTCCATATCACTAAAAATGGTGTTGGCCATCAATTCACCCAACCAAATGGCGCCGCTGTAGCCGACCACTGGATGCCGATACATTCCCGCTCTGTCATATACGGGAAACCCTACCCGCGCCATGGGAATATTGTAATCAATCGAAACAAAACGCCCCTTGGAATGCCCCAAAATAAGATCCACTTGCAGTCCCTTATTTTTGATCCGGTCCTCCAATTCCCACAAGTCGGCGTTCATCACAATCTCCATGTCAAAATCGATATTCTCCTGAAGTTCCTTGATCCGGGGATCCTTCGAATAATTGGTGTTGTCGTCCCCGAGAAGCAATAAGACCGGTTTCATCTCCAAGTCAAGGCAGAACTGGGCCAAACCAATGACCAGGTCGGCGTTACCGTAAATGGCGACCCGTTTATCGGCTAAAAACATATGGGTCAAATCCGTCAAAGCATCAATGGCTATCCCCCGTTCCCGGACCAGCGACTCCGGAATGGCTTTGCCGGTCATGGTTTTTACATTTTGCAAAAAGGTATCCGTATTCCGGATGCCGATGGGTGTCGGTCCGATAACGGCCGGAACACCGAATTCATCTTCCAGGTACCCGGCGGCTTTTCCGCCTTCATAGCGGTTGAGGGCGATCGTTCCGATGGCATTGGCGGTATCTCTCAAATCCTCAACGGTTGTATCGCCGTGGGAGGTTTCATTTCCTTCCGGCATCAAGGGAGAATCGAAACTTTCAATTTCGAAAAGCACATTGGCCTCCACCCGCATTTCGGAAAGAAGATGCTTCAGAGCCGTCACATCGCCGGGGTTAGCCCATCCGGTTATCAGATTGATTTTCCCATTGGGTTCGCCCTTTTTGGCAAAATAGCTGACAAAATCATTGACAGCCACATCGTATCCGCTGACCATGCTTCCTTTAAAACTCGGCGTATGAATAGGAATTAAATAGACCTCCCGGCCGGGGTATTTTTCTTTCAAAAGACCCTCATTGAGTTTTCGGACCACGCCATCCACATCGTCGCCGATTACTTCGGTGGAACAAGTCGTGATGATGGGAATCACTTTTACCTTGGGATAGCGCATTAAAAGGACATCGATACCTTCTTCGACCCGGTTTAATGCCCCGAAGACCGCGCCGTCTTCATGGAGAGAAGATGAGGCCAATTCAAAACTTTCTTTAAAATGCTGGGAAAACAGCAAGCGGACAAACATCACACAGCCTTGGCCCCCATGGACCAAGCCAATACAATCCTTAATTCCGATGCTGGCATATTGAGCGCCGCACGGTTGGCAAGTGAAGATGGGATTGATAACGCCAACCCTTTCCTTTTGCTTTAATTCACAGGACATGATATTGCTCCTTCCTAATAAAGCGGATCGGTGAGTTCCGCATTCAACGATCCCTTGATCATCAAGAAATCCATACGTTCTTTAAGTCCTTGCATCAGCAGTTTAATTTCCGTTTTATCCATCGTGGCCAGCCAAGGGAACAGGCTTTTAAAAGCCTCCGCCAGGCAGACGGCATCCACCCAATAACATTTATCAGCCGACGTCCCAGTCTCTACAGGCTCATCACACAGGATCTGCATGGTTTTGGTGATGATACCCTCGTTTTGTTTTTCCCGGTCCCAGGTTCGGGAATGAAACTGCCACAGGCATTTTTTCATAATATAATTTACCAACTGCTCAATATGTTCTTTCATCAAATCTTCGGTATTTTCCATATCGTCATCCCCTCCACCATCACACCGCTGGAACCTGTTTGGCCGCGGGAAACTCCGGATAGGTCTTCCGGTTCAAATCAGCGATAATATCATATTTGCCGGTGTATTCCCGGAGCGTTTTAGAGGACTTGACCTCCTCACTCAAATTAACGTCGGAAAGCATCCTCTGGGTTACAAATCCTTTGTCGGTCGGTATCTCGTCCTTGCTGATATCTAACAGCGAGAGTTGATGGATGGGCGAATAAATCCCATTGTAAATATCCCGGGCGAAACGGACCCATCCTTCAAACCCCTTCCAAGGGCCGTTGTGATAGGCATGAGCATTCAGATACGGGACCCGAATTTTTTTGGCGACTTCTCCCGGCCTTTTGCCGGTAAAGATGATATCCGGCTTCAGCGTCTCCATCGCCTCCAATCCTTCGAGTTCGTTGGGATCGTCGATGGCCAAAGCCCCTTCTTCACAACGGGATATCCCCTTTTCCATATCTCCCTGGTGGCCGAACTTGGTATACACCGAGACCACGTCGACTCCCATTTCTTCATGAATCACATTGGCCCAATGCCACAACTTGGAGCCACCCGGCCAAAGGCATACCTTTTTACCGCGCAGGCGTTCCTTGTACCAATCCAATTCCGGTTTCCAGCGGGCTGTTTCTTCGTCAATAATCGCCTGGGCCCGATCTTCGATGCCGAAAAAGAGGCCAATTTTCCGTAGGGAAAGCGACAGGGGCATTAACCCAAATCCATCAATGTCCAACCTGGGAATGCCGTAGCGCTTCTTCAATTCATTGCAAATGTATTCGGCTGAACGAGCGCATTCCAGCACATTTAAATGAGCCCGGTGCATCCCCCGGAGATCGTCGTAAGAGCCGTTGCCCGTAAAAGTAGACAAAACCTGAATCCCCATCCGTTTAAAATAATCGTCCATGACCACCTGGTCGCCCTGAATGTTATATTCGCCGACATAGTTGATCACATAGTCGCTGGTGATTTCCGGTTCAAACGTCCCCACCTTTTGGGTAAGCCAGGCGATATTGATCTTATGATGTCCCCCCGACTGGCTAGGTCCTCCAAATCCCGGCGAGTTACAGACAAAGATATCGACACCCGGGATTTCCTCCATAACTTCGTCGGCGATGGCGTTCATATCATCGCCGATTAATGCCGAGGCGCAGGTCTGATAGATAGTCATCCGTTTCATATTTGGAAATGCCTTGAAAGCCTCGATGATATTTTGCTTCAACATCTTTTCCGCGCCAAATACGATGTTTTTCTCCTTCATATCCGTGGCAAACGTATATTTGAGCTGAAAGTTGTCATTGTCGCTGATATACCGTTTGGTCTGCCAGGTATCATAGGTACAACCTACCGGCCCATGACTCATATGAATGACATCTTTCATCGGGGTACCGATAACATGCTTCGCCCCGCAATAGGCGCAACCGCGCTCCGAGATGGAACCGGGAATCGTATTCAAGTATCCCAGTGGAAGGGCATCGGTCAGATTTTCACCGGGCCCTTTGAAGACTGCGTGTTTTCCCCGCTCAGGTATGCATTCACTGCATTTAAACAAATGATAAGGCATGATGGGTCCCCTCCTTTAATCGTTACCTAAGATCAGATCACTCTAATCGGCGATGCCGTATTTGACGACCATGGCCTCTAATTCGTCCATTTTCAGGGGTTGTGGGACTACAAAATTTTGGTTCTCGATGATTTTCTGGGCCAATTCCCCGTATTCTTTGGCCTGATTACATTCTGCATCGTAGTCAACCACGGTCTTTTTGTTAAATTCGGCTTTTTGAACAATATTGTCACGGGGTACAAAATGAATCATTTGGGTACCGATGGCCGCAGTAAATTCTTCAAGGAATTCGACCTCCCGGTCAACTTTGCGGCTGTTGCAAATGATCCCGCCGAGACGGACGCCGCTTTGTTTGGCGTATTTAAGCAAGCCTTTGCAAATATTATTTGCCGCGTAAATGGCCATCATCTCGCCGGAGGCCACAATATACACTTCTTGAGCCTTACCATCCCGGATCGGCATGGCAAAACCGCCGCAAACCACATCGCCTAATACATCAAAGAAGACAAAGTCCAAATCCTCTGTATATGCACCATTCTTTTCCATCAAATCAATGGCCGTAATAACACCACGGCCGGCGCAGCCAACTCCCGGTTCAGGCCCGCCCGACTCAACACAGCGAATCCCCTTAAACCCATTTTTAACAACACCCTCCACGGTGATTTTTTCCTCGCCCTCTTCCCGTAACATATCCATGAGAGTTCTCTGGTTCATGCCACCCAAAATCAACCGGGTGGAATCAGCCTTCGGATCACAGCCATGAATGAATACCTTTTGATTGTAAAAATGGGCCATTGCCGCTGCCGTATTTTGCTGGGTGGTGGATTTACCGATACCGCCTTTTCCGTAAAATGCAATTTTTCTCATGTTCATAGCTCCTTTTTATTTTTAAGACCTTGTTATGGCCTACCCAACGATTTTAACTGCGCCTCCCTTCCAAATTTCAGTTTGGGCAATTCTGGTTGTAATGTTGATGTTATGTTTTTTGCCGCCTTCAAACTTATAACTAACTAAAACTAACCAAAACATCTCATGTGGGTATTTTATGGTAATTCTCGACAGATGTCAACCCTTTAAATGTTAAATATTATGACATGAAGTTAACAAAAATTAAAAATATGCTTTTTTCCTTCTCCTTTGTTCCTCAAAAATGGCGTTTTCATGTTATGTTGATGTCATATTCTTTCGGAATTCGACTTGTGTTTTTGGAGCTCCTACCGTATAATGACAATAAGTTTGTTTTAGTTAGTTTTAGTTTATTTAAATTATTTTAGCTAGGAGGTCCGGAGATGATAAATAATGCTTTAGTACCACCCTCTATGGATCATCTTTCTCTTCAGCCCGTTAAACGCAAATTGCCTTTTTCATCTTATTGGGCTGTCGCGCAAACCATCATTGAAAAAACCGGTATCCGCAACGGTAATTTCTTAGAAATCAATGGTGATAACTGTTTTCTAGGAGTGGCTATGGCTCAGTTGACCGGGATGCAAATTTATCTCATGGAAAATTCGGAAGATATTTTGAATCATTTAGCTTTCCAGATTAAACAAAACTACATGGAAAAAGAGGTTACCATGGTTAAGGGCAGTCCTTTAAAAATTCCCGTAGAGGATGGCCAAATCCATTTGGTCGTTTTTCGCAAATCAATTTTCAATTGGCGCAGTCCCCAAAAAACTTTTCAGGAAATTTACCGAGTTTTGGCGCCAGGCGGTACGGCTTATCTTGGAGATGATTCTTGGGATGGGCAAAAGTGGAACAGCATTGAAAAGAGGCTAAAAGATTATGGAATTAAATTATCGGAACAGCTTAATGGAGATATCTGGCGTAACCGAATGGAAAAAATCCGGGAGAAAATCATTCAAGCCGGGATTCAATCTTTTGACATGGTTTGCAACGGCGATGGCCTGCAGATCATTATCCGCAGGCCGGAAGAACAAGTATCTTAACCGGTTGCTCTCTAATTCAATATTAAAATGACTCCCAATCCTAACATTAACCAATCAATTGTACCGGTTAATATTTTTTTATCAAGTCTTGCAAAAATTTTAAGCCCCAGTATGCTTCCGATAACGGTTGCGAAAAAGGATAGTATCACATAGGGGATAATTTCCCCAGTAAGATTTCCGCAGATGCCATGGCTTATCAAGACAATAACCCCGGAGACGATAAAAATAAACTCCAGGCTGGCTTTGTAGGAAAGGCTATCTTCAATGGTATGGGCCAGATAAAACACCAGGGGCGGGCCTCCCATATTAAATAGGCCATTGAATATCCCGCTGGTTATTCCGGCTAACAATTGATTTTTAATATTCGTCTTCATGGGGACTTTTTTTCCAACGGTTGTCAAGAAAAAAACAGCCATCAAAATAATACTGGCACCCAAAATTTTTCGGAGAGCTTTTTCATCGCAAATACCAAGAATAAATACACCTACCGGTATAAAAAGCAACCCTGCTGCCAAAGGCGGCCAAATTGCCTTGTAGTTAATTTTCCCCCGGAGCTTGCAACAGACAGTAAAACTGATAAATAACGAACTAATCGCAACCAGCACTGAAGTTGTTTTTAACGGGAGAATTAACGACAACACCGACATGACAAATATTCCGTACCCAAAGCTCAAAGAACCTTGAATCAGGCTTCCCGCAAAACATATTATAAATATTAATCCATATCTTTCCATGAATGAATCTTAATCCTCCGCTCCAAATCCGCCCGGTTCCGATGGATCGTTACCGATTGTAGATATTACTATGAAAAAAGGAAGTCGGAAGGCTTCCTTTTTTCAAACGTTACTTTTTGCGAGAAAATTTTTTGGGACCCTCGTCTTTTTGAAACGCCACTAAAACCAAATTTCACGAATTACATCCCATACAATAATTCCAATTGCCAAAACGAGGATCCATGCAAAATATTTGCGAATCTTCCTGCCACCGAAAAGCCGGGATGTATGAACTCCCAGTTGAACTCCTGCCAAAGACCCGATAAGCAAAAAAGCGACCAGTAAAATTTCCACATGACCTTGCAGCGCATGACGAAAGGCTCCATAACCGGTAGAAAACAGCAATTGAAAGGCGCCGGTTCCAACGGCCACGGCAGTTGGCATACCAAGGACATACACCATCAAAGGGAAATTGATAAATCCTCCCCCTACACCCAAAAAACCGGTCAAAATTCCCACAAAAAAACTGATCCCGAGCGGAACCCAAATACTCATTGATGAAATCCCGGAATGGGGGAACTCCAATTGCGGAAGAATACGGCAAGCCTGCAAACGTTTCGACAAGGAGGAGACTGCCACTTCTTCTTCCGATGAGTTGGAGGTTTCTTTCCAGATAAGAATCGCTACCCCCACCATTAATATTAAAAATATCCCGTTTAACACCAAATCTAATATAGGCATAGAGTGAGAATTGATGACCACCTGTCCGCCATTATTAAGCATTTTTAAAAGCCGGACTCCAACCTCGGTGCCTCCCAAAGAACCCACAGCCATAACCATGCCCATGATTAAATCAACATGTTTATATTTCCAATGTCTCCAGGCCGAAAAAGTGCCGTTGATAAAAATCTGCAGTAAATCACTTCCCACTGCTATGGGATAAGGAATGCCAAAAACGATTTTAAGCAACGGCGTTAGGAGAAATCCTCCCCCCACACCAAACATACCGGTAAGAAAACCGATGAATGCGCCAAGTAAAACCAACCCCGGCCAATAAATATTCATGTCGGCCATCGATAAATGAATTTGCCACATTGAAGATTACTCCTTTACTAATCATGAAAACCACAGTTTGCAAAACCGTTGGTTCCGTCATAGGGCTCATTCTTCATGCAAAGGTGAACGGAAGCCAGTTTATAAGTTCGCGGCAAAGCCAGGATATTCGGATTTTCACCGACATACTTTTTCTTGGCATCTTCCAGCGCTTCCTCAAAGGTTGCTCTGGTTTTAAGGCCCATACCTCTTGCAATGCCCGGGTTCTGCGCGCCAACAATATAAATGGCGGCCGTGTTCTGTTCGGCGATATGGCCGCAACTGATCATGGAAAATCCATGAAACGGATGGAACGCATTGCCGTAACGGTATTGACGGATATATTCCTCATTGGTTGCAAAATACTCGCCGTAACGGTCCACATCCGGTAAAATGTTCATATAGTCCTTTTGGAACATATCATACATTTCCGGAAGATAAGGCCAAAGCTCCTCGTGAAAATAGCCGTTGCAAATGGAGGAACACAAAATCACACAGTTATCCTTGAGTACCCGTTTAAAGCGGATAATCTGCGCAGACAGCGCTTGCATCATCATAATCGGGTTGGTACCCATTCCGTTGCCGTAATGGAAAAACTGAGGCATACCAAATACGACAACATCGTACTTCTTCTCCGCCCAATGGACATAGGTGCGTTTGTCTGCCGCAATCCAGGATTTTGGCTGCATTTCTTTAGCATATCCGCTGTTGATTTCGATCTGGCGCGAATAGGTATCCAGAACCGCATCGCAACAGAAAAACTTTTTACCCATGCATTTTTCCATGTGCTGCCCAATTTCATCAAACTTGGTGCGCATCATGGAATGGCCGCTGACCGGTGTAAAATCCTTTCTGTGCATGACCTGCGGCACGTGGTGTGAGGCGATGCTTCTCCAATGGGTGATACCGGTGGCGCAGTGCTTGTAGCCGCCGGAATATCCTCCATAGGGGTTACCCTGGGTATGTCCGATTAGTATCGCAACATCGGAATCATAGACATATTTGTTCATCAAAACAGGGTCGCCATTCTCCGTTGTTCCCAAATCCACCAGATGTTCGTAATCCTCGCTGTCATGGTTGATAATTTGATGGGAATACCAGAATTCGTGAAACAGCTCCGGGCCAAGCACGTTAAAAATCTCTTCCTTGGTATTCTTACGGTGCAGACCATTGGAGCAGATTAAAAGGATGTCCTTTTTCTCAACACCGGCTTTATAGAGTTCCTCAAGGATGATCGGAATCGAAATTTTCCGGTGGGCAGTCGGTTGTTCGCCGCCCTTTACTCGATCCGGAAAAATAATCGTAACTTTTGAGCCTTTCTTCGCCAACTTCGCAAGGGGTTCCATACCAATCGGATGCAGAATCGACTCTCTGGTCGCCTCAACCAGTTTTTCCTGGGGAATACAGGGCGGATCGGGAACCGTCTCTCCCGGAATAAAAATATCCGTGTTATCGGGGAGATTGGCTTCCATTAATCCTTGTCCATATTCAAACGCTAATTTCTTCATAAAATGACCCCCTTTTTTTATTCCACCATTGGCATTAGGCTGCCAATGGCGTTCTGACCAGTCTAAGAAAAACCACCGGTCACTCCCTAATTTTCCTGGTAAGCTTTATCGATGATCTCTTTGAGTTCCGCAGGGGAAAAACCGATTTCTCCAGTAAACCGGGTTAATGCAACCAGGCCTCCATCGATAGTCGGGATTCCGGCAATCATGGCCGCATTTTCTTCCTTTAACCCGCCGCCATAAACCACCGCAGGTGTGAAACCATATAATTCCTGGACCGCTTGTTTGATGAAAGCAGAGACGAAACCGATATAATCCGCTCCGGGCGGAGTTTTACCGGGGCCAATAGCCCAGATGGGTTCATACCCGATAACAATTTGCCGACCGGGAATGAATTCGGCCACCCCTTTCAGGTTAGCTTCCAATTGAGCCCGTAATACCGCTTCGATACGTGGTTTCTGAACGGAGAAATCCCCCTCTCCTTTCTCCGCAGCCGTCTCTCCGACGCAGATCAAGGTATTGAGGCCGGCCTGCAATGCGCTGATAACTTCGGCATGGATTAGCGAATCCACCGCCATTTTAGCCTGGTTTTGCCGGGCTAAATCCGTCAGGCTTTCCGGATCATATTGGGCAATTACCCCCAATTTATCTTTCCGCTCCTCCGAGTGGCCAATCATCGCCCACTCACATCCCAAAAGCCGCATGGGAGTCGCGGGACGGTTGGAGGTGAATGCGCCAAAATTACTTCCCGGCTTAATATCTTCCCGGTAAACCCCCTGACAGCCAAGGCTTATGGCGCGGGTATGCCCGGCCGTATAATGCCAAACTTGATCCAAAGCGTTAGCTAGCAACGACTCCGGTAAGAGGAACGTAAGATGAATTTCCTGAAGCGTTCCCAATCCCAAAGCAATCGTTTCATCCATCACCGTCTCGATCCAGCGCCGCGAATCATCCATGGGACATACTCCTCCCATTTTTCTCGGAACCTCAAAGCGTTTTAAATTCACAAAAATATGATGCATGCCATCACGTCCTTCCATTCAACTTTTTAAAAATTTCTTCATCAAATCACTTAAATTCTAATAGAGTAGCAGCACAGTCGTGCTGCTAAGACTGCATCCCCGATTTTTAGCGGAATTCCGCATATTCCGGCAGCGGGTCTCCTATCAACGGTTGGCAATAGTCGACGAAACTGGCGTCAATATCGTTCCCGCGGGAGTTAATAAAGATATCCGGCACTTTTTTCTCATTCAACATCACTTCACCAATAGGGATTAACACCGTCTCGGAATAATAAGGCTGATTGCCGACTCGTTTGTATCCCACCATTGCGCCGGTCTTTCCGGCTAATAAGGATTGAACTGCAAATTCACCGACCCGGATCGCTTCCTCCCGGTCAACGCTGGATTGAAGTGTAGCCGAGGCCCGTCCTAAAAGGCCCGGCTTCTCACTGCGAGCCTTAATCCCCAATTCTTTCAATATCAACATGGCCAAATGGGTGCCGACATCACCGAAATAAACATCTCTTCCTTTAGTAAGCAGCGGCGGCACCACCGACTTATGGTCCTGATCCACCAGTCCTTCGCTGGCAACAATCACTACTCCGCCCAGCTTTTGATGAAGCCGGCTGACATCTTCCAAAAACTCGGCCACCTGAAACGGCCGCTCTGGAAGATAAACCAAATGCGGCGCATCACCCGGTTTTTTCCGGGCTAAAATGCTGGATGCCGCTATCCAACCGGCATTCCGTCCCATGGCTTCAATAATGGATACATGGATCGGCAGCGACTTAACATCCAAGGCCGCTTCCGCCACCGAAACCGCCATGTACCGGGCGGCGCTCCCAAAACCCGGGCAATGATCGGTAACGGCAATATCGTTATCAATGGTCTTGGGAATACCCAAAACCTGAATCCCGTAAGAGGTTGCCAGATCCTGAATCCGTCCGCAGGCGTCCATGGAACCGTTACCGCCGTTGAATAATAAATACTTGATGTTGTGCTTTCTCAGCTGCGCCACGATAGCTTCATAATCGTCACTCCGTAACTTACTCCGGGAAGTTCCGATTGCCGATCCCGGTGTGAACGGGAGCCGTTCAATCAGCGTCTGAGGTTGTGTTTTAAAATCAATGAATTTCTCCTCCAGCACCCCGTCAACCCCGCCGGCTGCGCCCAAAACCGTTTCGATCTCTTGATGACGGAAGGCCTCCTTAATCACTCCATACAGCGAAGCGTTGATCACTGCCGTTGGTCCACCGCCATGGACCACTAAAATCTTTTCTTTCATCGTCATGCTCCTTTCTATTCGTCTCTTATCGTTTGCCCCAAACCTTTGGATTGGGGAATAAAAAAAATATTACCTTTCTTTTACCGGAGCGCAACTCTCCCGAAGCACTAATTCAAAAGGAATATCCAGTCTCACGGGAATTTCATGGCCCCCTTCGATCCGGTCGATTAATATTTTCACTGCAAATTTCCCCAATTCTTCCTTGGGAACCCGGATAGTAGTCAAAGCCGGGCTCACATAAGCAGACATTTCAATATCATCAATACCGACGAAAGACACATCAGCGGGAACTTCCAACCCCGCTTCGTGAACCGCTTTCATTGCACCAATGGCCACCGTGTCGTTGGCGCAAAAAAACGCCGTGGGTAAAGGCCCTTCTGCAATTAATTCTCTCATCCGTTGATAACTAGACTCGGAAGTTAGCTCTATAGACTTGAAACAAGAGGCTGAAACTTCCAAGTTCCTCTCCGCCATGGCCTGGCAAAAACCGGTAAAACGGTGCTCATTAATTACTTCAACATCCTCAGGTACCGGCCCCAGATATCCGATGCGCCGGTGTCCTAGGGAAATCAAATACTCTACAGCACAAACCGAAGCACGATATGCATCGCAAATCACTTCATCGAATCCGCCGTTGACGTAATTAAGTCCCGCATATACCAGATTGCTGAAATTGGCCTTTAGCAAATCCAAAAAATCCCGGTCAAACCGTCCCAAGACGACTGCACCGTCCACTTTGTTGGCAGTGATGTTGTTGTATAAAGCCGCTTGAGTCATGTCGGAGGATGAAAAGGAGTATCCTAAAACATAACTGTTTTTGGCGGCTTCCAGTTGAACCCCGCGGGCTATAAAGGAAAAGAAAGGATCATTAAAGGTATCTTTGGTGGATGTAAAAATACAACCAATGGCTTTGGTTTTCTGCAACTGTTCTGTAGAAGACAGATTTTTCACCAAAGTCCGGGCATTTTGGTTGGGTACATATCCAAGCTCCCGCACAATTTTCCATACCTTCTCCTGGGTTTCTTGACTAGCCGGTTTGGATAAATCGTTGTTAATGATCCGGGAGACTGTGGATATCGAAACCTTAGCCTTTACGGCAATATCTTTTAGGGTAGCGGGCATAATAACAGCTCCTGATTTTTGGATATAAATATACTGATTTTCTATAAACAGTGGATGTTTTTTTACTTTGTTTCCCGGATCATTCGCTATGGAAAGTCAGATTCCTGCCGAACTCAAACGTTTGGAACAATTTTTTCGATTGTACTAAACCCATATCAAACCGGAGGATGCCAGACTCGTAAAACGTTCTCTCAATAACTACTCAATGATTGTGAACGTTTTACTTAGGTAGAGCGTATCTTCCCCATTTCTGACTACCATTTATTTACGATACGCTCTACTAGCTTGCCAACCGGCCATCCTTTCCGGCTTTTTTTCTTAAAACTTAAAACGAAACCCCCGGCGGATGGCAAAGTATAACCACCATAGGATCTATGCCCCGGTTTTCCCAGGTTATTTCCTCCACAGCGGCCGGTAAAAAAATTTCACAGGCTTGTTCCACCGGCATGTTGCCCTGCTTCCACTTCATAGACCCCGAACCGGAAAGAATGAGGGCAATCGCAAAGTTTCCCCTTCCGGAGGTGGTATAATGGCCTTGGATCTCCAGCCGTTCCACAGAAAAATAGGCGCACCGTTCCGGCGGAATTACCGAAAATTGCTTACCGCCGGACTCTTCATGGATTAAATGAGCTTTTAGATACCATTTTTCTAAAATTTCCTCCCGCCGGTATCCCTGATAATGAAAACAATCGAACATCTTTTGAAATCCCAGGCCTTGATGGATTTGCTGATCCGTCATGGGCAAGCCTGTGGGCGATTTTCGCTCGGTGCGAATCGTATAATCCGTCGGCTCCTGGGCTTCAATGAAGAAAACACCGGCTCCGGCCGCATGGGGGATCCCGCCTTCGACCAAAAAAACATCCCCGGGGCTAACTTCAAAACGGTGCAAGGCATCGATCATTCCTTGAATATTTTGGGTCTCAAAAAGCTCCTGCCATTTTTCCCGGGTAATTCCCGGTTTAAAACCAAATAAGACATAGGGATTTTCCCCTTCGATCTTTCTACCGCCGATTATATACCAAGCTTCGGTTTTACCGAATTCCGATCCGAACCCTTCCCGGGCAAAATCCCGATCCGGATGGGCTTGAATGATCAAACGGCTGCATGAATCGAGTACCTTCACAAGCAGGGCTGTAGAAGTCCCGAATTTGGCCACATGTCTTTCTCCCAATAAGCCTTGAGGGTCCTCTTCAATCAAGTCTTTCAGGTAAACCGGCGCAGTGGATACCGGCTGATCAGGGAGCGCAACTTGGCTTAGTCCCTCAAAAGGAAGAGGATTTGGATTTCGCGCCAGGACAGTCGAAGCGACCCACTCTTCGGAGTAGTGCCCGTCTTCTCCCTCCGGTTGGCCTTGCCATTCATCAAGCAGCTTGCCGCCGATAGCCGGCCGGTAAACCCGATTCGGCTTTATTTTCAATGGTTGATGGTAAAAATTACGATTGATACTCATTTTTATCCTCGAATCAAAAATTACTTTGAAACACTGCTAAAAAAATTCCGATCAGGGTTTGCCTAAAATCTCAAACATCTTGGTTTTGTATGCTTCCACACCGGGCTGATCAAAGGGGTCCACCCCGAGTAAACTCCCGGAGACGAAACAGGCATATTCAAAGAAATAAAACAGTTGCCCCAAATAATATTCATTCAGACCGGGAAGATTGATGACCATGCAAGGAACTCCCCCGTCATCATGGGCCTTCAGCGTGGCTTGATATGCCGCTTCATTTAACGCCGCGAATTCTTTCCCTTCCAAATAATCGAAACCATCCTGATCTCTTTGAGCTTCCGGAATTACCAAAGACTCTTGAGGTTCCTCGATCGTTAGGAAACTTTCCAGCAAAAACCGTTTCCCTTGTTGAATATATTGCCCCAGGGAATGAAGATCTTCGGAATAAGAACAAGTAGTGGGATAAATTCCGGTAAGGTTTTTGCCCTCGCTTTCTCCAAAAAGTTGAATCCACCATTTGGCGAAATATTCCAGGCGGGGCTCAAAGTGAGACAGAATTTCCACCCCATAACCTTTTTTCAGCAATAGATTCCGGATCACAGCGTATAATACCGCCGGGTTTTCTTGACACTGGACCGACTTCAGCAACAGCTCCATGTCCCTGGCCCCGGCAAGCATTTGCCGGATATCCAGCCCGGCAACAGCCATCGGCAATAATCCTACCGCCGTTAATACCGAAAACCTACCGCCCACATCGAGCGGGAACGGGAAAAGGCTGTATCCTTTGGCTAGCCCTAATTTTTCCAGGGAACTGCCGTTTAGGGAGCCGGTGGCGCAAATCCGGGTTGCTGCCTCTTTCTCCCCATAAGCATCTTCCATAAATTTCCGGATCATCCGGAAAACGATTCCCGGCTCAAGGGTAGCGAAGTTCTTAGCGATCACATCGACATAAACCGATTTCCCTTCCGCTTGTTTCAAAACGGACTTTAGATAATCCACAGCCAGGTTATTTCCGGCGTAGATAATTTGCGGTTTATCCGGAACAGCTGAATATTCAGGGCGCATCGCCTTGATAGCGGCGCGCGCTCCTTGATTGGAGCCGCCAATCCCGATTAAAATAAAAATATCTCCATTTTCCCGGATCTGGCGCGCCTTGGTTTCAATTTTCTCAAGCATGGTCTCATCCATTAACGAAGCGACATCAAACCAACCTAAAACATCAGCCGAAGCCTTTTGACCTTGATTGATTTTTTGAAACAACTCATTATTCTCAGTGACGCTTGCCTGAATTTCTTTCTCTCCCACATAAGAAAGGACATTTTTAAAATCCAAGCGGATGTTTTTCCCGTTCATGTAAAATCATTCCTTTCCATTGATTACCGAACTCTTTTAAATTCCGTCTTTCCGATAACGTTCCGCCATTTGCTCCAAACTAAGCGGTTCGACTTTGGAGGCAAAGCCCACCGAACCAAACTGGACGATCAAAGTCCCTACAACTTCCCGGACACCCCGCTTAATACAATCGGTGAGGACCAAAATATCCTCGTCTGAAATTGGTACGTCGACAATCAGCTGTTCCATGATGGGCGTTAAATATACCCTGGGATCGAATTGCTCCGCTTTTTCCTCCATTAATTCCCAAACCTTACCAACGGAAGAACTCTTTTGCTTGGAAGGATTGTTGATAAAATACTCGCGGATATTGCGGGTAACCGCTAGCCGGATATCGGTATCCACATTGATCTTACCGATCCCATAGGGAATTACCGACTTAAGTTCATCTAAGGGAATCCCGTTGGCATTAGCGATTTTACCGCCCAAAGCATTGATCTCTTCAACGATATAACGGGGAACCGTCGAGGAACCGTGGGATACCAACACTCCAAAAATCCCTTCATGTCGCAAATTTTCCATGGCGGCAATGGCGATCTCTTTACGAAGTTTGACCCCTTCGCCCTTCACCGCGCCGTGTTTGGTCCCATAAGAAATAGCCAAACAATCGACTTTGGTTTTCTGGAAAAATTCACAAACCTTCATGGGATTGGTATAAGTCGATTGTTCGGAAAACACATCATCTTCGACTCCGGCCAGCACTCCCAATTCCCCTTCAACACTTACCCCTAAAGCATGGGCATATTTAACGACTTCCCGGGTTAATTCCACATTTTGCTCGAAGCTCAATGAGGAGCCGTCAATCATCACCGAAGTATAACCGCCTTCAATCGCCGCTTTGACCGAATCAAAATCTTTCCCGTGGTCTAAGTGCATTACAATAGGAATGGGAGAATTTCCGCCATATTTTTTCACCGCATCGGCAATCCGTTTGGCGCCGATTTTTTTGTCCGCCACTGTTCCATTCATAAAATCGGCCCGCCCACCCATAAAGGCATTGGCTAAATCGGCCCCTTGCAGAATGGCGGCAGAGCGGAACATTTCGTGGACCTCGATTACTGCCTGCGCTTGAGCTACGGCATTAACATTAAATCCCCCTTGGGCAAAACGGTATTGATTGGTAGCTTCCAGCAACGGTCGTAATGGTACTAACATAGATGAATCATCCTTTCTTTAACCCGCGCACATGCGCTTTTTTTATTAATCGTTAAAAAACGATTTAAATATCAAAGTGGCTGCCCCCGCTTCATAAAGATTATCCCGGACCTGGCGTTTTTTGATAGTCACATCTCTAGCCAGTAGCGGAAAGACTTTTTCCAAGGTCAGTGTCCTCACTTTTTCAAAAAATGGGGGATAAGCATCAAATAATGCACCCGATAACACGATTAACTCCGGATTGAAGGTTCCGACTTGATTGGCCAGGCCGACGCTTAAATAAGCGGCGGCTTCCTCCAGCATTTGTATACACAATGAGTCTCCGGCTTCGGCACAGCGGCAGATTAATTCGTAGTCGACTTTATCCGGCTGATGGCCAACTTTTTCAAGCAACAGGGATTTAGCACCCTTTTGCAAACCCTCCCGGGCATTTCTTTCAAGGGCTTCGGTGGAACTATAGGTTTCAATGCATCCATTGCGCCCGCAATGACAGGACCGGCCATCGGCATTGACGATCATATGTCCCAGTCCGGTGGTGAAGCAGTTTTTCCCCCGCAACACTTTTCCTTCGATAATGATTCCATTGCCCACACCCTCGCTGCAAATCACGTAAATCAGATTCTGGCATCCCACGCCAAACCCGTACCAGTATTCTCCCAAAGCCCGGGTATTGGCATTATTGTCAATCGCTATTTCCCAGCCTGTCTTTTCCCATAAGTAATCTTTCAAATGGATGTCCACCAACTGATGGGCGATGGCAAAATCGAGAATAATTCCCCGGTTATAATCGACAATCCCGGGCGCTCCAATCCCGACACCGAGAATCTTCTGTTGATCAAGTTTTTTTCCCCGAACCAACTCCAGGATACTTTGGGCGATGGTTTGTTTGAAAATTTCCGGATCCCAGATTCCTTTGATGGATAAACTTTTTTTGGCGATCACTTCCATGGTGAAGTTAACCAGGGAAACCAGCAAATGATTCCGGGAAATATTAACTCCTATGCAATATCGGGCCTCCGGATTCAGTTCGATTTGCACCGGTTTCCGCCCCAGTTGGGATACACCGCTCCCGGTTTCCCGGATAAATCCTTGAGCCAACAGATCTTCAACCACCCGGCCCACTGTCGGTTTAGATATTGTGGTTTTCTCACAGAGCTCCGTCCGGGACAAGGGACCGCAACGCCGGATTTGGTTTAAAATTTCACTGCGATGCCCGATACGAATTTTAGAGATCCCTTCGAACTTTTCCATCTCAATTTCCTTATAACGTTTATTGTAATTAATTTCAGTTTGAAATTAATTTACCTTCAGCATATCACGTTTGTTATTTAATTTCAAGCTGAAATTAACTTCTTGGACAAAGGATCACTGTTTCCTAAAACATCTGGTATAATGAATATAAACGATGAGACGCACGCCGTGACGATAAAGGATGGAGATCGATGGTAATCCTACTTGCCATTATCATGGTTGGGGCAATTATTTTATTCATTTCCAGAGCCCGAAATCCGGCAGCTTATTGGATGTCCCTGATTTTGTTGGGTTGGGGCTTCAGCATGTCCGGCCTGATTTTATTTATTTCGAAATACGGCGGCTTTTATTACAAGGTTAATTTAATTCTTTTTTTGACCGATTCGATACGGCGTTTTTTATTGGAGCTTCCGGTTTCCATCGACCTGATCAGCCGAATGATCAGCGCCGGGAGGTCACTTTTTGTATTCAGCCTGGTGGGTTTGGCCCTGACCCTGAAATTCAAAAAAAAGAGCCGCTCCCTATGGAACTGGCATATTCTCAACGCGGTTTTCCCGGTTCTGAACATTCTGGTTTACGATCCCTATATTTACAAAAACTTCTTTGGCTTTATGGAAAGGAAACATATTTACCTGATAAGTCTGGGGACCCGGACCTGGTTTATCGTTTCGGTATTGATAGCCCTTTATCTGATGGTAAAAGGGTACCGCCAAATCTCCATACCCTTGGTGAAAAAGAAATTAAAAAGTTTTTACCCCGGTATGGTCGTGTTGACCTTGTTTTACTGTTATCTGGGTTTTATGGGACCGCTACAGGTAACCGATGTCCGCACTTATTATTATCTGTATTCCGACTTCAGCAACTACAACCCGCCTCTTTCCTTATGGGAATGGTATATCGGCGTTATTTCCGCCGGTCTTACCTCATTGGTCAGCATTTTCTCAATCTGGAAATATACCGAAGTTGAAAATCAACTCGGAAAAGCCGACTTACAACTAGAACGGAAATTCAAAATCGCCAATACCAGCGCCAGAGTTTTTACCCACGCGATTAAAAATCAATTGATTATGAGTAAGTTGTTAATCGAAAAAACCAATCATTTATTAGAAAATGAGGACATGTCTTCCAAGGCTACGGCGGACCAAATCCGGCAAAATATCGATAACATCTCGGAGATTGTCAATTATACCCTGAACCGGCTGGACCAATTATACAAACCTTTCAAAAGTTTGATTCTCAGATTTGAACCAACCCCGGCCGGAACAATTCTCCAACAAACCCTGGATAAATTCAAAACCGTGCCCTCCAATATTTCATTGGAATACAACTTTAAAGAAACCAACTGGTCGATCTTGGCAGACACCAATCACCTGTCGGAAGCGTTATCCAATATTATCATTAATGCTTTCGAGGCCATCGGCGACCAACCCGGCGGGGTTGTCCGGATCGATTGCAATACGGAAGAAAATTGGAGCATCATCAAAATCCGTGATAATGGCTGTGGTATTTCTAAAAGCCAAATGAACAACATTTTCGATCCTTTCTACACCAACAAAAACACCAACAAAAACTGGGGTGTCGGCCTCTCTTATGCCAAACAGGTGATCAAGGAGCATTTCGGCTATATTTATGTCGATAGCGAAGTCGGTTTGGGCACCGTTTTTAAAATTTTGTTGCCTGTATACCGGGTTGACGATAACGATTGAAAGCAACGAAGGAGAAAAATTCATGTATAGTCCGATTCGAATCGTGGTCGCAGAAGATCTCCCCATTTTGCGCCGGCATTTTTGCGAGTTAATCGAAAACGAACCCGATTTTCTTTTAGTGGGGCAGGCTTCCAATGGAAAAGATGCAGTCACTTTGGTGGATCAGCTCGGCGCTGATGTGGTTCTAATGGATATTGAGATGGAAATCAGAAATGATGGGATCCTTGCAGCCAAAGAGATTCTCTCACGCCACCCGCAAATCCGGATCGTCTTCCTAACCATTCACGAGGATGATCAGACTGTTTTCGAAGCTTTTGATAGCGGGGCCGTCGATTATATTCTCAAATCCTTACCCAGCGAGGAAATTATCTCCGGCATCTGGGCGGCTTTCAGTGGAAAATCCCCCATCCGTCCCGAAGTAGCCGCCAAAATCCGCAACGAATTTACCCGGATTCGTAAAAATGAAAATCAAATCATTCAAGTAATGAATCGGGTGGGACAATTAACCCATTCGGAGCGGGAAATTCTCCGCCTTCTCATTGAGGGGTCCAAGATATCGGCCATCGCCAGGCAACGATGTGTGGAGGAAGCCACCATCAAATCCCAAATTAATATCATCCTGAAAAAGTTTAACAAGAAAAGAACCAAAGAAATCATTAAAATGATTGATGAATTAAAGATTGGCTATATTTTCTCCAATTCATGATCTTCATGGGCAGCCGATTCATCAATATGAAAAACCCCCACCGTATCCTTTAAACTATCCGCAATGACTTTCAGGTTTTCGGCCATCCCTGTAACCTGCTCAATCACGGCGCTTTGTTCCTGAGCCGCGGCAGAAGTTTCTTCGGTGCTGGCGTAGAATTCCTCACTATTGGCCGCTAAGGAATGAATGGAACCATTGACTTCTTCATTTTTGCGCTCCATGATTCGGGCCGAATCGGCCACTTCACGAATTTGGGCCAGAATATCGCGGAGTTGATGGAAAATCCCCTCAAATTTTGTTTGGGCTTCCTCCGTTAATTTCAATCCGGATTCAACTTTGACCATTCCTTTTTGAATTGCCTCGCTGGCATCGACGGTTCGTTTGCCCATGGTGTTAATCGCTCCGGTAACCATTAAAGCCGCCTGTTTTGATTGTTCAGCCAGCTTTCCGGTTTCTTCGGCCACCACACTAAATCCTTTCCCGTATTCTCCCGCTCTGGCCGCCTCGATGGCAGCATTGAGGGCTAATAAAGATGTCTGTTCCGCAATATTGCCAATCACTGAGGTCATCTTTTGGATCTCATCCGAGGAAAGCCGCAGATCCTTCATGACCTTGGCAATTTCTTCGGTGGAATTGTAAACTTCCTTGATCTCCAAGGCTATCCGGGCCGTTATTTCCTGCCCCAATTGAGTGGAATCGGAAATATTTCGGGAGGTGCCGGCCATCTTTTCAGTTTCAGCGGAAACTTTTCGTACCAGTTCATCCAATTGAACGACATTTTGGGCAATGTCATTGACCTGGTTTACCTGCTCGGAGAAGGTCTTCGACAATTCCATCATCGCCAGACTCATTTCGGAAGAAGTCTTCCGGGAATCATCGGAAGCCGTGGCCAATTCACCCCCAGCCTTAAGGATAAACGCCGCTTGTTGATGGACTTTTTCAATTAAACCCTGCAGTCCCGCAATGGCGTTGTTGAGACCCGTTACCATTTCGTTCACTTCCAAACACCCTTGGGCCCGGATATTTTGCGCCAAATCACCATCTCTCAATCTTTGAGCGGCCTTTACCATGATATTGAGGGGATAAGCGATCGCGGCCGCTACAACCAGCCCGATTCCAATCGAGATCCCTAGTCCAAGCAACAAAATTACCAGCGTGCTTATTTGCGATTGCTGAATTTCCCGGCGTCCGGAACTCATTTTCTCAAAAGCGTTGTTGCGGATGGCGTCTTCAAAATCACCCAGATTCATGGTAATCCGGGTCAGATGGTCATCCAGCTCCTCAAAACGGCTCCGATCGGGGGGCTGATTTAAAATTTCCTGCGCGGCCTGGAGTTCTTTCAGGATCAACTCGGTCTTGAGGGCATTAATTTTCTTTAGACGGGTTACCAATTGTTTGGTGTCCTCGATACCGGAATAAGAGGTAAATCCCTTTAAACCGGTCAACTCTTGGTAATAACGATTGCGAATGCTTTCCAAGTCAACCTTTACACTATATAAATTGATAAAATCCTGGGAACCGTTACCAAATACCTCCTGGGTCCGGGAACCCAGAGAATTGATGGTCTTGAACCCAATAAAGCCTTGAAGGATCATAAAAACCGCCATCACCGAAATAATGATCAGAATTTGATAAAAGACCCTGATTCTTGTAAGAAACTTCAAAGAAGCTGCGATTTTGCCAAGAATAGCTTTCATGGTTCCCAACATAAGATTCTCCTCTAGGTTCTTTATATTTCACAATCCGGCAAACAAAAAATAGCCCAGACAGCTTTGAGCAAGCCTGTCGAAATAGGCTTGCTCAGAACTAAACTGTCTATCTGGGTGTCCGTAAAAATTTTATTTCATCGCTTTACTAAACGGTACCGGATCCACAAAATTTTTCGGATCCACGTATTGTTGAAGCTGCCCGTTTTTAACAAAAGCCTTGATTAGATTATCGTACATTTTATAAACCGATTCGTCTTGCAACATCCGGTTGAGATCTTTGGAAGAATAGAATTGCGTAACCGAGGCCATTTGCGCTAATTGCTCCAGCTTGACCTGAACCAACAATTTTCCGGTGAATTCAATGGAATGATTGAGATTCTTTTTGCGGTAATCATTGGCTTTGATCCAACCTTTCAAAAAACGGACCACCAGATCGGGATTTTTCTCCAGGAAATCCGGGCGTACCAAATAACTGGCAGGTGAAGCTTTGTCCGGATAATCCTTATAACTGGCCAACACCATCACATTTTCTTTTTTCAACTGTTTTTCAATCTCGGCGGTGTAGGGCGACCAAATTGACACCGCATCGACTTTTCCCGCTACAAAAGCAGCCACCACTCCGGCCACATCCATATTGACGATGTTAACATCCGCCCGATTGATGTTATTCCGCTCTAAAGCCAATAATAACAACTGTTCTCCAGTGGTACCCTTGGGTGTAGCCACCGTCTTCCCCTTTAAATCCTTGACGGATTTAATACCCGACTTCTTGGTAGCCAATACCGAATCACTAAAACTGATATTGTCAATGGTGAGAATTTTGGCTAACCCCTGAGCGGCTAAAAAGGTAGCGCCGGGTCCGATATATCCCAGATCCACATCACCGGAGGCCATCGCCTGCAATTCCAGGGGGCCGCTTAAAAAACTAATCGGATTGACTTTAATCCCATATTCCTCGAAAAACTTCTTTTCCATGCCGACGGCGACGATCGAGGCGGCGTTCATATCGGGCATATAAGCAACATTAACCGTAACCAAATTTTGTTTGGCAGAAACTGCTCCGGTTAGCGCGGCTGTCAGCACCAACATCAAGGTGATACCCATTAAGATCCTACCTCTTCTTACTTTTACGTTGAACATTTTTTCCCCTCCCTGATTTTTGTTTATACATCCCTTGTGGGGTTTGTACCATCTTGCAGACAAACTTTATTTCCTTACCGCCAAATACTCCTGATAAACGTTGTTCCAAAGATAGTTCTTGATTTCATTGAATTGCGGAGTCAGTTTGATGGACTGATTCCGCGGATAAGGGATGTCCACCTTGACTATCTCCTTGATTCTTCCCGGCCGGGCGCTCATCACCACGATCTTTTGGGAAAGGATGACGGCTTCCTCCACATCGTGGGTGATGAAGAAACATGTCTTCTGCTCGTTTTGCCAGGTGTTCAGAAGATCCTCTTGTAGTTGGGCCCTGGTTTGGGCATCCAGCGCCCCAAAGGGTTCATCCATTAACAGGACTTCCGGTTTTACCGCATAAGCTCTAGCGATGGCAACCCGTTGTTTCATCCCACCCGATAGTTCTTTGGGATAAGCATCCTGAAAATCTTTCAGTCCAACCAATTCCAAATATTTCAAGGCTGTTTGGTGGCGTTCTTCTTTGCCGATTTTTTGAAGCTTCAACCCGAATTCCACATTCTTGAACACCGTTTTCCAGGGAAACAAGGCATATTGTTGAAAAACCACTCCCCGGTCCCGTCCCGGTCCGGTCACAATTTTGTCGTCAACTTTGACAACCCCTTCACTGGGCCCTTCCAGACCGGCTACGATATTCAATAAGGTTGATTTGCCGCAACCGCTCGGTCCGATGACGGATACAAATTCTTTTTCGCGAATCTCCAGTTTAACATTATCCAGGGCCTTGATTTCGCCATTTCTGCCTTTAAAAATCTTGCTGACATTTTCAATACTAATCTTGGGCTGTTGCTCATTTTTCATTTTAAGACCTCCTGACATCCTGCCATCCGGTTAATTTTTTCTCCAAGAACAATAAAACTTTATCCAGGATAAAACCAATGATCCCGATGATTAAAATTCCTAAGATTACCAGATCCATCCGGAAATATAAACCCGCCTCCTGAATCATGTTGCCAAGGCCCTTGGTGGCTCCGGTCATTTCCGCCGCTACCAATGTAGTCATCCCGGTGCTGATACCCAGACGGAGAGCAACCATAATATAAGGGGTTGACGCCGGAACCACCACATTAAAGAAAATGTTGCGATCGTTCGCTCCCAGCACTCTGGCCGCTTTGAGCATGGTCGTATCGATACTGCAGACTCCCTGAAAAATCGTTATCACCATGACCAAAAAAGTACAGATGAAAATGACCGTGATTTTAGCGCCCTCACCGATGCCTTGCGCCACAATGACCAGAGGAATCAAGGCAATCGGGGGAATCGTGCGGAAAAACTGAATCCAAGGCTCTACCAATCCCCGGATTAATTTATACCAGCCCATCAAAAAAGCGACCGGCACCGCAGCCAGGAAAGCCAGGGCAAACCCGGATAAAACTCTGAATAAACTGGCGGTGATATTTACATATAACCGACTGCTCGCCGCTTCCGCCATCAGGGTTTTGTATATTTTAAAGGGGCTAACCAGAATGACTCCCACCTCTTTAATTTGGGACAAAAGGACCCACACCAAAAAGCCCAAACATAAAGATACGAAAACCATTATCCGGTGGTCAATCCGGTCCCAGATCGGTGTTTTGATCTGGTTTTTGGGAACCGACTCCGTTTGCGTTAAAGTTGTAATCTTTGCCATCATTCTTCCTCCATCAATTATTGAAAAAAACCACTTTGTTAACAGCATTTACATTATAACGTAACGTTTTCTAAAAATAAGTTGTATGTTTTATCCAACCCTCACAGATATCTTGAGCGATCCGGTTCCTTTTGCAACAATCATCGGCTTCTTTTGTTTCTTCAGCTTTTTGGCTGGAATTTGGAGGGAATGCTAGAAATTATCAAAATAATTCTTCAGATTCAGTTTCTCAATAAATTCAACCAATCGTTTGGTTCGTTTCATATTAGACTTTTTTAAGATGATGTTGATCTGGGACTTGATCGTGGAAACTTCAACACAGCGGATTTGAGCAATTTCGTAAATCTTCTTCTTATCAATCAACAAGCGGATGATTTCCCGTTCCGACTGGGAGAACATGGAGAGAAAACTGACAGCGTTGATAATATCCGATTCACGTTTGCGGATTCGGGTAAATTCCGAGCGGATTTTAACGGCGACCTCCGGCCGGATCGATGAGCGGTTTTCATAAGCCAGCCGTATACTTTCAATAATTTCTGCGGGAGAAGCCGTTTTCAGCACGTAATCAATGGCCCCCGCTTCATAAGCGCCAAAAATGGTTTCGTTATCCTCATGCACGGTCAAAAAAACCACCCGGAGATCCGGGTATAACCGGTGAACGGTTTCGGCCGTGCGAATACCATCAAACCGGTCTTCCATTTCAATATCCGTCAAAAGGATATCAACCCCAACCCGTTCCATGACTTTAAATACTTCTTCTCCCCTGCCGGCTTCACCGACGACTTCCATATCATCATTTTCATTAATCATACCGACAAAATATTCCCGCAAAATATCCGAATCTTCTGCCACCAAAACACGGATTACGTTCATGTTCACCTGTCCCTTTTTCGAATTTTCCCGGTATGGATGTCGATGATCGGGAGAATAATGCTGAAAACACTCCCGCTTTGGGGTTGACTTCTTACCTGAATATAACCGTAATGCGACTTAATAATCTGTTTGGCATAGGATAAACCGATCCCCCAATTTTGGGCCGTAATCTTCCGGGTGTAAAAAGGATCAAATATCCGTTCCAGTTCATTCTGGGATATGCCGATGCCGTTATCTCCGATTTCCAGGACACACCAACCCCCTTCCAAATGGGAAGAAATATCCACCCGGCCGCGGGCTCTATCTCCGATCGCTTCAAAGGCATTGATGATTACGTTTGAAACGGCCTCCGTCAAATAAAAAATATCAGCGGCGACAGTGATGCTGTCCCTGTTGGTTGTTTCGATTTTGATATTTTCGGGAACATATTTGATATTGCTAAGCGATTTATCAACGATTTCTTTGATGTCTACGGGTTTAAGATCCAGCGATATACTTTTAAATGCCTTATAGAGATGGGTGATCCGTTGCAGCGTTTGATTGGTTATGGTCGAAATCTTTTCCAGATTCTCCTCAACCGCTGCGACTTTTGTTTGGTCATCCAAATTCCATTGATGAATCTCCTTGCTTATCTTCTGGGTTACCACCTCAATCATGAGCAACTGATTTTTCAAAGAATGGGTAATCACCGAAACGCCACTGTTTACCGATAAAAACTTTTGTTCGTGAAATAAATCCGACATGTCAAGCCGTTTCCCCACATCGGAATATTTCCAAACCGAAAAGAGGCTTAAGACCGAAGTGATTCCGGTGAAACCAATAAATACGGCCCACTGGAAAACACTTAACGGCGGATTAAAATTGGCAAAATCGGTATACAGATAATAGTAGGTGCGAATATCCGTTAATTGGATCGGCCCCATGAAAACCAGATAAAAATAGAATACCGTCAAAGCAAATATACATAGCAGGATGTATTTTAATTGTTTCCTGACAAACTGCAAACTTAACCGATAATATTGGCTTATGAAACAGTAAAATGTAAAAATTACAGCCAGCAATATCCAAAGGCGGATAATAACGCTGATAAAAAAAATACCATGGGGCTGCAACAAATATAATAACCGCCGGTAAAACGCAGGTTCATAAATAATGATATTGGCCATACAAAGCAGGACGTTTCCCCACAGCACCCAAACTCTTGTTTTTCGGGAAATCGAGGTTGCCATGGTCAAACTTAGGCCGATTAAACTCATGACAAAGATGCTTCTCCCTACCGATAACATCCGGCTGATCCAGTGAATGGAGAGGGAAAAGTTTAAGAAAAAGACCCGGATATTGTCGAAAAGGTATAATATTTGATTAACGTGGTAGTAGTACCCTCCGTATTTGGATAGAAAAATAATGTATCCCATCATACTTAGAAACCACCCGAAAAAAACGAAAGCCATCCAAAAAGCCACCGGCTTTCTGGCCTTAACGATTAAAATAATTGAAGCCAGGATTAATATGGATAGCAAAATGATCATGATGATCACCCTTTCATTTCAGGCCAACCTTCTTTGGAAAATTACTTATTCAACACGCAACACTGATATCTTGCTACTAAAAAAAGGAATATAGCATCGGCGAAAATTGCCTTATCTATATTCCTGCAACACGCATTGATAATCAGACTACTTTCCGGCAGCTCCACTGCGAAGCAGATCCGGCCCCAAGCCCGGGAGTCAATGTCATAAGGCTATGCTTCCACAAAATGGGACGTCGAATCGAGGTGCCTATTCGACCTAACTTGCGCCTTTTTTAAAGGCGAGCTCTTCCCCAACGATGTTGATCAAAGTAGTTATTTCAGTGGAAGAGTAACCCCAGCCGTTGATCTCTAAAAGCTTTTAGGCTTCGAAGATATTGGTTACTCTCCCACTGAATTCACTTTATTAAAATACTTCATTGGGGGAGAGCAAGAGAGAGGTCTGCGCCCCAAGTTTTCAATTTTATTACTTCCAAAAAATGTATCGGTAGCCTTATGACATTGGCCCGGGAGTAGGCCCCATTTTACATTCCCAATTCTTTGAGGGCCGCTTTAAAATATTGAGGATCCACAAAATTTTCGGGCGCTACGAATTGGTCGAGTTTTTTATTGTCGACGAAAATTTGTTCCTCGATTCCGTACCACTTCATGGCGGTGCCATCATTATACATCTTTTTAAGGGTCTTGGTGTTCAGCCAATTGGTGCCCCCGACCAGCACACCGGCGGTGACCTCATCTTGCTGTAAATATTTAGCGGTTATCTTGACGCATTCATCCATGTGGTTATAGCGGTACTCATTGGCCCGAATCCACGCTTTCATAAATCTTACAGTCGCTTCCCGATTGTTTTCCAGAAATTTAGGAGTAGCTACCCAACTCTGCGGGAATACGGCTTTCGGTACAAATTCCTTGGAATGCAACAATTGGACCACATTATCTTGGCCTTTAATCTTCTTAATCTCACTGACAAAAGGCTCCCAGATGGCGGCGGCGTCGATTTTATCGGCCACAAAGGCGGCAACCGCTCCGGCTATATCCATACTGACCACATTAATTTTCGAGACATCCAAACGCGCTTTCTTACAAGCGATTCCGAAAATCATATCGGCGGTAGTCCCTTTGGGGATGGCGATGGTTTTCCCATACAACCCTTTCAAGCTGGTAATTTTTGATTTTTTAGTGGCGATAATCATGTTGCTGACATCGGTGCTATCCATCACCAGTATTTTACAATGTCCTTGCGCGGCGAATACATGAGCGCCGACGCCAAGATAACCGATATCAATATCTCCGGCCGCCATTGCCGCCAGTTCCGGAGGTCCGGAAGTAAACTGAACCAACTGCACGTCCAGATTCTCATCTTCAAAATATCCCTTTTCCTGTGCGATTAACACAGTCCCGGCGCCGACAATATGGGGATGATAAGCGAGAGTGATTGAAATTCTCTTCGCGGGTTTGGCGAAAACAACGGTTCCCAACAATGATACCATTACCAATGCGACAAAACAAAATCTGAGTAAAAATCCCTTTTTCACATTCTATTCCCCCTTCATTTGTTGTAACGAAAAATTTATCTTTTTTACATTTTCATTTTATACTTGGTTAACCCGGACGGAAAGTTGTAATATTGATCCACCTTTTTTACTTTTTTGATTCTCCCGAGAGTGATTTTCGTTCTTCCAAGAATCTCCGCCACTCTCCAGAGAATAATTTTCATTCTCCCGAGAGTAATTTCCATTCTCCCGAGAATCTCCACCACTCTCCGGAGAATAAGTTTCATTCTCCCGAGAGTAATTTCCATTCTCCCGAGAATCTCCACCACTCTCCGGCAAGAGTATCAAAGCTTTATCCGGACCCATGCCCGGAGTTATAAAAGTAGTTGACTATTGCCTTTACTCAGGATAAAAAAATCCTTTATTATTGCTTTATTGGGCAATTTATCCTGAATTGTGTCAACCCTCCATCTTCGCCTCCGTGGAGGCACGCTTCCTCCCTAAGGGAGGAACGAAGGGTTTGGCTTACGAAGCTTTAGCAATCAAAAAGCCCACAGAATTACAGTTCGTTTCTCCCTTTGAGGGAGAAAGATAGTATGAGGGTGGGCCCAAATCGGCTCACAATCAAACCCTGAGTTAACGGAAAAGTCAACAAAAAGTATCCATCAAGATTCCCGAAAGAATCTTGATGGATACAAACCGGGGGGATTCAACGATGGATTTTGAACCAGTCCGCTCCCAAAGCCCAATAAAACAAAGGATTTTAAGAAACCTTGATTTTAAATTTACCGACACTACCGGCCAATTGATCGGAAATTTTCAACAAATCGGCCGCCAGGGCAGTGACTTGTTCGGCAATGGCCGTTTGCTCCTGGGCGGATGCGGAAACCTCCTCTGAGGAAGCGGCGGTTTCTTCGGAAATAGCGCCGATATTGGTAATAAAGCTGATCGTTTCTTCCTTTACCGTATTCATCGTTTTAATGTTTTCATTCACATCGGAAAGCCGGTGGACGACATTATTCATGGCCTCAATGATCCGGTCGAAAGATTTTTGGGCTTCTTCAACCGCAGCCAGCTGTTCCATCACGATTTGGTGGGCTTTGGAAACCGTTTGGGTGGAAGTGCGGCCTTTGGTTTCGATCTCCTGTAAAATGATATTGATGGTCTTGGCAGTCTCACGGGACTCCGCCGCCAATTTATTGATCTCCTCCGCAACGACCGCAAAACCCGAACCATGTTCACCTGCTCTGGCTGCTTCGATGGCTGCATTTAGCGCCAGCAAATTGGTTTGTTCGGAGATGCCAGTGATGGCCTCGGTAAGACTCTTAATCTGTTCGGCGCAGGAACTTAACTCCTGAATATCCTTAACCGCCGTATCGGTGATAACATCGGTTTCATTGACCCTTTGTGCCAATTGTTCAATCATGGCCTTGGATTGCAAACCCATCCCCCGGACCGATTGGGTAATCTGTTCCATTTCGCTGGATTGGGAAACAACATTTTCGATCCGTTTGGCCAAATCATCCATTTTTTCAGTGGTTTTCTCGGCTTCTTGGGTTTGTTCCATGGTGCCGCGGCTGATTTCTTCCGTTGCCGTAGCCACTGCTTCCGCAGTATGAGACGATTGGGCCGAGCTTTCTTCCAATACTTTACTTCGTTTAAGCACTTCGGAAGCGAGATTTTGGGTATCGCTGATCAACATTTGGATTTGGGTTATCATCCGGTTAAAACTCTGCCCCAGCTGTCCCAGCTCATCTTTGCTATCCAGCTTGACATCGACGGACAAATCGCCGTTTTCCGCTTGTTTCATCGCTTTCATAACCTGTTGCAAAGGCTGGGAAATCCCCAGCGCCACCATAATGGAGATGATCACCACAATGATACTGATGATGATTCCCAAGCCCAGGGCCCATAAACCAACCATTCTGGACTGGGCGTACAAATAGGAGTTCGGAGCGATACTCAGCAGATACCACCCTTTGGCCGGGATGGGATTGACCGTCATTAATACATTTTTATCCTTCACGCGCTCCGGAAATTTGCCGGATCTTTCTTCCAAGCCGGCTAGTTTCTTCACAATATTAGGATCGCGGGCCAATTCGCTGATGTTTTTGCCCCAATCTTTCTGAAATGGGGAAGCCACCACAATCCCATCCTCTGTAATAATCATGGTATAAGGGTGTTTTAAAATTTCTTTTTCCGAGCTATCGGAGGATTCCTTATACAATGTGTAATTGATTACTTTATCCAGTCCGGCGGGGTTAAAAAATACAGTCACCACTCCGATAGGTTGCAGACTGTCCAAGTCGCCGACGAGCCGGCTGAGTCCTATACCCCCTTTAAGGTAAAACCAATGGAGTTTTCCCTTGGCGGCAAGTATCTTTCGAAAATCGGGAGTTTTTCGAAATTGATCGACTGAAATATAACCACTCCCCGTTTGATAGTGCTGATCATTTTTAAGCGAATTGAAAAGGATCGAGGTATCATTTTCCGAAGCTATCGCCGAATCATCGAATATCTTCCTGAATCTTTGGTTCAGGGCCATAAAATCCAAATCCCCATTGTTGACACATTCCGCCAAGGATTGGTTGATCTCACGGCTGGATATCATTCGCGTGGAGAAATCTTCATATTTTTTCAGACTCAAGTCCAGGTTATTGGTAACCTGGGTGAGTTCCCGGAGTGAGTATTGGGAAATTTTATCGGCAATCGCCGCTTTGGAAATATGGTAGGATATCACTCCCATCAAAGATAAAGGAATAATCGATACCGCCAACAAGATTAAAATCAAACGGTCTCTGATTGACAAATGATTTAAATAGGCGTGATTTTCGGGCTTAATGAATTGGGCAATCGCTTTTTGGGTTTTGCTATAGAAATCCATTAATCATACCTCATCTATTTTCAAATAAGTTCGTATGGGTCCGACTACCTTTGCCCATTCCTTTAAACAATTGGATATTGGCCAAATCGTAATTTTAACTTCCAACCAATATCTTCGGATAATCCCACTCCTTTCGTGCCGTTTCTTTAAACTCTTGAAATATTTCACCCGATATTAGTTAGCCATATTATCCTTTTCTTTAGGGTCATTCCATCATTGACATAAAAATAGCTATTTTTTTTGCCTCGAGCCCATCGAACATTAAAAGTCGGAATTCTCCTTCATAAAGTTACAATCATTACTTTCTCCTAGATTAAAAAAACAGTTCACGAATGAAATCCCCAAAAATAACAAGAA
Source organism: Bacillota bacterium (assembly GCA_023392595.1). Lineage (GTDB taxonomy): Bacteria > Bacillota > UBA4882 > UBA8346 > UBA8346 > UBA8346. The sequence continues at coordinate 27,793 of JAEVYU010000055.1, read as the reverse complement.
CCCCCAAGCCGATTACATAGGCAAAATACTGTCTAATTTTATGTCCACCCAAAAACTTCGTAACATAAACTCCCAATTGAACACCAAGCATTGAACCGATGAGTAGTAAACCGACCAATGTTAATTCAACATGTCCCAAGCTTGCATGACGAAATGCACCGTAACCAGTAGAAAAAAGAATTTGAAAAGCGCTTGTCCCCACGGCAACGAGAGTTGGAACTCCCAAAACATAAATCAATAAAGGAAAGGCGATAAATCCTCCCCCAACACCCATAAACCAGTAAGAATGCCGATAAAAAAGCTGAGTGAAAGAGGTATCCAAAGACTGATGGAGCGTATCCTTGATCGGGGAAAAGCAACTACCGGATGAATTCATTTTTTAAATTTTTCTCAATCCTTGAAGCGGCTTCCTCGGATTGATTTACAGCCCCTTCTCTAAAAATATGAACTGCTACCGAGACCATTAAAATTAAAAAGAGCGCACTTATCAATATATCCTGTAAGGGCATGGTACGACCGTTGACGGTAATTGAACCACTCAGACTCAATTGTTTTAACAATCTGACACCAATCTCAGTGCCACCCAGTCCTCCGCCTGCCATAATAATACCCATCCATGGGTCCACATTATGATTGTGCCAATGATTCCAAGCTGAAGTGGCACCTGTTATAAAGATTTGGCCAAGACCACTCCCTACAGCGATCGGATATGGAATTCCAATTAACGTCAAAATTGAAAGCGAAAACATTCTACTTCAAACAAACAATATCGTAACCGCAGGTGAAATTGTTACCCGCTTGAAGCTCCTGAATCCCCTGCTTTTTATCTAATTCTTCGTTCACTCCGAAAGTCGCAGTGATTCCATACCAAGGTTCTATGCAAAGAAAAGGAGCCTGATTGGTAGGGGACCAAATTCCCAAGAATGGAAAGCCTGCCATTCGGACCATGACCATTTTGCCGTTGCCCCGATCTTCCATAATTACATTTTCTGACGTAAAGCCTTTCAAGGCAACCACTTTTTTCTTTCCATCAAAATCTAATGAAGCGACATCCACTATATTTTGGCCTTTTAAGAAGGGTTCCTCCCGACCGGTCAAGTACCCTGATTCATTGACTAACCTACTGACAGTCTCTACTTTCTCAAAGACCAACCCGACGTTTTTTCGACCATCTAAGGTTAGGCTACAGTTAAAACCTGGATGACCACCAATGGAAAACCATAATGTTTGATTCCCTGTATTTTCAACCCGATACACTGTGGTCAACATTTTTTCTTGGAGTGTGAAAGTCACCAACAGTCTGAATTCGAAGGGATACTCACGAAGTGTAGTGCTATCGTGGCTTAAAGAAAATGTAACCGACTTTTCCCCCGCTTCACATGGGCAAAAGTCCATTTTAGCCGCAAAACCGTGAAGTCCTAATGCGTATTCCTTCCCCCGATAGAGGTACTTCCCCTGATTTAAGTTACCGATGATCGGAAAGAGTAGCGGTGAACGTTTACCCCATATTTGTGGATCTCCCTGCCACAAATATTGATATCCGTCGGTTTTCCCCATAACGCTCATCAATTCAGCGCCTTTGGAACTTATTTCAATTTTTAAGCAGTCATTTTCCAATTTATATAGCAAAGAATTACATCCTTTCATTGATAATAATTCTTCTAAATCAACAATATTTGTCCTTGAAAGAATATCGTTCGGATTCCTCAACACCACTATTCCGTCCCCAATGAATCAATATTCCAGCATGAGACAACTTTCTTTTGTGCATTTCAATAATTTGGGGAATATACCATCCCTTATTGAGGACCTTCTTTAACTCTTCTGCTACATCGGGGTATTGATGGATAACATTGCTTAATTCATTGGAATCGTTTTCGATATTAAACAGTAAATCTTCATTGTCGTAGGAATAGTAGGAAATAAGCTTCCACTTGCCCTTCCTTACCATTCTGCCTGGAATGAAATTCCCAGATGCATCCTTTTCGACAAACTCCGAGTACACATATCTATCTATTTCATCGATTCCTTCAAATAATTGTCCTGTAAGACTTTTTCCATCCTGATCAGGCGGGACGATGGCTCCTGTTATTTCACATAATGTTGGCCCAATATCCATAAGGCTTACCGCGCCGGATACCCGATAGTTTACCCGAATACCATCCCCTTCAAAGATTAATGGAATATGTGCGGAGTTCTCATAGAACGTTTGTTTACCGTATAATCTTCGCTCGCCGATCTGTTCACCATGATCCGACAGATAAACAAAAATTCCTCTTCGGTTGTTTCGGTTCAAATAGTTCTGCCAGGCTTCCCTTACCGTTCCAATCTGATGATCAAGATTCGTAATCATCCCAAAATAAGCAGCCCGAGCATTAAGTACAACCTCGTCATCCACATCTTGCTCTTTATCAGCAAGAACTGAAAGATGGTAATTCAACTCATGGTGGGTCGTTACTGGCAATTGAACGCGTGCCCGATAATATTCGAACAATTCCGGCGGGGCTACAAAAGGACAATGAGGCGCATAGGTGCCCACCACAACACATTGCGGTTTTTCATGTTCTTGTTTTAAATACTCTAATGCCGCAGTTATCACTGCCTTATCATATTCCAATACCGGTGAATTCCCTTCACCTACTTCTCTCAAGCATCCCGTTGGATCGGTTGTGCCCTTGAAACGGCCCAAATCCAATCGATTCATACTTCCTCTTCCCCAGTATAGCGGCGTGAAATCACCCATAATTCGCTTGGTAAATCCATGCCTTTGATCATCTCCCACAAAATGCATGCGTCCGCAAAGAACCGTTTCATAGCCTTCAGCTGCTATGGAATGAATAAAAGTGGCCTGATCGCCGGGAATCGCACCATGATTAGTATATATGCCTGTTTTCGATGGTAACTGTCCGGTCAGCATCGAAATTCTAGCAGGTACACATAATGGGCAAGAACTATACGCCGCATCAAAAGCAGTCCCATTTGAAGCGATCCTATCCAAGTTAGGAGTTGTGACAAGTTTGTCTCCAGCAAAACCACCATACCTACCGGCATGCTGATCACTCATAAAAACCAAAATATCAGGCCTGTCCATAAAAATACTCCCTCTCTCATGGTATCGCAAAATTTCTCTGTTATTGTTTTGCTTTCCCCTTAATAATTGAAGCTTGATACTCCGGGAAAAAGGCGGTAATATGATCATCAAAATCCACTACATTCTGTAACCCACTTGTTTTGAGCATCTTAGCCTGAAATTCAAACGCCCTTCGGTTCACTTCCTCAGGGTCACAAATACTGTAAAGCCGTTCTTGACATTCTGCAATCGCTGTTTGAATTTGCGGATACTGATTGGCAGCCGGAACCAAGTTATTCATTTCTTCAGGGTCCTCCTGCAAATTGAATAACTGGCCTTCAAAACCCACATAATGGACATATTTCCATTGTTGCCAACGGATCATAAACATCCCGGTAGGCATGCCGTGGGCGTGATATTCACTGAAAGCGAAATCTCTCGGATAACTCCCGATATTTCCGTTAATGAGCGGCATTAAACTTACGCCCTGTAATCCCTCGAGAATGGGTATCCGCAGACAATCGCAAACGGTTGGAAACAGATCGGTCAGGGAAATTGGGTTATTAATCTGCTTTCCCGCCGGTAAGCCTGGCCCTTTCACCAGAAATGGGATATGCGCCGATTCCTCATACATACAGCATTTCCACCATAAACCATGGTGCCCAAGCTGTTCGCCATGATCAGAAGTATAAATCACCAAAGTATCCTCGGCCAGTCCTCGTTTGTCCAAAATATCGAGGATTTGACCCACATGCTGGTCCAATTCACCGATTAATGAATAGTATCCTACATGAGCCTTTCGAATGGTCTCTGGATCAACTTGATCCCCATTAAAATGCCTTCGTAACATCTTTAACGGTTCATTGAGTTCATCAAAGGGCGGTTGAGCCACCTGCGAAATATTAACAACCAATTGATCATAATAATCCCAATATTTTTGCTGATAATAAAAGGGAAAATGGGGTTGGTTAAAACCGACATACAAAACCCAAGGGGGACTATTCCGCTCTTTTTTGTCCAACCAATCCAAAACAAAATTTAAAGCTTTGTCATCTATAGATTCCGACTCGCGGGGTTTAATCTGTTCAAAACGTTTCTTTCCAGTCGGTCTTGGGATATCGCATTGCCGGAACAAGCCACTCAAATCCGGCCGCGTGTCATACTCGCCCAATCCGTGATCCTGAAGCCCCGGAAAGGTTCCTTTGGGATGAAAATGGAATTTACCAACTCCGGTAAAAGGATAACCTTCTTCCGTCACCTGCTCGAACAGCCCCTTAACCCGGCCATCGTAAGGTGTAGCATTATCCCAGGTACCCAATTGGTTCACGAAATATCCAGTAAAAGCGCTGGCACGCGCCGGTACACACAACGGACAAGGAGTGTAACAGTTGGTAAAGTTGACTCCCTCGGATGCCAACCGGTCTAAAGCCGGTGTTTTCACTATAGGATGTCCCGAACATCCCATCGTCTGATACGAATGTTCATCGGACATAATCATTAGAATATTCATTACCAGCCTCCGAATGTTTAATCCCTGGTGCTAAAGAATCTGTGCATTCAATTTATATGAATTTGAATTTATGTATAAATCAGTTGTTACAACTTCTTTATCGTTGCTTATTTACTATATTTGGCAAGTCCCAACCGTTCCAGCTGTTCCTCGGGAGTGTCATGCTTCCGCATGGTCTCAACCAGTGCTTGACATAATTTGGCTTCAAGCTCCGAATCTTCGAGCGGCTGATTTTGTGCATAATCATTTTTGATATCAAACAATAAATTTTGCTCGAGATATTGACTCCGGAGATTAAATGCCTGGCTTGCAATACGGAAGTTTATAATATTCCCTGGAATTTTATAGACTGGATAGGGAGTCCAGGAAAGGAAACGGCCCATTTCCACTTTTGATAAGTCGGTGAGCATATCACTGTTCAAGAACTGTCTTAACGTTGTAGGCATAGCAGTATAAAAATTTAGAGGATCATTACTTTCCCGGCAAGCCGTACGAAAATAGGTGTAATGGCCATCCGTAATATTGACATCTCTGCCGTAATATCCATAGATTGCATATTCCCTCGCTTTCTCAGCTGTACCAGTAAGCAACGGCATCCAGGATTGACCATGAAGTTTATTTCGGCAACACTTGGGATCAATTTTAAAATAATCCAATAAGGTAGGAAAAAGGTCAATATTTTGGGTAAGCGCGCTTATCCGTTTTCCGCTATATTGGTCTTGAGGCAGGTGAACCATTAGTGGAATATGAAATACTTCATTGAAAGCCGGCATATAATTTTTAGCCATAAATTCATGTTCCCCAAGCATATAACCATGATCCGTGGTAAAAGCAATTAAGGCATCATCCCAAAGCCGATTTGCATCTATCACATTCAAAACTTTACCAAGCCAGTGGTCGGTCATAGTCAATAATGCAGCATATCGTTTCTGAATGTGATCCAATGCAGGCTGTGGAACATTTACCTTTTCATACTCCGGCCATTCATATAAAAGGCCGGTATAATTATCGTGATAGATATCCCGATACTCAGCGGGGCAATCAAACGGTTCATGAGGATCAAAGACTTCCACCCATAACAAGTAATTATCAGCATCTCGATTATTCTCAAGCCACTCAGCAGCTGCTTGTAGTGTCATCGGACTCGAATAATCTCCTTCATGCTGAAATTTGGTTCGATTTAATCCATACTGAGGCGAATATAGCCCATAATGCGCTGGACTTTCGTTTTTTTTCACTCTGGATACCCAGGGGTCATTTTCTTGGCCCCGAATACATTCCCAGGTATTAAACAACTGGCAATAATTTTCTCCCCCGGTCGATAAATAATGATAGTGATCCGTAACCATATGGGTAAAAACGCCATGTTCCCTCAAAGCTTGGGGCATCGTATAATCAAATGGTTCAATCGGTCCCCAATTGCGTTCGAGAAAGTTCAACCTACCGGTTAGCATATCTCTTCTGGCTGGTATACAGGGTGCCGAACCCACCCAGTGATTATCAAAAATAACACAACGTCTTGCCAGCCTATCCAGATTGGGAGTTTGAACCCAATCGTTTCCGTATGATGACAGAAATCGCCGATTTACACTGTCAAACATGAATACAATGGCTTTCATTCTCGAATTGACCTTTCATCAAAATATTTGGGCCTACTGTTTCATTCCGGAGGTTGCAATTCCTTCAACAAAGTAACGTTGGGCAAATATAAATGCCAGAATCAACGGCAAAGAGATTAAGGTAGTGGCTGCCATCATCTGATTCCAAATTACGGTGGACTCGTCCTTAAACACAGTTAACGCCAGTTGAACCGTTTTCATGACATCTTGGTTCGTTATCACCAATGGCCATACGTATTCACTCCAGGCCGTAGTCGATTTAAAAACCGCTAACGTTGCAAAAATCGGTTTACCTAAGGGAACATAAATCTTTAAAAAGGCTTGAAATTTATTCAGCCCGTCAATAGCCGCCGCGTCATCCAGTGAGCCTGGAAAATTCAAATAAAACTGACGGAACAAAAATACTCCGAAGGCTCCGGCAATATAAGGCAAAATCATTCCCATATACGAATTAACCCAACCCATACCGCCATAACCCAAAATATCATTTCCGCCAGCCAAAGGGAAATTCTTTAAAATAATAAACAAAGGGACCATGGTAACCTGTTGCGGAACCATCATGCCGATTAATGCGAGCAGAAACAACGGATCGCGACCCCGAAAATGTAACCGGGCAAAAGCATAACCGGCCATCGAATTGATGACTAGACTAACCACCGTTGTTACTATCGTGACATAGAAAGAATTAAAAAAATAACGGCCCCAGCTCCCCCGGGCCATAGCATCAAAATAGTTTACAAAATTAAAATGCTTGGGGAACAAGGTGAATGTGCTGCTTTGAATCTCGCCCATTGTTTTCAATGACGTCATCACCATTAAAAAAAAGGGGAAAAGCATAACCAAAGATAATACGAACATAGTCGCCGATATTAGATATTTAGCTTGTTTATTTTCCATCTTCTCTCCCTCACCCTACATCCAAATCATGGCCTTGCTTACCGTATTTAAAGTTTAATAAAGTAACGATGCAGATAATCACCAATAAAACGATAGCCAAAGTGGCGGCATAACCCATTTGAAATTCAATGAAACCGCGGTTATAAATCTGATGGACAATCGTCGTGGTCGAGTTCATCGGCCCGCCATTGGTTAAAATCTGAACTTGTTCAAATACTTTAAAACAATTGATAATCCCGGTTACAAAAAGAAAAAAGGTGATCGGTTGCAACATGGGCAGGGTAATGTTGCGAAATTGTTGCCAAGCATTAGCGCCGTCTATCGTTGCAGCTTCGTAAAGGTAAGACGGAATATTCTTTAAACCCGCTAAAAAAATCACCATAAAATAACCCAGTGATTTCCAAACGCTCATGAAAATAACACAGAACATCGCCAAATGGGCATCAAATAACCACTGTTGAATTGGCAATCCCAAAACTTTCATTGCCTGATTGAAAAATCCGACAGAAGGGTCATACATCCACAGCCAAATCATGGAGACACCTACCATAGACGTGACATAGGGCATGTAAAAACTGGATTGAAAAAATTTTAACCCGAGCAGTTTCTTATTGATCGCCAATGCTGCTCCAAGCCCCAACACCATATTGATGATCAATGTAAAAAAGGTATAAACAAACGTATTCTTCATCGAAATCAAAAACGTTTCATCCGAGAAAAGGCGCACATAATTTTTTAACCCGACAATATTGCAATTTCTCAAGTTATAATTGGTAAAGCTGAAAAATATATTAAATATAATTGGCAATACTACAAATATCAATAAGAAAAGGTAAAAGGGGGCTATCATCCAATATCCGATATTATCTTGAGTCAATTTAGAACATTTCAATCTTTCTGTTTTGTTCATAAAAATTACTCCCTACCATTAAAAGTCAGAAAAGGGCTTACGGCTTAACCATAAACCCTTAGCATTACTTTGGTATTATTTTAAATTCTTAAGCTCTTTAAGTAAGTTGGCTTGAGCATCTTTCAGCGCTTGGGCCGGTGCTTTTTTGCCGCTATAAGCTTCCTCCCATGCTTGATAAAGATATTTGGTACCCAGTGTATTCCAAGCGATTACATTATCCCCTTGACCATTTTTGACGTAATCCATAATTACACTATTAAATGCAGGATCTTTGGCAATGTAATCTTTTTCCATTGATTGTCGAACGGGCGGAATTTTTAAATTGGCATAGCGCTCCTGCACTTGTTCTTTTGACATCATAAATTTAATAAATTCCCAGGCTTCATTCTTATGTTTAGACGAATTGGCAATCGTAAACAAGCGATATGCACAGTACCCCGACTTCTTTTTCGGTCCGGTTAACACAGGGGCAAAAGCGAGCTTATCCTTCAAATCGGGTTTGGAATTTAACAATCCCATAACTTGGGCAGGATCCATGAATGACATTGCGCTTTTCCCGTATACAAACGGGATACTGTCTTTCTTCAAAAAGTCAAATGGGTTACTGACATTTTCGTTTTTTAATTTCATGAGATAGTCAAAAGCGCCAATCATTTTAGCATCATCCAGCATTGGCTTTTCTCTTTTCTCATCAATCACAACCGCGCCGTTTTGCCGGCAAAACGGTTTAATAAACACCGTACCGTTTATCGCCGGGATGTCAAAGCCAGCCCGGGTTACATTATTACCATCACGTATGGTCAGTTTTTTTGCATACGCGGCGAGCTCATCCCAGTTTGCCGGAGGATGGTTCGGATCCAACCCGGCCTCTTTAAAGAAATCTTTCCGGTAGACTAATATATTCGGATTGGGGTAAAAGCCAAGACCCAGCAATTTGCCCTTATATGAGCCAATCGAAAAAACGTTTTGATAAATATCCGTTTTATCGTCCCACTTTGCAATAAGCTTGTCCAACGGATAAAACTCGCCCATCGATCCTCTAGTCCCGATAGCTGTGAGCATTGAAGATTGAACATCAGGATAAGTCCCGCTTAACACAGCGGCATTTAATTTAAGATCTACGTCAGCTTGACCCGGGGGTAAAGCAGTAACCTCCACATTAATTTGAGGGTGAGTCTTTTCAAACTCTTTAGCCGCATCGAAAAAGTAGGCATTGGTCATTTTATCGTTACTCGGGAACCAAAAAGAAATCGTTACAGGACCTTTTGTTTTCGCAAAGGTTGTATAACCCGAAAAAGCAAAAATCATCAATCCTGCTAATAAAATCATTAAATAGCGTGAACTTTTTTTCATTTCAATACCTCCTAATTAATTTTTCTAAATTTTAATATCTTAAAATTAATATTCTTTACCATCTCCCTCCCTTCAACGAATTTCAACTTGGATTTATTTTTATCACTATATTTTAAAGAAATTGTAACCTCAAAGATACTTAAAATAAACAGAATTAGTTGGGTTTCTGTCTTTTGATATTGTTGTAAAATAAATCCAGATCTTATTATTGAGAATGTAAATGCTAAAAATATTGGTGATTATTCTTACAATATTGTTATTTATTATTATTCAACCCTTGTTGTCCTCAAGTTAATGCCGTTACTTTTTCAAATTCTTTTAATTAGACAGAAGTATAATTTTTTGTTACTATAAAGTTACCATCAAGTAGAAAATTGCTCGTACCTGCTGGAGAATTTTATGCACAAGAAACTGTTTGAAATACCCAAAAGCATCTTTGGAAAACTGTTGATATCGAATTTAATATTGATTTTCTCCATGTCTTTAATTGGCCTCTTATCATTTTTCGCTTCTGAAAATATAATTAACACCTATATACGCAAAGCCAATAGCAATACTTTAATCCAAGTTAAAAAAAATATCGAAATGTTGGTCGACCAGGTTATTGCCGTTGTGAGCCTGTTTGATCGTAACATCTTGCTCAAAACATACCTAACCAATAACGACCAAGATTCCTTCACCCGTTTAAAAAATATTGATACCGTAGAATCGCAAATCAGAAAATATTCCTTTGCGTATGATTGGCTTAAAAATGAAACGCTCCTACTGGGTGTTAATGGCGACGTTTATAGTCCTGATGGCGAAAGTAATCTTAATTTCAGTAATATTCAGCAATATGATTGGTTTAAAAAAGCTGAAAAAGATCAACGAAAAATATTTTGGCGGAGTACCCAGCAAAGTTTTATCAATAAAAACAAAAAGGTCTTCACTGCAGTAAAGACCTTACATGACCCTTATTCAGCGAATCGTTATGGATTGCTTCTTCTGAGTATTGATGAATCCTATTTATATGACATTTACAAGGACTCCCTGGATAATGAAAGTTCCTTTATCATTTTCGACTCATCCGGAAATGTTATCTCCGATTCGGACCGGAAATGGGTGGGAAAGCGGATCGATTTGCAACCTTTTGAAAAACTTTTAAAAGGCCCCATTAACAGCCACCAAATCATCAAAATCGGCCCTATCAAATATTTATGCATTTATCAAAATATCGAAAAGGCCGGTTGGACTATTTTAAACATGGTCCCATTAACGAGCATATCCAGGGATATCAATATATTGAGCTTCAAAATTTTTATAATCTCTCTGGTGCTTATTACCTTTTCGATTATCCTGGCAGTAATAATCTCCCGTAAAATCTCCATACCCTTAATCAATCTAACCCGTCGCATCCAGCGTTATTCTCAAAAAAGCGCTTCTTTATCGGATAAGGATAACACCATCACGGACGAGATTGCCGTTTTAAGCAAGGAATATGATAACATTATCACTGAATTGGAAGAAACCATTCATAATTTAATCAAGGAACACGACGAAAAACGGAAGACTGAATTACATGCCCTGCAAATGCAAATTAAACCTCATTTTCTCTATAATACCCTTAACTCCATTAAATGTTTGATATGGACCGGAAGAACGGAATTCATTGAACCCACCATCAATGCTTTAATCAACTTGTTGGAGCAAACCATCTCGCAAAAGGAGGAATTCATCACCCTGAAGGCAGAATTGCGCTGTATCCAAGACTATATTTATATCCAGGAGATCCGCTCCAGCCGGACTATACGGCTCAATATTCAAATACCCAAACCGTTGCAAGGTTGCCGGATACCCAAACTTTTATTGCAGCCATTTATCGAAAATTCCATCTTCCATGGATTTGAGCCCAAAGATCAATCCCAGTCAGGTAGCGTCTGGGGAACGGTTTCCATCTATTGCACCTCTATCGGGAATGATATTCAAATTGAAGTCTTGGATGACGGCATTGGAATGGATCAGAGTACCGTCGAGGATTTGTTAACCGATGATTCCCAGATCATTTCACGGCGTTTCAGCGGTATTGGCGTGAAGAATGTGCTTGAACGGATTCAACTTTATTTTGGCCCGCAATACGGATTAAGAATCCACAGTGAGCCTAACGTGGGGACATCCGTAATCATAACTCTTCCTCAAATATGGGATAACGGTAAAACGGAGGTTTCACAATGATCAAGCTGTTAATCGTTGATGACGAAAGTTTATTGCGCCAAGGGTTTATCCATATGACGGATTGGCCTGCCCACGGGTTTCAGATTGTGGGAGAAAGCGCCAACGGTAAAGAAGCTTTGGAGATTATCGCCAAAAAGTCTCCGGACATTGTGGTCACGGATATCAAAATGCCCGTGATGGATGGGATCGAATTGACCAAACTCATTAAGAGGGATTACCCGTTTATTCAAGTTATCATACTCAGCAGTTATGATGATTTTAACTATGTCCGGGAAACCCTATGTCTTGGCGCTTTAGATTATGTTTTGAAACCGAAAATGAATTCCACGGATTTACTGAAAGTTTTACAAAAAGCAAGTTCCCTCCAGGATGGAATGAAAAACACCAACAAGGCCGACACCTATCATGGAGAACTCCGCAATAACTTTCTGACCGATTTATTGGGTGAGCCTCGTCTATCTTTAGCTGATATTCAGGCAAACTTTTCCCAATACAATATTCAATTGAAAGAGTCCAACTTAACCATATTGGCTATTGTCTACCGGGCTACCGATCCGGTTCAAAAAAGCGAGGCTTGCCCATCCTTGATCGCAACTATCAACGCAGCCATCGGCCTCTCTTTTCATCCAGTCAGTTTTTTCTACGACTCCAATGTAAGTATCACCATTTTGAATCCGCCGGTTTCTAAAGATGAGCCATCCATGGAGGAAATATGCCCCAAAATCATTTCCGCAATCCATTCAGCATTCTCAATAAATTGTCAAATTCTCCTCAGTGAAAGCTTTGACGGCTACCCTTTGATCCGGGAGGTCTTTCAGGATTTGATTGAGAAAGTATCGCATTGTTTTTACCTTCCTCTGAATCAGTTTGCGAAGGTATCATCTTTTCAAAGAATTATCCATGCCATTGAATTTGATTTCCAGACCTTACATGCCTTAGTCGAACAATTCGATTTTAGCAAACTTAAAGTCGTAGTGGAGAATTGGGTAGAAGATCAGATTTCCCAGGGGAAATATATCGAACCCTACTTTTTAAAAAAGATTTTTTCAGAGGTTTGCTATTTAATCATTTATAAATTTCTTGAAATGGGTTTTGATTTGGAAGAGATGAACCAAAAGAAATTCGAATACCTTAAAAATATGGAGAACTCAAAGGACTATGCGGAACTGGTGTTTACCTTCGATAAAATATTGGCCGATCTGGAACAATTTTTAGATCAACATATTCAAACCAAAAATAATTTAATCGTAACCCGGGTGCTAAAATATCTCCATCAAAATTTTGACCAAAACATCTCTTTGGAATCGGTTTCCAAATTTTTTTACATCGACAAAAGCTATCTTTGTAAGCTTTTCAAAAAGCATACCGCTGAAAACTTCAATGATTATCTGATGAAGCTGCGCATAAATCGAGCGAAAGAATTGTTAAAAAACCCGGAATATAACGTCAGTATTGTCTCCACTAAAGTAGGTTATACCGATTACAGTTATTTTGGACAGGTTTTCAAAAAAACGGTCGGAATGACCCCTTCCGAATATCGGAAATCGTTGATAAACATTAAAAAAATTAATCTCCCGACCGTTTAATATGATTTACGCAAGGACAATTCAATATTTAACTGCTAGCCTTTTGCTGCCCATTGGATTTGACAATCTTATGATGCACTATCGGTTTTTTCACCTTGATGAATCTTGGATATAACTCTATAAATCTTTACATACCGGACCAAGCCGATTACAAATATAAACAAAGCAATGGGAATAAATAGATAGCCGATAATTTCCAGTATGATATGGCCAAAAAATTTGATAAAGGTAATGCCCGTTACAAAAAACGTCAGTGCTGTACGAATATAAGCCAAAAAGGTTCTTTCATTGGCCAAAATGGTCCGATCCGCCGCCAAAACATCGCGTAGAATCAGCTCTTCCGGATTAAAACGAGAATACGGATTATCGTGGGACATAACTTTTAAGTTCCTTTCCTTGGGTTAAATACCCTATGGGTTTTAAAATTTGGAGTGATCGTTCGTTAGCGGAATCACATCCTCCGGCGTCACAATCTTCGTCTTTGATTTATCCGGCAATACCGCATTTTCGGCCGGTTGCTGGAGCTCCAAATCGTTTTCTCCGGCTACAGCGATTGTTTTCATCTCCGACTTTAAAGACCCTGCTTTCCCGTTCACCAGCGCCGAAAGCTGAAGTACGATTTTGTGCATGTTACCCGCTTGAATATTTAGTGTCTGAGCTGCGTATACGCTTTCTTCAGCGCTGGCCGCATTATGCTGCGTCACTGTTTCCACTTGAACCAAGGTTTTATTAACCTGAGTCATGCCTTGCGATTGTTCCTGGCTGGCGGCAGCGATTTCTTCCATTAGCTCACTCACCTTTTTGGCTTGAAGAGTGATTGCATCCAGAGACTCGCGGACTTTCTCGGCTACGGTTACACCCTTGGTTGATAATTCAATATTGGTTTCAATAATGGCTGTGGTGTCCTTGGCCGCCTGGGCGCTCCTCCCGGCCAAATTTCTTACTTCTTCAGCAACCACCGCAAAACCCATTCCGGCTTCTCCAGCCCTGGCTGCCTCAATCGCGGCATTCAAGGCCAAAATATTGGTCTGGAACGCTATATCGTCAATCACTTTAATAATCTTGGCAATCTGATCGCTGAAGTTCTTAATTTCCTGGATAGAGTCCATCATCTCCCGCATATCGACATTACCTTTGTCTGCCGATTCTTTGGCCTGCACGGACAATTGGGCTGCCTGTTTCGTATTGGTTGTCGTTTGAACCATCATGGAAGCGGCTTCCTGTAAGGTGGATGAAGTTTCTTCAATGCTTGCCGCCTGTTCACTGCTGCCTTGGGATAGTTGGTCGGCGGATGCCGATAATTGATGGGAAGCGCCAGCCAATTGCCGGGCGCCTTCTTTCAAAGCGCCGGATATTTTCCTTATCGGTAAAGTAATACTACGAGTGATGAATAACGTCAAACCGATTCCTAAAACAAATGCAATGATCCCAAAGATGCTCAACATTACTACTGCGTTTTTAAATGAATTTTTGGCTGCGGTTTCTTGAGCGTTATTCATTCCCATACAAGTCCGGATATATTCTTTCACCGCTTCCGAATCGTCCTGATCGTCCAATAAACTTAACATTTCCTGATAATTACTGGACATTCTCACCAGACTTAATTGATGCTGTAATTTGTCCAAAATGTTGTTGGCCAATTCCAGTTTGGCATTGTTTTCATTGATGATTTTACTCATCCGGGTCCGGGTATCCACCATATTGCTTAATGCCACCGCGATAACGATCACCACCAACACTAACATGATCCCAAAACCAATATAGATTTTGGTTCCAACCGATGTCTGCTTAGCTGTCACTTTGATCTTTCCTCCCTGGTTAATATTTTCGACCTATACCATTCAATCCAACTGTCTTTAGATACTCAGTCCAACGGGGCCACCGCTACCGCGCCACCGTTCGGGTCCATCCTTGCTCCCCGGAAAAATATTGGTCGGAACCCGTTGGCTGAGGGTGCTTTTAAAAATGCGTCAAAATTTATGTACGATCCTTACTGGATCTTAAACTAAAATTAAAGCTCCCCCTAAGGGAGCCCTAATTTAATCAATGGCGGAGGAAAGTTCCAGCCATTACAAGCAAAATTTAAAGCTTAAAAACAATTTAATTGTTTTTAAATAATTTTAAGCTACCCGATAATTAAGCGTAACAGGAAAATTTGGCGGAAGTTCTTTTAATATTGTTTTTTTGAGTGCCTGAAATTTCTTCAAAATGAAGGATTCATAAAATATTGGTTATTTTGCTTAAAAAATTGTCTTCTGGTGTATCATCCTTATCATGGAAAGTCATAGGATAGGTTATTTCCCAGCGCCGTGACACTTTTTATATTTTCTCCCGCTGCCGCAAAAACAAGGTTCATTCCTGCCGGGCTTCCACTGGGGAAGCTGATTCAAGCCGGACCTTTCCCGGAGGATGGCTAAAGCCAATTGTTCCAATCTGGGCAGGGCATATTCATAAAATTCCCGCCAGCCCTCACATAACCAACTCATTTGATGCGGGTCCTGCCCCCCATAAAAACGATGCTTCAAACAATCCCCTGAACAAAAACGTAAATATTCACAAGTCGAGCAGCGTGGATTCCAGTCGGCCTTCTGCATCCCAAATTGTTGATATTGGGGGGAAGCCAGCAATTCTTCCCATGAGCTATCGCCGACATTTCCAAGTTTATGCCCGGCATCCACAAAAAAATCGCAAGGATAGACATCTCCGTTATGCTCTACCACAAAATACTGGCTGCAATGGCCACCCATGTGGCAGAGATGATAACTTCCATTCACCATCAAATTTAAGATGCCGTCAAACAATCGGATGGATACTCTGCGGTTGTCCTTGAGGCTCCACTGATCAAAGATTTCACATAAGAAACGGCTCCATTGTTTGGCGCTAACGGTAAAGGGCAATGGTTGTCCGTCAGGCCCAAATTCCACACACGGGATGTATTGGTGATAATAAATCCCCTGATCGCATAAGTAATGATAAATCTCCAGCGGATGGAGCACATTAAAGGAATTCACCACTGTCAAAGCATTAAACTCAACCTTATGCCGTTTCAAACAGTCGATACCCTTCAGAACAGCGGCGTGGGTCCCTTGTCCGTTTACAGTTTTCCGGAAATGGTCGTGTACGGGCTCCGGACCATCGACGCTGACTCCGACCAGAAAATTATATTGGCCTAAATGTTCGGCAAATTCATCATCAATCAAAGTGGCGTTGGTTTGTAATCCGTTAGCTATCACAGCGCCCTTATGTCCATACTTTTGTTGCAACGCAGTGACCCGGCGGAAAAAGTCCACCCCCATCAAGGACGGCTCTCCACCCTGCCATCCGAAGGCGTATTGAGGCTGCTCGGTTGCCATGAAACCGGCGATCATTTTTCCCAGCATTTCATCGGACATCTGATGCCGCCGGGTCTCCGGATATAAAGATTGACGGCTAAGGTAAAAACAATAAGCGCAATGCAGATTGCAATCAGCCGAGGCCGGTTTGACAAGCAAGGAAAATGTTTTGATAGGCATTTGAATTGGTCCTTCTCCAGTGATAATGTTATATTCATGATTGCAGTTGAGGATTCCTGCCCATCATATATGAAAGAGTATCCATAAAGAATCCCGAAAAGATTCTCCTGGAACATACGGGGGTTCCTTGATGGTTTAAACCCTCTGGTAGTGCACTAGTCATTCGCTGGCATCGTACGGCATTTCGCTTTTATTGGGCCACAAAATCAACCCCCCACGGCAGACCTGCAATATCTCAGGAGATTATTGCCCCGATAAGACGTATTCATAACGAAAATCCGCTCTGGTCGCCCGAACGGATTCATGATCAACTGATGAACCTTGGTATCACCGGTGTACCAGCCCCTAATACCATTACCAAATATCTTTACGTTTCGATAAAAGATTTACCATGAAAGTCTGTTTTGGATCAGAAAAGTAAAAAATTCAACTCCATAAAGCAAAGCATCTTCATCCAGCTTATAATTACAATTATGGTGGGGTTTATCACAACCTTTTTCCTCATTTCGAGTCCCCAGTTCCACAAAAAAGCCCGGGCAAAGTTCTGAAAAAGCTGAAAAATCTTCCCCCGGCATCAGCGGACCGATATGGCTGACTCGATCTTTCCCAAAATGATCCGTTAAAAGTTTTTCGGCCTTTAGGGTTAGATCATGATCATTCATCACCGGCGCATAACCTTTTGAAAACAGGAATTCATAGCCTGCTCCATAAGATGAAGTAATACCTTTGACAATTTGCTCCATCTTTTTCGGAAGCTCTTCCCGGATCTTCCGGTCAAATGTCCTGGTAGAACCAGTAATTTGTATTACATCCGGAATAATGTTATAGGCCTGCCCCGCTGAGACCATACAAACAGACAATACAACAGGTTCAACCGCGGCCGTTTGTCTGGCGACAATATGTTGAAGAGCCGTAATGATCTGGGCCCCAATTACGATTGGATCGGTGCAAATCTCCGGAAAGGCAGAATGGCCGCCTTTTCCCTTGACAGTAATATCAAAACGATCGGTTGCTGATGTTAAAGGGCCTTCGCGCACCCCAAATGTACAGGTTGGGTAGTTTGAAGTTACATGCAGGCCATAAACTTCTTCCACCCCATCCATGACTCCGGCTTTGACCATCTCGGCCGCTCCTCCGGGAGGTAATTCCTCCGCATGTTGAAACAAAAAACGCACTTCCCCTGAAAATTCCGGAGCCATATTGCTGATGATTTTAGCGGTCGCCAACAAAATCGCCGTGTGTCCATCGTGTCCACAGGCGTGCATAACGCCTGGGTTTTGAGAGGCATAAGGAAGGTCATTCTTTTCCTCAATAGGAAGCCCATCCATATCAGCCCTCAAGGCGATGATTCGTCCCAGCGTTTTTCCTTTGACGATACCCATCACGCTGGTCTGTGTCGGACGGGAAACTTCAATATTTCCAAAGGACCTTAATTTTTCTTCCACAAAGGTACTGGTTTCATATTCTTGAAAAGATAGTTCCGGAAATTGATGCAAATGCCTGCGCCATCCGATCATTTCTTCCCAAATGGCCTGTACCTTTGGTGAAATATCGCTTTTTTCCATCGTTGACTCCTTTAATCTCGATAGTCTGTTAGTCTGTCCTCTTCAATCACAAATGAATTTTTGCTATTTTTCCGCCGTTACTTTTTTTATTTCCATATCAAAATGGGTTGGAAAAGTCGCATTATCAATGACCGGACAACGGGATACGGTTTCTTCAAGCCATTGATGCACCTCATCCTTTCCCGCAGGAGAATCGATTTCTATCGTCACTTTGATCTTCTCAAAACCAGTTCTCTTCGTGGTTGGTTTTCCAAAAAAACGGCTGGAATCAATAGTGCCCTTCACATGAATCGCTATTGAATGAATGACGATACCCCGTTCGCGGGCCACCCACTTTCCGGCCGCATTGATACAACCGGCAATTGCCGCCAAAAAGTATTCAACCGGGCTTGGAGCAAGATTGTTGCCTCCAAAAAAAGGCGGTTCATCAACGACCAATGAAAATCCATTGGCCTGAATGGTTGTTTTCGTAGTAGCATCCGAAAATGCTGAAATTTCAATATCGCTCATGATATTCCTCGATCCATGTTCATTAAACAATGTTAAAGAAGCGCCATAGCCATGATTTTCATCATCATTATGGCGCTTCTTTATGGTAGTTCAATTAACTTATTAATTCTGAACAGCGATTTCTTTCTGGAATTTTTCAATCCAGGCCGCTTTATTGGCATTAATGAAGGCCCAGTCGAATTTCTTCAAGGATTGCATTGTATCTTTGCCATAAGCTAAATATGTTTTCTTTTCATCCGACATCGTGGCATTTTTGTTGGTAGGAGCCTCATTTAATTTATCGGCAATCTGGCTCTGTACAGCATCGCTGAGGATATAATTTACATATAACTGAGCCAGCTCGGGATTTTTGCAGTTCTTAATCACGTTGATGGTAGCAGCGGCTGAAAAATCTCCTTCTTTGGGATCAACCCATTTCACATTCAGTCCTGCCTTTTTCAATGAAGGCATATTCATATCCATAAATACGGCTACGCCGATTTCTCCGGTGGAAAAAGCTGTCTGAACATCAGAACCGCTGAGATACCATTGTTTCACGTTGCCTCTGTTCGCTTTGAGCAGTTTAAACCCTGGTTCTACATTGGTTGCGCTACCGCCCGATTTTTCCGCCAAAGTGAGCAGCAGATAAGGCCCTGCAGTAGACGCCATGTCCGGCAGGGAAATTTGTCCGTTATATTTGCCATTAAACAAATCCTTAAAGGATTTCGGAGGAATTTTCACGGTGTCGGCGTCATAAATAATGCCGTACCGGACTACGGAATAACAGGGACCATAACCATCTTTATTTTTGGCAAAATCATAGAGATATTTAGCATTGGGAACAAGTTTGGAATTGATTTTTTCAAAAAGGCCCTTCTGATTTCCAAGTGCGGCAAAAATATCTGTCATCAGGGCAACATCAATTTCCGGATTTTTCTGTTGGGCCATAATCTTATTTAAGCGGTCCGAATTTCCACTGGTTTCATCGGTAATAACCCTGCAGTTATAGGTTTCTTCGAAGCTTTTGGACAATTCTTTGACATGAGCAGCCGTAAAACCCCAGGATGCTACGACCAGTGTGGAGCCTTTAAAATCTTTGGCCGTTTTTGAAGAGGCTTTAGCCGCGGAAACCAGGGAACTGCTGCCGCAGACGGCTACACTTACCATAAACAGAATGGCGGCAAGACCGGCAACCATTAATTTTTGATTCTTTTTCATCATCGTTCGCTCCTATCCATTTAATTTTTATATATGAGAAGCTTTTGGGATGGCAATGCAACCGTGATTGCATCGCCGCTCTTATAGCTTTCATTATCGTACACATTCACATATACCGTTTCCTGAAAGATATTTTCTATCTCCAAACGGGTAACCGTTCCTTTATAAGTAACATTTTTAATATTTCCCGTCAGGGTATTTTCCGAATGTTTTTTTGTTACGGAGACGTTTTCAGGACGGATGGAAAGAGTAACACTCTCGCCCAAGACGAATCCGCTACTATCCCCCCCACTGACAATTAACTCCCGTTCCGAACAAATGACACTCGCTCTTCCTTCATTGATAGCATTCACCTTTCCGGCGATAAAATTGGAAAATCCCATAAAATCCCCAACGAACAAATTGGCGGGATGATCAAAAACTTCCCTTGGCTGGCCAACCTGGAGAATTTTCCCGGCTTTCATTACGACAACCCTATCAGCCAGTGAAATAGCTTCTTCCTGATCATGAGTAACGATGATGGTGGTAATTCCTAATTCATGATGAATCCGTTTAATTTCCAGTTGCATCTCCACCCGGAGCTTTGCATCCAGATTCGATAAAGGCTCGTCCAGTAGAAGAACAGTCGGTTCCGTCACCAAAGCGCGCGCCAATGCAACCCGCTGCTGCTGTCCCCCGGAAAGCTCCCGCGGAAACCTTTTTTCCATTCCGGTCAACTTTACAAGTTCCAAAATCTTTTGCACTTTTTCTCTCATCGCCGGTTTACCGATTTTCTGCATCTTTAAACCAAAAGCGATATTATCAAAAGTATTCATATGGGGAAATAGCGCATAGTTCTGAAAAAACACCCCCATGTTTCTTTTATAGGCCGGAATATGATTCATCTCTTTGCCGTCAACCAGAATAGTTCCCTGGTACTCACCGGTGAATCCGGCAATCATGTTCAATATTGTTGTTTTGCCGCAGCCGCTTCCCCCTAGTAAAGCAACCATTTCCCCATCGTGAACCCGGAGATTGATATGATCGACAGCTATGAAATCACCGTATTTTTTTGTAAGATTTTTCAATTCTAACGACGCCAAATCAGATCCTCCTTAGAAAGCCATAAAAAACTTTATTTAAATTCAAATTCGTTCGGAGCAACTTTCTCCATTACTTTAAAAACATATCCAACCCCAAGAACTTTTCCAGCAAAACGATAGATAATAGTGACATCAAAATCAAAACAGTAGAAATTGCCGCGAGGGTAGGATCAAAGGAGAACTCCATATAATTCATTATTCGGACCGGCAATGTCACAAATTTTGGTGTACATAATAAATTGCTCAACACGGCTTCATCGAAAGAGTATAAAAAAGAAAGCATGGCGCCTGCAATTACACCGGACTTAATTAAGGGCATCGTGATCATGGAGAAAGTTTTGACAGGATTTGCCCCTAGACTGGCTGCTGCATCTTCTAAAGTCCAGTTGTAACTCGACAGTAGGGAAAGCGTATTCCGGATAATATAGGGCATGATGATGATCAAATGGCCCAGCAATATTTTTACCATCCCCGGAACAGAGCCGATCTGGCTAAAAATCTGAAGTAAAACGAATGCAAAAGCGATAGAAGGAACATACATCGGCGAAGTAAAAAAAGCAACGAGTAATTCCTTTCCACGGAACGGGTGCCGGCTCACACTCAAGGCGGCTGTTACACCCAGTATCACATCAATTGCAGTTGCAATCACGGCCACTTCGATACTATTGATAAATCCGCTAAAAAAATTGGTGGAAGAACTAAAGATATTCAAATACCACTGTAAAGAGATCCCTTTGGGAGGAAAGACCACCAGCGGGGTTGGACTAAAAGAAGCCAAAATGATAACCACCAATGGCGCCAATAGGAAAATGAATACCAGCGTTGCGATAATCCGTGAAAACCATCCTGCCCGATTGTCAGACACGTTTTCCACCCCCAACTCGTTGATTGACGCCTGCAGTTGCATAAGTGGCGATTAACAAAATGATTAATATGGTAAACAGTAAGATATAGCTGATCGCAGAGGCAAATCCCCAATTAAAGTTGATATTGACTTCCTGAAACACCATGGTGCTCATCATCCGGAATGTCGTTCCTCCCAGTAATTTGGGGGTAACATAGGATGTCATACTCAAAGTAAATACCAAAATGCATCCTGAAATGATCCCGGGCCCGCTCAAAGGCAAAATTATCTTGAAAAATGTTCGCAACGGACTGGCTTTCAAGCTGTAGGCGGCTTTTTCAATATTGGGGTCAATATTTTGAATGACTCCCGTAATAGAAAGAATCATATAAGGAATCAACAGATGGACCAATCCGATAATGACTGCCGTAGAAGTATTCATGATGACCAGGGGTTTTTGGATAAGTCCGAGTGCCAGTAAAAATTGGTTTAAAAGTCCTCTACCGCCCAAGATAACCATCCATCCATAGGCCCGGACAACTGCGCTCACCAGGAACGGAAAAATAATGACAATCATCAATACATTTTTCACTTTTGAGGTTGTTCTGGCTAAAAAATAGGCCGTCGGATATCCCAGCAGCAAAGAAATTACGGTTACCTTCAGCGAGACGACAACGGTCGTTTTTAAAATACCGAGATACATGGGGTCACTAAAAAATTTCAGAAAGTATTTCAGCCCGTCGGTTTTCATAGTAACCATCAGGATATAGACCATGGGAACCACAAAAAATGCGATTAACGTCAGCAATATCGGCAGTGCAAGAAGTAATACCTGTTTTTTCTGTTTTGTCATCTTTTATTCGATCCCGTCATAACAAATATTTGGCCACCAGGGGCAAAAATGTTTTGTTTCTTACATCGACAATCCCCATATCTGTAAGTCGAACATCAGGAATTACGGCAAGAGGCATCAAAGTAAGAAATATCAACGGTTCCTCATGGTTTAGCCCCATTTTTTTGGAAATCCGGTTAAAATCATTGAATTTTTCCGCCAGTGTTTTGAAGTCATCCTCACACATCAGTCCTGCTATCGGCAGTGGAATCGAACAAAGGACTTGCCCGTCCTGTACAGCTACCAAACCTCCGCCGGTTGAAACGATTGTATCCACCGCCAAACACAAGTCAAAATCGTTGCTGGCATATACCGTCAGATTGTGGCAGTCATGGGCATAAGTCGTGGCAATAGCTCCCCTGAATCCGGAGAGATTGCCTAAAAGAGCCAAACCGCGGTTATTGTTACCGTGATAACGATTGAGCACCACCATCTTAACGAGATTTTCCGGCTTGAGCACTCCATTTTCGGCATCACAGATTTTTTGCTCCAGCCGGGTTCTGGAGGTTTTGCCATCATGGACAATGACATTGACAAGGGCCTTCGGACTTTGGCAGGGTATTTCGAAATCCTTTTCCTGGACTGGTCTGATATGTATGGAGTGGAAAACTTTCCGGGGAAATTTATACTTGGGAAGAGATATGGTCAAATGGCCGTTTTCAGCGACGACCTTTCCATCACTCACGACCAGTGCAGGAAGAGCCTCTTCCATTGAATCCA
The DNA here is from genome assembly GCA_023392595.1 of Bacillota bacterium. Taxonomy (GTDB): domain Bacteria; phylum Bacillota; class UBA4882; order UBA8346; family UBA8346; genus UBA8346. Next base: position 4,315 of record JAEVYU010000055.1, on the reverse strand, counting down.
ACAAAATCAAATCCGCTCTGCGGCCCGGAGCAATTGCGCCCCGATGATAAAGGCGAAGATGCTCTGCGGCATTGATAGTTGCATATCGATAGGCTTTCTTCGTCTCAAGTCCCAAAACAATTGCTTTTTTTATGAGGGCATTCAAATGACCATTGGTTGCCAACCGGTTTACCGCTACATCATCCGTTACCAACATAATCCGGTTTTGTACCGGATAATGATTTAAATAGGCCATCAATTCTTGGGTCAAAGAACGTTCTTGAATTTGGACGCACATTCCTAGGCGGAGTTTTTCCTTTACAATTTCTACGTCCATATAGGTGTGGTCACAGTCAATGCCGGAGGCTATAAAAGCCTGCAACTCTTTTCCTTTCAACAAAGGAGTATGTCCATCCAACAGTACGTCTTTTTTACGGGCGGCTTCGATCACACCCATTATTTTGGGGTCACAGTCCGTAACCCCCAAAAAATCCATTACCTCACCTAGACCGTGAACTCCTGAAAAAGCAAGCATTTTGGTGATTTCTTTTCCGCTAATTGCGGCGCCGGACTTTTCAAATCCCGGTGCCGACGGAATGGTGGAAGGGGCCATCATATAGACGTGGAGAGGAAGTACCTTCACCTGATCGCAAATGATTTTTACTCCGTCTACACCCAGCACATTTCCGATTTCATGGGGATCTGCCGCAACGCTTGTCGTTCCAAGCGGCAATACCGCTGCTGCAAATTGGGCCGGAGTCATCATACTGCTTTCAAGGTGCATATGGCTATCAATAAGACCAGGAGCAGCAAACCTATGACTACCATCAATTCTTGTTAAGGCATGATGCTCTTTTTGGAATTTCCCGACGTAGGCAAACTCGTCTCCGGCAATCCCGATATCAACATCCTCAATTTCGTTGGTAAAAACGTTAAACAATTGTACATCATATATAGCGAGATCAAAGGGAATTTTCCCCATACAAGCCTGAATTGTCCGTGCACTCATAACTTCACCTGAATTTAAAAATTCACATATTTTGATGATTAAATAAATATTTAGTTTTTTTCTTTATTTATTTCTTAAAAAATGACTAATTTTTATCATTTTACCGATTAACCCAAGCTTTGTCAAGTATCTGTTAAGTTTTTGAATAACCTTTACTTTCCTGTTACTTATGATAATGACGCTCCCATTTATGTTATAATAAATGAATAAAAGATAAGGAAAATACACCCATGAACAAAAAAGAATTAAAACAGCTCGTATGCAGAGAAATCGACGAAAATAGAGAAGTAATTATCTCCATCGGCAACAAGATCTTTAATCATCCTGAACTTGGTTTTAAAGAATGGGACACATCGGAACTCGTTGCTAGTCAGTTGAAGACTCTGGGGCTTTCGTGTGAAAAGGGGCTAGCTATCACAGGGGTGAAAGCGCATGCCCATGGAAAGCAAGCGAAGGCGAGGGTCATGATTATGGGTGAACTGGATGCTGTCATCTGCCCATTACATACCTGTGCTGACATCAAAACCGGGGCTGCTCATTCTTGTGGCCATAATTCGCAAATTGCCTCAATGCTGGGTGCTGCCTTTGGTCTAACTCCTTTTATGGAGCACTTGGACGGCGATGTAATATTCGCCGCTGTTCCTGCTGAAGAATACGTTGAACTGGAATTTAGAGAACGTTTAAAAGAAGATGGAAAAATTGAATTTTTTGGGGGAAAACAAGAATTTATCCGCCTGGGGGTATTGGATGATGTGGATATGGGGATGATGATCCACTCCCACGCCGGGGTGGAAGCCAGGAAATTTCTACTTTTCTGTGATAGTTCCGGTTTTGTAGGGAAAATTATCCGATTTTCCGGTAAAGAGGCTCATGCCGGTGCTGCGCCTTTCGAGGGCATCAATGCCTTAAATGCGGCTGCTCTTTCACTGATGGCGATTAATACCCAAAGGGAAACCTTTAAGGAGGCGGACCGGATCAGAGTTCACCCCATTATTACCAAAGGCGGCGATCTGGTGAACATTGTCCCTGCCGATGTCCGCATGGAAACTTATGTACGGGGTAGAAATATCGGTGCGATTCTGGAGGCCTCTGAAAAAGTGAACCGGGCCCTACGCGGCAGCGCCATCGCCGTAGGCGCAGAAGTGGAAATTTCAGATAATCCGGGCTATTTGCCATTAATTCAAAATGAAAAACTGAATGAACTATTTGGGGAAAATGCCGAGACTCTGTTGGGTAAGGATGGTATCCTTACTGGTTATGAACTCATGGGCGCTACCGATGCGGGAGACATTAGCTCCATTATGCCCTTTATGCATATTTCTACCGGGGGGTATTCCGGTACAGCCCACAGCCGGAATTTCACAATTTGCGACGAGGAAATGGCCTATGTAATGCCTGCCAAAGCCATGGCCATGGCAACGATTGACTTGCTGTGGGACGGCGCCGCTGAAGCACTGAAAATCAAAAAAAATTATACACCGAAATTTACTAAGGAATCTTACATCGAATTTTTGAGGAATTTTAAATCCAAAGAAGTAATTTAAAAATCTCAAAACCTGTCCGTTGCAAAAGTCCAACTGGTCCTCGGGATTATCGTATAAGTCGAGTTATCCGCAGAAGTATAAAGGTCCAGGGTCCGCTGGGTTACCCGGTGCACTGTAAACTTGCCGTCCGGGATGATCTGGATTTTCTTGACTCCCGAAGCCGTGGTTCCAAAATCGATCCCGATGGAAGAGGAATTGTAGTCCAGGCCCATCATGGCGGTAAGAACCGGGGTAAAGTCCATCATCTTGGTTCCTAGGTAGTCACCAATCTTAATGCCGTAAGTACCGGGTGTCGTATCATTCTCCAGAAACTTCCCGGGAGTGACGGAACGGGTCAGTTGGTTGTTGACGTCATACTCGAAGGTCTTGATGGCGCTTCCTTCGGTAATGGCCGTGATGTTGTTGTTGTTATCATAAGTATACTGCTGTTGCAGGATGCTGGTACCGTTTACGGTGACCTGATAATTCTTGAGCCTATCGGAGTTAGCCGTAATAAATGAAAGCCGATTTTTCCTCTCCACGGATTCCACCGGCTGTGATACTTTTGGAGCGGCCCAAAAGTATCCAAAAGGCCGCCGGGACCTAGGTCCCGGCCCTCCTCTTATCCCGCCGCCTTCCTTGGCGCGGGAACCCTAAAGGCGGACCGGCTCCATCGTAGAGCCGCCCTTCTCTATTCATTCCATGATGCCAACGGCTGAACGCCGTCCTAACGTTAAGCCGCGTGGTCCGCCTCCCTGCCGACCATATCGGAGTTTAAAACATCGGGCCTATTTTATCGGCTTGATTCTTCGCGAAACTCTGGCCTCATTGGAAATCAGCCCTTTTCGCTTTGAAATGGAAATCCGTGTAATGTTGTTCCGTAACGCCGGTTCCCACCCCATTGGCATAATCAATCTTTTGTTCTGCGGCCTAAAGACTTTTGGCCGCAGAGACACGGAGAAACAGAGAAAGACCTTTAAACACCCTCGCGAACCATCTTCTCATTTTCTTTCCGGACTTTCTACCCCGCATCCCGCAAACCTTCATCCAAAACCTTTCCAAACTTAACCGGTCATACAGCCCCTGCAGATACATAGTCCGTATTTCTAAAGCGCCCTGCTCCATCAGGACATCATCCAGCTCAAATACAAGCCGTTGCATTTCAGGCGGCAAGTTCCGCTCGATTTTATCCAACAGTTCACAGAGTCTGGCAATCAATTCCCGGTAGCGCGAGTCCTTGGCGAGTAGCTCCGTCTCAACTTCAATGGCCCGCTCGGTTATAGCGTCCCGTAATATTTGGGCGTAACGTCTGAGCATCCCGGTTACCTCCTTAAATCTACTCATTTGGTAAATTAAATTACAACCGTTTGAATCATTTACTGCCTATAATTGTATCATTTATGACTATAGATGTCAACATAAATGATTGATATTTTTAATCTTTTTATGCTACACTAAGATTATGAAAATATCGGAAAAAATCAAAAAGCTTCGCGAAGATAAGGGTTGGTCTCAAACTCAATTAGCGAAAAAATTAAATATGCAATCCCAAAATATAAGTCGTTATGAAAGAGGCTTATTTACTCCATCAACAGAGACTTTGACTAAATTTGCAGAAATATTTGGGGTTTCTACTGACTATTTGTTAAGTGAGGCAGAAGATAGTGGTGAATATTATTTTAAGGATAAACAGTTATTAAGCTACTTTGAAGAAGTAGATAAATTAAACGAGAAAGATCGTAATTTAATAAAAGGACTCATTGAATCGGTTTTAGCAAAAAATAAAATTAAGGATTCTCAATAA
>JAEVYU010000028.1 GCA_023392595.1 Bacillota bacterium | reverse complement strand
ATTCGAAATCGCTGAAAGTTTGTTGTTTCATGGATTTCTCCTTGTTTTTGTTACCTTAATTATACGATATCTCGCAGTTATGTTCCAGAAAACCCCTTAAAAAGTTCCGATTAAATCAGTGGTTCCCTAAGTATTTTCCGCCAAAGGTCTTGGTGATCCGATTGCCGAGAATGACCAAGGGATGATTCGACGGAAGCAGGGCATCCGGATCAATTTCCACATGAAGATAATGCAATTGGGTTGCAAAAAAAGCAGAGATGATTACAATTACACCAATGACCAAAAAAGCACGACCGGTAATCCATTGCAGGTACTTTTTTAAAAATTTGTTCATTTTGACCCTCCTCATCGATGGAATAAAAACAAAATCAGCGCCTACCGCCTCCTTTCAATTGGAGAAAACAACTTTTTTCAACGAAAATGTTTAACTTATCAGTTTAACCAAATCGTTAAATGGGAATAAAAAAAATCTATTTCTCCCTTGCCAATAACCCTTTCAAAAGCAAATCAACCACGTGGTCGCGGCGCTCTTGTAAAAAAGGAAGCTCATCATGGATATTCATATTGAAAAATATCTGGGCGATGGGCTGATACATAAAATAGCTCAAATTCATTCCAATCATGCTGATAAAAAAGTGTTTGGCATTGACGTCGCGGAAAACGCCGCCGGCGATGCAATTCTCAATGTAGCCTAAAATCCGCTCCACCACATTATCTCCGGATTGATTGACATATTCATCCATTAAACGGTGGACCTCCCCGGGCTCACCCACAATAGCCTCCATCACAATCTTGGCATGATCGATATTCAAGAAAAAATTATCAAACTGCGCCTGAGCGATGCGCCGGATTTTTTCCTCCGGCGTCAAGTCGGCGGTGACAATTTGGTCAAATACCTGGGTCAACCGATCGAAAGCCTGCCATAAAACCCGCTTTAACAGATCATGATACAGATTTTCCTTGGTGGAAAAGTAATAATAGATCATGGCTTTGTTGATTCCCGCTTTAGCGGCGATTTCATCCATGCGCACGCCATGAAAACCCTTTTGGGAAAAAACTTCAATCGCCGTGGTTAAAATTTTTTCTTTGCTATCCGTCACCATCATTGGCTCCCATGTTACTTTTTATAAATTTTTTACGATTTAGTTTAACGATATAGTTAATTATATTCTGTTCTTCTCTTATCTGCAAGTAAAAATATTCCAGTTTATATAAAGGGTTCATTCCATCGGCTGAAAAAATCGACCGTAATTTAAAAAACTACCCTTCCACAAGCAACCTCTTAACCATGCATAATTTGACGGCAGGTTATCTTCTGACCCATCCGATTCAGAGAAGTTTTTTCATCACTCAGAGCCCTGCCGATTCTACGATAGTAATGAAGACTCAGATCTTGAGCATAGTTCTATTATTAAACCGGATAATTCCTGAGATCAATTGATGCAACGATGAAAATGATCCTCAGGCATCATGTGACTTTGAACTTTCCGATGGGATACCGAAAATGTATCACTATCGTTGCCATAAAGAAATACTCACTATCCATCTAATTTCCTCATCCATTGTTATTTTACACACCCGCGGTCCCTGCTCGAACTGCAAAATAATCCTACATACCTGCCAATTTAAGCAAGATTTGATACAATTAATATAAATTACGCAAATAATGTACATTTTTATATGGTATTATTATTCGTGACAATTCAATATCCAGGAGGCTTAAAATGATCTCACCAGATACAGGAGCAACTGCAAACAGCAAAAAAATCCCTTCTGCCCCAATAGATTGGGCGGAAATAGCCTGTTCTTCTCTTATGGAAAAGTATGAACCGGAAGCGCTCCCGCCCGTGGGAAGGTTCCATTACCACCAGGGAGTATTTCTTTCCGGTATGGAGAGATGCTGGAAGGTAACCCAAAAGGAAAAATATTATGAATACCTTAAGCTTTGGGTTAATAGTTTGATTCTTCCTGACGGCGGCATCAAGAATTATGATCCAACCCAATTGGATGACATTCAACCGGGAATCCTTCTTTATAACCTTTATCAAAAGACCGGAGATAAACGCTACCAAAAAGCACTCGCCACATTGGTCTCCCATTTGCGTACCTGGAATAAAAATAAAGAAGGGGGTTTCTGGCATAAAAATATGTATCCAAATCAAATGTGGCTGGATGGGCTCTATATGGCCGGTCCTATCGCCGTACAGTATGATAGCACCTTCGGTGAAAAAAACTTCTTTGACACGGTAACATTTCAGGCTTTACTCATGGAAAAGCATATGAATGATGAAACAACCGGATTGCTTTATCACGCCTGGGATGAGAGTAAAAAGGCAGAATGGTCCAACCCCGAAACTGGAAGGTCCAGTGAATTCTGGGGCAGAGCCATTGGTTGGTACACTACTGCCATTGTCGATATCCTGGACTTTCTCCCCCAAACCCATCAAGACAAAAATGAACTGATTAAAATACTAAAAGATCTGCTGCTTTCATTAATTAAATACCAGGACAAAGTGAGCGGACGATGGTATCAGGTCGTGGATAAAGGCAATTTCCCGGATAATTGGCTTGAAAATTCCTGTACTTCCCTGTATGTTTATTCGATTGCCAAAGCTATTCGAAAGGGGTATCTGGAACATCATTATCTTCAATACGCCTGGAAGGGATATCAAGGAGTCATTGATTCACTAAAGTTGGATGAAAATGGAGGTGCACTAATAGGAGATATTTGTATCGGCACCGGAGTCGGGGATTATGCCCATTATATCGCCCGCCCCACCAGTATCAATGATCTTCATGGCGCAGGCGCTTTCATTCTGATGTGTGTAGAAATGAATCAAGCCGGTTAAAATTATTTTTGAATCATACATACCATTATGCTTATTCCTTTCTCCCAAGGAAGCATTGACTTTAAAGCGCCAATTAAGCATCATTGGCGCTTTCGAGTCCACCCTATCCTTATTTAGGATATTAATTCCGTAGATATTCGTCAATCGCCTTAGCCGCCTTTTTACCCGCTCCCATGGCCAATATAACGGTTGCCGCACCCGTCACGGCATCGCCCCCGGCAAATACCCCCGGTCTGCTGGTGGCCTCCGTCTCTTCTTCCACAATGATGCCTCCCCAGGAATGAGTCTCCAGTCCCGGAGTGGTGGATTTGATTAACGGGTTGGGGCTTTGACCGATGGCTACGATGACCGTCTCGACATCTACGATATGTTCGGAACCTTTCTTGGCCATGGGTTTCCTTCTTCCGGAGGCATCCGGTTCTCCCAGCTCCATTTCAATGCATTCTACCCCTTTGACCCAGCCGTCTTCGGTTCCCAATATCCGGGTTGGATTGGTCAATAACTTGAGTAAAATACCTTCTTCTTTAGCATGGTGCACTTCCTCGGCCCGGGCCGGCATTTCCGCCTCTGATCTTCGATAAATGATATATACCTGTTCGGCTCCGAGCCTTTTAGCACTTCGGGCTGCATCCATCGCAACATTTCCGCCGCCGAATACCGCCACTTTTCTTCCCACTTTAACCGGAGTATCGCTTTTAGGAAATTGATAGGCTTTCATCAGATTGATCCGGGTCAAAAATTCGTTGGCCGAATAAACTCCGTTCAAATTTTCACCCGGTATGCCCATAAAAATAGGTAATCCGGCCCCGGAACCGATAAATATGGCCTGATACCCTTCGGCCATCAGCTCATCCAGGGAAAACACTTTGCCAATAACCATATTGGTTTGAATGGATACACCCAATTGCCTTACGTTATCAATTTCTCTTTGAACCAATGCTTTCGGCAACCGGAACTCCGGTATGCCGTACATCAGCACTCCTCCGGGTATGTGGAAGGCCTCAAATATGGTGACTTGATAGCCCATTTTAGCCAAATCCCCCGCGCAAGTCAGTCCGGCAGGCCCCGAACCAATAACAGCCACTTTCCGGCCATTCTTTTGAATGGTTTCTGCTTTCGCCTCTGCTTTGGCTTCTGCCAGGTTCTCCATAGCCCAATCAGCTACAAAACGTTCCAGCCGTCCAATTCCAACCGGTTCACCCTTTTTTCCCCTGACGCAATACTTTTCACATTGTGACTCCTGAGGACATACTCTGCCGCAGATGGCGGGCAGACTATTGGTCTCTTTGATCTTTTGATAGGCGGCGCTGAAGTCCCCCTCCGCCAATCGTTTGATAAATTCGGGAATCCGAACATTAACAGGGCACCCTTGGGTACAAGGCTTATTTTTGCACTGTAAACAGCGCTGGGCCTCTTCTTTAGCCATCTCCTCGGGGTATCCCAACGATACCTCTAAAAAGTTTTGATTTCTGACCGCCGGATCTTGTTCCGACATCTTTACTTTGCTTGGTGACATATTAGGCATTTTTAAGACCCTCCAGTTTACACTCGTGGTCGGAGAGAGCATGTTTTTCTTCACTTTTATACATCATCTGCCTGCGCATGGCTTCGTCAAAATCGACTTCATGTCCGTCAAAATCAGGGCCGTCAACACAAGCGAATTTTATTTGACCGCCCACCGTTACCCGGCAGCCGCCGCACATTCCCGTCCCATCCACCATCACCGGATTCATGCTAACCACGGTTTTAATGCCGTAAGCTTTTGTCAAATTGCTGACCATCTTCATCATGATCAAAGGTCCAATGGCGATAACCATGTCATAGCGGTTACCCTCTTCGATCAATTTCTTTAAGATATCGGTTACAAAACCTTTCGTGCCATTGGAACCGTCATCCGTCGCTATGAACAGACGGTTGCTCACTTCCTGCATTCTTTGTTCCAGGATAATCAGATCCTTGTTGCGAAATCCGACAATGACATCAACTTCGGCGCCCATATGATGAAGCTTTTTGGCCTGGGGATAGGCAATGGCAGTCCCAAGACCGCCGCCGATCACCGCTACTTTTTTCAATCCCTCAAAGTGGGAAGCCACCCCAAGCGGACCTACGAAATCAAGCAAGGAGTCCCCTTCATTCATGCTACCCAGGAGTTTGGTAGATTTGCCCACCTCCTGAAAAATGATGGTGACCGTTCCGGTTTCCCGGTTGTAATCGGCAATGGTTAATGGGACCCGCTCCCCGTCTTCATGGATCCGGAAAATGATAAACTGGCCCGGTTCAGCTTTTTTAGCGATCAATGGAGCTTCAATCTCCATTAATTTGACTATGGGATTCAATACTTCCTTTTTGATAATTTTATACACTCATAAACCTCCCCAAGATTCCAACGGCGAACTCTATTTTTTAAACGGTTTCAAGCTTAATTCCGTTAATAATTCCATTAAAAAGGCTTATTCCCTTCAATAGATATTCTCATTTTCTCGGTAATTCCGCCAAATGTTTTCAAAAAAATCGTCACCCCCAGGGATTTCGCGAACCTTGCGCCAGATAAAATCGCATTTTTGAGGCCGGTACCATACTTCTTGAATGAAATGACGCCGGGAGCCGTCGTCCAACATATAACGAAAAATCTCCGGTAAATTTGCATCAGGCAACGTACCTTGCTGATTAGGATACAAAGCAGAACCGCGACTTTTTCCGCTGTTTTCGATATAATCGGCCAGTGTTTTCCTTTAAATATGTGAAGATCGCTCACGCAAATATTGCTGGGAATAATCTTGATTAAAACCTGGCCCGGACCGGGATCGTGGTTACATTGCTCGTTATAAATCGGTTTTCCCGGGCACAACAACCCGCTCTTTCCGATTGATTAGTTTTTGCTGCTCAGCCATTTCAAACCCTCCATTAATGATTATTTTCTACACTATTTCTAGCCTCATTGTAAAGGGGCATATAAACTAAGCCATCTTTGATGACACAACTGGTACGTCCATGGTCGCGCATAATCTGGGTTCATTTGCTGCAGGCAATACAACATTTGTTGGGTGTGATCGCGCCCTTTGTCAAAATATCTTTGGGTGCATCCGGATAAGCAAAAACTTCGCGCCCGATTCCCATCATTTTGCAGCCGTTTTCCATTAAGTTGACGGCGCCGGCGTTAGCTAAAAACTGGCGCAGCCAACTGTAACCGTTGCCGATGACATGATTATCACCAAAGGTTGCTATATCAAACTATAATCATATAGATAACATTCTTTTACTTATCCAGCATTGATTCAAAGTAACATCAAGCTTTAGCTTTCATTCATCAGGATTACCTTGCCCTGGTTCATTCATGCCCTGTCGCCAGCATTTCCCGCCGCAAAACCTTTTTCCCTGCCCAAACACACAAGTGATATCTTTGGAACCACATTCGGGACATTCATAAGTACCATCCAGGATTTTCATATAGTTTTCATAACTTTCCTGCCATTCCTTTTGGCAGCTTTGACATTTGACCGGGCAAATATTACTGGTAAAATTGCCGCCTTCGATCCGGATGGCTTTACCGTTAATCAAAGCATCGGTAACCTTTTCTCTGGCAGTATTGAGAATTCTCTGAAAAGTAGGGCGGGATACTTCCATTTTTTCCGCGCATTCTTCCTGTTCCAATCCTTCCAAATCCTTAAGCCGCAAAGCTTCTAATTCTTCAATTTTCAAGATATTCTCTTCAAGCTCGCACTTGGGAATACCGGTCGGAATAAAATAACGGATGCCGGGAATAAAACCGACTTTACGCCATTTGATAGGTCTCGCCATATTCTCTCACTTTCAAAACTCGATTGATAGATGTTTAAATCTTACCATTTTGTGCCTGAACCCGCAATAAAAAGAAAAAGGAGAGAACTCTCGCTCACGCTCTCCCTTTCAACCAGCCTGAAACCCCCACCGACTTAGGCCGGTGATGGAGACACAATCAATGCTCTCCACAGCTGTCGGCATGAGCGTGCTCATGACAAACACTGCCGGAAGAAACCAGCCCCTCTTGCAAATATTGTTGGACCACTTGACTATTCTGACCACTGATTCCGGTGATCACTTCAATACCGTGTTCATTAAAAATATCGATGGCGCCACCGCCCATTCCCCCGGCAATAATGATCCTTACACCTAAGTCGTGCAAAAAATTAGGCAGAAAACCCGGTTTATGCCCGGGATTGGGAACAAGTTTTTCTTCCTTGACAACGCCATTTTCCAGTTCATAAAGGGTAAATCCCTCACAATGCCCAAAATGCTGGGCTACAGTTCTATTATCGGTTGCAATTGCAATTTTCATTTTCATATCCTCCTTCAACTCATAATTCCCTTAACATTATTGGCTTATGCCCATAAATATTATACGAACATTTTTGGCATATGTCAATTATTCGCAAGATTGACTTTCAGTCCAAGGCTGGGTATAGTTGACTTAGAATCTCCGATTTTTCAGTCGGGAGGTCGTCACAGGATGCGCCTAACCATACTCGTTGATAACAATGCCGGGCATGACCTTGCCGGTGAATGGGGTTTGAGTTTTCTGATTGAGGCAGACGGTAAAAAAGTTCTCTTTGACACCGGCGGTTTCCACCTCAAAAATTTAAAAAGCGACGACCCGAAATTAACAGGCGCGTCGCGCTATTTTAAAGAACTAAAATCCGGTCAAATTCATCCTTGCCATTGCACCGACCTGCATAGCAAATTCGTTTTGACGCAAGTGGCCAAGGTTAATGAAGTCTATAGTGGATTATTCCTGGAATATTATTGATTATAAAGCACCTGGATCATTCTTTAATTGAACCCGCAGTGATACCTTTCAAAATGTACTTTTGAAACGAAAAATATACCAGCAAAGTGGGGATTAAAATCCAAATGATACATGCGGAAATACTTGCCCAGTTCACCGAGCGGTCACCGGCAAAAGTCATAAGGGTCATAGTCAATGTCCGGAATTTATCGGATGGAATGTAAAGATACGGTATATACATATCATTGGTGATATCAACAAATTTAATAATCGCAAGGGTGGCAACAGCCGGCATGATTAAGGGAAAAACAATTTTGGAGAATATTTTAAAATAGGAAGCGCCGTCTAACATCGCACTCTCATCCAAGGATACGGAGACCTTATCAATATACTGCTTGTATAAGAAAATCTGCATCATGTCGGCTCCTATATAGATTAAAATTGGGGCATATAAAGTGTTATACAGGCCCATTTCTTTAATTAATTGAAACCGGGCGACTTCTACAGTATAAAAAGGGATCACCATCGCCACCAGAAACATTCCCAGCACGACTTTTTTAAACTTAAAGTCAAAACGGGCAATAATGAAGGCTGCCATGGCCCCCATAAACGCATTAATGATAACGCTGCTTAAGGCGATGGTTAACGAATTAAACAACGACAAAATAATTTTCGCTTTGACAAACGTTTCTCTAAAGTTACCCAAATAAAACGAATGGGGTAAAGCGAGCGGGGTCATCTGGCTAATCTCGGGCAAAGTCTTCAACGACGCCAGGACAATGATCAGTAGCGGTACAAAAACTATCAGCGTAATAACGCCCATCACCAAATATTGAAAGAACCCTGTTTGCCCGAATTTCATTTTCGAGGAAGTTAATGTAACAATGCTGCTCATTTCATTCACCCCTTAATTTTTATGACTTTACTTTGGAGATAACCAAAGGTAATAATCAAAATCATCAAAATAACCGCCATTGCGGAGGCAAGTCCGTATTGATTAAACTGAAACGCCGTTTTGATGGTATAAACCATAAAGGTGGAAGTTTCATATCCCGGACCTCCGTTGGTCATTAGGAAGGGGATATCAAATACCGATAAAGCCCCTCTCACATTCAGGAATAAAACCAATTCCAATACAGTCTTGATGCCTGGGATGGTAATGTTGGTAAATTGGCGAAAACTGTTGGCCCCGTCAATGGAAGCCGCCTCGTAATATTCACTGGGTATGGATAAAATGCCCGCAATGAAAAGGATGACGTGCAAACCGCAAAAACGCCACAAAGAAACCGAAACAAGCACAAAGTTTACAATATAAATATTGCTTAGCCAGCCCATCTTCAGTATGCTTAAATGCAAAAAGTCCAATATTGAATTCAAGGCGCCGCCGTTCGGCGAGTAAAAATAGGAAAAGGTCAAAGCAACTGCAACACCATTGATTACATAAGGCAAAAAGGTGATGGACTGAAAAAATTTTGAACTGCGAATCTTGCCGCACAAAATGGATGCCACACCGATTTCAAACGGGAGTGCCAACAGATGGATGAAAAAATAATAGGAATTATTTCGTAAAGCAATCCAAACATCATTGGACTTTAAAATCAATTGGCGAAAGTTTTCCAATCCCACATATTTAAATGCCGGCGAGTAGCCGTCCCAATTGGTTAAACTGAATTGAAAAAGTTTCAAGGTTGGATAAAACATAAACACCATCAAAAGCAAGACCGGAATAGCCAGAAACCCCAAGATAATGAGTTTTTTTTGCAAACTGTAACTGATTCCCAAATCAAATGACCTCCTTAAAAGAAAGTTGCCATACCCGGTTTAAGTGGGCATGGCAACTTATCCGTTCTCCACAAATTACTTAATGCCCAGTTTTTTACGGGCTTCAACCCATTTTCGATTAAAATCGGCTAATATATCTTTATATGACATCCCGGCTAACATTTGGGAACCAATGGTTTTCGTATCAAACTTCGTCTCATTCACTAGCTTTGTGTAATTTTCGTCGCCCGGGACATATAAGAAAGGTTGATAATTGTATTTTTTCAGCCCTTCACTAAAAATATTGTCGGCATCAATCCCCTTTATGGTGGAAGACATAAACCGGTCGGTCAGATATGCCTTATAAATGGCCGGACTAAAGAACCATTCAATAAATTTTTTGGCTTCAGCGGGATGTTTGCTGTTTTTAGCGATAGCCCAGAATAAGTCGAGCATGGCCATTTGCTTTTTAACAGGTTTAGCCGCACTTCCGACCGGAAGCGGAAAAACCGCGATGTCATTCATATCGCCACCCATTTTTTTATAATCCGGCAGGAAATATTGACCGACGCAGGTCATGGCGGCTTTTTTAGCAGCCATCAATTGTTCCTGCTCTGGCCAGCTGGTACCTAAGGGATCCCCGAAAACTCCCGCTTTATATAGAGTGTCAATCATCGTATAGGATTTGTAAAAACCGCCATCCGGCCCAAAAGGATTATCTTGCTTAGCGGTGTTCGCTAAAATATTGGCATTGCCGGAAATTAAATGCGGCATAAATTCATTGAAAGGATAGGTTGGCCAGGTGTCTTTCGCCCCCAGGGCAATCGGGATATATTTGCCGTTTGCTTTAATCTTCTTGGCCACGGTGATAAATTCATCCCAAGTCTTCGGGACAGTCAAATTCAATTCTTTAAAAACGGATTTTCGATAATAAACCCATTCATAGAAGGTCTTCATGGGCAAGCCGTAGTATTTCCCATTGTTCGTATTGACCGCAAATATATTGACGAACTTATTCTCTTTGACCAGTTTTTCCGCAGGGGCCCACATCGCCATCGAATCTTTGAGCGGTAAAATATCATAAGGTTTAACATAGAATACGTCCGGCATTTCCTTGGCAGCCATCCGCACTCTTTGGATGCGAGACATTTCTTCAGTATCTTTGGACTGCTGGAAATCAATGTTCACATTGGGCAACATCTTTTTGAAAGAAGCATCATTAATATGCGCCTGGAAAAAGTCCAAATCTTCAGCCAAGAGACCCACGCTTAACGTGACTTTATCGGCGGCAAATGCGGCGCTCATACAATACACAGCCAGTGCGACAACTAAAAAAACTTGGAACACTTTGATAAACTTTTGACCTTTCATTACAATCCTCCCCTAAATTTTTTCTGTATTCTCAAGGATTCAACCTCGTGATTGAATTATAAGTCCCGGTAAGATAGAACAACATGATTTAGTTTTCACTTTTTTGATATTTCTTGATGAGTCGATGAAATTTTAAATAATGGACTCAAAGATCGCAACTCCTTTTTGTTCCAGTGTTATGCTGTTGCAGATGCGCTTACCGGTTAAAAGTTCTAAATATTCCTTCCCGTCCAAGCTCACACAAGCAGAATGGTCATTATGATTCAGAACAAAAGTAAATATCTTATGATCCTTAACTCTTTGGGTTACCTCCACGCCCTCTACCGGTTCAAACGGCCCTTTGATTCCTTTGGAGTCGCAAAGGTATTTTATCAAGCCATGTAAAAACCGTTGTTCAGGATCTGAGGCTACGTAATAAGCCTTGCCTTTACCAAAAACATTTTCAGTTAGTACGGGCATACCCGCGTAGAAATCCTTACCGTAAACCGCTAAAGCTTTGGCATCTTCAAGATGCAACAAATCGCAGAGCATTCCGCATTCGTAATCTCCGTCCATATTGCCAATGGGTTTGGTAACGATAATCGAGTTTTTCATATCCGGAGGGAGAGCATCGATTTCTTCTACCCAAATACCCAGGAGCTTTCGGAGTTCGCCGGGATACCCGCCTAAAGTCACCCGATCATTTTCATTCACTATCCCGCTGAAGAAGGTTGTTAATAAGGTTCCTCCGTCTTCCACAAACTGCTGGAGATTGCTCGCCACATTAGGCTTCATCATATAAAGAACCGGGGCAATCACCAGGTCATATTGGGAAATGTCCCAATCCGGCCTGACGATATCGACCGAAACATTCAACACCGCAAGCGCCTTATAATATTTTTCAACTTGGGGCCAATATTTCAAGGCAATACTGGGTCCGCTTGACAACTCAACGGCATTCCAATTGTCGAAATCAATTATCATAGCGACCTTAGCATTGCATTTCGAATCAAGAATCCCATCTCCAAGTTTATTTAACTCCGCGCCCAACTCGGCGCATTCACGGAATACCCGGGTATTCTCATGCCCGGCGTGAGCAATCAACGCTCCGTGATATTTCTCACAGGCGCCGAATGAACGCCTAAGTTGAAAGAACATTACGCTATCCGCTCCATGGGCCAGGGCCTGATAACTCCACAACCTCATAACTCCCGGTCTTTTAAGGCTGTTATAATCCTGCCAATTTTGCTGGCTGGGCGTCTGCTCCATCAACATGAAAGGCTCTCCATTTTTAAGTCCCCGGATTACATCATGCTTTAAAGAAATGTTATGATAAGGCTCTCCCATTTGCGGATAATTATCCCAGGCCGCAACGTCCATAGACTCGGCCCATTTAAAAAGGTCCAACCTTTTGCAGACCGTCCAGATGTTTGTGGTAATTGTAATATCGGGCGTATAAGCCTTTATTGCATGATACTCATTTCGGTAGCATTCAAGCAGCGAATCGGACATAAACCTGTAATAGTCCAGGCTCATTCCTTGAAAACATTTGTTATCCCCATTTAAATTGGAAGGGATAACAATTTCATCCCAGCTGTAAACCGTATGTCCCCAGAAGCTCATATTCCATACTCTGTTCAGTTCTTCCAAACTTCCATATTTTTTCTTAAGCCAGGTCCGGAATTCTTTGGCGCAGTTGTCGCAGTAGCAATATCCGCCTTCAACATACTCATTCGAGATGTGCCAGAGAGCCAGTGCAGGATGATCTTTATACCTTTCCCCCATTTTACCTGCAATTTTAGCTGAAAATTCACGATATATGCTACTGTTGGGACAATAATTTAATCTTTTACCATGGGTTCTTTTTCTTCCATCTTCATCGGTCCGAAGGACCTCGGGGTATTTCAGGGACATCCAAGCAGGCTGCGCTGCTGTGGGAGTGGCAAGACATACGTAAATACCATTTCGGACAACCAGGTCCAATACCTTATCCAGCCATTCAAAGTTATAAGTGTTTTCCGCAGGTTGGAGTTTGGCCCAACTAAATACCGGAAGGGTTACAATATTGATTCCGGCTTTTTTAAAGAGCCGCATGTCCTCATTCCATATTTCCTCAGGCCACTGATCCGGATTATAATCTCCCCCATAAAATATCTTTGGTAATTTTCTGCAAATCATGGCAAATCTCTCCTCTATACCCGTATTCTCATAACTTCATTATAGAAAGACTAGGACCGGGAACCTATGATTTATCTTGAACATTTTTGATATTTTTGTACTATTATCATCAAAAAAAATCAACTCATAACAAGATAAATCATATAAAATAAAGTATTGGTGTAGTACAATTTAAGTGGATAGATCAAAGAAGGAAAAACAAATCATGAATTTTTTGCAAAAAAGCGTTATTTCCAAAATGATATTGCTTTTTTTGGTTTTGATCCCCATCCCACTGTTCATTGCGGGCATCTTGTTATCGAAATCATTTTTAAACTTACTCATTGAAAACAATCAAAGAAAGAATCTGCAATTAACCGAGGAAATTGCCAAGAAAATTGACGATAATAACCTGCAATTCATTTTTTCCGTATCCAGCATCATGAATGATAATGACATTATTCCTTCGGTCGCCAGATGGAACATGGCCGCCAATCAGTTTATGAAATTTGAATTATCCGGGCAAATTGACAGAAAATTAAATTATTACTTCAACTACACGACTAATTTGATCGGAGTCTATTTTATCTTCCGAAACAATGACTATTATTTTTATCGAAACCCGCCCCCCATCTATATTTCAACCATCAAAAACCAATCTTGGTACCGTGAAATGAAGGCCCATAAAGAATCTGTCAAGGTTATCGGCAAAATTAAAAATTCCCGTTTCACTGAAAACCAAAATAACGGGAAATACTCCATTGCCATCGCCGCCCTGAATGAACTTCCGGAAAACATTGCAACCAATGATGTTGAAATGGTTTTTTTTACCTTTAGCGGAGACACTTATCAGAAAAGTTCGAAATTAAACTTGTCCAAAGTTGGTAAAGTTGATATCGTTACCAATCAGGGAGAACCCGTATCCAATGTCGATAATGGGATGAGGGAGGTTTTAAAAAAGGAACGCATTAACGAAAAGGATTTCGGTTCGTTCCGTTACAAACAAAATCATCAGGATCTATTAGTTACTTATTACTCGATTCCCAGCACCAATTGGAAGGTTATCAACTCAATTTCCTATAAAGAACTTACGGGTAGTTTTACCCATGTTATGATTGTAATTATTGCATTTTTATTTACAATCACCGTCATTTTCATCATTATTTTTTTTACATCCATCATGGGAACGATCATTGTCCCGATCAAAAGGTTAATCGGGCGGATGAAACGGGTTGAGGAAGGCGATTTTGGTTCCGTGACTCCGGAAGATGGGGAAGATGAAATAGCGTTATTGAACAAATCCTTTAACCATATGGTGAATGAAATCCAAAATTTAATCATCAAAGTCGCAGATGAAAAAAATGAAAAATTACAACTGGAAATTAAATCCTTGCAATACCAGATCAATCCCCATTTTCTACTGAATACCCTGAACTCCATTACCATGATGGCTGATATGTATGGCGTCAATAATATCAAGAAAATGACCGACGCTTTAACCAAATTGCTTCAAAACACTTTAAGTAAAGGGAGTATGTTTACAAACCTCGAAAAAGAATTTGAAACCCTAACGAGCTATGCCTATATCATGAAGTTGCGTTACGGCGATAAGTTCGATATTATTTATAATGTAGACACCCAAATCAATCAGTTTATGATTCTAAAATTACTGTTGCAACCCATTGTGGAAAACTCAATTTTACATGGCATGAATGATGTATTCGATAAACTACTGATTCATATTGAAGCAAAACAAGTCAATCATCGCCTTACCATCACCATCGCCGATAACGGTATCGGAATGACACCCGAACAAATTGCCACGGTACTTCAGGAAAAAGAATCCCGTGGGAACACTTTTAATGGAATTGGCCTCTACAATGTTCATCAAAGGATTCGGCTCAATCACGGTGATAATTACGGAATAACCATTACCAGCGCCTTAGGGCAAGGAACGGCTGTTAGGCTGGAATTACCGATTATTTCAGCCACTGTGGAAGAAGAGGTTGTCCATGCTTAAAATCATTTTAGTTGACGATGAACCCATTGTACGATTAACCATTCAAACATTAGGTCCTTGGCAAAATTATGGTTTTCAGTTTGCCTTTGAGGCGGCTGGCGGTCAGGAAGCCTTAGAACAACTGAAAACCAACCCTGGTATTGATATTGTCCTCACAGACATCAGTATGCCGAAAATGAACGGTATTGAATTGATTCGCCAGGTTAAAACGATTGATCCGAATATTCCCATTATTGTGCTGAGCGCTTATAATGATTATCCCTATGTCAGGGAAGCCTTCAAGCTTGGAGTTCAAGATTATATTTTAAAATCTGATTTATCCTTCGAATCTCTTCTGAAATTATTTGAAAAAATCAAAGAAAATATTGATACAACCAACCGGTATTTAAAAGAAATCAATGATAACACCGTCTTGTTAAAACAAAAAGTGATTGAAGATTTAGTGACTGGTGTCCCCATCAACATTTCCGGGGAGAAATTGGAATCCTTGCACATCAAAATAAAAAAAACCAATAATGTAGTTTGCCTTTTCGATGTCGATGATTATAAATTACAGGAAGATAAATACGACAGTGAGGTCCTAGCAAAAATCAACCATTCGATCACCAGTATTTTTTCGCAAAAAATCATGGAATACAACACCGGTGAAGTACTCTGCCTTTTCAAGGGACGCTATGTTTTAATCGCTAACTTCGAAGGAGAACATAGTTCCGCGGTCATGTTTCAAAAATTAAACCAATTCATCAATGATATCAAGTATTCCTTATCGGAACTATTGAATATTTCCGTAACGGTAGGAGTTAGCGCTTTTGCCGACGGGATTGAAAACATTCCTTCCCTTTATCAACAGGCCGCTTGGACGATTCAATTCCGCTTAATATGGGGAAAAGGCAAAACCATCCATCAACAGGACATTCTCAATATAACAAACACTGCCCAAATTAATATTTCCTCCTTTAAGAAAGACCTCCTTGCAGCGATAGAGAATTTGGATCCCACCCAGGTTCAAACCATTTCAAATCATCTCAAACAATACATTGTTGGGCTCAATCCGGTCAAAATCAATGTGGTTTATAGTTTATATATTGAGATCATTGATTACGTTCTCAATTATTTAATTGGTAAAGACCTGCATCCGGACGATATTTTGCTCCAAGAGTTGGACTTTTATCATAAAATCAACGAATATGAAACGATTGATGAGATCAGTCAGTTTCTTGAAAACATTCTCTTAAAAATCATTGAGGAGTTAAGACAAAAGAACGAAAATATTCCTTTGAAACTAAAAAAAGCCCGGGAATATATCCGGGCCCATTTTCAAAAAAATATCAGTTTAAAATCTGTAGCCGAATATCTGAATGTAAGTGAAGCTTATATAAGCCGCCTGTTCACAAAAGAAATGGGAGAAAGTTTTATTAATTATGTGACTCATTTGCGAATTGAGAAAGCAAAGGAACTGCTGAAGAACTCCGATTTATCCATCAATGAAATTAGTGAAAGGATCGGATATTATAACCAGGAACACTTCAGCCGGGTTTTCAAAAAACACGAGGGTTGTAGCCCTAACAAATATCGATAACATTTAATCGGCAACATGCTGCTGATTGATGCCCCCTATCGGTACAGGAAAAACAATTCCCCCTGCCCTCTATCGCCTCTCCTTCTGTTTAATTTACCCTGCCATCCCCATTCACTCAAAAATTATATCTTCCGTCCTTAAAAAGTAGACTCAATTTTCTACCCCATTGAGAGTAAAAGCGGTCGGTTCGGAATTGGCGCCGCTATACGAGATATTGAATCCGAAAGATACGGATCCCTTCGTCGGGATTACGTCATTATAAGAAGCATTTTTTACAGTTACCGTTGTGCCGTTTTGAGTGTAACTACCATTCCACATGTTGGTGATTTGTTGATTGCCGGCAAAGTTCCACGCCAATGTCCAGCCATTAATCGCTGAAGAACCGTTATTGTTAATGGTAATGCTTACTGAAGCGCCTCCACCCCAGTCGCTTTGGTTATAACGAATCGAGTAATCCGTGGGAGTTGGAGTTACCGTTATGGTTGGCGTTGGAGTGGGTGTAGGTGTAGGTGTTGGTGTTGATGTAGGTGTTGGCGTCGGAGATATGGTATTGGAATTAAACTTCCACCAGTTAAAATTGAACAGATAACCGCTGCCGCCTGTGAATTTAAAATATAAATCATGTATCCCCGTTGCATTGCTGACTGAACAGGATTTCGTCACCCAATTTTGCCAGCCGCCGCTACCTTGAACAACGCAGGTTCCCACCAATGATCCGGTTAAGCTGTCAAGGCGGATTTCAATGTTCCCTCCACTATTTGCCGAGGCCACTCGCGCATCAAAAGATGTCGCGCCGGAACCGAAATTAACGCCCTTTACCTTGATATAATCCCCGCTTTCAATGTAGCCTACATTCAATCCGCCTTCACTGCAGCTTTCAGTTTCAACACCGGATTCCCAACAGATTGTTTCGGCTTCGGTTCTGACATAGGGATTTAAAGTGCCGATCTGAGACGGACCTGCTGGGGTCATATTAATCGTCGGAATTGTACCATCGGTATTATAGGTGAATTTCTCCACGCATACCGAACGGTGGTAGCCTCCGCCCCCGGATAAGGCGCCATTATGATAAAAGAAGTAAGAATTTCCGTTATAATCGATCACTCCCGGATGATTTGTAAAACTGCCGCCCTGCGTCGGCATGATTACGCCCCTGAAAGTCCAGGGGCCGGTAGGGCCGGGGCTTGTTGAATAAGCGATATGTTCGGATATAGGCCCGGCTGCGAATACCATGTAATATAATCCACTGCGTTTATAAAACCACGGGCCTTCCTCGTATTGAGTCGGCCTGTCGGTATTGGAACGTACTCCAAAACTCGCCGTAGTCAGAGCTATCTGGACAGGGCTCCCTGAATATGAAATCATATCCTGATTTAACTTCACATACCAAAGGTTGGGATTCCCCCAATACAGGTAGGCCTGTCCGCCATCGTCGATAAATACTGTCGGGTCAATATCACCGGTGCCGGTATATACTAACGGATGCCCAAGAGCGTCGGTAAACGGACCGGCAGGGTTGGTCGATACCCCGACTCCGATTGCCATCCCGCCGGTTTTTTGGGTCAGCGGAACATAGTAGTAAAACTTGCCGTTCCGGTAGATACATTGGCCGGCCCAGCAATCGCCTTTTGCCCAACTGAATGCGGCATAAGACAATGGCGATCCAAGATCGGTCCAGTTTACCATGTCGGTTGAGGCATAACATCTCCAGTCATTCATGGTGAAGAAATTATTTACCAATGTGTCCGCGTCATGTCCGGTATATACGTAACAAGTCCCGTTATAAACCATCGGGGCGGGATCGGCGGTATAAATGGTTTGAACGATTGGGTTGTCCGCAAAACATATTGTGATAGCCAAAACCATAATTACCATCAATGAAAACATGACTAAAAATTTTCTTCTCATTGCTCAAACCTCCAATTTATTCAATTTTATTATTTCTATTTCCAGCTTACTGTATCTGCCACTGCTGGCTGGTACTACTGCTGTTGCCCCATTGGCATAGATTGGAGCCATTACCGGTTGAACTCATACCATCCAGATAGAGTCCGGTGGCCCGGTTTTTAAACCTGACATAACTCCCCATGCTTTCTTGAGTCCATTGCTGATTGGCGCTGCCACTGTAGCCCCATTGGCCGCAAACCGATCCGTTGGAAGTCCGGCCCATGCCGTCCAGATACAATCCGGTGGCCCGGTTTTGGATTATCCGATAACCTCCCGAGTCGATGATAGTCCATTGCTGATTGGTACTGCCGCTGTTACCCCATTGACACGCATTGGAGCCATTGGCAGTCGTTCCCATGCCATCAATGTATAAACTGGTAGCAACATTACACAATCGGACATATGAACCTGGAGTCGGAGTAGGAGTTGGAATTGAACCATTTTCAACCGGTATTTCCGGCCTTTCATTCCAAATAGAGCTTTCGCCGTTGGCATTAACCGCCGTTACGGCAAAATAATAGCTTGTTCCATTGGCAAGGCCGGTCACGGTATAAGGGCTTCCGGTAACGCCGGTAATGGTATTGGTATAACTGCCGGAGCTTGTTCCGTATTTGATATTGTAAAAGGTTGTCCCATTGGAGAGCCTGAACCAAAGCTTCACTTGGCCGTTACCGGGTTGGAGAGCATAGAGTAATGGCGAGCATGGTTTGTTCTCGGTTGTAAATGACCATATGCCGCTTGAGGATGCTGTGGAGTACGTGAGATCCTTGGTATAGGCCGTGACTCTCCAATAATATTGGGTATTCGAATTCAAAAGATTCGGTTCAACGGTATATCTGTAATAGATCATTCTATCCCTCAGAATGACGGGGTTGGAGAAATCTGAATTTACAGATATTTCAAGCTTGTAGAAGAACGTATTTTTTGAAGGCGTCCATGAAAGCACCGCCCGGTCGGAAACTCCCGTCGCATTGTTTGCCGGAACCGAGAGGTTAAAGCTTGTCGGTGCATTTCCGGAAGCCTTTGTCGAGAAATACTGGACCGGTCCGTTCATCGGTCTTTCACCGTTCGAATTAGCGGCATACACCCTCCAGTAATAGGTGGTATTATATGCCAACGCGGTAGAGGGAGTATAAGTTGATGCCGTATTCGAACCAAATTCGTTTGTACCGGCAATGGTTGTAATCCCCGGCTGATTGATTACCGGGGATGAAAGATCGCTGTTGGTGGAAACGATCAACCGGTATGAGGCGGCGTTGTAAGCCCTTGACCACAGAAATCTCGGAGTAACCGATTCATTGGGCGCATTGGTGGACGGCAGATAAGGTCCAAATTGTCCGGGAGCACCGGTATTTGGGCCGACCCAAAATGAGTAAACCGCCTGATTGGAAACCGTCCTGCTGCCGCTGGAATTCACCGCCGTTACCTGCCAGTAATATTTCTGACCGTTAGTCAGGGCTGTTCCAACAGTGTAGCTTGTTCCGGTAATGCCGCTCCCATTGATTAACGGATTGGATAAATCCTTATGGGTCGATACCTTGACTGTATAGCTTGTAGCCCCTTGAGCCGCAGACCAGGTAAGTGTGGGAGTGGCTAGAGCAACATCGCCGTCATCGGGAGTCATTGGATGGAAGAAGTTCGGCGCCGAGGCTGTTTTCTTCAATACCACCATCCATGAGTCGTTGGCTGCCACATTGTTTATGGAAAAGCTGATATCGGTAGTTGACTCAGGGGTGATACTGGATTGAAACGCCAAACCGTCATTTTCGGTTGAACGAATCTTATACAAGTCGATTCTCACGCTCTGACCGCTGAAAGGTTGGTTATTCAGATTTACATTGATGGTTCCGGCGGTTGCGCTCTTGGCAATGATGACCTTGCATTCATCACTGTCCTTACAGGCGCAAGCCGTAAAATCGTCGCCCCCACTTGTTGTCACACCCGCATACTGCCCGGACAATTGGGAGAACATATAGTATACCCACCAAATAGGAGTCCTTACGGCTCCATTTTGTTGGCTGAGTCTACCGGTTGTTGACAGGATATCGCTCATACCGTTCCAATTGCCGGACTGAATACAGCCCTTAATATTTTGGGTTATCCCTGACCTGATTACATTGGCCATGCTTCGTGTCCAATCAGCCTGTGCGGTGGACCAAGAATTGTTTTCTTCCCAGATGACATACTTGCCGTTGGTTTCAGGATACTGGTTTTGAAGGCTGACTATCGGTGCTCTCCAGTTATTACACTGGGTAAGGGAGGCATAGGTACTACCTTGCCAAAATTCATGCCAGGCAGGTCCTTCAAGGTCCAACTGGTTGGCGCTGCAAAAAGGGATATAGAAATCCGGTATTCCTGAATACCCTACCCCTCCGGGACCCGTTGCAGGTATATCATCAGGATATACTTCCCGTAATGCTTCCCAGTTGCCTTGGAATGTCGGTTGCAAACCTGTCCAGTATTCATTGGTAAGGTCCGCAAAGTCAGGCTTTGCTCCATTGTCTTTGAAATATTGGAGTACGTCCTTTATATACTGCTTAAACCAGGCTTGGTTGGTCGGCGCCCCCCCGCTGGGAGATCCATTGGGCGCAGTCCAGGATGGATTAAGTCCCAGCAGGAAATACCATTTCAAACCGTTATCTTTTGCCCGTTGATACGCTTCCAGGCACCTCTGAAGCTGACTGCCTTCGTTATTAAAATTAGCGCCGTCCAGATCACCGATTGCCTGAAAGGTCTGAACCGGGATTGTCTCGCGATTGAGGAGGGGCCCAAGCATTTTCATCCTGCTGTCGGGTATATCATAATTTGGTGTAAGAATGTAACCGAAGGTGCTGCTATCCACCGTCCGTTGCCCATTTGAAAAGTCGACGGTCACGGTGTCCGTTGCCGCCGCTTGGGTAACCGGTGTAAAGATACCCGGTCGAATCCAGAGCAATGCAAAGAAAACAAAAATCAGAACCCAAAACAAGAAATGCTGATTTTTTGGGGTAAATTTTTCACTTCTATATATCATTTAACTTACCTCCTCGCCGCTGATGACCTGTGCACCCATAGTCGCCAACGGCTTGATATTTCTATTACTGGACTTGACAAGCTGTCCCATTGAGGGTAAAAGCGGTCGGTTTAGCATTGGCGCCGCTATAAGAGAGATTAAATCCAAGGGAGACGGATCCCTTAGCCGGGATCATGTTATTATAAGAAAGGTTCTTTACAGTGACTGCGGCGCCACTTTGCGTGTAGGCGCCATTCCATATGTTGGTAATTTGTTGGTTGCCGGCAAAGTTCCAGGCTAACGTCCAGCCGTTAATCGCCGCCGAACCATTATTATTAATGGTAATACTTACAGTAGCGCCGCTGCCCCAGTCGCTTTGGCTATAACGAATCGAGCAACCCGTTAGGATTGGGGTGGGGGTTACCGTTACAGTAGGTGTTGGTGTTATTGTGGGTGTTATCGTTGGCGTTGGAGTCGGGGAGGGCAACAAAGGTAGACCGTTTTTGGTGCAAGTAACCAGTTTCATTGTACCATCGGCATTGTAAAATAACTGATCCAGGCATCCGTTTCTTTTGTAGGTTGTATCGATATGTTGCTGGTTGGCTAGATATCGGTTATGATAAGCAATATACCAGTTCCCTCTGAATTGAAAGATACTGTGATGATTGTTATTGCCGTTGTTATCCGGCGGGTTAGGCAGGACTGTACCTTTGGCGACGTACCCGGACATTGGACTACTGCTCATCATGTATTCAATGGTTGCGGCGCCTTGAGAGAAATCGGATGAATAAGAATAGTAATATCTACCGTTATATTTATGAATCCATGAAGCTTCAAAAAATCGCGGGGCGTTAATGGTTACAGCGGTTCCAACCGTGCTAATCATGTCGTTCCCGATTTCGATTGCTCTGGCATTCCCAGGCCCGCCTCCACCGAAAAACATGTAGGCCCGTCCGTCATCATCCACCAGAACCCCGGGGTCAAAACAGTAGGTGACATTACAATTCGGCATCGACGGGGTAATTAACGCGCTACCCTTGGCATCTTTAAAGGGACCGGTCGGACTGGCGCTTTTTGCCACTCCAATCCCGCCGCCGCCATTACCAAAGTACATCCAAAAATACCCGTTGCGATATACCACTGCCGGCGCCCAACAATTATAAGCCCAGGAGGCATCATTGGGCACCTGAAAAACCGACCCGTTATAAGTCCAGTGTTTTAAGTCGGTTGTTGACATACAGACAATATGATGCATTGAATAGGAACCATTATTGTCATCATCATCAGACCAGTAGGAGTAGAGTGTGCCGTTATACTCAAGACATGACGGATCAGCTTGGTAGTTTATCGTGGTTAAAAGCGGGTAATCCGCAAATATAGGAATGGCAAACCATGCCATTACCACGATGGAAAAAATCGCTACAATCAGTTTAGAACTTTTTTTCATCACTAAAACCTCCCTAATTTTGATTTTTTAATCTTTAGAAATCGGACACTTGGTAATTGCTTGAAAATTTTATCTCCTCACCTCCTATCACGATTACTTTGTGAAGATCAGTTTTCATACATTCCGAATTTATTCAACATCTTTCGATTTGATCTTGATTATCATGGGCAGTTATTGGGGGAAAATGTCATTTAGTTTGTGATAAGCAATCTTGCGATGTGAGTCGCCAATAGGGTTGATTTACCGGGACGGAAAAAATAGGATCCAACGGAGGAGAGGCCTGTCAAAAATATTTTAGCAAAGGTTCCAAGCCTTCGTATAATTCACTAAGGAGGTAAACTTAAAACGAGTTTTCTAATGAATCAGCATATTCCATTTATGGATAGAATTACCATTTAAAAATTAAATTGATCCCTTTATTATATTGGATTGATACTTCTATTATAGAGAAATTAATTTTCCGGCGGAATGAGTAATTTTTTTTTTTGATAGAATATTTTTTATATTACAGTCTGGTACCGGATAGGCTGGAATACGCTGGTTAAGAAGGTTCTTAAGCTACTGTTTCCAGGCAACCGTAAAAGAGAACCTCAAAAATCCCCCCTCTCCCTTGCTGGTATTGATAAGAAAAGGGCTGGCTCATTTGGAGTAAGCCAGTCCAATTCCACTAAGTATCCCGATATTGTCCCATTGATCAGTTGCTGGTAAATTGGAACCAGTTCAGGTTAAATAAATACCCGCTTCCACCGGTAAATTTCAGATAAACGTTATGGGCCCCGCTTGCTCCGCTGACTTTGCAGGTTTTAGTAGTCCAAGTCTGCCAACCGCCGGTTCCGGCAATCGAACAAGTCCCGATTAAAGTGCCGGTGATACTATCAAGCCGGATCTCAATATTGCCTCCGCTGGCGCCGCTGGCTACTCTAGCCATAAAGCCCGTGGTTGCGCTACCCAAATTGATATTGTTGTAAACAACATAGTCGCCATTCTCAATATACCCGACATCCTGCCCGCCCTCGCTGCAGTTTTCGACTTGAATACCCGACTGGCTCGTATATTTTTCCGCTTCAATCTGCGAAGCCGCTCCACTCACTCTGAGGAGCGCTGTAGACTCACCTATCTTTGTTCCTGATGAATTCACGATGCACAACTTGTATGTCCCCGAAGTAGCCGGAGCGGTAATCGACGTCGCAATTCCCGCAGCTTTGGTCATAGTAGGCCCCTCAACAAAACTGGTAGTTCCTGCCGGGGCAAACCATGCCGTATTTCCGGAATCCCCGCTACTCCTGATGTTTACGGTAGTCCCTGCTGCGAGGTAACAACTTGCCGGAAATACATAATCCTGTGTTGAAAGCAGATTACCCGGTATAAGGCTCCGGTAACTTTCTTGAATTCCCGAATTCAAACAGATATTATACTGTGTTACCGGCCATACATTATCTGAAACCGCAACCGGCGGGTCAATGACACTATTGGGAGGATTTTTGCCCATTTTATTTACGGTCGCATAGGTTCTTAAAATGGTTAAATCATGTTTCTGCCCATAATCCTCACAATTAATGGTATAGGTTACTCCCGGATCAATATCGAGCACATTATCATTTTCGACGATATAGGCAGTTCCTTCATCGTTGTGCAAACCATACGTTGGTCCGGTGGAATTCGAAGGAACCCCGCGGACATAGTTCTGATTAATGTTGGTCCCCGGCATCTGACCGATGGTATAGATTCCTCCGCTGTCATGAAGCCTGGTCAAGGGATTAATAATCCGGTTATAACTTATAGTGTTGTTCTTACAGGTCGTTGAGTCTAAGAAATTACACCAGCCCCACCCCAAATGGATACCATTATAGGCTGTTGATTGAACTTGGTTATACATGATTTTGAGCGTATCTACAAAATATGCCGTGATGGCGGCGCATCCTCCAAACCCGGGAGCAGTGCTTATGTTATACAACATATTATTGGTGATTGTATTATTGGTACAAACACCTTCTACGCCGGGAGCGTATTTTTCATGAGTTCCAGAGCCCCCGTCTCCAATATAAACATGTTGCGGATGGCCTACCGTTATGCCGCTTGAGGTGATATCCGTAATATAGTTGCCGGTAATATTGGAATTGATAACATCGTTGACCATGGTAATACCGTCATTGCCGCTATGCTTCACGATGTTGCCGATAAAATTGATTGAGTCGCTGCTGCTTACATTGATCATTCCGGGTAATGTATCCAGCAGTGCATACTTGGTGTTATGCCAATTGTCGTTATAAAATGCTATAAAAGCGTTTGCCCCTTGACAGGTGGATTTGCCGTAAGACCCTCCAACATTAACCAGGCTATAATCGGTATTTTCAAAAGTAATGCCTTGAAAGGTTATGTTTTTAACACGGTTGGTGGTTGAGGTTCCGGCGATATCCATCAGCTTCTCGACAACAGGAGCTTCAACATCGGCCGTCGCCATGTTTTCACCGGAACGAATATAGTAGTAAAGCGTTTTACTGGTCTTGTCAAAATAAAATTGACCCGGAGAATTTAAAAATTCGAAGGCATTGTAGATCGTATGAGTACCGGTGGTAGTAAAGGCTGCACCCCAACCCGGCGTCTGAGCTATCGATCCGTAAGGCTGTTGCAAAAGTAATACCCGATAATTACTGGATGTGATGACATCCCGGGTGCAAACAATATTTTCATTCCAGGTCGTGCCGTTGACTATCTCAAGATCATCTTTGTTACTGGAGATAGCCGGTAAATCCGTGGTGTTATACTGAACCCCATCGCTTTTACTGCCGCTTGTCCAAGCCCAACCGGCCTGTCCGGAGGTTATGGTATAGGACCCGTACCCGCCACGGGCGGTAATGGTTTTGCTGGTCATCAAGGCCCTTTGGTCGTTCACATAAAGATTCCGTAATTTGGTAGCACGGTTCAGGGTAGCCTTATATATATTGCCGCTATATTGAGTCCATCCTGTAACTTTTACGGCGCCATTCAAAACAGGCGTTTCGCCCGGATAAGCCTGGTAATATATTCTGTATCCGTTCGATCCCGAGTCTGGGGGTCCAAAAGTAATGGTACTAGTGATGCTATACGTACCGCCTCTTAGATAGATGTATATATCTCCAGTCATGCCGCTATTGATTGTGCGTACCACATCCCGGGCTTTCGCGATAGTTTGAAAAGGCGCGCTAAGAGTCCCCGGATTGTTGTCGCTACCCGTGGGTGATACATAATAAGAAGCCTGTGTAGCCGCACTTACTGTGGGTGTGAACAAAAGATTGGTCGCGGCGATGGATGCGATGAACATCAAAGCTGTCAGCCCTATTAGGCCCTTTTTAACCATTGTTCTTTTTTTCATGATTGACCCTCCCTTAATCACCAAATTTTTCACATCCTGCAAAACATTTCCTTTGTTATCTTGAAACCATCACCTCCCTTGGACAATAAATGCTTCCATTGGTTACTTTGGGATATGGAATGATGTTATCGGACGACTTCCGCCAGTTCAAAATCAAAAGACTAGCCGTCCTCTAAACGCCTTTTAAGCACGGCGCAATCGAACAAAAAGTCATCAATGGCTATCAAGCGCAAACTGTATCAAGGGGTATAATCTATGTTGTAGCTGGTGAAAGGGTGGTTTATCTTAGGGGGTAGACATGAATTCACACAGGATTGTAGGATGATCAATGGATGCTGTTAAACAAACTATTGGGCGTTGTGTATCAGAGTCGGATTCCTTTCTTCATTTTAACAAAACTCATGAATTGAGTTCCTCCTTCACCCGGATCCGAACCACTTCACTATCAAAGTCTCCATTCAATTCAAGCCGGATTCCCAGCTTCATTAAAGCTTTACCGCTTAACACAAGATCTTTTCCTTCCAACTCATAAAGGGCATTCTCTTTCAATCCTTTTAAATAAATCCGCGGCAATTCATCCCCAAAATGATTAGAATGAAGAAAGGCGAACAAAACCGCTTCCGTTTGGGATTCATTGACATACATCAGAGCCGCTAAACGGCAAGCTTTAGGGGATAATAAGCGATATTGCCTTCCATGTTGGACGATATTCCGAATATCTTTATATAGCCCGATAAATTGCCGGGCCTCATCTTTCTCGGCATTCGTCCAATCGAACAAATTGTCTCCGATACCGAGATTACCCATCATGGCTGAATGAAACCGGTATTTAAGAGGCAATCTCCGGTGATTGACCCAATTTAATCCATTGGTTACCCAGGCTTCCATGATTTTGGCGCAGTAAGGGTAGGAAAATCCTTCCTGGATAAAGAGGCGGTCAAAAGCATCGGTGTTGTCGCTGGTCCAAACCTGGTCAAAGTATTGCAATATTCCCAAGTCAACCCGGCCGCCCCCGCCGGAACAAGATTGAAAGATCACCTCCGGGTGTTTACGGCGCAACTCGGAGACAATTTCATAGACTCCCCGGATATGACGGACCCAAATTTCCCTTTGTTCTCCGGCCGGAGCGGATGGAAAGCCGGGTTCGCTGAAATTGCGGTTCATATCCCATTTAATAAACCGAATATTGTTTTCGGAAAGCAGTTTGTCAAGAAAACCATCGATATACCGCCTGACATCTTCCCTGGCTATATTTAAAATCAGTTGCTGCCGTATCTCGGTATTTTCACGGGTTTGGAAATGATAGACCCAGTCAGGATGAGCGCGGTATAAATTGCTGTCCGGATTAACCATCTCCGGCTCCACCCAGAGGCCAAAATCCATCCCCAGACTGTTTACTTTATCAATAAGCCCTTTCAAGCCTTGAGGAAATTTTTTCGGATTAACATACCAGTCTCCGAGGCCTGCCCGGTCATGATTACGGCTGCCGAACCATCCATCATCCATCACAAATAATTCAACCCCAATTCCGGCGGCGATTTCAGCCAGCTTACCTTGTTGCTCCTCATTGACATCAAAATAAGTGGCTTCCCAGGAGTTATAAAGCACTTTTCGGATTTGATTCCGCCCGGGTTCCGGAAGAACATATTGAAGTTGATAGCGATGCATGTTTCGACTAACCGATCCAAAACCGCTACTGGAGTACCCAAGGATAAATTTCGGCGTCAAAAAGTTGGCCCCGGGTTTTAAAACCCAGCAAAAATCGAAGTCTTGAATTCCGGCGCTGATTTTAACCAAATTGAACTTATCTTTTTCAATCACGATCTTCCAGTTACCACTGTAAGCCAAAGCGCCAAAGTAAATTTCACCGGTATCTTCCGTTGCTTGGCCGTTTTTATCCAATGCGTAGAAAGGATTTGCAAAGTGGCTGGTGGTACCCCTTCTGCTTTCCAGTATCATTTTGGTATCGGGAAGCATCACTTGATCGATTTGAGTTTCTCCGGCCCATTTCCCGGTTAAATAAGTAAGCCGGTAATTTTTATCCTTTGGAAGATACATTGCACCGGTGAGCGCCTCTTCCAGAATTATCTCACGATCACCTTTATTCATAATCTCCGCCGTTCTTTCAATCATGTCGCAATGGGTGATTAATGAATAGGTCAGCTTTACTTCCAAAGGATAATAACTATCTTTGAGATACAATACCAGCCTATCCTGTTCGATAGTATAACGATGATATTTTAAAACAGCATCCCTGACTTGATCATGATAAGTTAGTTTCAGGCACGGTTCTGAATATTTCGCCCCGGACCATGCCGGATATTCCTCGGCATAGATATCGTTTCCAAAAGTAAAGGGGTAGCACGCCTCAGTGGTCGTATCCGGGTAATCCGAAAGATAAGGCAATTTTTCTCCAAAATAAATATGAGCCAGGGCGCCTTGCGGAGTTAATCCAATCCCATACGCTGTATTCACACATTCCAATACCCAAATATTACGGTCCCGATCGACTTGAATCATTCAGATTATCCTCCATTACTCCAAGAAACAAGATGGCTGACTTCTTTATTTTCTTTTGATGGTTACACCTTCTGCCGTAATGTTTACCTTTTCCCCGTAAACATCAAGAACAACGGCATCTCCTTCAAGAACCTTAAAAACGGCTTCCGCTTTGGTAACCAATACTTCCAGCAATGACCCGGCATAGGTAATTTTAAACCGGAATGACTGCCATTGTTGGGGTAAGGTGGGATTCAATATCAGCACATCGGCATCGGTTCTTAGTCCCCCAAAACCAGATACCATACCGGCCCAGACCCCGGCCGCCGATGACGAATGGATCCCCTGTTCCGTGTTGCGGTTATAATTATCCAGATCCAACCGGGCGGCATAAGCCAAAAAGTTATAGGCTTCATCCAATTTCCCTAACTCAGCCGCCAAAATCGCATGCAAGGAAGGAGATAAGGACGATTCATGGGAAGTCCGGGCTTCATAAAATTCATAATTAACTTTTTTCTCCTCCATGGTAAAGTCCTGGCTGAAGAAGTAGGGTAAGTTCAGAAAATCCGGCTGCTTAACCATATTGAAACGGAAAATTTTAATATAAGCCCAATGCTTATAGATGGGAACCTCCGACATTGGAATATTTTTAACATCCACATGGGGCAAATCAAAGTAACCGTCATGTTGCTCATAAATACCCGTTTCCTCGTCCTTCAAAATCCGCATTTTATCGGCCATACGCTTCCATTCCGCGGTTTCTTCCGGGGATAGTTGCACTTTCTTTACGGCCTGCTCATAAAGTTCCGGAGCTTTTTGTTTCATTTCCTCCAGTACTTCCAGGGTATAGTTGAACATCTTTTTCCCAAGATAATTGGTGTAGCAGTTGTGATTGACCATCATATGGAACTCGTCCGGACCCATGACCCCATAAAATCCGAAGTCGCCTTTTTTGGGGCTCCATCCGCCCCAGCTGGCCATACAACGGCACATTTGCAGCAGCATTTCGATTCCTTCATGGTAAAGGAATTTTTTATCTTTGCAGACTTTGTCATAATGCCAGATTGCATAATATATCGCTTCATTCTGGTGGATTTCAAGCTCAACATGCTGCCAGGTGCCCATCTCTTCAACCCCGGTAATGGTGGCGAAGGGATAGCGGGCGCCTTCCAGATCAACCCGCTTGGCGTTTTCCAGAGCCTTGGGAAGATAATGATAACGGTACATCAACAGTTTCCGGGCAATCTCCGGGTTTAGGAACATATACATCCGGTGACAATAAATTTCGGTATCCCAGAAGTTCACGCCATTGTATACTTCACCGCCGAGCTTGCAAATAACATTGCGCCGGTCGCTCTCCCCATGATAATTGATATACATTGCATACAAGGAATATCTGACTCCCTGTTGCAACTCGGGATCTCCACCAATTTCAACATCCATCCGCCGCCAGAAATCAATCCAACTATTGTTATGTTTGGTTAATTCCTGTTCATAGGTTGTGGTGCTATATTTTTGGATCAGGTTAAGACCGCCCGTCCAGACTTGCTCCGTACTGCTTGTCTGTTCCCAATGATTGACCGCGATCTTTTCAAAGGAAGCGGCTTGGTTTTGGGTAAGCTTCAAGGTAAACTCGGCCCCGATGAACTTTTCCCGTTCCACGGTTTCCATTTGGATAGCCTGGTTGGAGTCCAGCCTGAAACCGGAAAATAATTGAATCCCGCTACGCCGGGTGCGTGCCTGAATGGCAAAAACATCGCCGACCTTCTCTTTTCTCTCACAGGTCCAAAAATTCAAATCACTATTCTTTTCGGAACTGGAACCGGTCCCTTGGGTTTGATCCCATCCCGCCGCCAGTTCATAAATGGTATCAAAGTCCAAACCGGAACAGATCTGGATCTCTCCGGAAAAATTCAACGGTTCAAAAATGACTTTCTGACAGCCCAGGGCCGTATTTACCATATCGGTGAACCGCATAAACGTAATCCGCAATTGTTTGTTTTTGGAAGTGGTCCAAACAAATTCCCGTTTTAAGGTGGCGGTACGCAAATCGAGGGTTCTCTTAAAGTCTGAAAACTTCACCTTGGCCAAATCCAGCTCTTCGCCGTCGAGGTTAATCCGGGTGTATAGCCAATCAACGGCATTAATCATGGTGGCGCCTTCGGTGATGAAGCCTTTGAACTTTTGAGGATACTTAATGTCCATCATATCGTACAACTGGCTGAAATAACTGCCCTGTAGGTGATCCCCGGAATAGCCTTCTTCGAAATATCCCCGGACACACATAAATTCATTGGCCACCGAAAAAATGGACTCCGCCAGTCTGGCTTTGGCCGGATCAAACCCTTCCTCAACCACCAACCAAGAGTCAACCTTAAAATATTTTTCGGAAGTTTTAAATAGATGCATCTTCGACATCCTCCTAAAAATTCTATGATGAAATTCGCTTTTCTAAGCCAAACACTTAATTCAAATGGTATTTTTTCACTCGGTCATAGACGTCCTGGAGCGTTCCCTGAAACGGTCCCGGCGTTTCCATTTTGATGGAGACCAAAGCCGCGGCGAATTTTAGCGATTCGGCTACATCATGCTCCATCCGCCAGGATAAATAGGCGGCAAACGTGGTGTCGCCCCGTCCGGTGCGCCCAACGACGCTACGATTGGAAAACTTTTCGTAATAGGTCTTGCCGTTCACTCGGGCCAAAACGCCCTCCGCCTGGGTAATGACGGTCTCCGGGCAACCCCAACTTTCAAATAGAATAGCGGCTTTTTCAAGATCATCGGTTCCGGTAAGAACCTTGGCCTCCACCACATCCAATTTCACCTTGCTCATTGCTTTGACGATCGCCTGTTTCCCGGGGACGTCTTTGAAAGCGATTTCGCGGGTTACCGGATCCACTTGCCGGACAAAGCTCTGCATATCGGCGGATAGGTCATACCCTTTGGCTTTTAAACCCAAAATCAAGTCCATATCGAATTCCTGATCGGAAATTCCGGCTAAATGCAGATACTTAGTTTTTAATGAAGGAAATTCTGCCAGTTTAAATAGTCCGGCGCTTTTTCGGATCATCAGACGCCGCTCATCGACGTTGGCTGTGGGATGGATGACGACGGCAAAAGTGGTCTCCGCAGTCGGGATGACGCATGTATCGATATTCAATTTTTGCATGGGGATAAGGATTTCCTGATCTTTCTCGGCCATCTTGGTAACCACTGCGACTTTCTTGCCAACCCTGGCCGCCACCATTGCCCCGCATAAAACGGCGCTTCCGGGAGAAACTTTCGTTTCTCCTTGATAAGGGGTTATTTCATCAAAGCACATATGTCCTAAAAAGGTAATGTCATAAGTATTCATACTTCTCTCCGTATCTAAAAAAAGTATTGGAACGTATCAATCTTGACTTCGCGCACTTGCGTTATTCATTTTAAATTGGAAAGTATCATGTATATTGTTCTTCGAAAAAATTCGATCTTGTATTATATAACTGGCAGATCTTTGCAAAAAAACATGCCAGTTAAAAATCTTCAATGAAAGTTAAATCCATAGATATCAACCTTTTAGGGCACCGGAAAATGTACCCGTGGCAATGTATTTTTGGAAAAATACAAAAACTAACATGGGTATGACTGCAGCTATCATAATTACTGCCGATTGAATGGTATCCGGAATGCCGTATTGACCTTGAATCATGGCGATACCTATAGTCACGGTGCGCATCTCCATTTTTTGAAGCAATAACAAGGAAAACGGCAATTCATTCCACATGGACTGAAAACCAATAATGATTAAGATCCCCATCATCGGCATTGCCATGGGAGTAGCAATCCGGGTTAATATGCCCCATGTGCTTGCGCCGTCGATACGGGCGGATTCGATGATTTCATAAGGCAATGTATTAAAATAAGTAGACATGATATAGGTACCGAACGGGGCAAAATAGGCTGTCCAAACCAGAATAACGCCCCAATACGTATTGGTTAAATGAAACTTGGCGCATAATTGAAAGATTTGCATCGATAACAGCATCTGCGGGAAGATCATTAAAAAAAGCACCATTAAAAATAGAGGGAGTCGGAATCGAAATTGCAACCGCCCGAATGCAAAGCCTGCGGTAATACAAACAAATAAGTAAAAAAACATTGCCGCCGGAATCAGGATAAAATTATTTTTGAAATAAAAGAGCAAATTCTGATCGATTGCCAGTTTATAGTTATCGATGATCCAATGGGCCGGTGGCATGACCCGGTTGTCGAGATATTCGTTGACTTGTTTAAAGCTGGTTATCAATACGTGATAAAGTGGGTATATCGATAAAATCGCAGTAACTATTAATACAATATAAATGATCAACTTTACATTTTTATTCATTTTCAGGCCGCCTCATTAATCGAATTTGCATGACAGCGATAATTGCGCAGATAAAGAAGAGAACTACCGCCCAGGCGCTGGCGTACCCCATTTTCCCGTTGATAAAACCAAGGTTATAAAGCCCATATTCCAAGGTACAAGTACTGTATCCGGGTCCGCCATGGCTAAAGGTATAAATAAACGAAAAGGCGCGGGCTACGTTTTCAATCACCGACATCACAATCAAAAATTCAATATTAAACCGGATCGATGGCAAGGTAATCTTCCAGAAGGTGGTCCACCAACCGGCTCCGTCAATCCGGGCCGCTTCATACAATTGCTCATCAATTCCACCCATAGCCGCTAAAAAATAAATAGTGCCAAACCCGACTCGCATTAAAATACCATAGACAAATCCTAATGATACTATCGCTAAAATGGGACGATTCAGCCAATCGAGCGCCCAGGAATGAAGGCCGGCCATTTGCAATAAGCCGTTCAAAGGGCCATTGGATCGTAAAAAAAGGTTGAAGATCATTCCCAAGATTACATAACCAAGAACGTTGGGTAAATAGATAACGGATCGAAAAAATTTCCAGCCTTTAAGACCGCCCCGTAACAACGCCGCCAAACATAAGGGTATAAAAACGCCTCCCGGGATGAACAGAATTAATAACAAGGTATTTTGAATCGACTGCCAAAATTTATCATCTTGCAACATGGTGCTAAAATTATCAAATCCAATCCAATTAACCAAACCGAAACCCTTCCAATTGGTAAAACTGTAATAAAAATTGGAAATCGCCGGGAAAAGGATGAATACCGAGATAAGAAGCATCAATGGTGTAATTAACCAATAAGCATCCCATTTTTCTTGAGTTTGCAAGTTCGTTTTTTTCAAAGCCATCAAACTCCTTAATAAAAGACATGGTTGCGGATTTAGGGGCCGCTTTCATCCCCGTTACGAGAATGAAAGCGGCAGGAAACTACCTTACAATGATATTTTATCTGTGTTGCGATGCAACTTTTTCAACTTCCTGAACAAATTTGTCAGGAGTGATTTCTCCGGTTATCAATAATTTTTGGGAAACGGCATTAAAATCATCTTCAAAAGAACCGATAAACCAGGTTTGGTAATCTTCGGAAATATTCTTTTTCAGATAACCGCTGATATCTTTTAAAACCGGATATCCTAAAGCTGCAGTATCCAGACTGGTATTCGGAGATAATCCACCGGTACCTGCGACAAAGGTTTGAGCCCCTTCGCCCCGGGCATAAAACTCAGCGTATTTCGCCGCCAGATCTTGGTATTTGGACCAAGTCATAACCGCATAGCCAATACCAACGGGTTGAAATGATTGCATATCCTTGTTCTTAGCTTCCGCAAAGTTGATGGATGGGAAATAGCCGATATTATCTTTACCGAGAGCATCGCTGAATTGTCTCCAGTTGGCGACATCCGAGAGCAAGCCTACGGAAATAGCGCCTTTACCCGCAGCAAACATATTGATGGCATCCATAAAGTAAGGAATGGAACCGGCATTGGGATCAAAATAACCTTTATTTTTTAATTCCACCATCATCTCAGCTGCTTTTTTGAAAGCGGCATTTTTGGCAAAGCCTTCTTTTCCGGTTTTTAAACCGGCAACATCTTTACCGTAAATATTGGCAGCTAAACAACGGAACATAAAGTTAGCGGTATAATCCCTCAGTCCACCGGTAATCGGAACAATACCGGCAGCTTTTAACTTCTCACAAGCAGACAGGAACGAATTCCAATCTTTCGGAGGCGCATTGGGGTCAAGGCCGACCTTTTTGAAGTAAGCTTTATTGTAATAAAAACCGAAACCCTGGGAAGTCATGGGGATTAATTTGATGCCTTTTTTAAAGTCCCGGTTGGTGGCAGCGACTTTCCAACTGTCCTCAGGAATTTCTTTGCGCCAGGATTTGATATACTTGTCCAGTCGAACTTCAAACTGATCCAGTTCGTACACGTCGCCTCTTGCGCCATGCATCAAGGCTACATCCGGCCCTTGATTAACTTGGGCAGCCGCGCGCAATTGTTGATAATATTGATCATTCGGTTGGGCTACATGATTCACCTTAACATTGGGATATTTTTTCATAAACATGTCGTCTATTTTTACCATCACTGCGTGCATGCCCGGGTCGGCATACTTGAAGTCCCAGATTGTCAAGGTAATTTGTTTCGCCGCATTAACTGTACTTAAACCGCAAACCATTGCGGCAACCAGTCCGAACAGTAAAAAACAAGACACAAATTTCTTCATTCTTGACATCATACTTCCTCCCCTAATATTATTTCGTAGCGACAAACTTGATATAGCAATCGACAATTCCAACAATTATCGACTCTACAATCACCTCCCCAGCTTACTGGATGTATTATATTTAACAATTAATCCAGATGCTCTATAATTAATTATACCAGCTAAACAAGATTTACCGCTGCTGATAACTGTCATGAATTTTTAGTAAACTATTGGTTACAATTGTGATCAATGTCATGGGTCAGGTAATCGAAACAAGAATTTTATTTTAGATACTCTGGAAACACTGAAAAACCATCGTCATCACCTAACAAACAAACCCATGACAATTGTCATGGGTCCGATAATTTTCAGCCACATCTCTGGTTGGGGATTGGTTCATATAAATGTCTGAATTCAATGACTTCTATTCTTCCTTAGTCCAGGGAATTAAGATTTTGATGGCAAAACCCTGACTTGGCGCAGACTCAACCTCAAATCTCCCTCCCAAATCTTTTACCCGCTCCTGGATGCCGGTCAATCCACAACCCAACTTAATATTGGATGTGCCTAATCCGTTGTCCCTGACCGTAATGCTTATTAATTTATTTTTCTGATGAACATTGATAAATACGTGATTGGCTTGTCCGTGGCGAAAGGTATTGGTTAACGCTTCCTGAATGACCCGATAAATTAACCAATCGATCTTTTCCGTTAAACTATCCGGCAAATCAGACATATGAACCGAAACTTCAATTTTGGTTACTTCTGAGAAAGCAGTAATCAAGGCTGAAATCGCCTGAAGATGACTGACTTCGATCGGAGGACGCAGGGCCCTGACCGCCCTTCTTACTTCCGCTAAAGCCTCTCTGGCTTGTTCTCTCCCGCTATCCAACTTATCTAAAGCTTGATCCTTGCCGGCAATAATTAACTCCCGGGTATAATCAAGCACTGCTATCAGATTTGTCAACATATATCCCACAGAATCATGGATCTCACGGGATATCCGGTTTCTTTCATTCATAATACTTTCCCGTTGGTGGCGTACCGTATAATCCTGGAGCCCTAAATTGGCTTCAACCAGACGGATATTGGATTGATGAAATTGCTCAACTTGAATGGAAAGCTGAGTGACTTGGTCTAATAATCCCCTGATCAAAATACCACCGATTATCGCAATAACACATTCGCCCCACGGAAGAACAAAATCCGTAATTCTGGGGCCGGCATGGAAATAACCCCAAGTTTGATTCGTTAAACATCTTTCCCAAGTCATTAAGGAAATTAAAAATAGCGAGGAACTCATTCCAATCCAGGGGGATGAGACTAAAAATATCTCGAATAAAATCACTGCAATTAAAGGAGCATAAATTGGCATTTGTTCAGGCATTGAATTCATAACGATTAAAGCTAAAAAACTCCGTAAAACAAAGCCCAGGATCTTAAGCCAATGGATCGTCAATAAATGAATCAAAACAACCAAACAAGCCGAGATCAGTAAGATGGTCAAAAATTGCGTTTCCCAGTACGGAGGGACTCCAATCGGTTTATTTAGCAAATAAAGATTCCACGCTAAACCGTGAATCAACAGACTAAGAACGATCGTCCCGGTGTGAATAATGTACGAAGATCGCACTATAGGTTCCCCCTGCTGTAAATTTAAATAACCCCGTGCTCTATCGCATATTTTACAACCTGAACCCGGTCTTTCAAATCAAGTTTGCTATAAATGTTACTCACATGATTACGTACCGTACCTTCAGTCAAGCATAGCTTCTCGGCAATCACTTTATTATCATGTCCCAACGCCAATAACCGAAAAACATCAAACTCTCTGGGCGTTAATAACTTTTGAATATTTGTATTCATGGTGATTGGTTCTGTTGGCTCCGGTATTGTATTCAATTTATGAATCAGCTTCGCAGCCACGTCGGAAGCCATTAATACCCCGCCGTTATAAACCGTTAAAATGGCTGATTCTACTTCATTGGGTTGAATATCTTTCAAAAGATACCCTGCAACGCCTAATTTCAGAGCCTCAAACACATACTCATCATCGCTAAAAGTTGTCAACATAATGATTTTGCACTGCGGACAACTCTCCCGGACCTTCCTGGAACATTCAACCCCGTCCATAACCGGCATCCGTACATCCATCAATATAATATCGGGAAGATACTGGATGGCAAGCTTTAAACATTCCTCCCCATTGCTTGCTTGAGCAATAACTCTCAGGTTTGGATTGCGCATCTCCAATATGGACCCCAAACTTTCCCGGAAAAGCTTTTGATCATCCGCCAATAAAATCCTTATGGGTTCCGTAAAAATTCCTCCTTTCAGCCGAAAGGTTTTAGTTATAATTCGCTTCAAAAACAACGTCTTCCTTTAAAATGTTTTGAAACTTCCTCAACCCAAAATTTGTTGATTCCATTTCAACTTGCGTAGTTTTTTTAATCCTAAAAAAGGAGGTCCAAAACAATAAGGTTAAGTCGTAATGGTAAAGCGTAATTTTTCTTTTCGGACTCAATAAGATTAAGCAATTTCTGACGGAGTGAAGGTCTGGACACGGAGATAGTCGCCTGGGGTTACCGGCGGAGTTCATCGAGGAATTAATCGGATCTTACGCCGATCTCTTTCGGCTCCAGGATGAGCGCAACGCCAATATCACGGTGGGTATGGCCAACGCCTTCAAGAAGCAGGAACTGCTGGTAAAGGAAGTCTTTAGCGCAACACGGATAATAGTCAATAACTCACCCCAATTTTTATGCCAGGGTGTATTTTTAATCAATGCAACTTAGCAAACTTCCAGGCCCCGGATGACTAGTTCTTTTCGAGACCTGGTTTATCAGGCGTATATGAATACTATTCCATAGTATTTTCTGCATAGCGGGTATACCTGTTGATAAAATTATATGGAGAAGGGATTCCGGTATCCGAAACCTCATCCAGCAACTTTTCATCTTCTTTCGACAGCTTCCAGTCGACAGCCTCAAGATTTCCCTTCAACTGTTCAATGGTTCGCGCCCCGGTTAAAGGGAAAATCAAAGGCGACCGCTTATTCAAAATCCAGTTCAAAGCCACCTGTGACACCGGCTTTTCAACTCTCGCCGCAATCTCTACCAGCTGATCAATTATTTTAAAGGTTCTTTCGCCACCACGCTGTTCTTCGGTATCATCCCAGCGATCGCCGGCACCGGCGCGGCTATCCTTGGGTATTTCCTTGTCCCGTCTATATTTTCCGGTGAGCCATCCTCCACCAAGCGCAGACCAGGCGAGAACCCCCAGATTTTCTTCCTCGCATAACGGCAACAATTCCCATTCGGGACTTCGGACCAGCAGGCTGTATTCAAGCTGAAGAGAAGAAATTACCGCTTTGCCAAATCCTTTGGCATGCATGATCCCTTTCATAACTTTCGAAGGGGTAAAGTTCGACACCCCATAGTGCCTGATTTTACCTTGCTGAACAAGATGATCCAATGTAAGAATGACTTCTTCGATGGGGGTCATTTGATCATAACAATGAACCTGGTACAAATCAATGGAATCAGTATGAAGTCTTTCAAGGCTCCTCGTTACCGAATTCATAATATGAGTCCTGCTCGAGCCGGAATCATTGGGCCCGTTTCCGGTTGCAAAGAATACCTTGGTGCCCACAACGATTTGCTGGCGTTTTTTTGACTCGTTAAGCCAATTCCCAAGGATTATTTCGGAAGCTCCTTCGTTATAACTATCGGCTACGTCCAGATAATTGCCTCCTTGATCGACATAGCAATCCAAAATCTTGAAGGCCTCTTTTTCTTCGACATTCCATCCAAAAGTTTGGGTACCCAGTACTATCCTGCTCAATTTTAATCCGGTACTCCCAAAATAACCGTACTCCATTGAAACACCCTCTTCATCCCTGTAGTTTTACAACCACCCTATTGCCTGGGACTTCCGCTTTGCATGAATGATTCCCTTGAACCTTACCGGCCTGCCGGCCGTTATGGGTCCTATCGCTTCAGCTTTTGACAAAATTCAATTTTTTCGTTATTTGGGCCCAGAACATTGAAGAACTCAACTCCATCCTTCCAGAACGGCAAATACTTCGGACTTCCCTCAATTGTCTTTATTCCGGCTTTTTTCAACTTTTGGGCCACCGCTTCAATATCGTCAACATCAAAAGCAAGATGATCAATATGACCGTGTCCACGTTTTTTAATTTCGTCAAGCTGAACCTTATCCGGCTGATACATCTCCAGTACAAAGTCATTCAACTTAAGAAATGCAACCTTTGTCTCGCCACTGCCTTCGGGGAGCTTGGTCTCATGGATTAGTTCGAACCCCAGATTCTCACAATACCATTTTT
Organism: Bacillota bacterium; assembly: GCA_023392595.1. Taxonomy (GTDB): domain Bacteria; phylum Bacillota; class UBA4882; order UBA8346; family UBA8346; genus UBA8346. The sequence goes on along the minus strand of JAEVYU010000028.1, from coordinate 31,955 downwards.
TACTTGCTTCGATGTCGAAAACCGGTAACCCGAGGTGTTGAAAGCCTTTTACATTCTCTTGGATACTCATCGCCAATCCTCCTCAAACTTCCAATTTGGCCAAATCGGCATAAACCGGCACTAAAGCTTCATATGCCCGGTTAAAAACCTCAAACAATTGGCCGTACATTTCCTGATATTCCGGGCGGGGTTCAATCGTTTGGATGACTTGATTAAATTCCTTGATGACCTTAAAATCTTTAAATGCCCCGATACCGACTCCGCCGCAAATTGCGGCCCCCATGGAAGTGGCTTCTTCTAAAAATCGGGGCACCAAAACCGGTTTCTGCCAGATATCCGCCAAAATCTGCAGCCAGGTTTTACTGCGGGCTCCACCGCCAATAACGATCACTTCATCAATGGGATTGAATTGATTAAATATATCCAGAATGATTTTTAAATTAAAAGTAACCCCTTCCAGAACCGACCGATAGATCTCTTCCTTGGTGGTGGTAACTTTTAACCCCAAAAAAGCGCCCTTGGCGTCCGGATTCCAACGCGGGCTCCTCTCTCCCAGCAAATAAGGGAGGAATAGCAAATGATTGGCCCCGGGTTTTGACTTTTCAATGAGTTGATTGATGATCTCATAGGGGCTGATATTCTCGGCCTTCGCCTGATTGATTTCAAGTCCGCAAAGAGTATTTTTTAGCCAGCTATAGGAATAACCGGCGCTTTGCATGGTCCCGCAAGGCGAAAACAAATTTTCATCCAGATGGACCCAATTAAAAGTCCGCATTTCCGGATCAAAAATGGGATTTTCCGTAGCCAAGGCAATCCAGGAAGATGAACCGATTACATTGTAAGCCGATCCTTTTTCAACCACACCGGCGCCTGTAGCGGCGCAACTACCATCTCCCCCGCCGATGACCACCGGCGTCCCCTCCAGTAATCCTACCTCAGATGCGGCTTCTTGGGTAACCCCACCGGCAATATCGGTTGAAGGATGCAATTCCGGTAAAATATCCTTCTTCAATCCGATTGCATTTAAAATGGATTCAGACCAGTTTTTATGTTCAAGGTCAAGTAAATTCATGCCGGAGGCATCGGAATAATCGGTTACAAATTTGCCGGTCAGTTTATAGATAAGGTAATCTTTCGCATGAAGGATCTTATATGTTTTATTGTATATTTCCGGTTGGTTATCTTTAACCCATAAAATTTTAGCTGCGGAATAGGCCGGGCTAATCCGGTGCCCAGTAATTTGATAGACATTTTTCATCCCCGCAGCTTCTTCCATAAAGGCAGCTTGCTTTACACTGCGGAGATCGGCCCAGATAATCGTCTTACGTAATGGATTGCCTTCTTTATCCACAGGCAAGCATCCCATCATTTGCGCGCTGAAACTGATACACAGGATATCCGATTTTGAAATGCCGGCTTCCTCAATCAGATTTTTAGTAGAAATACAGACTGCTTTCCACCAGTCGGCAGGATCCTGTTCGACCCAATTGGTTTTGGGATAAAATGTCTGGTATTCATAAAATGAACTTGCCAGAAGCCGGCCGTTCAGATCGTATAAAGTTACTTTATTGCCGCTGGTCCCCAAATCATGGGCCAGAATATATTGCTTTTCCATGGGGCCTCCTTTATGCCGGGTACTTAAAAGACTTTCAATATGAATTTCCTTGATTTCAAACAATTTATAGCAACTGCTGATTGCTTGCTTTTTTTATAAGTGCTTCGATTTCATTCCGGAAAGGCATGGAAGGAGCGGTCCCAACTTTGGTTACGGAAAGAGCCGCCGTACATGTAGCAAACTTAACAGCCTGCAAGATATCTTTCCCTTCGGCAATTGCCGCCGCCAATCCGCCGCTGAAAGCATCCCCTGCCCCCGTCGTATCCACGGTTTCCACTTCAATGGAAGGAACCAGGGTCATTGATTGATCCGCATATACCAAAACCCCGGTCTTACCCAACGTAACAATAACAATCCCGGGCCCCATGGCATGAATCTTTTGGGCAGCTTCCCCCGCCGATTGCGGATCGACAATCCTAATACCGGTTAACGACTGGGCTTCGCTTTCATTGGGTGTTATGATATTTACGCTTTTTAATAGTTCAGGATCAATGGGACGGGCCGGAGCCGGATTTAAAATTATTTTTACCCCGGAGGATTTGGCAATCTGGATTGCTGCGGCCATTCCCTCCAGACTCCCTTCATATTGGGTCAAAAGTACATCCGAACTTTGAATCCTCGCCTTGGCATCCAGGGCTTCTTGAGTTGAAAGCGTCTCGCAGGCTTCTGTGGATACGGCAATCATGTTTTGCCCGGAAGCATCCACAATGATTAGGGCCGCTCCAGTCGCCAGTTTATCATCAAAATAAATAAAATCAGTCTTAATTCCTTCGGCGGCAATATTTTTAAAGGCATACTCACCAAGGACATCGCGACCTAGTTTTGTAATCAGAGTTACATCAGCACCGGCACGTTTAGCGGCTACCGCTTGATTGGATCCTTTTCCACCCGGACCCATCTTAAAAGGACCGGCAAATACCGTTTCACCGGGCACAGGCATCTTCGGAGTGCGGCACATTAAATCCGTGACATAACTTCCCACTACGGTAATGGTGGGAATGGAATTTTTCATGCTCTCCCCCTCCTTAATCCATCAATACATCACTCCGGCAACCAAAAGAATATTGGCATAGGAGGTAAATTCTCCGGAACGGACTAATCCCCGGGCTTCTTTGGTTTTCCGTTTAAAATCCACATAAGGCATAGTCTCCACCAGAATTCCCGGGAAAAGTTCGATAATGCTCCGGTACATTTCCGGACTTACTTTTTCCGTTTCTTCGGCCAAAATGATTTTCTCAACCGAAAGTTCGGCGATTATCGCCTTCAAAACGTCAAGGAAACGGGGGAAATTAGGCAATATCGCCAGATCAACTTTTTCTACTTCTGGCGGAATCGGCAGGCCGGCATCGGTGATTCCGATCAGGTCGGTATGCCCGGTGGCTGCTATCAAGGCGGAAAGTTGTTCATTTAATATCCCTTGTTTCTTCATGGCAAACACCCCTTTTTTTGATCGAATAGAAATTTAGCCTAATAAAAGACTCCTTTAGCGCCTGAGACCAGGATGATGCTTGAATAAGAAGTAATTTCCCCGGTACGTACGATGCATTTGGAATGAAAACTGCGTTTATGCAAGTCCCAGTGGGGTAAAAACATCAACTCGGCCTCGGGGAAACAGCGCTGAATCCACTCCAGAACTTGAGGACTTGCTTTTTGAACTTCCGTAGCTGCAATAACCTTTTCAATCGTCATTTCTTCCGAAAGAACCGCTAGTACATCCAAGAGACGGGGTATATTGCGGCTGAGGGCCAAATCAATCCGGTACGGTCCTTTGGGTATTGGAAAGCCCGGATCACAAACCGTCATTTCATCCCGATGACCCATATTGGCAATTGCCGTTGAAAGGCCGGCATTAAATGTGCCGATTTTTTTCATCCGATTCCCTCCTCAATCATCCGGCTGTCGAAATTAAATGCTTCATTCCAAATTACTGTGTCTGGATTGCATGAATTCAAAAGATACTCCGGACATCTCGCGCAAATATGCGATCACGGCATCCAGACCAATTAACAACGCCTGTTCAAAGTAAGTCCCGCCAAATTGTCGACTTGCCGTGGATTGAAACACAACCGTTCCGACGGGTAACACTACCGTAAAATCCGAGTTTTGGGCGATTGCGCTTCCCGAAGTTGCTGTAATAAGCCCGACAGACGCCCCGGCATCTTTGGCCAACCGGGCAATATGCTGACAGGCTCCGGTTTTTCCGGAGCCGGAAGCAATAAGAAGTAAATCATTTTTTGCAACGGCAGGGGTGGTTGTTTCATCGACAACGTAAGCCGTTAGACCCAGATGCATCAGCCGCATGGCAAACATTCGCATTACGATACCGCTGCGTCCTTTGCCATAAACAAATACCCGGTTTGCCTTCCCAATCTCGCTGGTGAGTTGTTGGAATGCGCTCTCATCCGTCGTACCAATTATTTTTGCAAGCGTTTCATTGATTTCTTTAGCATATTCAAGAACACCATGCATCGCCTTCACCGCCCCAATAATTGATTCCTTATGATTTGTGCTGTTTGTAGCGGATCGGAAGATTGCGTCACACTGGAGCCGATTACAAAAATCGTTGCACCTGAGTTCATGAGCGAGCTAATATTTTGGGGGGTGATTCCTCCGGCAATCGCCAACGGTATATCGGAAATCTTCGCTGCCTCGGAAATCCGGTCCGTTAACGTTGTTGCGCGATAAACCCCATCGGTTGCAGCATGGAATAAAACGCAAGCTACCCCTAGCTTTTCAAGCTGAACCATGAAATCGGCAGAATAATTCATATTTAAAGTATCAACGCAGACTCCCCGGTCCATCCGTTTTCCCGCAGCAACCGCCCCCTGGATGGTTCGAAAATCAACCACCCCCAGCACGGTAACAAGATCGGCCCCGGCCTGATAAGCAATAGTCGCTTCATAATCCCCGGCATCCGCAATTTTCATATCGGCCAAGATAGTTTTCCGGGGATACCTGGCCCGCAAAATTTCAATCCCCCGGACGCCTTCGGAAAGAATCAGCGGCGTCCCAACCTCCAGGATTTCAAAGCAAGACGATACTTGATCGGTAATTTCCAAAGCCGTATCGATATCCGTCATATCCAGCGCCAATTGCATTACCTTATGACTTTCCAGTTTCAATTGTGCCATCTTACCCTGCCCCTTTGCCGGTATTCATTTCCCAGTAGGCGATCCAAACAATCCGGATCATCCCAACTGCTCCCTGTTTCCATAGCGAATAGGTAACTTCGAGTCTATTTGCGTTTCTGGATTTGATCCACAATAACTGTGGCCACCAGCAATATGCCAATCACAATTTGCAGATAGAATGGATCCAAGCCTAACAAATTACCGCCGTTGCGCAGGGACGACATAATAAAAGCGCCTAATATCGTTCCGATAATACTTCCTTCAGCGCCGTTCAGACTGGCTCCACCAACCACCGCGGCGGCAATCGCATCAAGCTCATAGCCTTCGCCGGCTGTAGGAATACCAGAAGCAAGCCTTGAAGTAAGTAAAATTGCGGCAACACCTGACATCAAAGCACAAATGGCATAAGCTCCATACGTAATAAACCGGATGTTAATTCCGGAAAGCCGGGTAGCCTCTCGGCTTGAACCAAGCGCATATATACTCCGGCCAAAAGAGGTTTTATGTAGAATAACACCGCTAATAACCGCCATAACCCCAAGTACGATTACCAAACTGGGTATTCCAAGAGGGGCTTCCTGCGCGAAATTAATAAAATCCATCGGTAATCCGGTAATGAGCCTGGCCTGACTGATTACCATGCCGATGCCGCGGGCAACAATCATCATACCCATTGTGGCGATAAACGGGGGAACATTGCCATCAAATACTACAATCCCATTAATGAGCCCCAATAGAATTGATAACAACATCATTAAAAGAAGGGCCAAAGGCACCGGCATTCCGGCTTTTAAAACCAACGCCAGAAATAACGAGCAGATGGCTACGATCGAACCCACCGAAATATCGATCCCGCCGGTGACAATGACAAACGTCATTCCTAATGCAATAACACCATTAATGGCCGTCTGACGTCCTAGATTAAACAAATTATTATACGTTAAAAAGGTAGGCGTCGCTATCGAAAGGACAATCCACAACGCCGCAAGAACGAAGAGCAGTATCCACGAACCCTTTAAATGTTTCTTCAAGAATCTTTGTTTGTTGTTTGTAAGAATTTCCGCTGATTGCGGTAGTTCCGGCATATTATGACCCCCTTGCTTGTTTATAATGATTTGCGCTCTAAATCAACTATGAAGCAATTCTACCGGCCGAGGTAGCCATTTTTAATATCTTCTCCTGATCCGCTTCTTCACGTTTGATGATTCCGCTAACTCTTCCTTCGGAGATAACCATAATCCGATCGCTGACTCCCAAAATCTCCGGTAAATAAGACGAAATGAGGATTAATGCTTTACCCTCATTGACCAGTTGGCCTAAAAGTTTGTAAATTTCCGCTTTGGCCCCTACGTCAACTCCTACAGTCGGTTCATCGAACATCAAAATCTTGGAATTTTTACAAAGCCACTTGGCGATCACCACTTTTTGCTGATTACCGCCGCTCAGAAAACCGACCTGTTGAGTAAAACCCGGAGTCTTGATTGCCAATTCGGATATATACCGCTCCGAACGTTTGGCCTCCAGTGCCCTTTTAACCATACCGCAAATAGTAATATCGCTATAACTTGCTAAATTGATATTCGTGCCAACCGATAGGTTCAACGTAAGCCCTTGAAGCCTCCGGCTTTCAGGCAATAAGCCGATACCATTGCGGATCGCATCCATTGGGCTCATGACCTTTACCTTTTTACCTTCTATCCATAGATCCCCGCTGTCAACTTTATCAGCGCCAAAAATCGCACGGACAATTTCTGTCCGGCCCGATCCCACCAAGCCGAAAATCCCTAAGATTTCGCCTTCGTAGAGCGCAAAATTGATATCTTTTACAAAGCCGGACGATAGACCCTCGACTTTAAGTACTTCCTTTCCCGGTGTAACTTTGGCTTTATAGAAAATTTCATCCAGCTTTCTGCCCACCATATGCTTGATTAAGTCATCTTCATGGGTATCCTTGATTTCAAGGGTTATTATTTTTTGGCCGTCCCGCATTACGGTTGCCCGGTCGCAAATTTCAAAAATTTCTTCCAGCCGGTGGGAAATATAGATTATTGAAACCCTATCCGCTTTTAATTTTTTAATGAGGCGAAACAATTCCTGGGTTTCATCCGCAGCAAGCAAAGCTGTCGGTTCATCTAAAATCAAAATTTTAGCCGCCTTCGAAACGGCCTTGGCAATCGCGACCATTTCCGCTTGAACGCTGGTTAAATCGCGAATTAAAGTTTTGGGATCAAGTTTTAATTCCAAACGCTCCAATATTTTTTTCGATTCTTGAACCATGGTTCGAAAGTCGATGAGGCCTGCCCGTTTTGGTTGTCGGCCCAGAAATATGTTCTCCATGATACTTAAATGGGGAGCAAGCATTACATCCTGATATACCGCGCTTAATCCCGAATCTTGGGCCACAATCGGACTCGTGATCTCCATTTTCTTGCCATCCAGGTAAATTTCCCCTGCATCTTTCGAATAGGCGCCCATCAGAATCTTTATCAATGTTGATTTACCGGCGCCGTTCTCACCGACCAATGCATGAACTTCGCCGGGGCGAATGCTGATACTTACATCGTTGAGAGCATGAACACCCGAAAAGGATTTATAAATATGTTCCATTCGAATACGATCGTTTTCCATTTATAACCTCCGAATATTTCTTGCTATCGGTCGAAATCAACCAAAAAAAGGAGGATTTCAATTCACAATTTATCTGATATCTAGGTTGGGGTTGAATTCATCCCTAACTCATTTCATCCCCAACCCTGGGTGCTTTTTACTTCAAAATCCAATAACTATCCGGTATAATGAAACCTCGCTCGGCAAGTGAGTGCCGGATCGGGTTTTCTACAGAATCCGGCAAGGTTCCTAATGGAAGAGATTCTGAAAGTTACTTGCCGGATTCATGTTGAATGAATTGAAAGGACTGTTACATTTTGGTCCAAGCCAAACTTCTATTTTTTCAACGGGAATAGCAATTCTTGAGAACGTTTTTCGTTAAAATTCTTCAACGTAATCGCGTTTGCGCCGGTATCCACTCTCTTGGCAACTTTCTTGCTGTTGATGGCATCAATAGCGTACTTAACCCCATAGTAACCCATTCCATAAGGATCTTGCAGAATTAATGCTTTTAAAGAACCGGATTGAATTGCCGCCACTTCTTCCGAATCAGAATCAAAGGCTACTGCGACAATCTTACCATTTAATTTTCTTTCTGCAATTGCTCTTGAAACTCCATCACCGGTATGATTATTGTCCGCAAAGAAGCCCAATAAATCCGGGTAAGTGGTGAGCATATCCTCGGCTGCGGATAATGCTTGGATAATATCGTTGTTGACATATCTTACGGGGGCTATTTTGATATTAGGGGCTATTTTAGCCAATTCTTTGGTGAAACCATCATCGCGGTCGATTAAAACTTGAACTCCGGCCATAGAGGATATTAAACCAACAGTTCCTTTCAGCGGTTTTTTCATTTCCTTTAATGACTCAACAAGCTTTTGGGCAGCCAACGCACCACCTTTAAGATTATCCGTGGCTAAAAAGGAAGTATAGGAACTGTCTTTCAGTTTTACAAAATTATCAACCAAAACCACTTTGATTCCCTGGGCGGCCGCTCTTTCCAAAGCGGGAACGGTGGCGTCGGAACTGGTAGAGGCAATAACAATGGCTTTGGGATTCTTCGAAACAATATCTTCAACAATGGCTACCTGTTTGTCGATGTCGGCCTCTGAAGGGGGACCGCCACGGTAAATCATTTTTACAGTTCCAGGCCCCAGTTCTTTAACTGCCGCATCGGCACCGTGAAGCACAGCCTGCCAATAATCGGAATCTGTCGCTTTAATAATTACGGCGATATCATAGGGCGCTTTCGCGGATACCATCGGAATGGAAATCATAGCCGCAATAAGAATGACCGCTAACAATAAACTAATGCGTGAACGAATCGACATTTTTTAAAGCCTCCTTTTAAATTTTAAATTGTAAAAAGAACCCCCGAAGCTTCAACCCATCCCCCCTTTCCAATGACATTGGCTAACCCATTTGCGAAAATAAAACCGCTTATTGTAAACGTCTACATTTATGGTAATCAAATTTTTACTTATCGTTAATCAACGAGTTCAAAATAACCAGCCGTCAATTATCATAATTTTCTTGAAACCCGCTAAGTAAAGCTCTGTGAGATGCAAGATAAAGAACGTTCCATTGGTAATCCAATATTTTTTTTACAGAAAATTTACCAAAACAGCTTTTTTTGGAATACGTCTACATTAATTATATTAAAATATTCACGATTATGCAAGAATTTCCTGTGTTGCTGCAAAAAAAAATTAATGAATTTGTTCGCTACTTGTTACTTTGAAACTGACCTTTTATTGCATACTCTTTTCAAGGATATTTTTGATAACTTAATTTAGGATGTGCGCAAGAACCACGTAAAACAAGGTTTGTGGGCAACATTTTTTCCCTCGGCAATTCAGTAAACTCCTCCCGTAATCTTTCGAAAAGCATCTCTGCAGCCATTTCCCCCATCTCGACAGTTGGACGGTTAATGATTGAAATAGGCGGTGAAAGGTACGCCGCAAGGGGAAAATCATCAAACCCGAGCAACGAAACTTCTTCGGGTACTCTCATCCGCATATCCGCCAGCGCCTTGTATACACCCATCGTCATGATATTATTGGCCGCAATGATGGCTGTCGGAGGAGAGGAAAGCCGGATCAGCTCACGGGTACATGAATACGCTCCTTCCTCCGTAAAATTACCGTTCATAATATACTCAGGATTTAATTGAATTCCCGCTTTGGTCATCGCCTGGATATAACCGCGTAGACGTTCTTCACCTGGAGTCATATTTCTTTGTCCATGAATCATGGCAATTTTAGTGTGTCCGAGCCGTAATAAATAATCCACCCCGCTGCTTATGCCGCCTGCATTATCGATGACCACACAATCATAATCTTTTTGAGTCGTGCGCCGGTCAATTAAAACCACAGGAATGTTCATGGCCTGGAACCTTTTAAGTTGCTCCCCGCTTTCACTGACCACTATCGCAACGATCCCATCGATACGCTGTTTGAGCAGCGTATCAATGGCAAGTTGTTCTTTTAAAGGCTCTTCACAGGTGTTCTCCAATAATATATTATAACCGTACTTAGCGCAAACAGCCTCCACGCCTATCAGAACGGTAGGAAAGAAGGGGTTTGAAATATCCGGCACCAGGAAACCTATCGTTTTGGAACTTGCCATACGAAGGTTGCGGGCGATTACATTCTGAACATAGCCATATTCGGCGATGATTTTTTTCACTTGGGAAGCGGTCTTTGGAGAGACTCGCGGATCATTATTGATAACTCGCGAAACAGTAGCAGAAGAAACACCTGCGAGTTTGGCGATTTCACGCTGATTCAAATTAGATTCCCCCTGAATACGTATACAATAATACTTCACAACATTTTTTCTTTTCATCCATGATGATAACATAATTTTTTTTAATTAGCAATTTGATCGAGAGGAAGCATAACTTCAGGGATGATTGTTAGCTTTCTCATAATATGCTATACTGATAGAAATTGGACAGGCATGATTTGAATCACAATTGTATACGATTACATTCTTTGATCAATCTCTACCGATGGTTGAGTATCCTATGGGTAAATGATTCCTCGTTTATTTCTCGGAAATAAGCAAACAAACTGACGGCATTACAAAAGAAGGAGAAGAAAAATGGAACTATATATTGATTCCGCAGATTTAAGGCAAATAAAACACTTGAATGATTACTATCCGATAGCAGGGGTCACAACCAATCCCTCGATTCTAGTGAAAGAAAAACGCCCCTATTTAGAAGTCCTTAAAGAAATTCGAGCAGTCATTGGTGATCAAAAGAAAATTTTCGTTCAGGTTATCGGCGATACGGCAAATGAAATGCTAGACGAAGCAAAATTTATCAACCAACAGCTCTCCGGCGCTGTCGTCATTAAAATTCCCGTAACCCAGGAAGGCATTAAAGCCTTGAAATTACTATCATCGGACAATATCCCCACACTGGCGACAACAATTTATACTGCTTTTCAAGCCCTTATTGCGGCAATGAGCGGCGCAAAATATGTGGCGCCTTATATAAACCGTATTGATAATTTAAATGAAAATGGTGTCAAAGTTGTATCCGAAATCGCCCAATTATTCTCAATACATAATTTATCGACTAAAATTCTGGCTGCCAGCTTTAAAAATGTTCAACAAGTTTTCAACGTTTGCCTTGCCGGAGCGCAAATGGTTACCGTAGGGCCTGAACTCATTGAAAAATTCCTTGCATTTCCTGCAACTTCGGCGGATGTATCTGAGTTTAAAAGACAATGGCAAGCGGTATATGGAATGGACAAATCCACTCTCATTGGCTCCTAGAAGTTACCATGAATAAAATGGTTCACAAAAAGCAAAAAAGGGGTGACCCTTTGAGTCAACCCCTTTAATATATCATCCATTTTTTATTGTTTGCTTAAAACCCTATACTCATCCACAATTGCAGTTCCGGCACTTGTTCCGATGCGTTCTGCTCCCGCCTCGATCATCGCCAATGCCGTTTCCAGATTTTTTATTCCTCCGGCCGCCTTTACCTTAATCTTATCTCCCACCATTTTTTTCATATATTTCACATCGTCGGTGGTTGCTCCCCATTGGCCAAATCCGGTCGATGTTTTTATGAAGTCCGGGCCCACATTCAATGCAACTTTACACAATATACCCTTTTCTTCCTCGGTTAAATAGCAATTTTCAAATATTACCTTGGAGGTAACTTTATTATCCCTGCAAACTTTTACTATCTGTGTCATTTCATCTTCAATCAATTGAATATTGCCGCTTTTCAATTCGACAATATTCACCACATAATCGATCTCATCCGCACCGTTCATGATTGCATCGCTGGTTTCAAAAACTTTGGTTTGAACCGTGGTTTGACCGAGCGGAAAGCTGATGGCTGCGCCTACTAGGACCCCACTGCCTTTTAACATTGCCTTACACATTTTAACAGGAGCGCTATTAATGGCTATCATTTTAAATTGGTATTTGGCGCTTTCTTTGCAAAATTGCTCAAAATCGTTTTGACTGACATTCGGCTTTAACAATGTTTGATCGATCATTTTCGCTAATTCTTCGGAACTAAATTTAAATTTGCTGATATCCATGATCGGCTCCTTCACTTGTAATGTTATTGATTAACTTCATTTATTGCGGACCAACTCTACTCTAAATTTGTTACGATCGCCGCGATACCTGGCAATTGAATATTCAATCGGCATTCCATTATTCGCATAGGCAATTGTTTTTACCAGACAGATGGCGTTATTTTTATCCAAATTCAGGTGCTTTTTTTCTTGGGGATTGGCATTGACCGCTTCTATCTCCCGAATCGCTCTTTCAATCCTGAGATTATATTTTTCTTCAAGAATTGAATATAATGAATAAGCGGCAAAATCTTCCTTTAGCAAATTTTCAAACTCACCTGATAAATAAGTTTCAAGATATACAACCGGTTCTTCATTGGCATATCGCAATCTGCTCAAATATATCAATGGCCTTTCCAATGGCAAACTCAATTGATTATTCATTTCAACATTTCCGGTTACTTTTTTGAGTGCCAATACTTTCGTTGAAGGTTTTAGACCCTTCCGTATCATTTCATTGTTGAAACTTTCGAGTTGCTGAAAAAAGCTTTCATCCACTTTTGGACGAGACACAAAAGTACCTTTAGCTTTTATTCGATATAAATACCCTTCCGAAACAAGTTCATTGATGGCCTGACGGACGGTTGAACGGCTGATATCAAATAATTCCACCATGTCAAGCTCATTGGGCAGTTGATCATTGATTGAAAATTCGTTATGAATGATCTTCTCCAGAATTTGTTTTTTGAGCTGGTAATATAAAGGAGTGGGAATCGTCTTATTCAGCTTGATATTGCTTACATCAACTATCATCAATACACGCTTTCCACAAATTGTCCATTTTTAAATTGCTTGGCAGCGATAAGTCATTATGTTCTTATGTACGTACATTTTAATATAGCTTTATATTACAATGTAATTCCCAAAAATTCAAGTGCTTCATGAAATAATTTTTATTGGATATATTGATCGTAACGATGCTATTCTCAAGTATATCAACAATATTGGCATGATGGAATTGGAGATTGGAATCTCTTCAGCTCCACCATGCGCCAATTTATTGAATTACAAGGAGCTCATAATCCCGCGTACCCAAACCGATTTTCTCTGCATGCTCCAAACAGGTGCGCCATTCAGACTCGGGCGTAGAGTTGGTGAAATGGTCATGATGATCGACGAAGCCCGGCTTTGCCATGTTATCCGACAGTTGGCTGGCCGGAAGCGGCGTGGCTTTCAGACAGGCATCAACACAGGCTTGATCCAGTGCCAACGGATCAAAGGATGCAAACATACCCAAATTTGGCAGAATAGGCACGTCGTTTTCACCGTGACAGTCACAGTTGGGGGATACATCCACCACCAAGGAAACATGGAAGCAAGGACGCCCATCTACCACCGCCTTGGTGTATTCCGCCATACAACAGTTCAGCAGCTCGTTGGCGGCATCGTTATCAAACACGATGGCGTCGAAATTACATGCGCCCAGGCAGCGGCCACAACCAACACAATTTTGCTGATTAACCGTCATCTTTTTACTAGCGACGTCATACAGTAAACCTTCGTTAGCGCACTCCCTCTCACATCTCCTGCAGCCCCGGCACAAATCTTGATCAATGTGAGCTTTGCCGCTGTTGTGCTGATCTTTTTTCCCGGCGCGGGAACCACAGCCCATGCCGATGTTCTTAATCGTTCCGCCAAAGCCGGTCATCTCATGCCCCTTGAAATGAGTCAGGCTGATGAACACGTCCGCATCCATGATTGCCCGGCCAATTCTGGCTTCCTTTACGTATTCGCCTCCCACTACAGGTACAGCCACATCATCGGTACCCTTCAGCCCGTCACCGATCAGAATCGGACAGCCTACCGTCAGCGGCGTAAAACCATTTTCCCATGCGCATTCCAAATGCTCCAGAGCGTTTTTTCGACTGCCGGGGTACATGGTGTTACAATCGGCCAAAAAAGCCTTACCACCCAGTGCCTTTACCACGTCAACCACAGCCCTGGCATAATTGGGCCGAAGGTAGCTAATGTTTCCCAGCTCGCCAAAATGCATCTTGATGGCGACAAACTTGCCATCCATATCAATCTGACCGATGCCGGCTTTTTGGATTAGTTTCTTAAGTTTGGCGGGCAGTCCGTCTCCGAAAGCCACCGTCCGGAAATCCGTAAAATAAACCTTTGCTTTTGCCATTTTTTACACTCCTGTTTTGAATCTGTTGATATAGTAGGAGCGATGTGATTCCTTGCACTTACCCAAAACCTGGATTTGCAGGATTCGCCTCTTCTTCGATAAATTATACCGGTTCGAGATAACTCGAAGTCAATACCCAATCGATATTTTCTATGGATTTTGTGGGTCTGTAAGGATTTGCCCGAAAGGGTGAGTCGGTTTTAAGCAAGATGGAACATCAACCGGGCTTTATAAAAAATCAAACATCTTCTTTCGGTAATGGTTTCAAGATGGAAACGAGAATAGAAACTCCCAGTGATACCATAATGATAGCCAGCGCCCACTGGATCGGAATTTTATAAAAACCTGAAACCAACATTTTGGTTCCTATAAACGCCAGTACAAAGGCTAGGCCATATTTGAGATAATGGAATTTATCCATAATATCGGCCAGCGCAAAGTATAGCGCCCGTAACCCCAGGATGGCGAAGACGTTGGAAGTATAGACTATAAACGGATCCTTGGTTACCCCGAATATCGCCGGGATGGAGTCGAGGGCAAAAACCAAATCCGTTGTCTCAACTACCAGCAATACGATAAAGAGCGGGGTAGCGTATAACCCGTCCTTTAACCGGACAAAGAACCGGTCCCCCTGGTTATCCGAGGTCACCGGCATGATTTTTTTAAAGAGACGGACCAAAGGATTGCTCTCCGGGTGAACCTCGGTATCCTTCTCCGCAGCTATTTTAATCCCGGTAGCAACGAGAAAACCTCCAAAAACATAGATTAACCAATGAAAATGTTCCAACAGCGCCGCGCCTGCGAAGATGAGTATACCTCTCAGGACTAACGCGCCGAAGATTCCGTAGAAAAGCACTTTATGCTGGAATTGAGGCTGGACTTTGAAGTATGAGAATATCAGGATAAAGATAAAAATATTATCCACACTTAATGACTTTTCAATTAAATAACCGCTCGAAAATTCCAAAGCCACTTCCGAACCGCGCCAGAAGTATAATATCAGGTTAAACAGAAGCGCCAAAGTGATCCAAACTCCACTCCAAATCAGCGCTTCCTTCATTTTGACAACATGTCGTTTCTGATGGAACACCCCGAGGTCCAGGGCCAACATTAATAATACAAATAAATTAAACACAATCCATATCCACGGGTTAAGCTGCAATTGAAATCTCTCCTCATATTCATAATCGATCATATGATTCATTGGTTAGGTTAGCGAATCCACCCGATAAATATTCCCGGATCATCAACTCCTTCAACCGTTCAATAATAAAAAAGACCTTTGACAAATGTAAGCCATTTGTCAAAGGTCTTGCTCCCAAGTGATCTTGTCCATGAAGCGGGTGGGTTAAACCACCGTACTGACGCCTCGTGGGACGGCATTGCCGTGAGCTACTCCCCTTTGCCTAATTACCAATTCCTTTGAATCTAGAATCATAATATCTTGTAGGGTGTAAATTGTCAAGATTAAAAAACGTAGAATTGAGACAAAAAAACGCAGAAATAATCGCATCTCCACCTTTTTTATGACAATCTTTATTCGATGAATCAGTTTACTCCATAAAAAAAACAATTAAAATAAATCTTGATTATAAGGCTTAACTTTTCAAAAACGGCATTGGATTAACCGGTTTTCCATCCAGATATACTTCATAATGAAGATGAGGCCCGGTCGTAATACCTGTCGAACCGGAAAAACCGATCAGCTGTCCCTTACTGACCCGCTGGCCTTCTCTTATCAGCAATCTCGAATTGTGGGCGTAAAGTGTTTGAAAGCCGTTGTTATGATTAATAATAACCGCATAACCGTAACCGCCCCGCCATCCGGCAAAAGACACAACTCCTGCTGCCGCAGCTATTACTTTAGTTCCTGTCGTTGCGCCCAAATCGATTCCTACATGTTGCCGGTCATATTTCAAGACAGGATGAAACCGTTTACCAAAACTTGATGTAACATAAGCGTCAACCGGCCAAATCGATGGCGTATGGTCTAGTTTCCATTTGTAAGCCAGTAACTCTTTTAATAACAGCTGTTGCTCTTTTGATTCCTCGGCGACAAACTTCTTTATTTGTCCCAAATGGTTATCAAGTTCCACTAAAGATGTATTCCGATAGTCCTTTTTATCCATTTCTTTGATTTTATATAACACGGGTTTTTGAAAAGGAGATTTACGGCTGGTATAAAGATTCGGCTTTTTTTCACTGGCAATTGCCTCCAAGGTTTTCGATAATAATTGTTGGTTATTTTTTAATCCGGTTACTTTGATGATCATTTGGTCGTTTTTTGATAAAACCGATTGTTGCCGTTGCTTTTCCTCTTGAAGTTGGGCAATAAGATTGGAATGATTGGAAATAACCCGTTTAAGATGATATATTTCCCCTATTTGAGAAGAAAAACCTATGATGATATACAAATTATAGATAATAATCCCACAGATCCCCACCATCACTGAAAACGGGACACAACAATTCCTTGCCGTTTTCCCTGAATTCGGAATGATTAATAGTGTGTATCTTCTATTAAATTGCCTTTTTAAAAAGAGAAAAATTTTTTTCATTTTCACCGTTTAACAATAATCCCAGAAAATGTATTTTTAAAATACGTGGTCAATTCTTTTCCATCATTATACAACATTTATCGGGTTATTGACAATTTTTAAATTTCGAAGATATCATTGAGCCGGCTCCCTTTCTGTTAAATTCTAAATCTTGGCCTCGAAGTTAATTCATAGTCTTTACCTCGACCATCACCTAACCTTTCACGAAAAAATCCACCCTCCTTACCCCGGTAACGACTTCGAATTATTCATATTTTAAATTTTTGGTAATCAGCTTGACAATATCCGGATCGTCATCAATTTAGGCTCTTCGTTGTAAACAAGACAGCCCCGGCTGCATGATCCGCAGCCGGGGCTGTCTTCGGTCCGGAATCAACGGTCCATTTGCTTACAAAACAGCCAAACAAAGCGATCGCTGATACCGGTTTCTCCTTTTTGTCCCTTCGTTTTATTTACCTGACGCCGAATTCAAAAGCTTCTCATCGATCCAGGAGAGGATGCGCTCATTAGCAAGCAACTTGGCTCCGCACTGGCCATGCTCGCCTGCGCCTTCCCCCGAAGTAAACAACATAAAGCTTTTCTCACAGGTAAGCGCGTCATAAAGCGGCTTTGCCTGACCAGCCATCATCTTGTCCTCCTCGGCATCCACAATAAGCGTCGGGCACTGGAGCTTTTCCGCAACCCCCGCCATGCTAAAGTCTTTGATCTTCACAAGAAATTGAGCGGGAGTGTCGACTCCAAAGACAAACATGCCGTGCTCACAGCCCCATTTAAGCGTGGGATTGGTTTTTGCCATTTTGTCAAAGTTTTGATTGACTTTGTCCGGGTCGGTACTGGCCATGTCGAAAAAACGGCTATCGGGCAATAGGTTTTTAAGAGCGTCTGCAAAACTGTATATGCCGCCATTTGCGACGCAGGCGGCCAGACGGTGCTCATAGGCGGCCGCTCTGGGCGCCAGATATCCACCCAGGCTCACACCCATCAAAACGATTTTGCCAGGGTCGACGCCATCCAGGGAGAGGACAAAATCCACGGCGGGTGTCACCACCGCCTCATAGTCGTACCGGAAGTACAGGTGCTGCCGGTGTAAAGCCTCGCCCTGGCCCGGCCCCTCAAACACCAGGCAATTCATACCGTGTTCCAGGGCAGCCATGGCCATTCCGTACAGTTCTTCTTTGGTACCGTCAAAACCGGTCATTACAATCAACACAGGGCTCGGTTTCAATGAGTTTTGGCACTTGTAATAATGCCCGGGCAGGGTTGTTCCTTCATAGGGAATTTTGACAGCTTCAATGACCGGGTCGTTCAGTTCCATCACTCTTGCAAAACAGGCGAAGCTTGCTTCGGTCAACTCGGTGATCCTGGGGTCGTTTGGGTTTCCGTGCAGATAAAATTCTGCCGAACGGTAATAATTGTAGGCCCGCAGATACGTTTTTTTAGCACTAACCCGATGCCCCTTTTTAAAATATTCGTTCGCAGCCGCGTGGAGCCTTTTGGCCGTCACGGTCCACTCCCTGCACCAGCTGTCGTCATCTCCTTCCGTTATTTTCTCCGCCGTGGTGAGGACCTCCCCGATATCTGCCATACCGTATGCCGTTTCGCTGAGCAACCGTAAAGTCTCGAAAGCAAATGAATCGTCTTTGAATATTACATTCTTCATCCATGATCTTCCTTTCGCTATTTTTTCTATGGTGTATTTAATTTTAATAATCCAACAACATGTTGTATAATAATATTGTAAACTTCATTCCGCCTGCCATCAACCGTCAATCCCGGCGGGAATGTCGGATTTTAAAAAGGGAAAGGAATTGCCGCAAATGAAGCACAATCCGGAAGTTACCGCTCAAACGAGGAAAAACTTGATGGACGCGTTTTGGGACCTTTATAGCAAAGAAGGGATTGGGAAAACATCGGTGCGGGAGATCGTCGCCAAAGCCGGGTACAACCGAAGCACATTTTATGAATATTTTACCGATGTCTACGATGTGCTGGAGCAAATTGAAGCCTCCATTTTACCGGATATCGAAAGACACCGCCACTTCCTGCAAGACATCATCATGGGAAAGGGTGCTCATCTTCCGCTCAAACATCTTACCGCGGTGTACAGCAAAAACAAACAGTACTTTGTTGTCCTCTTAGGGAAAAACGGCGATCCCGCTTTTCAAGAAAAGATTAAAAACGCATACAAAGAATTGGTACGGCCGCACCTTCAATCATTGGTAGCGGATGACTTCACATTGGAATGCACGTTGGAATATATGATATCCGCTTTCCTTGGGGTGATGACCTATTGCTTTACCCGGGAAGAAAACCCGGATATCGAAAAGATGGTGCAGCTTCTGGGAAGCCTCATGAATGACGGCTTGATGAAAGATTTTAAGGGAAACGCTTCAATTTGAATAGCGGAGGATTAGTAAAGGCCATTGGAAAGATGTAGTATCCATGCTGCCTAAAACATCATCTGAACCAGGATTAAACAGATTCTTCAGATGGGACGGATTTTTTTGTTGCTGCTAGGTACTTTGTTCTCAAAAACGTTACACTTGAGCTTATTGTTTAATTGCTTGAGGTTGATTCAGAAATAGAATCTTTAATCCGGGTAATCCGTGCCTTTGAAAAAGGCGATTCATCCTGGCTAATCCCGGTTCATTCCCTATTGATCTCGACAAACAAATAGACATTCATTTATGGCGATCCTGTAATTTCTCAAGGTCAATCACCCCAATTTTTCACATACCAAACCCCGGGTCAATCGTTTTTCCCAGGGTTTGGTTTAAAAATGACCAACAGTAAATTTAAAAATCCCAGCGATAGCCAAGGGCGATATCAAACGAACCCGGACCATAAACATCATATCCTTGAGCATTCATCTTGTCTTTATCGATATCACTTGAAACAATATACGTGATATCAAAATCCAAGCCTCCATTTTCATGGGATTTTTTCCAATAAAAAACTCCACCTAAACCTATAGTAATCTCCTGATAATTTTTGCTTTTAATAGTTGGAACAGAAGAAATGCCATTCTTTTCATCGGCAAAACTGTTGGACCCGTATAAAATAAAAACTTTCGGTCGAAAACGTTGATCAACAGGTGCCAGATAATACTTCAGTCCCACTTCATAACCAAAATCAGTATATAAATTATGCCCTAACGAACCGGTGAAATCTAGATTTGGGGCAATGTTGTTATTGACAGTAATCCCTAATCCATTTCCATAACAGATCCCGATCCCTGCTCCAAAAGAATGTTCCCGCAGTTCTTCGTTGGTTTCATTGCTTGCAAACACTGCCTCTGTTGCTAATAGAACTAAGAAAACCGTTAAGACAACACAAAATAACCGTTTCATCAACAACCTCCTGTTTTTAATCTCGATTACAATTTCGTTCCTTCATTTTTCAACATTTATTGCTCTTTCTTTCATTAATTATTGCATAAAAAAACATTTCCTTATTTAGTTTCAAATAGCTATGGGACGAAAGGCCATATACCGACAAGTGCCTGATGGAACGAGTCGATTTTTGCCGCTTCAACTCATAGACATAAACTTCAAATGGCAGTAGAGTTGCGCACGCGCAATCCACTGCCATTTTTCAAGAAAACCTATTTTTTAGTATTAAATAATACAAGCCTGACATCCCCGACATCAAGTATATATAATATACCTTACAACCGGTAACCTGTCAAGAATTATTATGAAAAAATGTCAAAAACAGGATTGTATTTCCAAATTCAGGAATCAGGTCATGGGAGATTGATTTTAACTGTTTTGCTTTTCATCCTTTCTACAGTAAAATAAGAACCTACCCGTCATTACGAAGGTGAGGATAAAGATGATCCCAAAAGACTTGAAACAATATTTGAGTTTTTTTAAGGAATATACTGAATTAAGGGCCCAAGAAAATAAAAACAATCAAATAACGATTATCAACGGAGATATTGCAACCAATAGAAAGCAAGTGAAAAGCGGTATTTCGGCCCGGGCCCATAAAGGCGGCTACTGGGGATTTGCTTCGAATCCTTTACTTACGGAGAATGATATCCAAAATGTAATTCAGAGGGCAACCGAAAACGCTCTTTATTTAAGCGGTAAGGGAAAGAAAAAAGATATTACGCTTCCTGTTAACAATGGTAATCTTCGAAACGTTTTTCCGGCGCAAAATTCTTTGAAACCCCAAAGTAAAATCATTGAATTCCTGATGAATTTGGACGAATACCTCAAGACCCATTGCAAAGACCTTTCTTCCAGAGTCATAGCCCTGCGAACGCTTGATATGGAAAAGTCGCTTTTGACTTCTGAAGGTTCAATCTCTTATTCTCTAATCCCACGATCCTTAATCTACTTTGGCATGACAATTACGAAAGATGGTGAACCCATTGAACTTTGGAATAATTTTGGGGGTTTTGGCCAGTTTGAGGATGTTTTCAAATTACCCGATAATTTGTTTGCAGGAATTGATGAGCAATACACCCATCTTCAAACGAAAGCTAATGGGATTTATGCCAAAGCCGGGATTCAAGAAGTGATTTTGGGTGCCGATATCACGGGTACTCTAGCGCACGAGGCTATCGGACATACCACGGAAGCCGATCTGGTACTCGGGGGTTCGGTGGCCGGTGATCTGCTAAACAAACCCATTGCCAGTGAACTCATTACCTTGGTTGACTTTGCCAACACCGCTTTCGGTAAATTATGTCCCGTGCCGGTGTTTATGGATGATGAAGGGACTGCAGCGGAGGATTGTGCCATTATCGAAGCGGGTGTCTTAAAGCGTTTCATGCACAATAAGGAATCGGCAGCAATCTTCGGGCATGAATTAACCGGAAACGCCAGAGCGTCTGAATTTAGTGATGAGCCGTTGATCCGAATGCGCAATACCGCGATTCTACCTGGTAAAAGCAAACTGGAAGAAATGATTGCCTCCATAGACGATGGCTATTATCTGATGAAGTCAAATAATGGGGAAGCCGATTTTACCAGTGAATTTATGTTTGGGATTTTACAAGGATATGAAATTAAAAATGGAAAAATCGGTAAAGCGTTACGGGACATGACCATTAGCGGAGTCGCCATAGACGTACTGAAATCGGTGACTATGGTTTCCGATGATCTGAGCTGGGATTGTTCTGGAATGTGCGGAAAAAAGCAGCTTATTCCTGTAGGGATGGGTGGTCCGGCCATCAAATGCAAGGTGAATATAGGAGGGAAATGATGAATAGTCTGGATACTGCCAAATATGCTCTGGAGCGGTTAATAAAAAATGGGGCGGACAAGTCCCAATGTAAAATAACCCAGTCGGAAACGAATGAACTGACTTTTGAAACCGGGGATCTTAGCCTGCTCCGAACCCCATTCAACACTGTAGTGGATTTGCTTGGTTTGGTCAATGATCGAAAAGGATCAACCACTATCAACAAGATCGATCCGGATTCCATCGAGGAAGGGGTTCATGAGGTTATTGAATTAGCAGGTTCTGCAAAACCGGATCCCACGAATGATATCGCCGGCTTCCAACCGCCGAAATCTTTTACCGGCGGCCCCATGCAACCGGATTTGGAGCGAATGGTTCAACGGTTGCAGGAGTTCTCGAATTTTGTTGAACAGACTTATCCGAAGACCATTATAAAAGATGTCATTTTGAGTTTCACTCGAACGGAAACAGTATTTGTCAATTCAAACGGGGTTAAGTTTTGCTCCGAGAATGGATTTTATAATGTTAGCACCGTTTTTACGAGTAAGGATGGGGATAGGGTATCCTCTTTGAATGGCGTTGAGTGTAAATGCGAGGATTTGAATTCTCCCATCAAAGATCTTGGCGGAGTCGATCGGTTATTACACCAGTCATCCCAAGAAATCAACGTGGGTACGATACCTCAGAAATTTACCGGATCTTTAGTTATTACTCCGGAGTGCTTGAGTAATTTCATTAGCTATTTCGTCCGATATCTATCCAATCAGTCCATGATCACCGGGGATTCACTATTTAAAGATATGCTGGGTCAGAGAATTGCCGACAGCCGGTTAACACTCCACTCTAACCCAATCTCACCGGAGTTGGCGGAGAGTTATTTCTTTACCGATGATGGCTTTGAGGCTAGGGATAGCACGATTATTGAGAAGGGTATTTTAAAATCATTTTTACTTAACTTATATGGCTCCAATAAAACAGGCCGTCCGAAAGCCGACAATATGGGAGGTTGTTATATCATCGAACCCGGTTACGTGACGCTCGCGGAGATGATTAAATCGACCCCTAATGGGATCTTGCTTTGCCGTTTTGCGGGTGGCCATCCGAGTCAAAATGGAGACTTTAGCGGCGTTGCCAAAAACAGCTTTTATATTGAGAATGGGAAAATTCAATATCCCATCAACGAAACGATGGTATCGGGAAACATTGTTCAAATGCTGAATAATATTGAGCAAATCTCCCAAGAGCGTAACAATGACGGCTTTCAATGTCTGCCATGGATTCAATTTAACGGTATTGCCATCTCGGGGAAATAATAATGGACTCATGCCGTCCGGGTTGCTGATGGGGTGAGTCGATTTTGCTGCTGCGACTCATAGACACCCCTCCAGTGTTTGATGAGTTGTTGCGGCTCTTCCCCGAGTTTCCGGTATTCCGGGTCAAGGAAGACGATTTCGTGATGTATCCGGTTTAGTAAAGGCGATTGGAAAATGTAGTATCCATATTGCCTAAAACACTGTCTAAACCAGGATTAAACAGATTTTTCAGATTGGAAGGATTTTTTTGTTGCTGCTAAGTACTTTGTTTCAAAACGTTACACTTGAGCTTATTGATTTATTGTTTCGATTAACACGGGAATAGCTCCTTTAATCTGGGTAATCCGTGCCTTTGAAAAAGCCATCCGATTCATCCTGACTAATCTGGTTCATTCCCCTATTCATCTCGCCAAAGAAATAGATATTCATTTATGGCGATCCTGTAATTTATTTCTTTGGCGTATGCCGAAGTTACATAAGTGCGCCATCAAATTTAGCTAACTTGGCAAGTATACGTTTTAGCCCATGAGGGTTATCAATAAACGGAAATCATAAAAAAGATGATAGCCCATTTGATAAATAAAGATTCTTTCATTTTAATTTCCTACCGTTTATTACTCTTTCCCATTTGCCCATAGCAGCGGCTTTATTTCCGGCTTCTTTTTACGCATCGGCAGAAAGAACGCCGGAATAATCGCGATCACGGTAAAAACAATCGACCACCAAAAAGCCGCGTTATATGCGCCCACTGCCGCCTGGACCGCCTTCTTTGTTTGATCCGCGGTAAGCTGATGCTGAACCACAGTCGCCAAAATGGCTGTCCCGAATGCGCCTCCGATGGTCTGCAGAATTCTTGCCGCCGTGCTGGCGTCGGGAATATGTTTTTCTTGAATCCCGACATAGGCGGAAGCCATGATCGGGATGAACAATCCGCCAACCCCGGCACCACGGATAAGCAGCCCGGCTGCCAGCAGCACCTGATTGGTATTGGCATCCGCAAAGACAAAAGGTAGTGTGCCCAGCACGGTGATAATGAGGCTCGCCAGAACAACCAGACGCGAACCGATGCGGTCAGTGAGCATCCCAAACCAGCTTTGCGTAGCCAGCATACCTATTCCTTGCGGGATCAGCAACAATCCGGCAAAAAAAGCACTTTCACCGCGGACCTGCTGATAGTATAACGGCAGAAGCAGCATTACCCCATTGGTGATCATGCCGGAAACAAAAAGCAGGATACAGGATACGGAAAAATTTTTGGATCGAAAGAGGCGTAAATCCACCACCGGAGTATCTTTTGTACGCAGAGCGTAGATAATGAATGCGACCATCAGGACGATCCCGATCGTAAGCGGCGCCAATACCGCACTGCTTCCGATTCCTCCACTTCCTCCACTGGAACTAATCTGGGCGATTGCGTAAATGAGGATTGCAAAGGCGGGGGAAAGCATGGAGATGCCAATCCAATCAAGGGTCCCTGTATGAGCGGCTATTTTATCTTTCGGCAACCCTTTCCAGGCCAGCCAAAGCGCTATCAGGATTACAGGAACATTGACGTAAAAAATCCAGCGCCAGCTCAGGTTGTTCACAATCACACCGCCCAATACCGGCCCTAGAATCGGTCCCAACACAGAGGGAATACTTAGATAGGACATCAACTGTCCCAATTGTCTCCCGCCTGATATCTGGACGAGCAAGTTTAGCGAGGTAGGAATCATCAGCCCGGCGCCAAGCCCCTGAATAAGGCGGAATACAATCATGCTTTCGATATTCCATGACAGGGCTGTCAGCCCGGAGCCTGCCAAAAATGCGATCAGAGAAAACATAAAAATCCGCTTTCCCCCGAAGCGTTTGTTGGCCCAACCGGAAATCGGTGTAGCAATTCCCATAGCCAGCATATAACCTGTGATCACCCATTGGATCATCGACACCGTACATTTGAAGTGGACCGCAATGGACTTGACCGCCACATTGAGCATTGTCGAATCGAGCAGCGGCGTAATCGATCCGATTAACAAAATCATGGCTACTCTTATAACCAAAGGGTCGAGTTTTTCTTTTTTTTCTTTTGACATCGTTGTTCTATTTCTCCTTTAAAATAAACCTTCAATTGGAGAAGATATCACCTGAGAAAATTCGTTTTAAAAAAACGGAACTATAGTTCCGCTTATAGATTATATTATACGGAATTATCATTCCGTTTGTCAACATCCATTAATTAAGGTAAAATAAAGAGGAAAGAGGTGGCTACCGCGATGGCAAAGAAAAAATATTCTCGGGGTGAAACATACCCTTGTGGCGAAATGGCGTATATCCAATCTGGTATTTCCCATTATTCCGATGATCCCCAAAAGACGCTGCGGGCTGACGCAAAACAAAACCGAGAACAGATACTACAGGTAGCCCATAGGATTTTTGCCGAAAAGGGGCTGTCGGTTCCAATCAGTGAAATTGCCCGTCATGCTGGGATTGGCATTGGTACGGTATACCGCCATTTTCCCACCAAAGAAGCATTGTTTTATGCAGCCAGTATCAGTTATAAACAAAAGCTTACGGAGGAAGCCAAATCTCTTATCAATCACACCGATCCCGGTAAGGCGTTTTTTGACTTTTTTTTTCGCGTAATGGAGGAGGGCTTTACGAACAGAGCAGTGAGGGACGCTTTAAGAATCGGCACTTTTTGGGTACGGACGGTAACCTCCGATGTGTTGCTGGACCTTCAGTCGGCATGTGCCGATCTCCTCATCCGAGCCCAACAGGCAAAGGCGGTACGGAAAAATATTGATATCATAGATTTATTCGCCCTTATGTCTGGTCTTCTCATGGCTATTGATGAGCTTGAAGAGTTTTCTAATCAAAGCAGGTTCAATCAATTGCTGTCTATTGTTATCGACGGTCTTCATTATAAAAATACCTGACCGTTCTCCTCATACCGGGCCAAATTGGCTCGGATCAAGATAATCATCTTGATAGCAAAATAATAAGCGGACCATCACTTGTTAGTGTCTAAGTGATCTGCATCATTCGGCCTGCCCCTCTCTTCAGCATTCATACCCCGCCATCAGTCAAAGAGAGGGGCATGGCAGTTAATGGACTCATGCCAACCGGGTCGCTGATGGGGAGAGTCGATTTTGCCGCTTCGACTCTCCCCTCCAGTTACTTAAGTGCCTGTAGTTGCCTGATTGCCGCTCCCCTCCCTTTGACTGCAAGCTGCAATTTTCGTGAAAGGGAGGGGAAGATCGTTTTACCAAGGCTTTTGCCACAAGAAAAGCATACAACAACGCGCTTGAATCCGCCCAAGCAAAAATATCGCTATATCTGCATCATTCGGCCTGCCGGAGTTAACATTTCATTCAGTTGTTTGATGAGTTGTCGCGGTTCTTCCCCAAGTTTCCGGTATTCGGGTCGTGGAAGACGATTTCAAATAAATAATCATCAATTTATGCTTTGCTCATATATACTTTTAGTGACAGCGGCGCAAATATTACAATGAATATAATACCGCCCAAAAGCGAAAGCCAGATGTCCGGTCCCATCATGCCATGGTTGGTCAGTAGCCTGACTGCGGAAATTAGATGGGAAATGGGATTGATATTGGCGATAATCCGCAGCGCTTTCGGAAAGCTACTTGTCGGCACAAAAGCGTTGGAAAGAAATGTGAGTGGCATCATGATCAGGTTTGATAATCCCGAGAGGCTTGATGCCGAATGGGTGATCACACCTAAGAAAATGAATACCCAGCTCATAGACCAGGCAACAAATATCACAAGCATACCGGCGGAAATCACTCCGGTGATACCCCCATAAGCTTTGAATCCAATCATGAATCCCATAACAAAAGTTAATAATGTTGCAATCAAATAACGGACAATGTTGGCCAGAAGCGCACCAATTAAGGGAGAAATCCGGGCAATCGGCAATGACTTAAAGCGGTTGAAAACCCCTTTATCCATATCTTCACGGAGCTGAACTCCAATCGCCATTGATGCCGACAAGAGTGTTTGCACGAGTATACCAGGGATTATGATCGGGAGATAATTCCGTACACCGCCCGCAATAGCGCCGCCAAATATGTAGGAAAACATCAAAGTGAAAATAATGGGCATTAAGGTAACATCAAACAGTTGCTCGGGATTTCTGAAAATCTTTAAGATACCCCTGTAGGCCATAACTATCGAGTTGTCGATGATCTGTTCAAAACCATTTTGTTGTATCGGATGGATATTTGATTTGGGTGATAATTTAATATGATTCATGAGTTTCCCCCATTTGCTGCTCCCCGGTAATATGTCCGGTAATCGTGAGAAATACTTCATCCAGGGTCGGTTTCTGAACACTGAATTCTGCCAGACTGATTCCCCCATCGCGGAATACTAAAAGCAGATCGAATACACCATCCGGGTCTTTCATGGGAACCGATATGGTTGCCTTAACCTTATCGGTTAAAGATCCTTCCGTTCCAAGGGTTCGTTTGATTATACCCATAGCCTTCTCGGCATCCGTCTGATGGGTCAGTTGGAGATGAAGTGAAGTTGATCCGACGGATTTCTTCAACTCATCCGGTGTTCCTTCCGCAACCACTTTTCCGTGGTCTATTACAGCGATCCTGTCGGCCAACTGGTCAGCTTCGTCCAGATATTGAGTGGTTAGTAAAACGGTGGTACCCTGATCAACCAGCCGGCGGATTACGTTCCACATCTGCGACCGGGTATAAGGATCCAGCCCTGTAGTCGGTTCATCCAAAAATAACAATGGAGGTTCCGATATGAGGCTTGCCGCCAAATCCAGCCTCCGCCGCATCCCACCGGAAAATTTAGAAACGATCTTGGCGGCAGCATCCTCTAAGCCGAAGTCGGACAAAAGAGCGTATGCTTTCTGACTTGCATTCCCATGAGTGAAACCCAGCAGCCTTGCAAAAATGTAGAGGTTTTCAAAGGCGGTCAGATTTTCATCCAGTGATGCATATTGCCCAGTCAGTCCGATTAATTGCCGGATCGTATCGGCTTCTTTCAGAACATCATGTCCGAAGATCCTGGCCCTCCCCCCGTCCGGTCTCAATAAAGTTGTTAATATGTTGATCGTTGTGGTCTTGCCGGCGCCATTCGGTCCGAGAATACCATACACTTTTCCAGCGGGTACTGATAAGTCGATTTCATCCACAACACACTTATCAGCGAATATTTTCACAAGACCCTCTGCCCTGATTGCTGGTTCCGATAGTTCTCTGGCTGTTAAATTTCTATACATTTTATTTCTCCTTCAGTTTTACTTCAACATACATGCCCGGCAATATTGGAGTATGTCCTTTCATATCATTATTGGATAAGTCATGCAGCATGATTTTTAAAGATATCACCTGGGATACTTTGGTAAAATCACTGTTGTTATTATTGATGGGGGAAGAAGCAAACTGGGCAACTGTGCAAGGAGTGAGCGATACCACACTTCCCCTGAATTTACGGCCGGGATAAGCATCAATGGTAATGAAGGCTTTCTGTCCAAGATGAACATTCCTAAATTGGGTCTCATCCACATTGGCTACCACATATACATTCTGCAGGTTGTAGATTGTATAGATAACCTGACTCGACTGGGTTACATCTCCTTCATAGGAATATTTTTTGGCAACCACCCCATCGGCCGGCGCATAAATTTTGGAAGCTTTGATCTGATTTTCAATAATACTCAATTGAGCTTTTGCCGAATCTACCTGGGCATCGGCCATTTTTTTCTGGGTTTTGTTGGAATCCAATGTGATTTTAGCCTGTTCATACTCCGTCGTTGGAAGGACTCCCATTTTATAAACGTTTTGGGTGCGGTTGAAATCGTCGGTTGCTTTATGCAAGTTTAAGGTACATAATTTAACATTTTCTTCATTGTAGAGCAAGCTGGATTCCGCCTGATTTTTTTGAGCCAGAAGTTCATCATCATCCATTTGCACGAGCAGTTGTCCCTTATCTACAAAACTTCCTTCGGAAACGAACATCTTGGCAATTTTTCCAGAATACTTCGAACTAATCGATATCTTCTCGCCGTCGACCATGGCATTATCGATATAAAGATAATCAGCTGAAGTGAAATATTGATAACTCATGATGAATATGAATGCTATGACACCCGCTAAAATTGATAGGAGTAAAAACTTTTTCCTATACCAGGGTTGGCTATTGGCCATCGAACCGAAACCAGTTGTTTTCTCAGAACTCATCTTGATAACATCCTTCCTATATCCATTCTTTTATCTATCTTCATTGGGATCATTGTCGTGCCGTCTGTGCCGGTTATTGGGAAATTTACCGCCGAAGAAATCCATCCTACCATGTCTGTCAAACCAATGTTCAGCTCCCCTAAAGAAATGATCATGTTGTTCCATAAATCTTTCCATCATCTGCTGCCGCAAATCATCATCTGCGCCGGTAAATTGTTCTTGTAAACGTACAATAATCCGGTTAAGAAACTCACTGAAGCTAGCCAGTTCTTCATCACGAAAACCTTCAAAAAGATTCTTCAAATCCGTGGGGGTCTCATCCATCTCACCGGCAATCATTGCTCCCTTTTCAGTCAGTTTGATGTTAAAACTGCGTTTGTCGTCATCGGAAGTTTCTTTGATAAGATAGCCGTTCTTTTCCAATTTACCGAGTATCTCCGCCAAAGATTGCTTGCTCATATTTAACAAGTACCCTAATTCTTTCTGACTGATCTCCGGTTTCATTTTCAATATGGATAAAACACGTCCTTGTCCTCTGTTGGGGTTGCCCCATGGGCCAAAAGCCATAAAGTTCTGCATTTGATAGCGATGTAAAAGCATCTGTAAATTCCTCAATTGTTCGATCACCGTTTTTCTCGTTTCACTCATATCCATAACCTCTCCTTTGTTGTTTATTTTGGATCGAATAGTCAGGTACTTGACTATATTGTAATAACAATAAACAAAATTCATGAAGTCCCCGGCTATTTCAATTGAATACCTTTTCAATTATTGTGCAGTTTTACTCTTAAAATATCTTTTGCTATATAGACGAAACCAAGCTGTTTTTTATTGCAAATTTTTTTATCCCATTGAGTTCCTGCTAGGGAACGGGCATCATAAAATGCCGACAGAGTGGCAAACTTTGAATCTGTAAGTCGGAGATTCTCGCTGTTTAAAAAACGCCAATGGGTAAAACCTAAACCCGCTTTCATTTTTTTATCGCCTCTTGCCCCTCCTGCGCCTCCTTCCCCTCTAATTTTTTCCGCTGAACCCCTCCCAACTGAAATCTTCAGCTTCGGGACCAGCTCCAATTGGGGTTCTCCTCCTTCAAATTAACCGGGCATTTATCAGTCATAATGTCGTTAATGTCCATTTTTTCCCCGTCATATCAACATCTAGACTGATCGACACAAAATCGACACACTTTTTTCAAAATTCCGTGATATAATGGTATTGGTAATAGTTTACAAGAATAGTTTCAAGTCCCAAAACGCCTCCCAACCAGGCGCTTTTTTTATACCCTGAATGAAGGGCCTGCCGAGATGGTGGGCCATTTGCTTTTTCATTTCCAAAAAGGAGGTCAAAATGATGTTCATTATTTTCAAGTCCCGGGACCCGTGTAAAGAGTAAAGGGAAAAGAGTAAAATGAAGGAGAATCCAAATGTCAAAAAATTTTGTATCCCCTGCCCGCCCCATTGAACGGATCCATCCGGCGTTGGACTTTACCGAAGATACGGCTTTTGTCGGGGTCGGGTTACCGCCGGCAACCGGGAATATCTTTAACAGCCAAACTATAGTTATGACCAGCAAGGGCCGGGGCATTCCCTGGGAGATCCGGACCGAATATGAGTCTCGTTACAAAAACATCCGTTTACCGAAAGCCTCTCACTGTGAGCCCGCCCGGATCAGGACGGGCTTTATTGTTGGTTCCTGGGCAACTGGAAATCTGTCCGGGACCGTTATCAGACTTATCCCGACATCCCGGACCTGGGAGCCAGAGAAATGGACTCCTATCTTCCTTTGCTGTCCATCGCCTCCCTAGCCGGACCGGAAACGGCCGGGCGCTTGACTGACTATGCCGTCGCTGTTCGTGAAGAAAAACGTTTAGTCAAAAAAGCCACGGATGATCATTTGAATTTATTATTATTTCTAAAGGCCGAACTGGATACCAGAGGGACTCAAGCGCCGCCGGAAACACTCCCGGTCATTTCCAACCGGGAGTTGGCCGATGCTTACGGCCGGAAAAACAATCTCCGCGTCAATTACCGGCGCTTCATCGAAATGGTCGGCGACCTTCATGTCTTAAGACATCAAAGACCGCCAGGGCAGCAAATACTTGGTTTTTAACCCCCCCGAAGTCGAAAGACAGTTGCAAATGATGGAGAGCAAATCATGACCAGGATGAGTCGCCTTTTTCAAAGGCGCTGGATTATTTTGGATGGACGCGATTGAATCCGGGTTCAATGGTGTGAATGCCTATTTGATTGCATCGGCAATGTCGCGCTGATATTTTCCTTGGAGGGGAACGAGGGGCAGGAGGGCCTAAAAATAAACCAGGATGATTCAAGATTATGTCCTTTAAAAAGACGCCATCCATGCGCATGGTTCAGGGTATATACGCAATCCTTCGGTATGCGTGCGCAACGATCCGGTATGCACACTCAGTCCTTCAGTATGCATGCGCAACGGTCCGGTATGCATACTCAGTCCTTCGGTATGCATGCGCAACGGTCCGGTATGCATACTCAGTCCTTCGGTATGCATGCGCAACGGTCCGGTATGCATACTCAGTCCTTCGGTATGCATGCGCAACGGTCCGGTATGCATACT
>JAEVYU010000005.1 GCA_023392595.1 Bacillota bacterium | reverse complement strand
TTAGTGGGTCTTCGCCATCCTGGCCTTTCGACTGGCAATTATATGAGGCTTCCGGGGGCGACCGCCGTTATTCATCCGTGAGTAGAGGCGGCGCTCGTCTTCCTCCTTGAAGACGAAAAATCTTTGTATGTGGAAATCCCGGCCGAAATCATTGCTTATTTCAGTTGCCAATTTGCTTTAAAACCTTAAAATAAGAACTAAATTCGTGTTTCACTTTTTATTTTTGTCCACCATCAACAGCAAACATCCTGACAGTTCGCTGACTGTATAGTTGCAGCCGGGTTTAAAACCGCATCGTTCCAGCCACTGGCCGGACAGGCGAAGCATGGGGACTTTTTTGCCGTTACTTAAGATGGAATAGACGGTATGGGAGTGGGAATTCATGACGGAGCTCCTTCCGAATGTAATTCAATAAAAAAATTTTGTCCATACTTGATTGCAATTAGTACATATTTCGTTGTGATTAATACATAATAAATATTACATTAGACAATGTTCTTTGTCAATAGATAATTGGATTTTTTCCTTACATAATTTGCTGTTCTCAATAGAACACGGTATAATATACACAGTTAGTCAGCTGGAAAAGAGGTTTTATTGTGATTAGATTTACTCTCGATAGAGTGATGTTTGAAAAAGGCCGGATGAAAGTCCCCGAGCTGCAAGAAAAAAGTGGGGTAAATAAAAATACCCTGTATGCAATATATAACAATACATGCACCAGGGTAGATTTATCGGTAATTAACCGGATATGTAATGCACTTGATTGCCAGCCGGGAGATTTGATGGTTCATGAAGTGGATAATAATTAGGACTTCTCTTCTGAAATGAAACATAATTCTCATTCTCCATCAAAGTCAAAAAGCCTAAACCCATACGGAAATTTAGTGTCAGGTACTATTTGCTCTCCTTTAATTCCCCGTAATAGAACCTTTTCATTTTTTTCTAATATTTCTTTGGTCATTCTAAACTTATTTGGCATAAAACTATTATCTTTATTACGTTGAATGTATTGATATTCTTTTAATAAATCAGAATATATTATCTCGCCAACTACGCAGAACATATCTGCAAGAACAATCAAAATATATTTCATCACTTTCGTAATCTGAGGTTCTGATAAACGAACATTAAGTTTTTTACCATCAAATCTAACGTAATCTAATGTTGTCTCAGGCGAAATATGAGCATGTTCGCTTAAAAAGCCGTATAATGATCCAATATTAGGATAAACAGTTTTAAAATTATTAACACATTTTGTAGGAAGAATCTTAAAGAAATCTCCTTCAAATTTATAAATATAAAAAATCCATGCTAGCTGTTCAAGTATAACACGTTCAAGAGCGGCAGTTTCAAATTGCAAACCACATTTTATTGTAAGATTTGATGCTTGAAATGTATTTTGTAATCGGGCAAGAGCTGCTCCCGATGTAAAAAGGCTAGGTATATCTGGTTTCTCATCGATTGCCATAAGATACTCTAAAGCAGAAACTATTATACATTTTACATCAGATAATGCAGAATAAATTTGTTTTGTATCTTCATTTTGTTTAAAATTCCAATTCTTAGAATATCGTTTAAGTGTATAATCAACTGATGCATTCCCTAACATTGAAGTTTTGGCTGCAGCAAAAACATTTCGTTTAAAACTATCATCAAAATTTTCAGGTACTCCAACAACAAATAAATGGTCACCTATTAACTCTAAATCATCAAAATCATAATGTGTATCAAATAAATTATCCACACCCCACCATGCCATTATATTTTCACCTCTGAAATTATTATTAAGACAATCTCTTTATTTGCGAATAGTCACCATTCAAAAATCTTAAGTACTTACTTTCAAGCTCCTTCACGAATTTTAGTAATTGATCGTAAGTAACTAGTTCTTTTAACAGTTCAATATCCTTTATTTTGTATAACAATATATTCCATCCATCATCATCTTTTTCGCATATTGTCTTGTTTTTTTGCAGTTCCCTTAATTTGGTTTCTGTTATCTGCTTTGGATCTGCAATCCAATCTTCTGCAATTGATAGGTGATCAATCATACACAGTTCATCACCGGTTTCAAAGCTTAAAGAATGGGGAAATCCTGCTTCATCGTATTCAAATTGATATCTGCAAAGGGAGATATGTTTTAGGACTTTGCTATCGTCATCACCATTGCCTAATTCATCTAAATATCTCTTCAACATTGGTTCCACATAGACTTGATTAAAATGAAAGGGGGCTAGCTCTTCAAACATCCTATACATGCAACCTTCCCACTCATAACACTTAAAATGATAATCCCCAAAATCCATATAATAAATATCAGTTTGAGGTTTACCATCATATCTGTCAATAAACTTTAATTTATTGAAATTCTCTCCCCATAAGTCTTGATAGTATGCTTCTAACTCTCCCTCCTCAGAAATCATAAGCATAATACAAGCATTACAAAAAATAAAGATTGGTATATGGAGAAAACGTATCCATTGTTCATCCCTTATGAGTAAATTTTCAAAGATAGCTTCGCAAAGCTGAGCATCATTTTTCAAATAAGAACCATAAATCCCACTTGATAAAAACTGATTTGCGCGTACTACTGGCTCTTCTTGGTACATGATCATTGTAAAGCATTCCGCACAAAAACCGGAAATCTTCTTGAGCCATTCTTGGTTTCCTTTACTAATGTACCATAACATCATCATAATAAGATTGCTTTCTTGTTCGGGAATATAAGATCCTGAATCGCATAAAGCCTTGACGAGCAGTTCAACCGATTCCTTGGTCTGCAAGAAGTTATTAACATGATGTGGAACACCAGTGTCGAGCACTTTCTTCAATTCCATTTTCAGTTCCGGATTAAGGCTACTTTTCGAAATGATTTCAGCAATCTGGTCATCATTTAAATATGTTTCGTTAGGTCCTAAAAGCCAATTTCCAGCGTCCTCTTTAACAGTTTCAAGTGCTAGCTCTTCCTCATCTTTATCATCATGCGCAGGCTTTTCATATACTTCTTTCTTTCTGACTATAGATACCGGTTCTCTTCCGCACAAGGCAATTATTTGCTGCCCAAATTTTTTTGTATAGTGCAATCCAAATTCCTCAAGAAGATCAGGGATATTATCGAGCAGCCTATCATATTCGCATTCCATACCTAATTCTTCAAGCAAATCTAATTCAGCAAGAATAGTATCCTTTAAACTTCTTTTTATCTCTTGAAAATAAATGTTATAAAATATATTGTAATCTTTTGGAAATACTTCCTGAAATTTTTTCATTGCGCTATAATGATATACACTAAATGCTTCCTCGTAATATTTATCAATAATATCTTTCCCATTGAAAATCATCCCCTTGTTAATACAACAGACGATAATATCCGGCAGATTATGTAAGTCAGCATATTGTGCTTCCTGATCCCCTTTACCCATAGTTAAACAATAATCCTTTATTTGTGTTTCTAAGAATTGAAAAAGCTTAGGATGTCTTTCCGGCTCACAACAACGAAGTAAATAAAAGAACCTATGTAAATACTCACGTCCGTTTAAATTTTCTATATCTAAAGCATACTCATCCCAATTCCAGCTCCCATCACATTCCACATGGCTGTCAACGTAATCGTGATAATGCAATATGCATTGTTGGACAATTAAATCCACAACTCTATCACTACAATGCATCGATTGATGCTCTAAAAGAAATTGTAGCTGGTTAAAGTAATTGCAGCATCGTAAAATCTGCGGAATAGATTGTTCGCTGTTTTCTTCAATATGTGAATATAGAAAATCTTGTACAGCCGGCATGCTGAATTTTAACAGAACCTCTTCCTGGTCCTCACTATAGAATGACTTGAGCATTGTTTTCTCAAGCTCTGCAATGCAATCACCCAAATTTTTTATTGTTGTTTGAGCGGTAAAATTATGAATATATTTTTGATAGCAATACTTCATATCTATCAAACGCATGGGGGTCGAAGAAATTAGCAAAAGCATAGCAACAATTTGGGCTTCTGGGGAGAGTTCCACAAAGATAGACTTCCAAAAAGCACCAGGATTATCAAAATAATCGCATAATTCCTCATAATATTCTTGAGGTGAACAATCCTTACCGGATTTTTTATCCAGATAGAGCGCCAGAACACGTGGATTATAATTTGGGTGATATACAATCCTATCACACTTCATATATAAATAATCAACATATTCATACTCAAGATTTGATGCATAAAGATGGCGAAACAGGATACTGGCCTTTTCATCATCGCTATACTCTTCCATTACACAAACTAATTCATATTGTTCAAATATTTCTTTTAATGCAGGATGTTTTAGTAAACCTTGTTGTAAAATATATTCTCTTGTCGTTAGGATTAAACGTTTCTCACCATTGGACTCTAAGATACGTCTGATGAGCTTATCTAGTCGGTTTTCATCATTTCTACGTGTATGGTCTTCATTAAAAATACTACCCCAAAAGTCATCCAGTATGATAACTTGTTTTTGTTCATCTTCAAGCATTGTATATACGTCATGAATTGAATTTGCCCATATAAATCCATCTAAATTATCAGGTTGTAAATATGCTAATGCAAATAGATAAGCCATTGTTGTTTTACCCACACCAGGCTCACCCGAGATAATAATTACATGGTTTTCTAACCATTTGTGTAACGCCTTACGATAAATTCTGGTTGGGGCAAAAACTTTGGACGTTTTGATGGCCTCTTTAAGTTCTTCAGCCGATTCTCTATAGGCAGCACGATTTGCAGATTCTTTTAGCGTTTTCTCAAATACATTAATACTTGGCAACCAAAGTTTTGGATTAGCACGTTCAATCCATTTATATTCTGGTCTTTCGAGAAGTCGATTTATGTCCGTTTTGCTTAAAATATCGTTAGTATTGGTAATATATCCTTGAAACAGGTCTTTAATCTCTCCTTTCTGTCCTTGTCCAAAGTCAATTGAAACACCCAGGATGTACCGATCAGGTTTTAATTTTTGTACCTTGGATAATTCAATATGTTGTAAATCACGATATAGCCTTTTAAAATCTTGTTGATAGCGCTTTACCTGAACAACGATTTTTTTATTGCCATCAGTGTAAAAACCGTCAATACCTGAATCACGACCTTCCTTATATGTCTCAAGAAAAATGTTATCTCGGAGCTCAACAATATCACAAACTAGCTTTTGAAATTCTAGCGGTTCTAACAAAGAATGAAAATCATAATTAGGCATAAATTCTCCTCCCAAAATATCATGGTAGCTGCTTCTTTAACCAAAGAATAGCTCACCTTAATAGTAACTTTTAACACGAAACTAGACTCCGGACTTAATCATTATAATATTTCTTAATGAAACATCATAAACTTGCCATAATAACTGTGGATGGTATGTCCACAACTTCTTCATATTAACTGATTAACTGACTCATACAATTTCATAGTTTTCTTATCGGGACATACTAGAAATTGAAACGGTTATACGAAGCCCTGTTATGTTTCTAATTGCCAAGGAGGACATTCATCCTTTATTATGTTATTATATAAATATTTTTGTATAATATCTTGGTAAGTAAAAAAATTACCTGCAAATGATCTTGTATAAAATTCAAATTTTTTTAATTTGAGTTTGTTAAACCACACTAAGGGATCATCAGACAAGCTAATGTTTATCATTAGAAAGTTGTATATATAAACCAAATCAACAACCGCTAACAATAATTCAGAAGCCCCCTTCCCTATCACTCCAAAGCAAGCTTTTTGGAGAACCTCATTATCTTCTATTGATGAGGTATAAACAGAATTAAGCATCGAGAACAAAGAAGAATGAACTGAGCTAGAAAACAAATCTTTTAAAAAAGTCCGACGTGAATAGAAATTTTCTCTAAATTCTTCATCTAATTTAGCGATGTCGATTGCTTCATCCAGAAATTTTTTTATTTTTCCATAAGCAATATTGTTATTCCAAAACTTTTCCTCCGGCTCATTAGCATATAATTTGGCAAATTGTTCATCAATCAGGGAAGCTATTAAAATATCCAGGGTTTCAATCAATGTACGAGAGATAATTCTGGCTGAATCCTCAAAGCCCGAAGATACTAGCTTTTTAATTGCTAACAATTGATGGCAACAACGCAATGTTGAAAACAAAAATAGACTTAAATTGCTATTTTTCCCCCTTGTCTTTTTCATTACTGTATGACCAGTTAAACTAAGACAATATAGAAAGTTTATAGTTTCATCTAGTAAAAATATTTCTTTTTTTAAAATTTTTCTTGAATCCGACTTACATTTTAATTCGGCCTTTTTTATTTCTTCACTTGTATCAATCTTAATTGCTTCACCAACAATATTCATGCTTTTTTCCCATATTTTTTGTTTTTCAACAGATATTTTCTTCAATTTTCTATCCCCTATAAAGCCAAAATTTTGTCCTTCTTAAGTGGTAATATGGAAGCTGATTCACCTTATTAATAATGGGTTCGTATATTAATATATAAGATTATCCATTAAAATAATAATTCCATATCGATTTCCCAATTCCTGTCATTCGTCCCTGTAAAAACCATAGTGAACCGAAGAAAAATCCATTTCAATTACATTCAATTAAATTAACCCATCTAATTGCATATCCCATCGCAACAATCTCCAGTTCCCTTTCCTTTGAAAGCAACCCCTTTTTATTAAAAAATTCAAAATCCTGAATCAGTCTCGTCTTACCAAACAACTTTTGTAAAAAACCTTCCCAAACTTGAAACGAAATCCAGGAAAAAAGTGACTGGATAATGTTGGGCGGGAGGTTGTTCATAAATTCCGTGACCGGATTGCTGATATGTAAATAAGGATAAAATAAAAGGCCGGAAATGTAACCCCGGTTCAAGCCGGTATTGCAAAATCCAAATCTTATGAAGTTGATGATAAAAGAGAAAACTTTCAAGCACGACAGTGATATTTGAACCCGCACCCACCGCTTAAGGATGGCGGTTGATGTATGTATAAGCATTACAAATACATACTTTTACTTTCACTAATCACAGAACATGTTTAAGCTTTTTGGTCCTAAAACCCTACCCGCCATTTGAGGCCAGGACGCCGAAAAGCGACGCCTCTTTACATGGATGTAAAACTGCGGTCGCCATCGGAAGCCTCATATAATTGCCAGTCAAAAGACCATGGATGGTGAAGACCCGCTAGAAACCCTGGATGAATAAAGGGAGGACCGGAAGCCGTAGGTTCCGGCGGCCTTTTGGGTCCTTTTGGGCCGCTCCAAAAGGACCTCAGCCGGTGAAATCCGTGGACCACATTACTGGTCCTTCATTTATAGACATCATGAATAAAGCTCCTTTAAAAATTATCAAGGAGTATCAAAAATTTGCTTTAAAATTCCCTTGCAATGACGCCCCAAATAACCAATGGGAAGATCCCCCGTGGAGAAGCAGAACACGACCCGATAATCCGTTGATTTACTGAACGGAATTTGACGGAAGAAATAAGCCTTCATGCCGGTATTGCAAAATCCAAATCTTATAAAGTTGATGATAAAGATAAAACTTTAAGCCCGGCAGCGATATTTGAACCTGCACCCGCTGTTTTAAGGGTACTTGGACGCTGGTGGAAACTATCGCCTGTTATAACAAAACCCCCAGTCCACCCCCGCTTTCCCAAATTTTTCAAAAAAATTTCAACATTTTTCACCCCCTCCAATCCCAATCCCCTCAAGCCTTTTACCCCGAAAATATCCTCTCTGATGATATTGAAAAATCTGGAAAAAATCATTATAATGATATTAATAAAGATAATACCGATATTCAATGAAAACAAAACAACCTAAGTTTACATCGGTATTTTTCAGGAAGATAACGCCGGGGGCTTTTTAAGAAATTTCATTTCCTAATCCAAACCCCAAAAGAAATATATATATTTTTGTACAACAGCCCCTCTGCCCCACATTACCCATAAACCCAATCCCTGCCTGGCTTTAAGCCGTGGGGGCACCCTTGGGCAAGGCGTTTAGAAAACAAAAAAAGATCAAAAAAACGGAGGAATGATGATGATTGAAAAAACATTTACCGCCAGGTACACTCGGATCCAAAGTATGTTGAAAGGTTTAAAGAGCCACACCGGACAATTTTCCAAATACGGGGCCACCCCGGAGTTTCAAAACCGGATCACCCGGCTTTACGAAGAAGTCAATACCATCCAGAAACAACGCCGGGCCATCAAGAAAACTTCCCTCGAGGCCACCGCCGCCAAAGACCACAGTCTGAAAGAAGCCGAAAAACTCTGCGGCAAGGCCCGGAAATGGATCCGTCTTGAATTGCCGGCGGATGCCTGGCCGGAGTTCGGGTTTAAAAAAGGAGAATACAAACAAGAAAAAAGAGTCGATGGAAACAAGTAATGTTGATTGAAAAATAAAGGAGTAGCAATTATGTCCACTGTTTTAACCCCCCTTGCGGGCGCGCGCGCCGTCGCCAACCCAAGCCGGATTGACCCGGCCCTTGACTTTACCGGAGATACGGCTTTTGTGGCGGTTCAAATACCCCTCTCCGCCGGTAATATCGGCGGAGCCTCCGCCCAGGTGACGGTGGTTACCAGCAAGCGAAAAATCATTCCCTGGAATAACCAGCCCACCCCTAAGGACAACCCTTTCAAAGAAAGCCCTTTCGGAGAAACCATTACCAGCCGTTCCTGCCCGGGGCTGCTCGAACCCAGATGGAGCAGTGTAAGCATTCAGGCCTTTTTAGACGGCGCTCCGCCACCGGCTACGGCTGAGATCCACCGGCAAATCCGGGGATATTTACAACAATACCTGGGTCTCCGGCATCCCGGCGAATACGACCTGCTGGCCCTATGGATTATGGGTACCTATTTAAAACCGCTCTTTAAATGTTACCCGATATTATTCTTCAATGCCCCCTATGAATCCGGCAAAAGCCGCTGTCTGGAAACCATCGGCCAGCTCGCTTTCAACGGCAAGTGGTTCGGAGAGATTAGCCTCGCCGGATTCCGGAGATTCAGTGTTGATCATAAACCCACCTTTTGCCTGGACGAAATGACCGAAGTAGGCCTCAAAAACGATTCACCGCTGATCTCCCTGTTATTGAACGCTTATAACGCCTCCGAAACGGTGCTGGCCGCTCCCGGCCGCGGCAGCGGCGGCAACCGAGGGGCCGAACTTTTCAAAGTCGCCAGCGCCATAGCCATCGGCAATGTTCAGGACATCAAAAACCAGGCCTTGGAGAGCCGGACCATCACCATCCGTCCCGAATACGATCCCCGTTTTAAAAACATTAACCTGCCCCGCGTGGACGATCCGGAACCCAGCCAAATCCGCGACGGATTGTACCGCTGGTTCCTGGGGCATTGGCAAGGGGTCAGGGAGTGTTACCGGAATTATCCGGCCATCTCCGCCCTGAGCGCCCGGGAAATGGATTCCTATAAACCCTTGCTGGCCATCGCCATCCTGGCCGCTCCGGAAACGGTAGCGGCCCTCACCCAATGGGCCCTTGCCGTCAAAGAAAAGAAAGCCTTGATCAAAAAAGCCACCGATGACCGTTTTGACCTGCTATTATTTATCAAATCGGAACTGGACGAGAAGGGTCTAACCGAAGAACTGCCGATTATCTCCAACAAGGAATTGGCGGATGCTTTCTGCAAAAAGAACCGCTTGCGGCTGAATTACCGGCATTTTTTGCAGATGGTCAGCGGCCTGGGAGTAGTCACGGAGATCAAAAACCGCTCCGGCAGCAAGTATTTTGTCCTC
Source organism: Bacillota bacterium (assembly GCA_023392595.1). Classification (GTDB taxonomy): domain Bacteria; phylum Bacillota; class UBA4882; order UBA8346; family UBA8346; genus UBA8346. Next base: position 156,640 of record JAEVYU010000005.1, on the reverse strand, counting down.
AGCCGTCCCGAAATCGAAAAGCAACTCCGGCTGTGTGAGAGCAAGTCTTAACCAGGATTATACGGATTCATCGCCTTTTTCAAAGGCTCCGGATTGAACGGATTGGGGTTTAAGTCCAATGCGGGACAGGCTAAAAAAGCTGGATTGGCGGGATTTAAAGATTCACTGAGGAAGAAAATTCCACCACGAAACTCAACCGTTAAAGAAGAACTTTACCCTCAGAGGCCAACTCTTGAAACCGAGACGGCATCCGGGATTGTGGGCCAGTGGGGCAAATGGGGGTTGCATAAAACATATCTATATTTCTTTCATTTACGAGACAATTTCACAGTTCCAGCGGTTTCTGATTTCCTTGCACCAATTGTCTCCGTCGCTCAGGAAATCGCAGCTAAAATAATAGTGACCCCAAAAAGGGCAGTTTGGGTTTTCCGAAACCATTGCCGTTATGCTCCGTAGTCTGTGCAACAAACCTATTGGCCCTCAATTCCAGCCAATTCCCTTTACGAGGGATAGGGTAATGGGCCCAAAACCCACCCTAGCCCTGAAAGGGTATTCGCCTGTTTTTCGGGTCTTGACGGCTACGCTCTGAAGTTTAAACACCAAGGCGTTAAATAAAAAAACGACAATGGTCACGGAAGGAGCCACTCCCCCCTTTTGAGTGTGGCCCCTTGGCTGAAAATACCGTCATTGAAGCAACCGTGGCTTAGGAGGGGCCGGAGGGCATAAAAAATGAACCAGGATAGAAACGGCTCATTTGGGCATGCATACTGAACGACTCAGTATGTATACCGGACCGTTGCGCACGCATACCGAACGACTCAGTATGTATACCGAACCGTTGCGCACGCATACCGAACGACTCAGTATGTATACCGGACCGTTGCGCACGCATACCGAACGACTCAGTATGTGTACCCAACCGTTGCGCACGCATACCGAACGACTCAGTATGTATACCGAACCGTTGCGCATGCATACCGTACGGCTCAGTATGTATACCGAACCGTTGCGCATGCATACCGAACGGCTCAGTAGTTTACCAACCGGCAAGTGCCGGTTTTTATATTTCGGTCACCCTATGATACACGACCGCCTTCCAAAAACCATTTTGGCAGTTCCAACGGTTTCTGATTTCCTCCCGACAATCGTCGCCATCGATCAGGAAAACGCAGCTAAAATAATAATGACCCCCAAAAAGGTGAAAGGGTATTCGCCTGTTTCTCGGGTTCCGAGGGTTGCGCTCCCAAGTTTAGACATGTTTTGTGATATAAGTTCCTCGAAATAACAAAAAGGAAATCTCACAGACAAAGAAGAATACGGGCCAGACTGCGCGGGGCGGATTCAAACGGGCAGTGTCCTGTTTCAAGGGTGTACACCTCGCCGCAATAGGTTTCGGTAACCATTTTGTCTTGCAGCCTTACGTCGATCACCTGATCGAGTACACACCGCACATAGGCTTTTGGGATGTCATTAAACTTATCATTAAGAACCACGGGCTGATTCTGGGCTGCATTAGCCTCGGGGCCAAGACGCTTCGCTATCACCAGCGCTACATCTCTCGGAATATCATGATAAACAAAGTCGGCACAGGAATCTGGCGCGACCTTTGATGTCTTTCCATCCGCAGACAGTATAAAATCACGGCCGGATGCCACAAGTTTTTCACGAAATGTTGGCTGGATGCTTTTGGTGAGCCCGACGCAGCTTTGACCGTTTCGTGGTAAAAACGCTGAAATATAAACAAGTTTTCTGATTTTGTCCGGGATATGGCACGCCGCCTGGCTCGTTATCATACCGCCGAAACTGTGACCGACAAGAATAACCGGCCCGTTAAGCGGCGCAACTAAAGCTTCAACAGTACGGGCATATTTTTCAAGGTTCTGATCTTCTATCGGTAAATTGTCCTCTCCATGCCCCGGCATGTCCGGGGCTATGACGGTATGCCCTTCGGCTTCCAGCAATGGTCGAAGTTTCTCCCAACACCAACCGCCGAGCCATGCTCCGTGAACAAGAATAAATGTATTACCCATTTTAATGTTCCCCTTTGTTGCGAATCCCTCATAATTTTCCTCTCCCGCCGAATGCATGAGTCCCCCATCAAAATGATTCTTCCCTTCCATAGAAAATCTCTCCCGAAAAATCAAGGGATTCAATGTTTGGGGCTCGCTCACAGCCCAATGTCATCAAGGCAAATTCCATATTTTGTAAGGATTTCAATTGCCTATTTTGACCTCACCCCGCCCTCTCCGACGATGCAACTCAGAGAAGCAAATTCACGGCGAGGGATGTTAGAGCGTAAACTTAGGCCTTTTAAAAAGCCAAAAATTTGATGCCTAAAAGATTGGCGCGAATTTCATTCGATACACCACACCTCTCCCCGTCGAATAGCCGTCATTGAAACACTGCGTCGGGGAGAGGCCGGGTGAGAGGTCGGCATTTAGACCCGAGAATTTTGGGAAATTTATCCATGATAGCCTGATGACATTGGCTCATAGCCGCTCCTCCGGTCTGCCAAAGCAAAAAAGCCCTCCAACCGGAAGGACTTTTCTCATCGGACAATCATGTTCATTGAAACCATCTGACTTCGCCGCCCTCTTATGGGGCACAGATTATCAATCAACAACCGCGCTCTAGTAGAGCGTATCGTAAATAAATGATAATCAGAAATGGGAAGATACGCTCTACTTAAGTAAAACGTTCACAATCATTGCGTAGTTATTTAGAGAACGTTTTACTAGTATGCTCCAGCATATCTTAGCTATTAATCTCTTCCCTTTTTTCCAGGTAACGTTCTAATTTGCGTTTAACTCTTTGCAATGCATTATCAATCGATTTGACATGCCTGCGCAAATCTTTGGCGATTTCCTGATAGGAATGACCATCCAGGTAAGACATTAAAACTTTCCACTCCAAATCGCTTAAGAATTCACCCATTTTATGTTCAATATCGACAAATTCTTCGCGGCTGATGACCAATTCTTCAGGATCCGTTACTTTGTTCCCGGAGAGCACATCAAGCAATGTCCGATCCGATTCTTCATCGTAAATCGGTTTGTTCAGCGATACATAGGAGTTTAACGGAATATGTTTCTGGCGGGTGGCAGTTTTAATCGCAGTAATAATCTGACGAGTAATGCATAACTCGGCAAATGCACGGAAAGAAGCCAACTTATCGTTGCGAAAGTCACGAATTGCCTTGTAAAGTCCAATCATACCTTCTTGAATAATATCTTCCCGATCAGCGCCGATCAAAAAATAAGACCGGGCTTTGGCTCGTACAAAATTTTTATACTTATTAATCAGGTATTCTTGGGCGGCGTCGTCGCCTTCTCGAGCAGCTTCAACGATTGTTTCATCTAACATCACATCATATATCTCAGCAACATCTCTTTGTGGTTTTGCCCCCACGTTACAATCGCCTCCGGCTGTTATTTTAACACGAATCCAGCAAGCAGTTTTCAGATTTCCCAAAGCGAAACTTGGCGGATTCTGTAACCAACTATTGTCGGTTAAACCAACCACGTTGGTAAAACATCAATCCAGTAAGTTGTAACGCAATGGAAGAAATTTTGTTCCTTACATGCCGGATTGAGGTTTTAGGAAACCGGTTCAAAATTTGACAAAAAAGCATGTCCAAAATAGCATAAGAATATTATACAATAGCAGATATTTGAACGTCAAGGGAATGGAAAATTACTACAGTTTCTTTTGAAAGGCATTTCATTCTGAGGGAAATTGCGTATGATTACTTCATTTGAAATGAAATCTCAGTGACCACTTTTTTTGCAATTGTATCATTCTCATCCCCAAAATACAATATGTAAATTACCGTTTTAATACCGCATCATTTCATAATCCACTAAAGTTTGGCATTCCAACTGTTATTTCAACTTGAATCCGGCAAGTAACTTCAAAAACTCAGTCACATTTAAACTTGCCGAATTCAAACATTATTCGCTGATTTTGAAACACTAGCGGCGCGTGCCGCTAGCTTCTGTTGACTGCTTCTCCATTCACTTCCCGCTGTTTGAGGGCTCGCCGCCAAACCCGCGCTGGCGCCTTACTTCATATAAAGAAATCGCCGTTGCAGCCGCGACATTTAATGAATTAATCCGGCCCCACATGGGAATTCGGACGACCTGATCGCAATGTTCCCTCACCAGACGGGATATTCCTTTCCCTTCTCCCCCGAGAACCAGGCCCATGGGTCCTTTAAGATCGGAGCACTGGACTTCTTTGTCCCCATCCATCTCCACTCCCGTAAACCATAGACCCTCTTTTTTCAAATCTTCCATGGTTTTAGATAAATTGGTAACCCGTACCACCGGAATATGTTCAATCGCGCCGGCCGAAGCCCGGCCTACCACCGCTGTAAGCCCGGCCGCCCGGCGTTCCGGAATCACAATCCCATGGACTCCCGAAGCTTCGGCTGTCCGAATAATGGAACCTAAATTTTGCGGATCTTCCACTCCGTCGAGGAATAAAAAAAACGGGGGTTCCCCTTTTTCGGCAGCCCGGGTCCAAATATCCTGTAATGAAGCGTATTTCCAATCGGCCGCCATCGCGATGACTCCCTGATGGTTGCGGGTCACCGCCATTTTGTCCAACACCTGATTGTCCACTTGATTGACGGGAATCCCTTTTTGCAATGCTTTGGCTGTAATCTCCCTCAGCGGTCCGGTTTGAGATTCGGTTTTTAAAATATAGATTTTTACCAGTTCATGCCCGGCCCGTAAAGCTTCCAATACCGGGTTTCTTCCTTCGATTTGTTCCGCCATGCCGCTCTATTCCCCATTCTTTCTCGGATATTTGTCTATATCCGCAACATCTGCAATTCATTATCGTTTTCTATTTTACCAAATTATAACCAAAGAAGCTATTGATTATTTGTCAAAGAGAATCACCGTCATAAAAAAACCAACCTGATGGTTTCAAGTTGGCTGGAAATTTAATTCATTGATTGTTTCATCAATTATCCGCTGTTGCCGCCAAACTTACCGCTTGCTCCAACAATTCTTTTAGCCGTTGATGTTCGCCCCGCAGGTACAAGTAACCGATCAGGGCTTCAAATGCCGTACTGTGACGGTAAGTTAGCACATCGGTATGAGTAGGAATATGCCCACTCTTGACATTGCGGCCCCTTTTCAAAATTTCCAGTTCGTTTTCGGATAGGGAAGATTCCAACTTGGTTACCAGGCCGGCCTGAAATGAAGCCCTTACCATTGTGGTCACTTCCCGGTGCAGCGTCTTGGTTTTTGCCGGTCCACCGGAAAGAATATGGCACCGTATAAAGAGTTCATATACTGCATCCCCTATATAAGCCCACACTGCGGGTGATAACTGATCGGGGTTTTGCTTTGGCAAATTCAAAAAATCATAACTTGGCATGTTGGGCCTTCACCTTCAATTTACTGATACTCTTAGCTTTTAACTTTTGGCTATTCACTTCCGGCTTAAGCTTAAACTCACAACCTCACTAGCCAATAGCCCATTGGCCAGCAGCTAATAACCTTCAGTCACCTTCATAATGAACCATACTATAGACCTCATAGGGTTCCAATTTTTGGCGACCTTTCAAATCATCCAGTTCAATCAGGAATGCAAAACCCACGATTTCACCTTGAAGCTTTTTAACCAGCTCGGCCGTGGCCGCCATGGTGCCTCCGGTTGCCAGTAAATCATCGACAATCAACACTCTTTGACCTGCTTTAATCGAATCCAGATGAATTTCCAACGAATCCTCGCCGTACTCCAATTGGTAAGACACTTTCGCCACGGCGGCCGGAAGTTTCCCGGGTTTACGGACAACAACCAGTCCGCAACCCATTTTATAGGCCAGAGGGGCTCCCAATAAAAAACCGCGTGACTCGGCGCCCACGATAACATCCGGCTTGAGGTCGGCAAAATAAGCAGCCAGCTCATCCGTAACCTGCCGTAAGGCCGGGCCGTCTTTCAGCAAGGTGGTAATATCTTTAAAGCTTATGCCCTTTTTGGGGAAATCGGGCACTTCCCGGATTAATGACTTGTAGTCCACTTATAATCACTCCCATTCATTTTATAAACCAAACTCATGATATAATACTTTAATGGCCTCCGAGATTTGACTCTCCAACACCAGGCAAGAGATGGTGATTTCGGAATCAACGGTTTGCAATAAGCGGATCCTGTGCTTATGCAGAGTTTCAACAACTCTAACCATGATTCCCGGCACATCCTGCATTCCAGTGCCAATAAGGGCTATTTTAGCGGTATGAGGCAATAGTTCGACATCATAACCAAAGGGTAATAATAAATCACCCGTTTTCCCCAAATTTTCCTGCTTCACAATAAAACTAACCTGACCCGCGGAAACTGAGTTCATATCAACACTGATGGAGCTTTCAGCCAATTTTTTGAAAACCTTCACCGGATCCTCGGAAGTGAGCTGTCCGTTTTTCCCCTTCACCAGTACCAACCCGAGACCGGTCTGATGCGCTATTCCGGTAATAATCCGGGAAGTTTCCCCGTCATGAATCAAGGTACCCCCGTCATCCGAAAAAGTACTTTTCACTTTGACCGGTACTTTCTTATCCCTGGCTATGGCCACCGCCCGGGGGTGAACGACTTTGGCGCCTTGATTGGCCATTTCACAAATTTCCCGATAGGTAAGTTCCCGCAAAATTTTGGCATCGGGAATAATCCGGGGATCAACCGTCATCACTCCGTCCACATCGGTATAAATCTCGACCATCTTCGCTTCTAACGCGGCTCCTAATGCTGTCGCGGTCGTATCGGAGCCGCCGCGGCCGAGGGTGGTAATATCTCCGCCGGCGGTAATCCCTTGAAAACCCGCTACCACAACAACCTTGCCCTCTCCCAAATGTCTTAAAATATTTTCCGGATTTATCCCGATGATTTGGGCTTCCCCGAAATTTTGATCCGTCAGGACGCCCGCTTGGCCACCGGTAAGAGCAATAGCGGCATGCCCACATTTTTCCAACGTTTGAGCCATCATGACGGTGGATATGATTTCACCGCAGGATACCAATAAATCAAGCTCCCTGGAATCCACCTGCTTTTCGATATCTTTTGCCAAATGGATTAAACTATCCGTGGCATAAGGCTCTCCTTTGCGGCCCATCGCCGAAACAACGACTACAACCGAATACCCTGCTTCGATGGCCTTGATAACTTTGGCCGCAGCTCTGCTCCTGCCCTCATCGGTAGCTACGGAAGTACCGCCAAATTTTTGGACAATAATTTCCATTCCTTGACCATCCTTATTTGAGACTATCCAGCCATTCCATTGCCGCATTCAATTGGAACCGTACTTGCTTATGGGAGGTTCCTCCATAGGAATCCCTTACTGCAACTACATTTTGAATATCCAGTTTTTCATAAACATCTTTTTCAATCAAGGTGGAAGCGGCCTGAAATTCTTCCAGAGTTAAGTCTTCAAGCCTTTTTTGCTTCTCGATGCAATAATGCACTAATTTTCCGGCGATGGAATGGGCCGACCGGAAGGGCAACCCCTTGGCCACCAAATAGTCAGCCAAATCCGTCGCATTTAAATATCCGTCCTTGGTTGCATCCAGCATTTTTTCTCTTTTGAAAACCAACGTTTGCAACATGGGGATAAAAATGCCGATACAGCCTTTCAGGGTATCCACCGCATCAAATAACGCTTCTTTATCTTCTTGCATATCTTTATTATACGCAAGCGGCAACCCTTTGAGCATTGTCAAAATTCCTATTAAGTCCCCATAAACCCTGCCGGTTTTTCCCCGCACCAACTCGGCGACATCGGGGTTTTTTTTCTGCGGCATGATGCTGGAACCGGTACTATAGGCGTCATCCATTTCCACAAAACCGAATTCCATGGATGACCATAACACCAATTCCTCGCTAAACCGCGACAAGTGCATCATGGATAAAGAAATCAGAAAAATGAATTCAGCGACAAAATCCCGATCGCTTACCGCATCCAGACTATTGGGCGCCACTTCTGGAAACCCAAGTTCCTCAGCGATTTGATGACGGTTGGTTTCAAAACCGGTTCCGGCCAGCGCTCCTGCGCCCAGCGGCAAAACCGTGACCCGTTTCAGACAATCGTTTGCTCTTTCAAAATCCCGTTTAAACATCTCAAAGTATGCCAATAAATGATGCCCCAGCAAGATAGGCTGAGCCCGCTGCAAATGAGTGTATCCGGGTAAAATGGTAGCTTGCTCCCGCTTAGCCATTTCCAGCAATACCTTTAATAGTTCCTGCAACTGGTTTTGAATCCCGGCAATCTCTGTGCGGACATACAGCCGGGCATCCAGAGCCACTTGATCGTTACGGCTGCGGGCTGTATGAAGTTTCTTGCCCAGTTCCCCGATTTCCTGAATTAATAGTTTTTCAATATTCATATGGATGTCTTCCGCCTTAACATCCCATTCGACTTGACCGCTCTTAACTTTTTCCAGGATTTTTTTTAGTCCGATGATGATGGTATCAGCCTCGGAACGTTTGATAATATTGCAGTCACCCAACATATTGGCATGAGCAATACTGCCTTGAATGTCTTCCTCCGCTAACCGGCAATCAAATCCGATGGACGAATGAAAATCATCCATCAAAGCCCCGGTGTCTTTCTGAAAACGGCCGCTCCAGGCTTTCATTTTTCCAATCCCTCCACTTTTGGACTCCCAAATAACGTAAATTGATTCCACAAAAAGACCAAAATCCCTTTTTTGCATTTTTTTAAATCCACTAACGAATTGAGGCTAATCGCAATTTGCAATTAGCCTCAATTTAGTTTTTGATTCAACAAACTTCTCTTAAGCGGTTGCTTAAATTTTCTTATCCAATCAAAATAATACTCCGAAAAGTATATTAAAATTTATAGGAATTAATATTCGAACTATTATAAATCAATCTCTCGGGAAGGATGATTAAGCCGTTGTCTTTCCTGTCGTATTTTTTGTCGTAGCCTTGAGCAGAGTTTGGAAGAATATTAAAATTACCGTTCACGCCGGGCATACTAAATGAAGAACCGACTGTAAACTTTTTGCCGGTTAAAATTTGATGTGCGACATAGACAGTTGCAGCGCCTTGGAGTCCGCAATCCCATAGAGCTCCCTGAGCGATAGTGCCTCTTTCAATATAGGGCTTCATTACGCTTGGAGTAGAGAAGCCGACCACAATAACCTTGCCGCCCTTATTTAAGTTTTCTAAAGCTTTTGAAGTTCCCGGAAACGCGGTTGAATCGGGACAAATAATGGCATTTACATCGGGATAAGTTTTCAAAATCTGTTCTCCGGTGGATACTGCTTTCGGAAAATCCATATCACTGTATTGAGTCGTTACAATTTCCCAGTTAGAGTGTTGGGTTTGGATAATTTTTTTGGCTACATTCGCCCAAGCGTTTTGGTCGGTAACTGTTGGAGAAGAGTAGTGGAAAGCGACTTTTAATTTACCTTTGCCGGCTTCTCCCGCTTGATTTTCAACCATCGAAACCAAAAGTTTTCCTAAAATATCCGGGGTTCCTTGATTAACATAAAAATTTCGATATTCCGGGTTTACATCCGAATCCCAGGTCAAAACTAAAATACCCTTCGATTTGGCACGTTTCAGGGCCTGGTTCAATCCCTCCGGTGAATTCGACGAAAGCAGGATGGCATCAACACCCATGCTAATTGCGGTATTGATGAATTTAACTTGCTCAGAAACCGAAGCTGCGGAAGGCCCATCATAAATTACTTCCACACCGAGTTTCTTTCCTTGTTCAACAGCATTTTCCCCAGCCACTTCAAAGAAGTTCTCACCAATCATTTTCGGTAAAAAATAGAATTTCAACTTCTTCTGGGCAGCCATACCTGTCATTGAACCTAATACCAATGATAATACAGCTAATACCATTACAGCACGGAGAGACTTTCTCATTCCTTTCATTACCATTTCCCCCTATTTTTTATTTGAGCCGGCCCGCTCCCATCAACGACCGGAAATCATTTAAAAAGCGAACCGGTAACTCACTTTGCCGCATGTAAGACCTTAACATTCTTACGATAATTCGCATATTCTCCCCAAAAATGACGTCCTGCAATAACGGTGATTAAAAGCAAACCCAAATAAATATTGGTGGCTTCTGAAGAAACCCGTATCATTTGCAACCCGTATTTAAGATAGCCAATCAAGAAACTGGCAAGTAAAGTATTGACAATGCTCCCCCTCCCGCCATAAATACTGGCTCCCCCCAGTACTACGCAAGTAATTACCGATAGAGGTGAATCGGAACCTAAATCCGCCCGGGCGGAGGTGAAATATGAAGTCAACATTATTCCGCTGCAAGCTGCTCCCACCCCCATAATCATATAAGTCGCCAGGGTTAATTTAATGGTATCGAAGCCTGAATATTTTGCAGCTTCCGGGTTAGTCCCCAGTAAAAACAGATATCTGCCGAACTTCGTCCTATGAAGTATCACATAAAAAATCAAAGCGAAGAAAAGTAAAATCCAAACCGGATTTGGAATATTGAAGATCATTCCATTGGCAATGTTCGAAAAAGACTCGGGTAAGCCGCTGATACCTTCAAAACCGGTAGCACCAGCCAATCCCGACAAAATCAGCGCTACCCCGGAAAGGAGAAAGCTACTTCCCAAAGTAATAACCAAAGGATTCACACGAGTAAGCAGAATTAACCACCCATTTAATAATCCTGCTAAACCGCCTGATACCAAACCGCATAATAGCGCGACCCAAATGTTCGTACCGGAATACCATAATAAGGCTGTTACTATCGATGACAGGCCCATGGTTGCACCGACAGATATATCAATACCTCCGGTCACTATGACTAAAGTCATGGGCAATGCAGCAAGGGCAATATACAGGAAATCACCGACACTATAAAGTAAATTATCGATATCCAAAAATTTACTGTCTAGAAAGCCGAATATTGCAAATTCCAAGCAAATCAGGATAATTAATGTCATTTTCCAGTTATTAAATATCTTCATGACTTTACCTACCTTATTCTCAATTTAATGAGCCGCGAATTCAGCATTTGCTAGGCCTTCTTTTTATTCCGTGAAGCGTTTTGCTGTACAAGCGAACTGGCAACGATGATTGCAAGCAGCATAAACCCGGAAATGGCATTATTCCAATAACCGGGCACCTTTAAATAGATCAATGAATAGTTTATGGTCTGTAATAAAATACCGCCAAGTAATGCACCGATTATATTTCCTTTCCCGCCATTCAAGCTGATTCCGCCGATAACGGCTGCGGCAATCGCCTGAGTTTCCAAACCCAAACCCGTTGTATTGGGCACCGCGCCCATTTGGGAAATATAAATTGAAGCTGCTATCCCGGTTAACAGTCCACAAATCACATAGGACATTACAATAAATTTTTTAACCGGAATACCTTGCAAATTGGCCCCTGCACAGTTATCGCCCACTGCATAAAAATATCTTCCAAAACGCGTTTTACACATGATGACCCATAGGATTGCCGCTACGATAATTACAATCCAAATCATCAAATTCAGCCCAAAAATAGTATGATGGGATAATTTCATATAGAAATCAGGGATGGTTTGAATCCATTTCCCACCCGTAAAGGCAACCAGTAAACCGCGGAATACCGCCATGGTCCCCAATGTCATGATGATTGAAGTGACTCCAAAATAAGCAACTCCCATGCCGTTGAACAACCCCCCGAGAATGCCGGTCCCGATAGTTGTTAACAGCAATAAAGGTATGCTGCCTGTGGCATTTATGACGGCGCCTCCAAAAGTGGCGGCCAGCCCCAATAAACTTCCGACTGAAACGTCAATGTTCTTAGTTATAATCACCATACTTACCCCAAGGGTTACCAAACACAAGGTTGAACCATTGAACAAAATTCTGATTAAAGTATCTAAATTGGTGAAACTCCGATTAATTAAGAAAATCAGCAAAAAATATAAGCCGATAAAAATCATTGTCAAAAATTCAGATTTTTTAAATAAAACATTGATCCAATTATTTTTCATATCAAACCTCCTTGGCGTAGCCAAAAGCCGCATAAGTAATATTCTCCAAATTCATATTGGAACGGCTGATTTCCGAAGCCGTTTTGCCGTTATACATAACGACCACCCGGTTGCAAAGCAAAGTAATCTCTTCAAAATCAGAAGAAATCACAATAACTCCCATACCTTGTGCGGCTAGATCCTTGATAATGCGGTAAATATCTTCCCGGGCGCCTGCATCAATACCCCGGGTCGGTTCATCAAACACAATGACCTTCGGCTTGGTGGCGAGCCACTTCCCTAAAACCACCTTTTGCTGATTGCCACCTGATAAATGTTGCAAATTTTGATCGGGTGATGCGACTTTGATACTGAAGCATTTTACATACCGATCATAAATATCCATTTCATTTTGATGTTTAAGGAATATTTTGGTGAGCTTGAACAGGATGGAGGAAGTTATGTTATTTTTAATACTGGCTTCCAAAAAGCCGCCATGTAAATGCCGGTTCTCAGGTACATAAACCAAACCCTTTTTAATAGCATCTTTTGGATTTTTAATCTCGACCGTTTCACCCATTAATTTCAGGGAGCCGGAATACTTTTTCTTCAATCCGAACAATGTTTCCGCAAACTCAGTGCGTCCGGCTCCTACGACCCCGGTTAAGCCAAGAATTTCATTTTTACGTAAATTAAACGATACTTCAGAAAACCCGGGACCGGAATATGAATCCACGGTTAAAATATTTGCGGCATCATTTTCCGAAACAGACTTGGAATTTTCCGTCCTATCGGCATCTCCCCTTTTAATCTGCGGAACCATGATTTTAATGATGTCATCCAAGGTATACATGGAGATTAGGTTGGAGGCAATGACTTTTTTATCTTTTAAAACTGTTACTTCATCGGCAATTTCAAAAAGTTCATTTAAACGATGGGTTATATAAATAATTGCTAAAGATTTTTCTGCCTTGAATTTACGAATATTATTGAATAACGCTTCAGTCTCCTTTGCAGTCAAAGCTGAAGTCGGTTCATCCAAAATAACAACCTTCGTCTCCCTGATAAGCCCCCTGATTAGTTCTATCTGCTGTTGTTTAGCGATTGTCACATCACCCGCCAGTTGTCCCAGACGAAAATCGCAATTAAGAGATTCCATTACTTGGGTAATTTTGTCTTGATTGAAATTTTCTTTTTTAGGAATACTCAACATAATGTTTTCTTTAATGGTCATGCTGGGGTAAAGCATTGGGTCTTGGGGAACCAAGTATATTCCATGATTGTGGGCATCATTAGGATTTCGAAAACACACCCGTTTTCCCCCAACCCAGATTTCCCCTTCATCCGGTTGAAATAAGCCTGATAAAACTTTCATTAATGTGGATTTTCCGGCCCCGTTTCCACCAATCAGGGCATGAACGCTTCCTGGTTTAATTGCCAGATTCGCTTTTTCCAAAACCGGCACACCGGAGAAAGCTTTACTAATTCCCTTCAGTTCAACAATGGATTCCATTTTTTACTCACTCACTTTCTCCCATCATCCAAACAAATGTTAATTAAATTTTCATTTGTAACTAACAAAATTATAAATTACTTTATTGTTAATGTCAATCACAAGCAAAACTAATTAAATTCCTTCGTATTCTTTTAAAATTTTTCCTACATTATATAATAATTTTTTTGAGACCCTGAAATTTTGTTTCCAAAAAAGCAAAATTACAGACAGATAAAATATTACTTGCTAATTTAACTATAGAACAAATTTTCCCCGTCAATTAAATGTCCAATAAAAAACAACCGCTAAATTAAGCTTTTTTCACAAAACAGATTTCACTTGACGAACCTTTGAATGCGATGGTATTATATAGACAATCAAAACATTTGAAATATATTTTTACAAAAGTAAATGCGAGGTAGCTTACATGAAAGTTCTCGAGTCGGAATTGACCAGTAAAATCAATCAGGAAGAGTTGTTACGGGTAAGTTGGTATTACTATAAAATGGGCTTAACTCAAAACCAAATCGCCAAAAAACTCAAAACCAACCGGGTCCGTATTATGAAACTTTTAGAAATGGCCTTGCAAGAAGGGATAGTTGAAATTCGAATCAAGGATCCGCGGGCTAATTTACTGGCAATTGAACAAGACTTAATTAATAAATATAACCTGCTGGATGCGGTGGTGGTTCCGACCGGTAATTGTTCCATTCCGGAAATCAATAACCAGCTTGGAATGGCTGCTGCCCAATATATTAATTCGAAATTTACCAATGAAGAAATTCTGGCAATTGGCTGGGGGGATTCCGTTTCCAAAACTGTTAAATATTTATCACTGGATGAGTATAAAAGTTTTTATCTGGTCTCCCTTTCCGGCGGCATGCTTCCCATGTTGTCCGAATGGAAATTTTTTGCGAAGTATCTTAATCATGTTAAAATATTGCCTTCTCCATTTTTGTTACTGAATGAAACTACGGCTAACTCTATTTATATGGAACCGGAGGTTCAAGAAATATTTAAATTATGGGATATTGCCAGTATGGCCTTAATAGGAATCGGTTCCTTGGATAAAAACGCTACGATTATTGAAAAAGGTTATATTTCCGAAGTCGATACGGCTTATTTAAAAAAGGCCGGTGTTGTCGGGGATATTTTGGGACAATTTTTCGATAAGGATGGCAATATTGTTCCCTATGATACGGATCGCCGTTTAATTGCCCAAAACATTAAAAAAGTAAAAAAGATTCCCAATGTGATAGCGGTCGCAGGAGGTATGCACAAGCTGGAAGCTATCCAGGCCGCCCTCAATGGGAAATATGTCAAAACCTTGATCATTGATGAACAAGTCACCCAAGAATTATTGAAATAAATTTGCAAAGAAATGAAGGGAAACTGATGGATCATTTTTTGATTATCGATGCCGGTACCGGTAGTGGACGAGTTATAATTTTCAACCAACAAGGCCGTCAAATCACGATGAACCAACAAGAATGGGTCCACCCTAATAAATCAGGCGTACCCGGCGCAATTGATTTTGACACT
Source organism: Bacillota bacterium (assembly GCA_023392595.1). GTDB lineage: Bacteria > Bacillota > UBA4882 > UBA8346 > UBA8346 > UBA8346. Next base: position 141,626 of record JAEVYU010000005.1, on the reverse strand, counting down.
GAATTCAGTTGGCAGACCATTAAAAACCTGATCCGCAAAAGCATCTTGGAAGCCAATATATCCACTGATAGTATTAAGGCTATTTCTTCGACATCCATGCGCGAAGCGATGGTACTTTACAATAAAAAAGGCGAAGTAATTTGGGCCTGTTCCAATATTGACGCCCGTGCTAATGAAGAAGTTGTTGAGTTAAGAAAATTAGGCTTGGAAAAAGAAATTTATGATTTAACCGGCCAGACATTTTCCCTTTCCGATGTTGCCCGGTTATTATGGGTCAAAAAGCATTTGCCGGAAATTTATCAACAAATTTACCGGGTGGGGATGCTGAGCGATTGGATCCTTTACAAACTATCCGGCGTTTTTGCTTTTGATCCGTCCAATGGTTCGACTTGCGGTTTCTTTGATACTTTTCACCGTGCATGGAGTCAAAAAATTATCGACCGCCTTAGTTTACCAAAAGATATTTATCCGGCTGTTTATGAACCATCCTCGGTGATCGGCACGATCAAACCGGAGATTGCGAAAGAGTTGGGCGTAAACCCGGGAACATTAGTGGTCATGGGAGGCGGAGATACTCAGCTTGGCGCGGTTGGTGTAGGGGCTGTCCATGAGAATGATGTAGTCATTCTGGGAGGAACATTTTGGCAACAAGTTTGTAATATAAAAAATCCTCATCCGGAACCCAATGCCAAAATCAGAATTAATGCTCATGCCGTAGGCGACTTATGGCAGTATGAAGGCATATCATTCCAAATCGGCTTAGTCATGAGATGGTTCCGTGATGCTTTTTGCGACCGGGAAAAAGTAATCGCCAAAGAATTACACATATCAACTTATTCCTTGCTCTCGGAAATGGCCAAAGAAGTTCCTCCTGGGGCATACGGCATCGTCCCGGTATTCTCAGACGTTATGGATTATCTGCATTGGAAACATGCAGCCCCATCTTTATTGAATTTTAACATCAACGAGCCTGAAAAATATAATAAAGCTGCAATTTTCCGTTCTTTAATGGAAAACGCCGCCTTTAACAGCTTGGGCAATTTGAGGACCATTGCCGATACCACCGGTTATTTCCCGAAAGAAATCATTTTTGCTGGTGGAGCCTCGTATAGCCCGGTCTGGTGCGGTATTTTAGCCGATGTGCTTGGCGTACCGGTTAAAGTCCCGCGGATCAAAGAGGCCACGGCTTTAGGTGCACTCATTTGTGCCATTATCGGTTCCGGTTTATATAAAAATTTCGGCGATGCGGTTACTGACATTGCGGGCTTTGAAGCGGTTTATATACCCAATGAAAGTACTCATCAGACATATCAAGACTATTATCACAAATGGCATACCGTCTATCAAAAAGTGGCCGAACTCTCCAATATGGGTGTTCTGTCACATATGTGGAAGGCGCCGGGTGAATAAGATGCTGCGCGATGGCGTAACACCACGAGGAGGTGAAAATAAATGATATTGGTCAATGAAAATCAATTTCCTTATCGTTTCGAAGTGTCAGGTCCCAAATATCTTTTGCGAGGTCCTAATATCGATTTCGGTCTGGTTCGGCTGATGCCGGGTGAAGATTTCTCAAATCATTTACATGAAAGAATTGAAGAGAATTTTTATGTTCTAGAAGGAGAGATAGATATTCTGGTCAATGATAGGCTCAATACAATTCGACCGGGCGATCTGATCCATGTGGAACCAACCGAAACCCATTATTTAAAGAATAATGGCAAGGTACCTGCTACTGCTGTATTTGTAAAAGCGCCTTATGATCCAAAAGATAAAGTTGATGTTGCGTTAAAAAACAAATAATAAATTTCTGCGTAACGCGCCGAAAGGAGATTTCGATGAAAAAGTATCAAAGTTGGGGAAAAGCCAGCCGGATGAAAAAGATCTTTGCCAGTGACAATAAAACCGTAATGCTGGCATTTGATCACGGCTACTTTTTAGGTCCCATATCCGGAATGGAGAATCCCACCAAGGTCATTCCTCCATTGATTCCTTATGTAGATGCTCTGATGATGTCACCTGGGATATTAACCTCCTGCATTGAACCGGAGGTTGACAAAGCCATTGTTTTGCGGGCATCCGGAGGAAATTCCGTTGCTACCGAGGAGTTATCCAATGAGGACTTAATTCTGGAGGCTGAAGAGGCAGTTAAGCTTAATGCTTCGGCAATGGCCCTTTCATTTTACATTGGGACGCCCCATGAGAAACAAACACTCATGGCATTGGCAAAAGCGATTAACACCGCTTCCAAACTTGAACTTCCCGTACTTGCAGTTACTGCTGTCGGCCGGGAATTGGAAAAACGCGATGCCCGATTTCTATCCCTCGCCAGCCGAATTGCAGTAGAATTTGGAGCCGATATCGTAAAAACGTATTACTGCGAAAATTTCGAAAGAGTGATTAATGCTTGCCAGGTACCAGTAGTTGTTGCAGGAGGCCCGAAACTGGACTCCGAAAAAGATGTTATGGACCTGGTCTATAATTCCATGAAATGCGGCGCAGCCGGTGTCGACTTGGGAAGAAACGTATGGCAAAACGCCGAACCGGAAATTATCGTTCAAGGCATTAAAGGAATTGTTCATGATAATCTAACTTCTGACCAAGCCATTGCATTAATGAAAGATTTACGAGCCCATAAAAAATGAATTTCTTTATTATTTAATATTATTATTCAATTGAAACTGTACAGAAGTCTTAAAGATGAGATATACAATATAGATACGGTATTAGGGATGCTGGTTCTATATTGCATATCTTGCTTTATTTTTAGGTAGCACCTATACAATTATTACTTTTATTTTTTTGGTTTTCATCAATTAATAAAAAAGCTGCCTAAAAGTACTAAATATCTCTTTCATCAATCACCCGTTTGGATTTCTTTTCACTTCGGGGCAAGCTTCCGATGGGAACCGCTTCAACATTGATCATGATACCGATGCGCTTTTTAAAATTGCCGCCGATTCGTTCCCCAAGTTTTTCAGGATCAATTCCGGCCTCTCCCTCAACGCAAAGTAACATCTGATCCCTGGCATCCACCCGGCTCAACCGGATTTGATATTCACTGCTCGCTCCCGGTGTTTCTTTTAACAAATCTTCAATTTGCCCCGGATAAATGTTGACTCCCTTGATCTTGATCATATCGTCACTGCGTCCCAAGATGCGGTCGATTCGTGGATAAATACTGCCGCACTCACAAACACCGGGGATAATCCGGGTCAAGTCATGGGTCCGGTACCGGATAAGCGGGGCTCCTTCTTTACATAAAGTGGTAATGACTAATTCACCCAGTTCACCTTGGGGCAAGACTTTTCCGGTGAGGGGATCGATAATTTCGAAGTATAAATAATCGGACCAGTAATGAATTCCTTGATGGAACTGGCAATCGATTCCAATTCCGGGACCGTATATTTCGGTTAGCCCGTAAATATCGTAGGATTCAATCCCCAATTCCTTCTCGATCCGGGCCCGCATTTTATCGCCCCAGCGTTCCGAGCCGATTATTCCGGTTTTCAGATGAACTTTATCCGCTAAAGCTCTTTTTTGGACTTCTTCCGCCAGCAATAAGGCATAGGAAGATGTGCTGCAAAGCACAGTGGATTTCAAATCAACCATCATCTGCAATTGTTTTTCGGTATTTCCCGGGCCCATTGGAATCGCCATGGCCCCCAGACGCTCCACACCGGCCTGAAATCCAATACCTGCAGTCCACAATCCATAGCCGGGAGTAATTTGCACCCTGTCCTCCCGGTTTACACCGGCGTAGGCATAACAGCGGGCGAACATGATCGCCCAATCGCGAACATCTCTCCGGGTATAAGGAATGATAATGGGCAATCCGGTGGTTCCGGACGAAGAATGGATTCTGACCACATCGCGGTCGGGCACGGCTTGAATCCCCAGAGGATAAGCTTCCCGCAATTCTTCCTTGGTCGTGAAGGGGATTTTATGAAAATCATCCATACTGCGGAATTCATTCAAGACCAAACCGGCCGCCTGGTATTTTTTCTGGTAAAAAAGCCCTTGTTGATTTACTCTTTTAAAAAGCTTTTGAAGGGATTCAAATTCGAATGCCTCTTTGGCCTTATGGTTTAACTGTATGTATTCAAGATTGTGCAATTCCTGAAGCTCCAACGGAATGGTTTTATTGATCATCTCAGCTAAGCAACCTCCTCTAATCTGGCTATCTCACGCTAAACCTCAGACAATTTTCTGTTCCTGGTAATTCATAACAAAAAAGTTCGCTTTCTAAACAATAATTCCTTTCATGCTAAGGAAAACACCTGTAATAACAATCGCTAAAAGGATGGAGCAAATCAGCCAGTCTTGGAAAGCAAAATCATTCCGGTGGAGGTAAGTCCGCTTCCCCACCCCAAAACCACGGGTTTCCATGGAAATCGCCATTTGTTCCGCCTTTTTCACTGAGGTGATCATTAAGGGAATGGCCAAGGGGCAAATGGAGAGGAACTTCCTTAGAAAAAGGCCTTTATCGAGACGATGGGCACGGGAACACTGAGCCTGAATAATTTGTTCCATTTCCTGCACAAAGGTTGGAATAAACCGGATGGAGGTGATAAACATAAAGGCATAGGTGTAAGGGACTTTGAACTTTTCAACCAGCATCACCACCAAATCCTTAACCTCCGTTGTTCCCAATAATACGGGAAAACTGGCGGCAATCACCATTAAACGGATTCCCATCGCCAAAGAGAGCAACAAGCCTTGGTCCGTTACTCTAAAAATCCGGGTCCCCGGGATTAAAACGAACAAGGTTTTACCGTCCGGAATAAAAAAAACCTGAAATAACAAAAAGAAGACCGCGAAACATAACAGGCCGATAAATGCCGGCAGCATTTCTCGAAGAATTTTGGCTAGATACGCCACCAGGAGGATGGATAAAAAAAGAACCGTCAAGATAACAACATCCGTAAACAAAAAACTCAGGCTCATTAAAGTGATGGACCACACCAGTTTGGTCAAAGGATTGAGGCGGTGGATTACGGAATTTCGTTGGAAATAATTAGTTACAGCAGACATTCGAGCCACTCTCCATTATCGTTAGTACCTGCTGGTACAATTCTTCCACAGTCAGGGGACGGTCGAAGGGGTTTAAGCGGTTTCCAAATTTCTGGGCCAACCGGGCAATCTGTGAAGGAAACAAATTCGTCTGCAACAGCAACTCCGGTTGATAGAAAACATTTCTGCAAATGTCATCCATCAATATTCGCCCTTCACTTAAAACAATAACCCGTTCCGCATATCCGGCCACCAGCTCCATATCATGCGTTACAAAGACAATCGTATGACCCTTTCGGTGGAGTTCCTTCACCATTTCCATAATTTCAATACCTTCCTGATAATCCTGGCCGGTGGTCGGCTCATCAAGAACCATTACCTCCGGCCGCATGGATAAAAGCGAAGCGAAGGCAACCCGCTGCCGCTGCCCTTTACTTAGGAATAAAGGATTTTCTTTTAAATACGGAGTGATCCCGACTTGCTCGGCGGCATCCCGGACCCGCTCCTTCACTTCAGCTTTTGAAAGATCAAGATTGGCAGGGCCAAAACCAATTTCCTTTTCGACAGTCGGCAGGAAGATTTGATGATCCGGGTTTTGAAACAAATAACCAACCTTTTGGGCCAATTCTCCGGTGGATGAATCCCTGGTATTGACCCCGTCCATAAAAAGGTCGCCTGCGGTGGGTTTTAAAAGACCATTCAATTGTTTCAGCAAGGTCGTTTTCCCAGCTCCGTTTTGGCCGATCAAGGCCACAAATTCCCCTGGTTCAATTTGAAAAGAAATATGTTGAAGTACGTTCACTCCACTTGGATAGGTAAAAGAAACATCAGAAGCGCGAATCATTTTTTCTCTCCACTTCGGTTTAAACTTTTTTGTAGACCTAGGTAAGCCTCATCTACCGTAAGCGGCAATTCCCCAACATACCGGGCTTCCTTTTGCAATAAAAAAGCCAATTCACTTACGGGTGGAACCCGTAAGCCCACCGATTGAAGGGTTTCAGGCCTGGCTATGATTTCCCGGGGGGTCTTGTCAACAAGCAAGCTGCCCCGGTTCATTATCAATAAACGTTGGATATATTCCATCAAGATGTTGATTTTCTGTTCCACCACAAGAATCGTTAACCCAAAATCTTGATTGAGTTTTTTTAAAACCTCAAAAACTTCCATGGTTCCGATTGGATCCAGTTCCGAGGTGGGTTCATCCAGGATAAGGATTCCCGGGCGTAGAGCGATTGCCGCAGCTATTGAAACTCTTTGTTTTTGCCCCCCTGAAAGTTCCGAGGTTGAACGGTTCCGCAAGTGAGAGATCCCGATGAATTGCAATGACTCTCGAATCCGATTTTCAATGATTTCCGGTTCAAAGCCGAAGTTTTCCAAGCCAAAAGCGATTTCATCCTCGACGGTGGGAGCGACCAATTGCGCTTCGGGGTCCTGAAAGACGCTACCAACCTGCCGGGAAATCTCCGAACAGGAAGTTTCAAACGTATCATGACCATTGATCAACACCCTGCCTTGAAAGGTTCCGGATTGAAAATGCGGAATAATACCATTGATGGTTAATACCAATGTCGATTTGCCGGCTCCGGCCGGTCCGGTAATCCCGATAAATTCTCCGGCCTGAACCGATAAGGAAATATCGTTTAAGGCGGCATCCTTTACTTCAGCCGCTTTTGAATCCTGGGCGGATGAAGGATATTGAAAAGTTAGATGTTCAATGGCAATGACTGGGTCCATGCTGGCTTCCTTTTATCGTATTTAGATGGGCAACTTAAAAACTAATCAATGGCTCTGTTAACGATTTTTTGATAAAGCGGTTTTCAAAGGAACATATAAAATACTTGCCAGGATGGCGTTGAATAAAGCGGTAACCAAAACAACCACCGATAAGGCGGCAAATGCCGGGGCATTTTTGCCGCTTGCCGTGAGAACTTGAACCATAATTCCGGCATAGGTAAAACCGCTGACTGCTGTCCCGAGAAACGAAATAATAAAGACCCGGATATATTTCACGACCCCAAAATCGACATTGATAAAAGCAAGTAGGTAAACTGCAATCGCCCCTAAAGGTTCACTCACAAAATTCAAGAACGGAATCGCCGATTTGGTGGTCAACTGGCAAACCGCCGCGGCGACCAAACCAATGCCGATAACTGCCGGTAATTTAGGACGCAAAAGCAAAATCGCCAAACAATACATGCCAATTACAAAGTTGGGGGTAATTCCGACAACCAACGGCGGACAGAAAATTCTCAATACTGCGCCGACTGCCAATAATACCGCCACAATGGCGACATCTACAGCTTTCAATCCCTTTTTTTCCACTACTCTCGTCTCTAAATTCATGCTCATCAAAAAAACCTCCTCTAAATTACATTGATTGTCTCCGCACGTGGGCGCGGCTTACATCCTTTTAACCAATATAAAAAAGCCAGGCAACTCGCGCGCCTGGCTTAATAAACGTAAATATACGCTGCCTATGCACTCGTCTCCACTCATCTCAACTATAATGACTCTAATCTAAGCTAAACTCTTTAAAACTTCTATTCTTGTTTTACTATAACAAACTTTGCCATGGATGTCAATTCTTAATCCAAAGGTAAAACCAAAAACTCCGGGAAAAGATATTTAAAAAACCTAAAATAGCAGGTTATCTGAAACCTAAATCTGGAGTATAATTGGATATGGAATACTATGATGATACTTTCAGTCATTGAGAATGACTTGGACTTGAATGGAGGTCACCCTCTTGATCGTTCGATCTTGGCATGGCATCGTACCACAGGCTAAAGCAGGAGCCTACCGGGTTTATCTTCTTCAAACCCGGGTGGTTCAAATCAAAGCGATTCCCGGAAATCTTGGAGTATATATCTACAGTCAACCCCAAGGTAACTGGGAACATTTTTTCCTGGTTTCCTATTGGATCGATATGCAATCCGTTTGTGCTTTTGCCGGTTATATGCCTCATTTATCCGTAAGCTATCCAGAGGATACCCAATTCGGACTGATTCCCGATCCGGTTGCCCTTCACTATACGGTGAATAAAATCCCTGATGATTTCCCAATCCCGCTTACCCTGGATAATTTATAATTAGAATCATGAATGTTCCAAATGAAATTTTTGAAGCACATTTTTGCGGCTATTATACCAATCGTGAATAACAAGTTCCATCTGATCGACCTGAACGACTCCGATTTTAAAGTCTTGATAAGTTTCTATTTTCTGCAAGAATTTATTGCGGTTTTCTAATTTCGACACGAATCGTCCGAAAGTAACGTGAGCTGATATACTTTGATAGCGTTCTTTCGGCTTAAATCCATACTGGGTTGCAAATCTCCTAATGTTATCGCGCAACTCATGAAGGCCTTCTTTGTAATAACCTTTGATGATAATCGCGCCATTACTTAAGATAATCCCCCGAAACTCAATCTCAAACGGTTTGACATTAAGGGTTGCAAAATTGATGATTTGCATAATCTTATCATTGATGACTTCATCACTGTGAAAATGAGTGCCGGCGCTTATCAGAGTGAGAACAGTCACATGCAAATCAGTTTCCGGATAATAGTACTGCCTGGGTTCAACCCCTTTCATTTCTTTCACCAGTAACCCATAATTTTCCGACAGAAGTCCGTTCAGATTGACTAATAAAGTCAAACCCCTCCTGCTATCCCGTTCTACATTTTGCAAGTAATGATCAAGGCTTTCCTTTCCATCTCTGAGGGCCTTGACTCCTTCGCTATGAATCGTGGTATATAAAGTGTCTAAATCCCTGGCAATTTGCTCATTGGTTGTCATTCTCTGACCTCTTCAGCCTTCTTCATGTAATGGACTATGAATCGCTACCAAAATAAAAATCTATGAACCGATTTCTTACGCATACTGACACTCATATCCATGCCAAACATATGTCCATAATTTTCAGTAATTCGATAACCCAAATAATTTGTTTATTTATTTCGAGTTTCTTAACCCCATTCCTTGCAGTAAAATTTTTATATTTTTAAAAATGCCAGACTAAAGCCTGATGCAGTTTATCTCCCACAAAAGGCATTTCATTCCGGAATATTTGCAAATTAAAATAACAAAGATTGTTATTTATATGACAAAGTTTAAAATAGAATGTAGATAAAAAATCGGGGAGGTGCTTCCATGCTTGATGGAATGAATGACCGGATGGTGCGTGCAATGTATGAAAATTTGCCGGTCGAGATCTTAATAATTGATGCGAATGATGAAATTATCGGTTGGAATAAACATGAAACTCGGTTATTCAAGCGTCCGCTGTCTGCCATGGGAACTGATTTCCGCCTTTTCCATCCAGCCGACAGTAGCGCAAAAGCTGAACAAGTCATTCAGGAAATGAAACAAGGGCTCCGGGATAAGGCAAGTTTTTGGTTTGATATCAAGTCGGATATCACCAGAAAAAACCACAAAATTATGGTTGAAATGATTGCTTTACGGGATTATGACGGTACCTATCTCGGATGTATGGAATGTACCCAAGATGTTGAAGCTTATCAACACCTACAGGGTGAACGGCGCTTATCGGATGATCCCCGGTATGAATTTATTCAACAGACATGGGCGCCCTTACCTGTCGCCAAAGTCAGCGGTTAATTCTCCAGGGCAGACCTTACTAAAAAAAGTCTGCTGGCCAGTAGTTGAACAAACCATTGTAGGAAGCTGGACTCTCCGCCTAGTTGAGTTCCGGCTTCTTTAATTGTTGCAGTTTAAAAGATAATAACAAAAGGCTCTCGCTAATATGAACATTTTCCAGGATAATCCCTTCCGGAATTTTCAGGCTCACCGGAGCAAAGTTCCAGATACCTTTGACCCCTTCCTCGATTAACAGGTTTGCCATATCCTGGGCAAACTGTGCAGGGGTGGTTATGATCCCGACATCAACCGGGTGAGAATGCAGATAGGCGCGAAGTTCTTTAATATTTTGAATGAAAATACCGCTGAGATTATTCCCGATAATCTCCGGATTGGTATCAAATATTGCCGTGATGATAAACCCCCGGCGGCTAAAACTCTCATAGTTTGCCAGTGCCGTCCCTAAATTTCCGGCCCCGAGCAATACCATCTTCAATTGTTGATTTAACCCAAGAATCTTGCCGATTTCATGCAATAGGGCATTCACCCGGTAACCGTATCCTTGTTGGCCGAAAGATCCGAAATAACTTAAATCCTGCCGCAACTGGGATGGGTTTATTCCCATTTTAACCGCAAGTTCTCTCGAAGATACTCTTTCAACTTCTTTGTTAGCCAAATCGGTAAGAAAACGGTGATAAACAGGCAACCGTTTAATAGTGGCATAGGGAATTCCTTCTTTTACCCCTTCCCGCCCTGTCCTTTTCGAAAAAAGAATTGAATCGTCATCCACTTTTTTACAACTCCTTTAATCCAAAATAAAACTTCTTGACGAATTCCTTATTACTATAAGCCCGATGGCCAACTTATTCAATAGCTTTTTACAAGCCAATGATAATCCTTAGGCGGGACTCTCGTTAGTTTCTGTAAATGGCAACGATCCGTCTAAAAAATCTCCAAAAATGTTTCTTTTCCCAACTCCGAAAGGATGTTCTCAATGTTTTGTATCGCTTCAAAACGGCTCTTTAATTGCAAAGACCGCATAATTTCTTCATGAGCCGGATTAAATGCCGTGCCCATCAGAAAAGCGATTTCATCCGCTTTCAATAATTCTTTAGCGAGAAGGGTTGCTCCATCGGAACCTTTAGCGATTTGACTCGTGATTCGATAATCCTCAAGCTTTTCCAAGCACTTGTTTAAGGTCAAGACCCCCTCGGTCACCAAATCTACACCTTCGATAGTGGCGATTGGGGGTACGCTTGGATCTTCATATTGCAAACTAGTTTGCAGCTTTTTCCCGGTCACTCGTGCCACCAAATTTCCCGAGGCGCCCCCACAAATAATCTTGAGGCTATCGCTAGCCAAGAATCTTTGCACAATGGCAGAATCTTGATTTTTGTCTCTGGGAGGCCCGGTAAATACCAAAGCATTTTTTTTAGGTCGGGCTTTGATCACAATCGCGGTTGAATCATCGCAAGGTTTGCAAAGATAGCAGCATTCAGCCAGCTCTGCTATTTTACTGGCAATGACCTCCACTTCTTCTCCAAGTAAGGATCTTGATTTTAAATTATCAATCAAACCCGCCTCGCCCAGGCCCAGTTTATAAATACCGCCGACACCGGCATTAATGACTCCATCACTGTTGAGTAATAGCATATCCCCAATCCCAACCTCAAAATAAGCTTCATTCACATCTTTACCGGCGATATTTCTTTTCCGGCGTTCTATTCCGAGAAATTCGCCATCCCGTAAGACAATGAGACCGGGATTATCATACTCAATCAAGTGAGCCCGACCATTATCCTGAATTTTCAAGATCGATAAAGTTGCGTAAGCCAAGTTCCGGACCTTACAAGTTGGCAAAGTATCGGCTATTGTGGCAAAAACCTGTTCCAGCCCAATGTTACGCCGTATCAAACCGGCTGCTATTTTTGTCGTCAGAATAGACAAGATACTTGCTTTAATACCGCTGCCCAAACCATCCGAGAGTATTATGGTGATTGAATCTTTTGCCTTAATCACTTCAGGGGTGTCTCCAGTTACTTCCTCATGATATTTCGCAATCCCGGAAATTCCGACATCAAATTTCATCACTGGAAGCCTCACTTTCATCCATGATGGCGATCAATTCCAAGAGCGTAGCCTTGGTTTCGGCGGTACTCTCTCCCAATAGCCCGGCTACATTCTGCACAACCCGCATTTGTTCCCGGATTACCCGGGAAGCCCTAGTCAACGCTTCCTGGCGCATATTATCATGCTTTTTCTTTCGTTCTTCCTCAACCGTAATATCCGTAATGATACCGATTACAATTCCATATTTGGGCAAGGGATAAATAATTTGCCGGGTTACCAGTTCATACTGTTCATATGATTTCAGATGGTCGACTAGAAAGTCTTGAGCCTTCCATACCTTAACAAAGTCGCTCGGGTCAATAAAAGCACTCAAGTGTTCCCCTTTTGGAGAAATGTTTCTCCGGTTGAACATTCGATAGGCAGCCGGATTAAATTCCTGAATGATCATCTCCTTGTTCACTATAATCACCGCGTTAAAAGTAGTATCAATAACCGTATTTGAAAAGGATTCGGCTTTTTCTTTCATATATGGAATACACATTTCCGGTTCAGCCATTCCCTGGATTACTGCGATGGCTTTATCACGGCAGCTGGAATAACCGCACCCTCCACAATTGGTCTCATCCTCGGGGCCATTTTTCCCAGTAAGTTTCAAGACTTCACGGATTTCGGATTCACTTGGCATGGTGGCTTTTGGGATAATTGGAAAATAATTTTTCACGAGCCCGTTGTTGTTAACCTTAAGTGATTCCCCCTGTTTTCTTCGGGTTTGAGAAAAATCAAACAGGCGTTGCCGCCGGGCTTGAATTCCCAAACTATTCCCTATAGCCGGTCCTCCGATACATCCCCCTTTGCAGGCCAGGGCTTCAATAAATTTCGGCGCAATCAAACCCTTTTCCAAATCATTGAAAGCATCCAGGCATTCTTCAATTCCCGAAACTGAAACAATTTCCGACTCCAGCCCATCCCGGATGCCGGCTGTCTTAAGAATCCCTTGCTTTAATGGAAAAATCGCCGCCAAATTGGAGGCAAGGTCCGGTAACTCATCCGGCAAATATTCCGGTTCAATTCCTTTTTCCCGGAGCCACGGCACCAACTCCTCGAAAGTTAGTACTGCATCAATTGGATTTTCGGGACTGTTCCAATCCGGCTCTGCTTTCTTTGCAAAACAGGGACCGATAAATATTACTTTTGTACTCCGGCCCCGTTCGTCTTTAATTGCCATCCCATGGGCAATCATAGGTGATATTAACCCTGATAAATTAGAAATTAATGCCGGGTGATATTTTTCAACGACATTGACTACCACCGGACAGCAACTGGAAATTATCGTTCCCCTCTTGCCTTCGTGACAAATCCGGCCATACTCTTTAGCGATAAGTTCCGCCCCCAATGCCGTTTCCTCAAAACTTACCTTTCCTAATCTTTTTAGAGCTGCTACCAATTTCCACGGGGATGACAAAGTTGTGCCCGCCAGATATGATGGAGCTACTGAGAAAACGATAGAATCTCCGTTTGCTAAAAAACTCTCAAGTCCCGCTAGGTTCGAAACCATGCTTTTGGCCTTTTGGGGACACGCGCCGATACAACGACCGCATAAAATGCACTTTTCTTTATCAACCCAGGCTTGACCATCATTGAGGCCGATGGCCTTTACCGGGCAATACCGGATACACTTATAGCAGTCCCGGCATTGCGCTTTACTGGTTGTGATTGTGTTCATGGACTAATTCCTCCAGAATTTTTTGATGAAAGATTTCCGTAATATTGTCTTTCGATACTCCGGTCACCATATCATCGCCTATTTTCATCACAACCCCTTCATTACATCGTTCCTGGCAAAAACAGGCTTCAAGCTCTATCTGGGCATCCAAATGATATTTTTGAATGAATTCTTGTACCATTGTAATAATCTGGCGTGAACCTTTGACATGACATCCACTGCCTATGCAAATCGTTATCGTCATGAAATCCTCCATTAATGTCATACAAATAACAAAGTTTGTGAAAAAAATAACTAACTTTATTAAAAGAATAACATACCAAAATCTTGCTGTAAAGACCATTTTTATTGGATACTGCCTCTATGCTTTTTAACTCTTTGTTTCGGTATTTCATTGCTTAATCTTTGCAACCTATTCCAACAAAGATTGTTATTTTTTTAACAAAGTCTATAATATAAACATCCAGTTTTCCAATAGTATGGAAACCAACAAATATGAAATGCTATTCCCGTACCCGAACGAAACTTTTAGTGAGGTGGTTCAAATGGCTCGATTCACGCTCCCGCGCGATCTTTATTTCGGAAAAAACGCTGTGGATGAATTAAAAAATTTAAAAGGCCATCAGCGGGCGATGATTGTTACCGGCGGTACTTCCATGCAAAAATTTGGTTTTTTGGCTCGCTTGGAAGAAATCTTAAGTAAAACCGGCATGCAGGTTAAAACCTTTGCCGGAGTCGAACCGGATCCTTCTGTGGAAACTGTAATGGCAGGAGCTAAAGCCATGCAGGAATTTCAGCCTGATGTCATTGTCTCCATCGGTGGCGGCTCCCCAATTGATGCTGCCAAAGCGATGTGGGTATTTTATGAATACCCCCATTTAACTTTTGAAGATATTAAAACTCCCTTCTCAATGCCGGTATTACGGAAAAAAGCCATTTTTGTGGCAATCCCTTCCACTAGCGGAACTGCTACCGAAGTAACAGCTTTTTCTGTCATTACCGATTACTCGACCAAAATTAAATATCCTTTGGCGGACTTTGAAATTACACCGGACATCGCCATTTTGGATACCAGCATCCCCATTACGATGCCGCCGAAGCTGGTCGCTCACACCGGGATGGATGCTTTAACTCATGCCATTGAAGCTTATGTGGCCTCCGCCCGTTCGCCTTTTTCCGATCCTTTGGCATTAGAGGCCATCTCGATGTGTTTTGACTATTTAATTGATTCTTTTAACGGAGAAGAAGAAGCCCGCGGTAAAATGCATATTGCCCAGTGTCTAGCTGGAATGGCTTTCAGTAATGCCTTGCTTGGAATTACCCATAGCCTGGCCCATAAAATCGGAGCTCAGTTTGAAATTCCCCATGGTTGTTGTAATGCCATTTTATTGCCCTATGTCATCCGTTATAATTCGAAAAGCAGTATGAAAGAGTATGCTCAAATTGCCAAGAGAGTTGGTTTATCCGGAGCAACCGACAAACAATTGGTTGATTCATTGATTGAGGCCGTTTCCGGATTGAACCGAAAACTGAATATAGCCGCTACCATCAAGGAACATGGAGTTTCTGAAGATTTGTTTAAAAAGACCGTCGACTTTATTGCTGAAAACGCCGCTCTTGATCCTTGTACGGGAAGCAATCCCAGACCAAGCAATAAGGTAGAACTGAAAAAGGTTCTGGAATGCGCATATTACGGAAATCCGATTACCTTTTAATCGGAGCATATTATAAAAAAGCGGCTGTCTACAAAACTTCAATCATGAAAACCACCAATATATAACTCCCCTTCCAACTGCCATAAGGTTATATATTGTTTAGCGACTCATGAAAGATGATTTTCAGACAGCCCTTTTTTTCTTAAGGAGGACTTTAAGGATGTATAAAATAGTTACCAAGCGCAGGTTAAATTCGGTTGTGGTGTTAATTGAAGTTGAAGCCCCCTATATTGCCCGCAAATGTGAACCCGGCCAATTCGTAGTCGTCCGGGTTGATACAGACGGGGAAAGAATCCCTCTTACCATAGCCGATTTCAACCGGGCAGAAAACAAAATAACCTTAATATATCAGGAACTGGGTTTTTCCACCAAACTTCTCAGCACCAAAAATGTAGGGGATTCCCTGCAAGATGTTGCCGGTCCATTGGGCATGTCCGCAGAATTAGAGAATTGTGACAAAGTTTTGGGAATCGGAGGTGGTGTCGGGGCAGCTCCGCTCTTTCCGCAGTTAAAAAAATTAGCCGAGGAAGGCACCGAGGTTGATGCTATTTTGGGGGGCCGTACCGCTGAACTAGTAATTTTGGAAAATGAATTTAAAGCTTTTACCCATAGACTTACCATTGCCACTGATGATGGCAGCTATGGAACGAAAGGCACTGTAGTCGATGGGCTTTTAAAAATGATTGAAGCCAAACGCTATGATAAAGTTATTGCCATTGGGCCTTTACCAATGATGCGCGCAGTTGTCGCTCAAACCAAAAAACTGAATCTTCCGACCATGGTTTCTTTAAATCCAATTATGATCGATGGTACCGGTATGTGCGGTGGATGCCGGGTCACCGTAGGAAGCGAAATCAAATTCGCCTGTGTTGACGGTCCGGATTTCGACGGTTTTTTGGTCGACTTTGATGAATGCATGCGCCGTCAAGCCATGTATAAAAACAATGAACGGCACTATGAAGAAAATCACAGATGCCACATTGGATTGGAGAACAAATAACCATGCCGAATATAGCGAACGAAAAAGTTAAAATGGCCGAACAAGACCCGCAGGTTCGAAATACGAATTTTACAGAAGTTGCCCTCGGCTATACTCCAGACCAAGCCCTTGCCGAAGCGAAACGTTGTTTGAATTGCAAAAATGCCAAATGTGTTTCCGGATGTCCGGTGGGAGTTCCGATACCCGAATTCATTCACAAAGTCGCTACCAGCGATTTTAGAGAAGCATATGAGACTTTATTTACACAAAACGCCCTCCCGGCTATTTGCGGACGGGTCTGTCCCCAGGAGAACCAGTGTGAAGGACAATGCGTTAAAGGAATCAAAGGTGAGCCGGTAGCCATCGGAAGGCTGGAAAGATTCGTGGCAGATTATGCGATGAAGGATCCGGCGTTAAATCAATCCATTGCCAAAACCAAAGCCAAACCGGAAGGTCCCAAGGTTGCGGTTATTGGCTCCGGCCCCGCAGGTCTCACTTGTGCCGGAGAATTGGCCCGGAAAGGTTATGAAGTTACGATATATGAAGCTTTACATGAACCAGGCGGCGTATTGATGTATGGTATCCCGGAATTCCGTTTACCGAAAGCCCTGGTTAAGAAGGAAATTGCCAAACTTAATACTTTAGGTGTTACGATCATTCCCAATGTCATTGTGGGAAAATCCATCACAATCGAAGAATTATTGGCTGACGGTTTTCAGGCGGTATTCATTGGATCAGGCGCCGGGTTACCGAAATTTATGGGGATCCCAGGGGAAAATTTAAACGGCGTTTATTCCGCCAATGAATTCTTGACCCGCAGCAACCTCATGAAAGCGTACGATAAAGAGGCGCCGACCCCAATTTTTGTGGGCAAAAAAGTCGCCGTAATCGGCGGCGGCAATGTGGCGATGGATGCAGCCCGAACTGCCAAGCGTTTAGGGGCCGATAATGTCTACATTATCTACCGCCGCGGCAAAGAAGAATTACCAGCCCGCAAAGAAGAAACCCATCATGCTAAAGAGGAAGGAATTATTTTTCATTTTCTTACCTATCCCACCCGAATTATCGGAGAAGAAGGTTGGGTTACCGGTCTGGAATGTATCGACATGGAACTGGGCGCCCCCGATAAGAGCGGGCGTCGCAGCCCGGTCCCAAAAGAAGGATCGGAGCACATTCTGGAAATGGACACAGTCATTGTTGCTATCGGCCAATCGCCCAACCCGCTAATCAGGCAGAGTACACCGGGGCTTGCCACTCAAAAATGGGGCGGCGTTATCGTCAATGAGAATACGATGGCTACCAATAAGGATGGGGTCTATGCCGGGGGCGATGCAGTAACCGGAGCGGCCACTGTTATCTCAGCCATGGGGGCAGGAAAGAATGCAGCGGCAGCTATCGACCAGTATCTCACTTCTTCTAGAAAAAAATAACCGAGACAATATAAAAATACTATTGATTATTTGCGCATAACAAAAGAAAGGCCTCGTAAAAAGGGCCTTTCTTTTTATTCAATTTCTAATTACTTTATCTTAGCCATCACAGTTTCTTTAAAAAATTGTTTTGCTGTTTCCGGCGATATGCTATAATATTGACCGTCTAAAGTGATTGAAACGTTATCCTGACAATGTTTCATACAAAATGAAGCCTGTAAATCGACTTGATCATGGATTGAATATTCCTCAATCAATTGTTGAAAAATGTTGATAATATTATATGAACCTTTTAGATGGCAGGAACTTCCAATGCAAATTTGCAATTCAATCATTGTTTTCCCTCTACTTCCCCTCGCTGATAATTGACATGAAGCAACTCGTGAATCTTCCCTTTGAGTAGACCTTTATACAAGGTCATCATCAGGGGGTTTTCTTCTGAACGTTTAATACTGCATAATTTATCGGCAGAATAAAGTCCCTTACCGCGATTTTCTCTTCCTTTTAATGACGTAAAAGGTTGGCCAGCCCCGCTAATACAGCCGCCGGGGCAAGCCATCACTTCTACAAAGTCGTAATGTTGGCCAGCTTTAATACTTCGAAGTAAATCGTCGGCATTTTTGAGTCCACTGACAATGGCAATCTTTAATTCTCTTTCGCCATAGGCAATAGTCGCCTCCTTAAGCCCTTCCATGCCACGCACCCCGCTGAATGATATTGAGCTTAAAGTCCCAGGGGATTTATCCGTAGCAATCCGGCGGATTACAGCTTCAGTAACCCCTCCGGTAACGCCGAAAATAACACCTGCCCCGGTCATACTCCCAAAAGGCATATCCACTGCTTCCGGTTCCAAATCCGCAAAAACAATGCCGGCTTCTTTAATCATCTTGATGAGTTCTTGGGTAGTGACCACATAATCAACCATTGAAACTCCATCACTCTTGAACTCATCCCGGGCCGCTTCAAATTTCTTGGCCGTACAAGGCATTATCGCCACATGAACGATTTTCTTGCCGGAAGTCTTAAACTGTTCCTTGATCACAGAACCAAACATCTGCATGGGCGAGCGACAGGTCGAAACGTGAGAGAGCAGTTCCGGGTAATTTTTTTCACAATAATTAACCCACGCCGGGCAGCAGGAAGTAAATAAAGGAAGATTTTCTCCTTCATCCAGCCTCTTCATGAATTCTGCCGCTTCTTCCAGCACAGTTAAGTCAGCGCCCGTCGAAGTATCAAAAATGCTATCAAAACCCATTCTGCGAAGAGCTGCTACGATCCTGCCCATGGCATTTTCTTTGTCGCTTAAGCCGAATTCTTTATTGATCGCAACTCTTACCGCCGGGGCAATTTGAGCGATTACTTTGGTATTTTTGTTATGCAGTTCGCGCCATACCCGATCCCGGTCACTTTTGACAACTATAGCGCCGGTAGGACAGACTGCCGAGCATTGTCCGCATCCGACACAGTCCGATTGGGCGATTGGTTGATTAAAGATAGTGCTGATTGACATTTTCGAACCGCGATATGCGAAATCAATGGCGCCCACATTTTGCACCTCTGAACATACCCGTACGCAGTCACCGCAGAGAATGCACTTATTGCTATCACGGGTAATGCATAAAGAAGAATCGTCGATCTGCGGTTTCTCAGCGGTATTTTCGAAGCGGACCCTGTCGATACCATAACGAATGGCCAGTTCTTGCAGTTTACAGTTACCGTTTTTTGCGCATGTGGTACAGTCCCGGCAGTGATTGGCTAATAGTAATTCCAGGTTCATTTTACGGTGCTTGCGAATCTGCTCGGTATTGGTGCGAATTTCCATTCCTCCCCGAGGTGGTGTTGAACAGGCGGTTTCAATACCGCCCCATTTGTTTTCCACAATACACATGCGACAAGCGCCATATATGGATAATTCCGAATAATAGCAAAAAGTGGGGAGCTCGATTCCGGCCTTGCGGATTAATTCCAACAAATTTTTTTCACCATTGATTTCAACGGTTATTCCGTCAATTACCATTGATTCTTTTTTCCCCATAATTTATCGCTCCTCTTTTATTGCATGAAAACTGCATGTCCCGATGCAAGCTTCGCACTTTATACATTTTTGGGCATCAATCATAAAAGGCTCTTTGATTTTACCGGAAATCGCCCCTACGGGACATATCTTGGCACATTTTGAACAGCCCTTGCATATGACCGGGTCAATGGTGATTCGCTTTAATTTTTGACAATTACCAGCAGGACATTTCTTTTCATAGATATGAGCCTCATATTCATCGCGGAAACTTTTAATGGTACTGACTACAGGCAAAGCCGCCGTTTTTCCCAGCCCGCAAAGGGCAGTTGCGGTGATGGTGTCGGCTAAATCCAGCAACAATTCGATATCGCCATCGCGTCCCTGACCGGCGACAATTCGTTCTAAAATTTCTAACATCCGCTTGGTGCCTTCACGGCAAGGCACGCATTTACCGCAAGATTCTTTCTGAGTGAAATTCATAAAAAAGCGTGCTACTTCAACCATACAGGTATTACTATCCATGACCACCAAACCGCCGGATCCGATCATGGCTCCTACTTTCTTCAATGAATCGAAATCCAAAGGCAGATCCAAGTGTTCTTTCGTAAGGCATCCCCCGGAGGGACCACCGATCTGGACCGCTTTAAATTCCGCACCGCCCCTCATACCGCCACCAACATCGAAAATGACTTCACGGAGTGTAGTCCCCATCGGGACTTCTATTAAGCCAGTATTTTCAATATTTCCGGTTAGAGCAAAAGCCTTTGTTCCAGGACTGCTTTCCGGGCCCATGCTTTTATACCACGAAGCACCTCTTAAGATTATTCCAGGGACATTTGCATAGGTCTCTACATTATTCAGTACGGTCGGTTTCCCAAACAAGCCTTGTTCGACGGTACGTGGCGGCTTAACCCTGGGCATTCCTCTTTTGCCTTCAATCGAAGCCGTCAGTGCACTTCCTTCACCGCAAACAAATGCCCCGGCACCCCGATTGATGTGAATTTGAAAATTAAAACCCGATCCTAAAATATTTTCACCGAGGAGTCCAAACTTGGTCGCCTCTGCAATTGCATTTTTCAGCCTGCTCACTGCCATTGGATATTCGGCACGCACATATATATAGCCCTCTGTAGCGCCACATGCTATTCCGGCAATCATCATCCCTTCCAACATCCGGTGGGGATCTCCCTCCATAATGCTTCTGTCCATAAAGGCGCCAGGATCGCCTTCGTCACCATTACATACGATATATTTGGGCCCGGCCTTTTGGCGACGGACCTGAGACCATTTTTTTCCCGCGGGAAATCCTCCACCACCTCTTCCACGCAAATTGGATTGGGTAATTTGATCGACAATTATCTCTGCATCGATTTCAAATAATGCGTTTTCTAGGGCTTGGTATCCCCCAATACCCAGGTATTCTTTTAGCGAAGTGGCGTCGATATGACCGCAATGTTCCAAAACCACTCGGGTTTGTTTTTTATAAAAAGGGATATCCGCTTGTTTGGGGTACACTTGGCCACTTTTTTGATAGATTAACCGTTCAATTAATTTCCCTTCGATAATGGTCTTTTCGACGATTTCTCGGCAATCGTCAGGCTGCACTCTGGTATAAAGATAGCCCTGAGGCTCGATCCGGACCAGCGGCCCCATTTCACAAAATCCATGGCAACCGCTTTTCTTCAGACCTATCGTTTTTTGGTCGGATTCTTCAGCAAGTTCTACGGAACAAGGTATACCCTTTTCAACCATCAACTTTTGTAATTCTTCGTAAATCTCTAAAGAACCGCTGGCTACGCAACCGGTACCGGCGCAGACCAATATTCTTCCTTTTTCCCCTGCAATGGACCGTTTACAGCTTTCGCGAAGTTGAACTAAATCCTCCCTACTTTTCAGCATTTGTATGTTCCTCCTTCAACTTCGTCAAAAGTTCTGCCGCTTTATCGGGCGTCATTGCTGGGTAAACTTTATCGTTTACCGTTAAGACCGGGGCTAACCCGCACGCTCCCAAACACGACACCGTTTCTACGGTAAATGATAAATCGTCGGTCGTCTTTTTGTGCTCTGAAAGCCCGAGTTCATTCCGTAAACGATTTAAAATCGGAATTGATTTTCTTACATGGCAGGCTGTCCCGTCGCAAACCTTTATTACATATTTGCCCTTGGGTTCCAATGAAAAATTTTCATAAAATGTCGCCACACTAAATATTTGGGCTTTACTGAGCTTCAGTCTCTTCGATAAATGTGGAAAACACTCCTTAGGCAAATAATGATAATGCTCTTGAATATCTTGCAAAATTGTGATAATCGCCCGCGACTCACCCCTATACTCGTCAATAATCCGATCAACCAAGGCATAATCGAAAGTTCTATTCATTGAACATCCCCTATTTCAAAATTTTTGGATTAATAAAGATCAACAAATGTACACACCATTGGCCATTTTGGACTTGTATCTTGTTATCTTTTATTATAAACTTTGTCAAATAAATAACAATCTTTGTTATTTTAATTTGCAATTATTTAGGAACGAAATGCTTTATTTAAAAACTAAAATGCAAAAAGTGAATTATAAGTTGTAGAACCGGAAAAATTTGATGCACCGTTGAGATTTCTGAAATGTTGGGAACGATATGGGCAAATCATAGCAATCACGGTTGAACGATTTTTTTCGGGAAACCCCTTCACTAACGAAGACGATTATTGTGTTTGGTTTGAAGGAGGCATATAATAGATTTTAAATTTGAACAGATATATTCGCTCCCTAGATTATCATGATAACAAATAAGAGGTATTATGAAACTATCAAAATTAATCCGACAATTTACACAAACCGGCCCGAGGATAATAACCGTCTTCAAAAGGAGATGGCCGTCTATACTTTACTCGATAAACTGCAAATTCCCTATCTTCGCCTGGACCATGAACCCACTGCATCCATTGAAGTATGCCACGAAGTTGAAATGATCCTGAAAATCCAAATCTGCAAAAACCTTTTCCTGTGCAATTCAGCAAAAACGGATTTTTACCTATTCATGATATCGGGCCATAAAAAGTTGCAAACGAAGGATCTGTCCAGACAGATTCATTCATCCCGCTTGTCCTTTGCCGATGCTACCTATATGAAAAAATATTTGAATATCACGCCTGGTTCTGTCAGTGTATTGGGATTAATGAATGATCATCATCATTATGTTAAGTTACTGATTGATAAAGAAGTTTTAAATCTGGAATATATCGGATGTCACCCTTGCATCAACACTTCCAGTCTAAAAATCAAAACCTCCGATCTCATCAATAAATTTTTACCGGCAACCGGACACCTGCCGACCCTGGTTGAGATTTAACTATTCAATACCCATCCGCTGTTTAAACTCTTTTAAATAGGTACGGCTAACAGGTACTTCGTCGTGCTCATAATAATTCATCACTAAATTATAGGTATGATTGAACCATGGTACAATTTCTTTGATATAATTATGATTTACCAAAAAACTCTTATGGGTCCGAAAAAAACCACATTTCCCAAGTTTTTGTTCAAAACTGGCCAAAGTGTTCATGCTGAAATATTCCCTATCTTTGGTTTTGATGGTAGTTTTTCGATCCGTTGTGTAGCAGTAAATGATTTCTTCGGGCCTTAAAACGACAAACCGATCAGTTTCCCAAATGGTGATAATTTCCGGTATTGATTTTTCGCTTACTTTTAATAACCGAAGAATAGATTGGAATATCCTTTGATGTTTCAAAGGCCTTACAATATAATCGTTTATTCCCATGTCAAACGCTTCTCCAGCCTGGTTGGACTGACCAGCTACCCAAATAATTCTCGCCTGCTCCGAATAGGCTTTGATCTTATGAACGATTTCGGAAAGTTGATGATTTTCTAAATCAATATCGATAAAAACCAATTCCGGACCAATGTTGAACATTTTTCTTTCACATTCTTCAATACTGCAAAATTGACAATCGACTTTCACTTCCAGATTATCCTTTACATATTGAATACATTCTTGAGCCTCATCGCTTTTAAAATTAATAAATAAAATTTTCGGCTCCATGTTGTCCTCCATTTTTTCATCCTTCTATAAAAAACAACTCAAAATTCCTACCAGACAGGAACTTTGAGTTGACGAAACTTTTTAAACACCCCGTTTGCTTTGATACAAAAACCCCATCGAGAATCGATACCTCAGATTAAAACGTCCATCATTTTGTACTAAAAAATTGATTCCGCTTAGGACTTTCCGAAAGCTTCCCGATAAATGGCTTCAATCTCCGAAACCAACGGCATCCTTGGATTGGTGCCAGTGGTTTGGTCATTGAATGCGATATCAGCCATCTCCCGCAATTCTTTTTCAAAGGCTTTAGCATTGACACCTGCTTCAGCCAAAGTTAACGGGATATTGATCTGCTTCATTAAATCCTTAATAGCATTCACCAAACTGGTGACTCCTTCCTGAGTGGTTGAAGCGGGAAGCCCTAACATTTTTGCAATCGCAGCATACCTTTCACCGGCCATCGGATATTCATACTGTGGAAAAGCCGCAAATTTTGTCGGCGGTTGAGCATTATACTGAATCACATAGGGTAACAATATCGCATTGGCCCGGCCGTGGGGAATATGAAACTTTCCGCCTAAAATATGGGCCATGCCATGATTTACTCCTAAGAAAGCGTTCGTAAAAGCCATCCCGGCAATACAGGAAGCATTATGCATTTTTTCCCGGGCTACTTTATCGTGGCCGTCTTTATAGGCCCTTGGTAAATATTCAAAAACCAGTTTAACCGCTTTTTCGGCCAACGCGTCGGTATAATCGGAGGCCATTACCGATACATAGGCCTCTAGCGCGTGGGTTAAAACATCCATTCCGGTGTCTGCCGTAACCGACTGGGGAACTGACAGCACCAGTTCCGGGTCAATGATTGCTATATCCGGGGTTAGCTCATAATCAGCCAATGGATATTTAATATTTCTCTTTTTATCGGTAATGACAGCAAATGCGGTTACTTCGGAACCTGTACCGGAAGTTGTCGGTATCGCCACAAAAGTAGCTTTCTTTCCCAAATCCGGGAATTTGAAGGCTCGTTTACGGATATCGGCAAATTTTAATCGCAAAGACTCGAATTCAGTTTCAGGATGTTCGTAGAATAACCACATCCCTTTCGCGGCATCAATGGCCGAGCCACCACCAAGCGCAATGATTAAATCCGGCTGATAGGTATTGAGCTCCTTAACTCCATTCATCACCGTTTCCACTGAAGGATCCGGTTCCACATCGGAAAAGATCCGATAATCAATCCCGACTTTTTCTAATTGATAGGTTACCTTATCGGCGAAGTTCAATTTTACCATATATGGATCCGTGACAATGAAAGCTTTCTTGCCTTTGATCTTACTCAAATATTGTAATGACCCATACTCAAAATAAATCTTGGGCGGAACCTTGAACCATTTCATCCGGTCACGCCGGAGGGCGACCCGCTTGATGTTAAGGAGATTCCGGACACTGACATTATCGGTGGTTGAATTATGGCCCATCGAGCCGCAGCCCAGCGTCAACGAAGGTGTATTGGTATTATAAAGATCTCCGATAGCTCCGTGGGAGGATGGTGAATTGATTAATAAACGGCCGGTGCGCAAACGGTTTGCAAATTCATCAATTATTGCTTCATTTTCCGAATGGAGCACTGCCGAATGCCCGAGTCCCCCGAATTCAGTAATTTGCTCGCAGCGTTTGATTCCTTCGTGATAATCTTCAACTACATAAAAGGCCAAAATAGGACTGAGTTTTTCCCGGGAAAGCGGATATTCCGGTCCGACTCCTTCAAGCTCCGCCACTAAAATCTTTGTGTGGGAGGGGGCTTTTATTCCGGCAATCTCTGCAATTTTAGTCGCCGGTTGCCCTACAACCACGGCATTCATACAATCATGGGTTGAATCAATAGCTACCTTCGATAAACGGTCAATCTCATCAGGTTTTAGGAAGTAGCAACCATACTCAGTCATTAAGGATTTAACTTTTTCAGCGACTTCTCTATCTACAACTACCGACTGCTCAGAAGCACAAATTGTGCCGTTATCAAAAGTTTTGCTTAAAATTAAGTCGGTTACAGCCCGTTTGATATTGGCAGTTTTTTCAATGTAGCAAGGTACATTCCCAGGACCGACACCCAACGCCGGTTTCCCACATGAATAAGCGGCTTGCACCATGTTAGTCCCTCCGGTTGCCAAGACAATACTGATTCCAGAATGATTCATTAAAAGATTAGTTGCTTCAATGGAAGGTTTTTCAATCCATCCAATACAATTTTCAGGAGCCCCTGCAGCAACTGCCGCTTCCAGCATTACTTTAGCCGCAGCAATACTTGATTTGATGGCTTTGGGATGAAAGCTAAAAATAATTGGATTCCGGGTCTTTACACTGATTAAGCTTTTAAACATCGTGGTGGAAGTAGGATTGGTTACCGGAGTGACTCCGGCGATCACGCCGATGGGTTCCGCCACTTTCATAAATCCTTCTTCCACATTCTCTTCGATTAATCCCACTGTTTTTTCATTTTTAATATTATGATAGACTTCTTCAGTAGAAAAGAGATTTTTGGTAATTTTATCTTCATAGACACCCATACCGGTTTCATCTACCGCTTGTCTGGCCAATTCCATATGTTTGTCGATTCCGGCCAGGGCCATTGCTTTTACAATGGCATCAATTTTTTGTTGATCATAGCTCATAAATTTGTCCCTGGCTATCATTGCGCGCTGTACCAATTCGTCAACCTGCCGACTGGCATCGGCTTTTCCATCCGGATTTACCTGTTTCGTCAATTCTTTTTTCTCCATCGTTCAAACCTCCTTTTATTTGACTCTGGCAAGACCTTGATATCCATTGATAAAACCAAATTCATCAGGCTCTCAATAATATGTACATCCTCAACTATGATATGCGGCAATACTTCATTTGTTAAATTTTTAACAATCATTGTTAAAAAAATAACTTCTTGTCTGACTTTATTGTACCCTAGATTGATATTTTTGTAAAGAATGTTTGTGAAATTTTTTACAAAGTGTAATAAAAACTCTATGAAATTTCATACATAAGCCTTCTTTAATACTGGGCCCAATCAAAATGGAAAGAAACGATGGAATCTTTAGAGACATACCTATGACTGCCGATGCAACATTTAAAAATTCATTCATTTCCCAGCAATAAAATGGCATAACGTAGCCAGCCCCACAGCTAAATCTTCATTACGAACAACTACATCATCTGGGACCCGAATCAAAACCGGCGCAAAATTCCAAATGGCCTTAATGCCCGAATCAATCACTTGATCGGCAGCGTTTTGAGCTGAAGGGGCCGGTACAGTAATGATACCTACCCTGATATTAAGGCGTCCAACAATATGATCAAGTTCTGATATCGCAAATATTTGGCAACCATTGATCTTGGTCCCTATCACGCCAGGATCATTATCCAATAAGGCTACAATACGAAGTCCATAACGCTTAAAACCGGGATAATCGACCATCGCGCGGCCCAATTTCCCAACTCCAATTAAAACGGCTTCATTCACATTCTTGAGTCCCAGGATTTCTTCCAAGTTATTTTTTAATTCCTCGACATGATAACCAACACCCGGTGTACCCAGAGCGTCAAAAAGCATTAAATCTCTGCGAATTTGGACAGCATTGATTTGGACAGCTTTTGCCATCTCTTCGGAGGAAACATATTCCAATCCACGCTCGGCATATTCACACACAAACCGGTAATAATGAGGCAGGCGTTTTAAGGTAAATTTCGGAACCTGAATCATGGATTCACTCAAAACGATCACCCGCTTTTTTGACAAAGTAAAAAACCAAAAGCCGGAAACCAGGAATCGTATTCGGAAATATCCATCGCAATCTGCTACACCTTCGGTATAATTCAGACATCGTGCTGGCTATCTCCAAACCGGTCCCCGTTTCCCGACTTCTGGTTTCTAATTCTGACTCCTTAGCTAGCTATTTATTTCCCTAACTTATTCAATACCTTGTCTTTAAAAACTTTAGAGACTTTGTCAGCCGAAACTCCATCAATCACTTCTTCATTAATCCGGATGGATGGGCTTTGCTTACAACTTTCCAAACAAAATGTGGCATGAAGATTGACTTTATCTTTGACTCCGGCTTCATCGGCCTGACGAGTGAACTCTTTAAGGGTATCATAAGAACCGTTCAGGTAACAACAAGTACCTACACAAACTGCGATATCCATTTTGTTGTTTTGTTCACTCTTCAAAATTTCGATATCTTCACCGGTAATTCTGGCACGATTGGCATAATGAGTATGCAAGCTATGATGCGCTTCTTCGCTGTTGGGTTTTTTAAGCCATTTATCATAGAACTTAGCCACTACCGGATTATCCTGAGATTTCCGAAGTTGGGAAAGTTTATCGGCATTATAAATCCCTTTCGCCCTCGCCTTTTTGATATCAGTGGTTGCCGCAATCGGTTGTCCGGCTCCCCCGATACACCCACCGGGGCAAGCCATCACTTCTATCAAATCATATTTTGCTTCTCCCGATTTAATTTTGGTTAACAGATTCTTGGCATTGGCCAAGCCCTGAACAACTGCGACTTTAATCTCATTGCCTTTGATCATTACACTGAATTCCTTGAGGCCTTTAAATCCACGAACCGCTTCAAAATTGACCTGTTCCAGTTCTTCGCCGGTCAGTGCCTCATAAGCGGCACGAAGTGAAGCTTCCGCTACACCACCGGATGCCCCGAAGATAACTCCGGCCCCGGTGCCAAACCCAAATGGGGTATCAAACGCTTCGGTTTCAATATTATCAAATACCAAACCGGATTCACGAATCATTTGCGCAAGTTCCTGAGTTGTAAGAACCAAATCTACGTCAGGAACACCATCGGTACTCAATTCCGGCCTGGTACGCTCAAATTTCTTTGCCGTACAAGGCATAATTGAAACAACAAAAATGTCTTTGGCCTCTTTACCAAGTTCTTTCGCCCAATAACGTTTTACCATGGAACCGAACATTTGTTGCGGCGAACGGCAAGATGACAAGTTATCCAAGTACCCCGGCTCATTATGCTCAGCGTATTTTACCCAGGCCGGGCAACAAGATGTGAATTGCGGTAACCGGTCTCCTTTTTTAAACCGTTCCAGAAACTCAGTTGCTTCCTCCATAATCGTTAAGTCTGCTGCAATGGCGGTATCAAATACCTTATCAAAACCCAATCGTTTCAAAGCAGCAACCATTTTACCGGTAACGATTTCACCAGCCGGCAAACCGAATTCTTCACCGAGCGCAACCCGGACAGCTGGCGCCACTTGGACTACAACCAATTTCTCTTTTTGATTGATGGCCTCCCAGGCTTTATCGACTTCAGACTTAATGGTGAGGGCGCCTGTAGGGCAGACTGCGCTGCACTGGCCACAATTGACGCACTCCACCTCGGATATGGATTTGCCAAATGCGGGTGTAACCTGGACTTTTGAACCACGGTTGGTAAAGTCCAAAATCCCAATGCCTTGGACTTCAGAACAAGTCCGGACACAATCACCGCAAAGAATGCACTTATTAGGATTTCGAACAATAGAAGTCCCGGCATCATCAATTGGCAATTTAATATCGCGCTCTCCAAAACGAACCTTCCGAACTCCGTAACGGTTGGCCAACTCCTGTAATTTACAATGACCGTTCTTTTCACAGGTAGTACAATCCCGGTCATGATTGGCCAATAATAATTCAAGGACAGTCCGGCGAATCCGTTGAACCCGCGGGCTATTGGTGAAAATTTTCATTCCGGGTACCGGAGGAGTAGAACATGAGGCCATAACACCCCGACCTTCTTGTTCTACTACACACATCCGGCAAGCACCGTAAATGCTTAGCTCAGAATTGTAACAAAATGTTGGAACGTCAATCCCGGCTTTCCGGATTAGTTCCAATAGAGTTTTGGCGCCGTTAATCTCTACGACTTGATTATCGATAATTACAGTATCCATATCCTTACCCCTCCTTGATAGCTTTAAATGGGCAAGTATTCATACAAGCGCCGCATTTAATGCATTTTTCACTATCGATTACAAACGGTTTCTTGATCTCTCCACTGATAGCCTTAACGGGGCATACCTTGCTGCATTTACTACATCCCTTACAAAGCTGCGGATCGATACTATAACCGGCGAAAGCTTTACATTCCTTCGTCGGACATTTCTTATCCCTTACATGAGCGATAAACTCATCTTTGAAATATTTCAGCATCGACAATACCGGATTTGGCGCTGTCTTCCCCAAGCCGCACAAAGAAGCGTCCTTGATCACCTGTGCCAAATCTTCCAGCGTATCGATATCTTCCATTTTTCCTTCAGCATTGACAGCCCGTTCCAAAATTTCAAGCAAACGTTTGGTGCCCTCACGGCAGGGAACACATTTACCACAGGACTCATTCTGGATAAAGTTCATGAAGAAGCGCGCCATTTCCACCATACAGTTGTCTTCGTCCATGACCACCAATCCGCCGGAACCCACCATGGCCCCAATTGAACTTAAGGAGTCAAAATCCAGTTTCATATCTAAATGCTGTTCGGTAAGATATCCTCCGGACGGTCCACCGATCTGGACTGCTTTAAATTTCTTGCCGTTTCGAATACCGCCACCAATTGTAAATACAATCTCCCGTAAAGTGATACCCAACGGTACTTCGATAAGCCCCGTATTGGCAACCTTACCGGTTAAAGCGAAAGTTTTGGTTCCCGGACTTTTCTCGGTTCCGAAGCTTAAGAACCAACCGGCTCCTTTGCTCATAATCGGTGGTACATTAGCATAAGTCTCCACATTATTGATCAAGGTTGGTTTGCCCCAGAGACCTGCATTAGCCGGAAACGGTGGCTTCGGGCGAGGCATTCCTCTTTGACCCTCAATGGATGCCATTAAAGCGGTTTCTTCACCACAAACAAATGCGCCTGCTCCTTCTTTAATATGAAGGTCAAAGTTGAAGCCCGTTCCCAAGATATTCTGACCTAAAAGCCCGTTTTCACGTGCTGATTCAACAGCCAGTCTCAGTCGTTGCACTGCCAGGGGGTACTCGGCCCGCACATAAATGTAACCTTCGTCTGCTCCAACTGAAAAAGCGGCAATCGCCATTCCCTCAATTACCTTAAAAGGATCACCCTCCATAACACTACGATCCATGAATGCGCCGGGATCCCCTTCATCACCGTTACAAATGACATATTTTTTAGTTCCTGTTGCAATACGCGTCAAATCCCATTTTCGACCGGTTGGGAACCCTCCGCCGCCTCGGCCACGCAGACCGGAGCGAATCATTTCCTGACAAACTTCTTCCGGCTTCATCTCCGTTAGTACCTTAGCAAGAGCAACATAACCGTCTTTCGCAATATACTCCCGGATCTCCTCGGGATCGATAGCGCCACAATGTTCTAGGGTATTACGGTTTTGGTGCTTATAAAACGGAATACTCATTTCTTCCGCAAAAGCCTCTCCGCTTGCCGGATCATGATACAGCAACCGCTCAACAGATTTACCGGAAGACAATGCTTCGATGATCTCAGGCACATCTTCTTCCTTCACTTTGGTATAAAGAACACCGGAAGGTTCAATTCTTACGAGCGGTCCCTTTTCGCAAAAACCATGGCAACCACTGGTAACTACCGTAGTACCCGAACATCCGTCTTCCAGCATCATCTCCACAGACACGAAATTACCTTTGGCTTCAACACTCTTTTTTAGAGCTTCATAAACTTTCAACGAGCCATTGGCAACACAACCCGTGCCGGCACAGATTAAGATCCGGCATTTTTCATTTTCATATCCTTTGCTCCACTTTTCCCGCAGAGCCTCCAATTCCTTTTTGGATTCTATCATGCCTTAACACCTTCTTCCTCTAGAATCTTATCGATGATGATATTGATGGCATCCGGAGTCATCTGACCGTATATCTGGTCATTGATCATCACAACTGGGGCCAAGCCGCAAGCCCCCAAACATGATACGGTTTCCAGAGTGAAGCGCATATCCGAAGTGGTTTTTTCGTCATTTGCAAGCGCAAAACGCTTTCGGAGTGCATTTTTAACTGATTCAGACCCTCGGACATGACAGGCTGTCCCGTCACAGATCTTAACGACATATTTCCCCTTCGCTTCTAGAGAAAACTGGGCGTAAAAGGTGGCCACGCCAAATACGGTAGCGGGAGATAAATCCATCACGGTCGCAATATAAGTCAATATCTCTTCAGGGAGATAACGGTATTCATCCTGCACCTCCTGAAGGATAGGGATTAGCGCCGATTGCAATTTACCATGCCGGGCAATAATCTCGTTGACTCTATCAAATTTACGCCGCGGCACCATTGCATCCCCTTCTTTTTTTACTGCTTCAACTGCTGCCATTTAACATTCCCCTTCCATTTGTAGAAATGCAATTTATATTAAATTGTAATCGTTCTAATTTAGGCGATGCAGACTGGTATCGAAAAACTCAACCACCACCAGCTAAAGCCGAGGGTTTGAATCCCTGTAGTTGAGACAATCACCTTATAAAAAAACCGACTTCAATCACTGAAAGTTAACTCCAATCCGCCTAAAAAAGAACTGTTACAAAAGATTTATCCGGGATATTCCAAAAATTCATTGTCACCCTTAGAAATATTCAACAGTCACCTGTTTGCCAATGTTGGTGAGTATATTGGAGATTTCGGTGACCACCTGCAGCTTAAGGCTTAAATTTAACGGCAAATCGGGGTTCTGATGAGCCGGATTAATGGCCCGCCCCACCAAAAAACGGATTTCATCGCTTTGCAGTAATATTCTGGTTAAATCCGCCGCCCCATTGTGTTTGGCAGGCACATCCTCTAAAAGATAGCTCTGTTTTAAATACTCCAAGGTCTTACTTAAGGTAATAATCCCTTCAGTCACTAAATCGATACCCGGTAAGACTCCTACGGGTGGTACCTCGGGATCCATTTCACGGATGTCAACGGAAATTTCATGTTCTAAAAAACGGGCTACAATCGTGCCGGTTGTTCCTCCGCAAATTACTTTCTTGCCGTTCCCGGCTTGCAACTTTTCAATTAGGATTCTGTCATCCGCCTTTTCTTTAGGTGGTCCTACCGCAATGGTAACCGTCCTGGGTTCCCTGACCTGCAAAACCATAACCGTAGCATCATCCCCGGGATGACCGGCATACAGTTCCTCACTGACCGAAAGCAGTCTTTTCGACATATTTTTGGCATTCACTACAGGTTGAGGCATTCTTTGCAAATAATCAGCCACATTTTCCCATTGCCAACCCAAGTTGAGCACCCCGCCAATCCCCGCATGGATAATTCCGTCGGATACCGCCACCAAAATATCCCCAAGCGCCGCCTGAAAACGGGATTCCTTGATCTTTTTACCAAGCACCTCCGTCTCCCGAAAAGGTACAGCTGCGATCCGCCCTCCGTGGATAAAAAAAGTGGATGGATTGTCAAATTCAACAATATAAATCTCACCGTTCTGCTTTGCCTGAATAATCGTAAAAGTAGAATAAGCGAGCATCCTTTTTTGGCAAATCGGTAAAGTGTTGCCAACGGTATCCACCACCTCTTCCAAACTGGCGCCTTTCTCAAGCATCGTTGCAATAATTTTAACTGTCATTTTAGATAAAATGTTAGCCTTAACGCCGCTGCCAAGACCGTCGGCCAGGACTGCGACCACTGAATCGCCAGTCTTGACAACTTCAACATTATCACCGCATAATTCTTCGCCGAATTTAGGGAGACTTGCCCATCCGGTATCAATAAACATCACAAATCCCCCTTTCGCTCCTCATTTCTAATGAGATTCATTAATTTGGTTAATTGAACTTTGGTCTCAGCGGTGGTTTCGCCTAATAGCCCTGCAATTTCTTGCGCCACTTTCATTTGTTTATTGATGACTTCTTGAGCTTTTTCAAGAGTTTCGTCAGTCATCCGGGAAAGCCGTTCCCGTTGTTTCTTCTCTTGGGTAATATCCACAAAAATACCGATCAAGATGTCGTTTTTTTCAACATAAAAAATTGCTTGCCAGACCACCATACTCCAATCTGGAAACGTTACTTCACCAGTTACCAAATTCTTGGTACGCAAAGCCTCTTCAAAATATCGGGGATCCATTACTGCGGCCAATTGTTGACCCACAGTCTGAGTACGCCGACAATTAAATTTACTTTCGGCAGCCGGATTGATTTCTACAATCTCCAAGCTGCTGTCGACCACGATAATCGCATTGGGCGTCATTTGGCAGATAATATTAGCCTTGGACTCGGCGCGAGCTCGCATATACGGTATACACATATCAACTTCAGCCATACCGGCAGCAACCGCTAATGCCTTATCGCGGCATGAATTATAACCGCAAGCCCCGCAATTGAGTTCATCAGCCGGGGTTGATTTTCCGGTACGGGCCAAAATTTCCCGGATTTGCTCCTCAGGAACTCCAGCGCGAGAAATATTTCTGGAACCGTAATGATTGGAAAGGTCTATTTCCGGATCTGCCTTATTGCAACAAGAGCCTTCCCCCAAGGAAGGTTCTGAAAACTTAATCACACTATAGCGGCGAGCAAATTGCGTCAAGATATTGGTCATCTCCGGCCCGGTGATACAGCCTCCCTTGCAAGCCAAGAGCTCAATTAAACGCAATGAACTTTTCACTTCATGAAATTTGGATAAAAAATCAATGACTTCATCCAATCCATCAATCGTAACAATCCCTTTCGCCAATAAATCAGTGCTTAATGCAGCTGATTTAGCCAGTCCACCCGGTAACGGGAACGTCCGCGAATGAAAAACCGTAGGCCCATCGAATTCCTTGCTTTCATACTGATCGATATCAATATTCTTTTGGACGAGAAGCATGGTTAATTCCTGAAATGTCAGAACTGCGTCAATCGATGGGTTTTCCGCATTCCCCCGCAGCTCTCCTTTTTTAGCGATACAGGGCCCCACAAAAACCACTTTCGTACCCTGTCCGTAACGCTTTTTTAAAATTTTGCCGTGAGCCACCATGGGTGAAACAATGGGCGCCAAATACGGTAATATATCATGATAATAAATTTCAAGCAAATTCACAATTACCGGGCAACAACTGGTTATGAACGGTTCTCCGGGCCTAGCCTCGGCTACCAATCGACGATGTTCTTCAGCCACCAGAGCCGCGCCTTCGGCGGTTTCCCCCACGTAATCAAAACCCGCTTTTTTTAAAGCAGTAACAATTTGCCCCGGCGAATTCATCCGGAATGCTCCCGGAAAAGATGGCGCCAAGCTAATCCCGACTTTACCCCCGAAACTGAGAAGCTTTTCCACCCGTTCAATACTGCTTTCAACTTTTTTAGCATTCTGGGGACAAACTCTTACACAACGCCCATCTCCAATACACCGTTCCTCAACCACCTCGGCATGACCGTTAATAACCCGAATCGCTTTCACCGGACAACTGCGGACGCATTTATAGCAGTCTCTACAGCTGGCCAGTACGGTTGAAATGAGTCCCATTCACAGCCCCACTCTCACACCATACTCATAAATCCGAGAATGAATCGATGGGTTTGTTTCAACTTCAATATATTAAGAATGCTTTATCCAGCTGAGATTGATGAAGAATTCCCCATCCTCCGTGTTAGTTCCCTAAAAAATGCTTTTGAAAAAATTCAGCTGTTTTCTCTTTATTCATGGAAGTATAAATCTGGCCATCAACCATCATGCTGACTCCCGCCTGGCACTCTCCCAGACAGAAGCACCCCTTCAATTCAATCTGTTCGGTAAGTGAGTTTTCAGCAATGAGATGTTTAAATTCATTGATGATCTCATATGCGCCCTTTAAATGGCAAGAGCTTCCGACGCATACTGATATTGAATGCATGGCCCCTCCTTTTTGTGAATTATTTCACAAATCTTTCAAATGAAATTCGTGAAATTTGTTACAAAGTGTTCTAAAAAAATAAAACTCCGCATCTTTTTAGTTTGTAACAGTTTTCACAATAAAAATATATCATCATCAAAGACTTTTTTCAATACCCGTAATAAAAATTTAAGACGGTCGCCCCTTTTCCCGCACCTTAGTTGACATTTCTTCCTTGACTTTATATAGTAATGGATAGAGGATCTCCGTTAGACACCAGGAGAAAGGTTATGGTCTTCGCGATTATTTTGTGTGTTTGCAATTCTATGGAAAGTAGCTAAATAGATGCCGCAAGGATACAGAAAATTAATTTGTGGGAAAAGAGGTCTGCCGATGGAAGAAGCTACTTTTAATCTCAACAATTATTTGCATACCTTTAAAAAAGGAAACTTCATTTATCTCGAAGGTGACACGGCCACCAGGCTTTATATGATTCAAAACGGATCGGTTCTGCTTCGCCGTAAGCTTAACACCAACGAACTTATTGTCGGCACGTGCGGAGCCGGGGATTTTTTAGGGGTGGTTTCGGCGGTTAATCAATGGCTCCACACCGAAACAGCCGAAGTTACCCAAGACTCCGAAATATTTATCCTCAGGCCGGCGGACTTGGAACAACTAGTTATTCATGACCCCTCAATCGGGTTTAAAGTTGTCAATTATCTTTCAAAACAATTGCGAGAGCTAAACATCAAACTTGATAAACTAGCTCATAGATAGAATACCAAAAAACGCTTCCGTTATCGGCAGTACCGTTGAATTAATTTAAAAGAGGTAAACATCATGTTTGATGAAGCTTTACTTGAGAAATTCATCCAGTCGTATGAAGCCGGTGATACGATCTTCTCGGAATCGGAACCGGGTCATGAAATGTATATCATTAAATCCGGCCGGGTAAAAGTCATTCGAAACAAAGATTCCGAGGAACAATTATTAAGCATTCTGGGTCCGGGAAGTTCCTTCGGCGAGATGGCCCTGATCGAAGCCAAGCCCCGTTCGGCAACAGTCATGGCCGTGGAAAAAACCGAAGTTCTGATGGTGACCTATACCGATTTGGAGCAAATCTTAAGCTCGAAACCGGAATTTTTATTTAAACTGATTCAAGTCTTCTGCCGGCGAATTCGTTTCACGACTTGCCAGATTGAAAATTATGCCATTAAATCGCCTTCCGGCAGAGCGGCCGACTTACTCACCATGCTCGTTGAAGATGGGAACTTTTATCCAAATCAAGAAACTTTCAGACTGGGCGTTAACACCGCGGATATCAGTCAGATGGCCGGTTTGAAACTTGAAGAAGTCGGCCCGATATTGGAAAAATTCGTTCTCGACGGTTTGATTCGAATGGACGAGGGCCAGCTGGTAATCGTTACCAATTTAAATGGATTAAAAAATGCCAGGAGTTTTTATTTGAATAAGGATAATCTAGGGGCTAAGTAGACCGGATTATATATCCGCCTCAATCACGATCCCATCCATTCCAAGCTTTCCAGGAATTTCACCTTTGATCCAATATTGGACCATAAAACCGCTATTCCGATCAAAGTTGATAATCTGTATAGTAGATGAACCATCGGCATTCAACGAAGCGACAGGCAACTGCAACGATATCACACGAATGCGTTCGATATCTAATGTTATCTCACTCCGTGTCACGTTCCTATTGAGGGCACTGGGTTCTCCGCATAAAAAAATTCACTCCATTTTTTGCTCATAGCCTTTAGGGGTAACCAATATATCGGCCCCCAGTCGTTTCAAAAATCTGTCCGTGCCATTCGCAAGGCTTAATGACAGATAAAACCGATTGCGGTAAAAAATACCAATTATAATAAGGACCGGGAAGGCAACACGTTGCAAGTCCTGATTCTTATTGCCCCAATCAAAACAGTAGGAAAAATAAAACAAAAATTCCTGTAAGAATAATATCAATACTAAGACCTAAACGTGTTTGCTTTGATGAGAAAATCAAAGTCAATACTCCTAAAACAACGATAAAGGGGCCAACAGCAAGTTCCGCTTCACCAGTCGAATGGCATTTCATCCAACTGCCATCTAATTCAGCTGTAAAAAACGAAAAGATCATCTTTTTTCCATCTTTCTTTATATCGCGTATTCCGGTTGAGGAATGACGCTGGCAAGATGCAACTTTTCAAGGATATCTTTACGAAGCGCCATAAATTCAGCATCGCCTCTCTGTCGGGGCCTTTGCAGATGGACATCCAGTATTTCACTGATTTGGCCGGGACGCGGCGTCATAATAACAATCCGGTCGCTTAAATAAATGGCTTCATCCACATCATGCGTCACCAGAATCATGGTTGTACCATCTTTCTTCCAAAGTTCCAGCAATTTATCCTGGAAGTCGGCTCTGGTAAAAGCATCTAAAGCACCCATCGGTTCATCCAATAGCAGTGCAACTGGTCGATTGATCAGCGCCCTCGCCACAGCCACCCGCTGTGCCATACCGCCGGAGATTTGATGAGGATAGGATTTCTCAAAACCTTGCAATCCAATGAGCTCAATAAACCGGGCCACATCTGCCTTATTTTCTTTATAAACTCCTCTGGCTTTCAGCCCTGCCGCTATATTTTTTTCCACTGTCAGCCACGGGAACAGACTACCTTGCTGGAAAACATAGCCGCGCTGGGGGGATGGCGCGGTAATTTCCTCGCCTTCCAACATAATTACTCCGGATTCCGGTGTATCAAGACCGGCAATTAAGCGTAGCAGCGTAGTTTTTCCGCAGCCGGAAGGACCGATGATCGAGATGAATTCGCCTTTTCTTACCGTAAGGTTAATATCCTTGAGAGCTTCAACCGAGTTATCGCTGGTATCCACATAAGTACGGTCAACCGACACAATCTCTATCAAATTTTCATTTTCAGCTTCAACGCTCACTTTACAAGCCCCCTTTGCCAGATTAACAAGCGGTTCTGAATCAAAGCAATCACTTTCATTATCAGGGAAAAGAGCACTGCCATGATAATAATCGCGGCATATACCTTGTAATAAGAGGACCATGCTTTGGCCCAGTTGATATAATAACCCAGGCCGCCTTGGGCACCCATCATTTCCGACACAACCAGGGTCGTGAAAGCAAGACCATTGGCGGTGGAAATCCCGATAAATATCTGGGGAATGGCATTGGGCAGCGCTACATGAAACAACAAGTAGCTTTGTTTTGCGCCAAGGGTATTCGCTACTTCAAAATAGATCTTTTGGGTACTGGCCATTCCCTGTGCTGTCATATACGCCACCGGGAACCAAGCGCAAATCGCGATCAAAAATACACCAGCTATAAATGAAGTGGGAAAGATGGTCAATGCAAAGGGCATCCAGGCAACCGCCGGAACGACTCCGGTGATTTTCAGAACCGGAAATACCCAATAGTGAACCTTGGCAAACCAGCCTATCAGTATCCCTGTGCCAACACCCAGAACGATGCCGGACAAAAAGCCAAAAAGAAACAGACGTAGGGAGTAGCCTGTATTTGCCAGCAAAAAATTAAATTCTTCAAGAATAACTCCTGTCACTTTTGAGGGTCCAGGAAAAAACGGCAATGGAAGAATATCTAGCTTGGTGCTGAGCAGATCCCATAAAGCGAGGACAATACCCATTGCGAAACGAAAGGGGGCACGGCAAACGAATTTGGCACGTCTTTCACCGGTAAACCATGAAAATGCGGCGGCACTAAAATATAGTATGCCCAAGCCAAGCAACGCGAAGCGGTAGACCCGATCATTGACATCCTGGGTGTCCGGAATCGTCTGGCTGAGGATCTCTGCCAGAATGAATCCCAACAAGGAAAACAGCACCCAAAATAGGTATTTTTTATTTGATGTCGTGCTTTTGGGAGAACGGCTCCGGTTTAGAACCGGAGCCGGGACAAAGTTTTTAACTGTAGAGTTGCTCATTGAATACCTTCCTCATATAAAAGCCGAATCATCACTTTTCCACCTGATAATAGATTTCATTTGCAAATTTCTCGGGGTTGGTGGTTTTAAGATAGCCGATTTTCGAGAGCTCTTTAACAAAATACAGTACGTTAGCTTTCACAGTTGCCGCCCTGGTGTTTTTCTCATGCAAAGAGGGATAATTATAGTTCTTTACCAGTTCCAAGGCCAGTTCCTTATCGGTAATGGCGGAATATTTTTTCTCGGAAATGATGGATACGGCTTCTTGAGGATGATTATGGAGCCAATCCTGGGCCTTGTGGTAAGCCCGCAGGAGCGCAGCTACCTTGCCGGGATCTGCTTTCAGCACCTTCTCGGAAGCATAAAGGAAGCAGCAAAATTTACCTGCAAAAATCGGATCCGTACTGAGATCAAAGATTTTTTTAAAGCCCTTGTTCTTCACAGCCAAAGAGCCGAACGGATCCCAAATCGCCGCGGCAGCGATCTCACCTTTTTCGGCAGCCGCAATTTCCAGATTGCCGTCATTGTAAGGGACAAAAGTCACCTCTTTGTTTTCCTTGGCAACGACGCCGTGGTTCTCCAGCCATACGCTTGCAACTTGAAAAGGAGTGCCGCCGATTTCGTCAACGCCGATTTTCTTACCTTTCAAGTCCTCGGCGGACTTTATCGGGGAGTCTTTCGGGACTATTATTGTAATGCAACCTTGGTGCAGTCCATCGACGACTTTGACCTTCACACCTTCTTCAATCGAAGGGAAGAATTGAAAA
Source organism: Bacillota bacterium (assembly GCA_023392595.1). GTDB lineage: Bacteria > Bacillota > UBA4882 > UBA8346 > UBA8346 > UBA8346. The sequence goes on along the minus strand of JAEVYU010000005.1, from coordinate 101,460 downwards.
TCACCGTTCACAATGGGAATGGTTCCATTGTTCAACCCAATTTTCCGGGTTTCCGTATCAGCGGAGATCAGATTAACATCAAAGCCTTCCTCGGCAAAAAAACCTTTTTCATAGGCGATGTATATAGGCGCGCCACAAAGAGCGCCATCCTTGCCGGGAATATTGATCTTCCCGTATTTATACTTAGGACTCGCCAAAACCTGAGAGGTGACCACCATAATGGCTATGGCGAGAATGAGCGCCGCCACGCTAATGATTCTTTTTAAGTTTTTCATAATCATATCCTCCTCGAATTTAGTTTCAGGCCAATGCCTCTTGAAATGCCTGCTCAAGATCATCAATCAGGTCCACCGCATCTTCCAGCCCGGCCGATATCCGAATCAGATTTTCGGGAATGTCGGCAAGGGCCTTTTCATCCGCTTCCAGCTCTCCGTGGGTGGTCTGCGGTGAATTGACGATCAGCGAACGGGCGTCACCGATGTTGACATGGTAGTGGAACAAACGGACCGCGTTCAAAAACGCCTCCCGCTGCTTTTGTGTTCCCTTGAACCCAAAGGACAAAATTCCGCCGGCGCCTTTTTTGAAATCCCGCTGATAAAGAGGGTGATAAGGACTGGATTTCAATGCCGGGTAACGGACCCACTCCACCGCTTGGTGGCCGGATAAGTAATCTGCCAGTGTCTCTGCGTTGTGCACCTGCTTGGTTAAACGCTCCGACAGCGTTTCCAGACCAATGATTGCCAGATAAGCATCAAAGGGCGAGAGAGCCGCGCCGAAATAGTTCAGATAATTAAAACGAATCCGGCTGGTAAACGGAGCGTTGGGAAACACTTCGGGAAAACTGCGGCGGTTGCCGTCCAGGTCCCGGAGTGTATAGTACTTTTCCGAGAACTGGGGAAACTTTTCTGTGATATAGTTAAACTTCCCGTTTTCCAGAACCAGCCCGGCGATGATGTTGCCATGGCCGTTCAGCCCTTTGGTGGCGGAATAAACCACTATATCCGCACCGTAGGCAATTGGATTATACAGATAGGGCGTTGCCACCGTATTGTCCACCACCAGCGGAATACCATGCTGGTGGGCAACTTTGGCGATCCCCTCCACATCCAGCAAAACCGTATTGGGGTTACTGATACTTTCGATGTAAATCGCCTTGGTATCGGGTTTAATCTCCGTCGCCAGCGCCTGAGGATTTTCGATATTTTTGGCCAGATCGAAATGAATCCCAAATTTCGGATAAATCTTTTTAAAGCTGTCCGCACTGCCGCCATAAAGAAATGGGGAGGTCAGGATGGTTCCGCCATCTTCGGCCAGATTCAGCAAAGTATAGCTGATAGCCGCCATGCCGGAAGCCAGAGCAATCGCCGCGCTTGCTCCATCCAACGTTTTTAAACGTTCTTCCAAAACGGCTACGGTCGGATTGCCCACCCGGGTATAGAGAAATCCCATTTCTCTCAGGCCAAATAAATTAGCGGCATTTTCCACATCGCGAAAATCATAGGCTGCGGTAGCATAGATTGGCGGCGATACGGCATAATGGTGATCCTTGGGCTCATATCCCGCCCAGACTTTTTGAGTATCAAACTGATACCCGGAGGTAGACACAGTCATGTGTATCTCCTTTCGATTCTTACATTTTAGTGCAGTTCATCGGATCTTCAGGTCCTTATCATGTAACATCACATCCTTTATCAGCGGTTATCGATAGGTGGCTAAAACCGCATCGTAGATATCCTCAATCACCCTTAACCCGCCGGAGAATCCAATGTAATTGGTGGTCAACACCAGCCGGTAAGGCGAGGGCACTGCGGCGGACAAAAAATCATAATTCTTTTCTCTGGCTAGTTCCTTATCCCAGCCACTGCCAATAATCAGCCCCCGTCCACTATGGGAAAGTCCCCGGATGACATCCTGGGCCTTGCCGGCGTCAGGCTCAAATATCAGTGGTATATCGCGCTTGTCTGAGGTAGTCTTTAGTTCGGCTTTAATTTGTTCCTGAAGCTTTTCCGGCGTATTGTCCACAACAAACTGCTCTTTCGGGATAATTCCCACCTCATGCAGGAGGAACTTGGACAGTCCCAGTGCATAACCGGCGTCATGTAAAATATGAACATGATTGGGCAACCCATAACGAAATTCCAACAGAAAGGTAGCCAGATTATCGATTTCTTCGTAATAAGCCTCCCGTTCCCGCCGGATAAATTCCCCGGCGGCTGCTTCATCGATCTCCGCCTGCTGCTCGGCAGCAAAGGTCAACACCTGTCTTAAAAAACGCTCGGTTTCATTGGCGCCGATTGGAAAATACGGAAACTGGGTATACGGCTGCCCATAATGTTCCTTCAGGTGTTCAACAATGGGCTGGCCAGGCCATGGAGAAACCAAAATATTAAAATTGGCTCTCGGAATTTTCTTCCATTCGCCTACCCCATTCGATTGTGGGCCAAACAGAACCTGAACCTTGAGGCCGATGCCTTCCAAGAGCCGTTTGTATTCACCGAGATTACCTTTCCAGAACGGATCTTGGTATGGTACCGATGCAAACAGATTCACGGCGTTTTTCTCGCTGCGGGCGGGATTTTCGTCCTCAAACAAGTTGACATATTGGTCAATGATGGCATTTACCACAAGACTGTGGGATTCAAAGTTATTGCATTTAAACCCGGCGGTTTCCACCGCAACAATAGGCCGGCCTTCAGCGCGGAATTCCGCGGCTAGGCTTGCCACATCGTCGCCTACAATTCCAGCCGTGCAACCGGTCAATATCACCTGCAAATCTGTATCCAGCACTTTATAGGTGTTGGTAATGATCTGCCGCAGCCTCTGAATACCGCCAAAGACAACTTCCTGCTCGCTGAAATTGGTGCATGGAGAAGTGCTTCCACCGGCATAGCCTGTAGACCGCTCAAAAAACCCCTGAATCATACTGCCGCAACCGGGGCCGGAATGAAGAATCGGAACGGCTTTGGGTATGGCAACAACACTTTGCAGCGCGCCAATGGCGCAGGTAAAACGCTCTTGCTCGATAATACCCCTCATTTGCATGCTCTACCACCCAAAAATGTATCCGGCTCCTGTGAAAGCCACCATTGGGTATACGGATTGACGGCGTGTTTTTCAAGGTTCTTCACGAATTCATCGTTTTCAATCGTTTCTAAAATCCGCTCTCCATAACGCAGGATCCCCTCGTAGCCCATACCGAAATGCTCATCGCCAATCAGCAGCGATGGGATTCCCAGCTTAGAGCCCCACAGGGTCATGCCGCCATGCCGAGCCAGCAAGATATCGGGCCGTAAGCGACTCAGTGTGTTTACCAGTTCAAATTCCTGTTTGTTGCAGATATTGAAATTCGGCACATCTCCGTAATCTTTTACGCTTTGGGCCAACAAATCCCTTTCTTCACTGCCGTTATCATAGAGTGGATCATGATGGAAAAGGGCCGCGCCTTTCGCCTTGATCCCAAGCTCGCCCAATATGGAAAGCAACGCGTGTCCGTGTCCAGCTCCCGCCGTCACATAGGCAGTTTTTCCCTGCAATTTCTCGCGCAGGGCGGCAATTTTAGGCAGGTACTCCGCCTTTTTGGCCGCGATAATTTCCTCGGCCTGCTTTTCCTGGTGAAGCATTTCGCCCAAAGCCCGGAACCAGCGGTCCGTTTGAGCTACTCCATAGGGTGGAGCCGCTTTGATTTCCGGTACTCCGAATTCCTGCTCCAGCGCAGCGCCCAGATATGAGCCCAGTGTGGGACAGGCCTGAACTGTGGCGACGGCTTCTGATGACCATCTGAGACTCTCCACTGTGGAATAAGGCGTTATATAGTTCGGTTTCGCCCCAAAGGCCGCAAACCATTCACTGAAAATATCCGTACCCCAGAAGTTAATCACATTAATGACATCGCTCCGTTTCTCACGAGCGGGTTTGATCAACTTTCGAGCGATACCATGATAGCTCGCGTCAAAGCCGGTGGTCCACACTTTGGATCGGAAGCCTTCGCAGAAAATTGCCGCCACCGGGATACCAAGTTCCTCCTCCGCCTCATTACAGGCGCTTTCCACATCGTCACCTATGATTCCGGCGGCACAGGTGGTCAACACGAAAATAACCTTTGCCTGGGTGCGCTCATAGACTTCACGAATACCCGCCGCCAGCTTTTGGGCACCGCCGTACACCGTATCGGTCTCCTCCAAATTGGTGGAAAAGATTTTTCTCTGGGTGGGCCGCTCCACTCTGCGCAGGGGCGAATTGACCCGGTAGGTGAAAGCATATTCATGAAAACAGGATGAGCAACCAACAGGACCGTGGCTAATGACCGCCGCATCCTGAACCAAGATCACCATACAGGCGGCCTGCGAAGTGGAACATCCCAAGCATTGGGAAAAAGAACGGTTTTGGTCCTTTAATCCACAGCGTGAGTTTTTTACTAGTTCTGCGGCGCTGCCCTGATAGCCGGTAATGGAATTAAGACGTATTTCTCTAATGGGTACATCAGGAATCTGCAAATTAATCTGACTCATTATTTCCTCCCGTTCAAACTGATTCGGATTTGGCAAAGTGGGCCAGCCGCTCACCGCTAATCCGGAAAAATCGCCGATCATCCAAGATCATCGCGCCCATACCTTGATAAAAGGCAATCGCTGAACTGTTCCAGCAAAGCCAATCCAACCTTTCACAGCCGCGTTCCACAACGATTTCAGCCAGACACCTTAACATGGCTTTACCAAAACCATTGCTGCGGTATTCCTCTTTTACAAACAAATCTTCCAGAAACAAATTGGCCTTGCCTAAAAAAGTGGAGTAGTTATGAAAAAACAGTGCAAATGCGGCGGGCTGACCATGGACCTCTCCTATGATCACCTCCGCCTGTCTCTTTTCAAAAAGTGAAACCCGGATATCCTCCACAGCTGCCGTAATCCAATCCTCCAGCCTTTCAAAAACCGCCAGTTCACGGATAAACGCTAAAATCAGTGCAGTGTCTTTTTCTTTGGCAAACCGGATAAGGAAAGAAGTATCGCTCATCTTTACCCCCGCCGCTTCGCAAAGGCTGTTTCGAATGCCTGATCCAAATCAGCGATCAGGTCTTTGACACTTTCAAGACCCAGAGACAAACGTATGGTATCCGGGCTTAGTTTCACCAGTTCCCGCTGTTCCAACGTCAGCTCCACATGGGTGGTTTGAGTGGGATTGATAATCAATGAACGAGCATCTCCAATATTGGCCTGATAACCAAATACCTTGGTTGCAGCCAAAAAAATTCTCTTTTGTTCTTCCGTGCCCTTAAAACCAAAAGATAAAATCGAACCCGCCCCTTTGGGAAAATACCGGTCAGCCAGGGCTTTATAGGGATTTCCTTTGGCGTAAGGATAACGGACCCAACTGACATGTTCATTTTTCTCAAGATACTTCACAATGGATTTGGTATTGGCCACTTGCTTATCCACGCGCTCCGAAATTGTTTCCAGCCCGAGCAATACGAGGTAAGCATCAAAAGGAGAAAGCGCCGCGCCAAGATAATTAAGATAAATCGCACGCAACCGCCCCGTAAATGGAATCCGTGGGAACACCTGCAAAATGTTGCGTTCCACATCGTTGCCATCCCGCAAAAACCAAAGTGGTTTTTCAAAATGCGGAAAATTGCCGTTTCCATAGTTAAATTGGCCGCTTTCAATCACCACTCCGGCAATGACATTACCATGCCCGGAAAGTCCCTTGGTGGCTGAATAAACCACCACATCCGCCCCATGTTCAAACGGATTCAACAGATAAGGCGTTGCTACCGTGTTATCCACAATCAACGGAATGCCGTGTGCATGTGCGATCCCGGCAATTGCTTCTAAATCCGGGATAGTCACAAACGGATTGGTCAGGCTTTCAATGAAAATCGCCTTGGTGTCCGCCGTCAGTTTCTTTTGGAATTCAGCGGGATCGTCCGGATTTTCCACCAGATCCATCGCCAATCCTAAATCTAGAAACACCGAAGAAAAACTGTCAACCGTGCCGCCGTAGAGTCTGGCCGTTGTTAGAATTCTGCCGCCTTTCCCCGCAACATTTAGCAAGGCATAGGAAACCGCCGCCATACCTGAGGCTAACCCGATTGCTCCAGCTGCGCCGTGAAGAGCGGCCAATCTTTTTTCCAAAACATCGATGGTAGGATTGGAAAGCCGCGTGTAAATGGGGTCATCCTCCGAAAAGGAAAACAACCGATCCGCGCGGTAGCTGTCACCCAGGGCAAAGGCGGTGGTTTGATAAATCGGCACAGCGACCGCATTGTTATGCCGGTCGGATTGGTATCCAGCCTGCACCTTTAAGGTATCAAAATCAAAGCTCATTTTGGCGCTCCCTTGCTCCTTTTTTTTGTAAAAAAAAAGAGGCTAAATCACTCCATTACTCGTTCAAACAAAAGTAAGGGAAATGACTTAGCCTCCAGTTTTCTGGTCAGCCGCGGATATAGGATTTTGAAACGAATTTTAGTAAATCTATCTGTTTAGTATAATTTCATTGAATTAATATTACCTCATGTGTCAAAAGATGTCAATAGCTCTTCATTTCATTTTTTATCGCTCTCATTCACGGCGAACCGAACCGGCTTTGAATACTTGACGAAACTTTTTCGTCCTAACTCTCACCCTGAAACATTTTTCTTCCGCACTTTTCCGGCACCAAAAAATCTCGAAAAGAGTGTTATCCTCTCGTTATAAAATCCTGTAAAAATATTAAACCCACTACCAGTATGAAACGGATTTTCCATTTTTTTTAAAAATATTAAGAGGAGATTAATTTTTCAAGACCCCATAATCCCGAAAAACCTCTGTTAGCAACGATTACATTTAAGCCGTATCCCCTTTTAAGAAATTATAGTCCATTACAATTTTCTTATCCTGTATACCGTCATTTTTTAGCCACTCAAATAGCAAATAGGTCGCCTGCTGTCCCATTTGCCTGAAATCGATTCCAATGGTCGTCAGTTTTGGAGTATAAGCGGCAAATTGCTTGTCATTGCTAATACAAACAATATCAACATCGGTTCCAATGGCCACATTGATTTCCTTTAGATAATTGCATGCACCGACAGCCAGATCATCGGAACCGCAAAATACGGCTGTAATATCGGTTTTCCTCTGCATTAACGCTTTCATAGCATGATATCCATATTCAACTCCATAACTGGTAGTAACGATGAAGCCTTCTTCTACGGAAATATCATGCTGTTTCAATGCCCCCAGATAACCATTCTTTCTTCCGATACCTCCATAAGTCCGATCCGAGCCTGAGATATGGGCAATATTCCGGTGGCCCTTTTGAATAAGGTACTCGACCAGGGTATAGGCCGCTTTGACTGTATCTAATGTTACCGTGACGATTCTCTCGTCCCAGATTCCTCCCGACAAAATAACATACGGAACTGTCTTTTCAACTAATTTGTTAATACTCGAATTATTTGGCCTGACGCCATAAAATAAAATTCCGTCAATTTTTTTGGAATTAAATAAATTGAGGCCATGTTCGATAATATTGGCATCTTTGGGAGCTATGGTCGTGAGTAAATCATAATTATTTAAACCAGCTTCATTAATGGCCCCAATCAACATTTCAGCGCTTCCCATATGAGTTCTGATGTTCTGATAATAATCCAGTACAAAACCGATCGTGCTGCTTTTTTGACTCAACAGAGCCTTGGCCATGCTATTAGGCCTGTAATTTAAGCTATCTGCCACTTGCAGCACTTTTTCGGCCGTTTTTGAATTAATTCTCCCGGTATTGTTTAGGGCTTCAGACGCCGTTCCAACAGAAACTCCTGCTATCTCTGCAATTTTCTTTATCGTAACTCTCAAAATAATTGCTCCTATAAACTCCCATATTGGTCCCTTGCAAAATTCTACGATAAGTATATCGCCTTTGAACCTATTTGTAAATTTCCTGCAGTACGGGTGATTCCGTTAAAAGTATGAATGGATTCGTCATTTTCGCCACTTCCGCGGCATGAACCCCGGAACCGTATTTTTCACCATCTTTTGCTGACAACGGGTTACCAGCCTGTCCAGCTTAATACTGGCGGCTAAAACCACCGAGTCGATGCACCCGCGGTCGTCGTAAGCTTCCTGAAGTTTACGGCGACCGGCGGCTATTTTCTGTTCTAAAGAAAGTCGGGAGCTTCTTTCGGTTTGCGGCATGATTCCTTCTCAAAATTCCATGATAATTGACAAAACTTAAGTCAAAATTTCCCCTGTGCCGGTTATTCCCTATTCTTTCACCGCACCCGATACCAAGCCGCTTATAATATGCTTTTGCACGAATAACGTAAAGATAAAAACCGGAATGACCAATATTGTAATGACTGCGCCTAACTTTCCCCAAAGGACGCCTTCCTCCGCACGGACCGAGGATGCGATAACCGGAAGTGGAACCGCACTGATGCTTGTAAGCGGTAAGGCGAGCAAGAAATCATTCCAGGCCAATATGAAACAAAATATTGAAGTTGCCGCTATGCCCGGAGCTGTCAACGGGAGGATTACATTTAAAAAAGTTCTGATTCTTCCGCAACCGTCGATCATCGCCGCCTCTTCAAGTTGTTTAGGAAGTCCCTTGAAAAAACTGTGCATCATCCAGGTAGCCAGTGGAATGTTTAACGCCGTATAAGGTACGATCAGCCCAACCAAAGTATCCAGTATGCCGATGGAATTGTAAAAAATATAAAGAGGAACAATGATGACTATCGGGGGCAGCATCCTGACCGCCAATATAAAAACGGTAAGAAATCTCGAGCCTCTCGGCCTGATCCGGGCAAGACTGTAACCGGCCATGCAGGCGAACAAAATCGATATGAACATACTGGTAAGGCTGATAATTACCGAATTCATAAAGTATTTTAAAAATGGAATATCGGTTTTCGTAAAGAGATCACTGTAGTTCTCCAGGGTTGGCCTAAAAATAAACAATGGAGTCATTGAAATAGCATCCATGGGTTTCTTAAAACTTGCCAGCATCGCCCATAATACCGGAAACACTGTAAAAACAAGCAGCACTGTTATTAAAGCATACCGGAAAAAGTTTTTCACCCATTGCAGGTCTTTATGGATCTTCTGCGTTGTTATAATCTTCAACGATTGAGGGTCTTCATATGTCCGAAACATTACGAGTAGTCCTCCTTATCGAGTAATGCGATATATACAATAACAATGCAAATGGTCGCCAAAATAAGAATCCAGGAAAGAGAATTGGCAAGCCCCATATCATAATATCGAAAAGCCTTCCTATATATATCGATTCCAAGGACCAGCGTTTTGTCGGCAGGACCTCCCCCCGTTAAAACCCAAGGCTGAGTAAACGCCCTCAATGCAAACATCGTTCTGAAAACCAAAACAATCAAGATTTGAGGCCTGATCACCGGAAAAACAACGGCAAATAATTTCTGAAAATAATTTGCGCCGTCAACATCTGCCGCTTCCATGGTATCACTGGGTAAAGATTGTAAGGCAGCTAATATAATCAAGATCACAAAGGGCGTATTCTGCCACACTTCCATTAAAATGATCGATATTAAGGCATGATTTTGATCCGTCCAAGCCTGGGCACCAATGTTCATTACTTTTAGAAAATAGTTCACGATTCCGAAGTCAGATTGAAGCATATATCTCCAGCATAACGAAGCAACCACTTCCGCAATCATCATCGGCATAATGATTAGGGACCGGAAAACCTTGAGTCCTCTGAGGTTTCCACTTAAAAGAAGCGCTATGCTTATCCCCAATAATAGTTCCAACGCTATGGAGATGCTCATAAAAGAAAAAGTTACTTTAAAAGAATTAATATCCTGCGGATTGGTCAGGGTATGAATGTAATTTTGAATCCCAACAAACTTCGGAACGCTTTCAGGATCCATATAATTCCACTCAATAAAACTCAAAACCAAACTGCTAAAAAGAGGAACAATTAAAACAGCAACCAATATCAACAAGGCCGGCATCAAAAACAAATACCCGTCCCTGTTTTTCAAGCTTTCGATATGGATCATCTTCTGCTTTGCCATTTAAGTCTCCATTCCGCCGCCGCTGCCGACACAAATAATAATGACAAAATAGTGCCCGGTTTTGCTGATTTCTTCGAACAACTATGCGCCTCTATGGGGCGAAATTGCAAACAATTTCTTGCGAAGTTGTTTGCAATTTCAAAATAAGGAGGTTCAAATCATAGGACATTTAGTATTGCATATTATTATTTGGCACCTAAAATTTGATTAACTTCTTTTTCAGCATCTTCAAGCATTTTACTAACGGTCTTTTGGCCGGTAATTGCCGCCGAAAGCTCTCTTGACAGCACATCCTCAACTCTCGTCCAACGAAGAGTACCCGGTCGTGACTTAGCGCCCTGGAGGGAAGTTAATACCGATTTTGCTTCCGGATATACCTTTAAATATTCAGGGTCGTTAAACGTTTTGGAAACACTGGGAGAATTATTATTCTGTACAGCAAGCTTCCTCTGTTCTTCTTCGCCGCACACAAATTGGATGATATCCCAAGCCAATTCCTTATTAGCGCTGTATTTGCTTACTCCAAGCCCCCAACCTGAAATTTCAGTGATTCCCGAAGTCAGGCCGGACTCTTTATCATAGGGAAGAAATGGTGCAACTGCAAAATTTCCGGCAAACTTGGATTTTTTAGGGTTGTTTATTTCCTGAAAATAAGGTGAGTAAGTTATAGCCATTGCCGTTATTCCTTGTTGCATGGATGAAATAACGCCGTCCTGTTCATAATCGATGGCCGAAGGAGGCACCACTTTATAATTTTTATAAAGATCGATCAGAAACTGGGTGGCCTTTCTGCCCTGCGGACTATTGAAAACTGCCTTGGTCATGTTTTCATTTAAGATATTTCCTCCGAAACTATAGAGGAAAGGAACCCATTGGGCTACCAGGTAATTGGTCTGCTTAAAAGCTGCTGAAAATCCATATACGTTGTCCTCTGTTAATTTTTGGGCTGTACTTAAAAATTCATCCATCGTCTTTGGTACAGGCAAATTTTTAGCTTTTAACAAATCCGTTCTATAGATAAGAACCCACCCCCCAATCCGCATGGGTAAGGCAAGTAATCTATTTTGATTCTGAATTTTCATGGTGAACATGTTCAGCATGGATGGAACATAGATTCCCGTATCAAATTTGCTTTTCTGGATATATGGCTGCAACGGCTGCAAATAACTGTTGAGTTCGGCCAACCATATCTGGGAATCAACATTGACAATATCGATGTTTTTTGATTTATTTCTCAATTCCAAAAGCTGTTTATCGTGGGTATCACCGTAGGGATAGGAAAGCACTTCCACCTTAACACCCTTGGCAGCCTCGTAATCCTTCATTGCTTGGCTGATTGTCCTTCCCGAGCTTCCTTCCGATACCATTATCCGCAAAACTTTCTGCGAACTCTTGCCCTCAACGGTAAAAACAGGTGCCCAAATTAAAACAGCGCTTAACAAAATCCCTAAAATAACAGATGATCTCTTATGCATATAAAAACCCTCCCTTTTTTATTCAGTCAATATTGCATAATTTCTAAATTCATCTACTCGAGCCCAATTTCCACGGCTCTAGAATGGGGACAAAATCAAGCCATACTTCAAATTATCGATGAATCCATTGAAACACTCCTTTCATTAAAAAATTGCCTACTATAAAATCAAGACCCGTACTAATTAAGAAAATAGTGGGTGTCGGTATGTACCGAAAAGTCTGAACCGGGCGCGGAATAAATGCCCTTTCGCACTTACTCCGGACCCGTTTAAACCAACCTCATTTTATTTCCAATCTTCCCACACAAAAATATCAACCGGGAATCCCCCAAGGTTATGGGCGGGCAGCGGTAAGATAGCTGTTGAAAATCTCTTCTGTTTAATATGAGAAAGCTTGGTAGCCTTTTCAATTACAGGAATATCGTTATCATGGAAATAATAATGCACATCATTGGATGTATATCGCATTCCATCAATACCACTGGGTGGATTGGACTTTTCAACGGAAGGAAAATCGATGACGATGGCTTTGATACCCTTATCCGTTAGCCACCTTGCGGCGCCAACTGTGAAGCCCGGCGTGATATCGATTGACTTTCCAAACAAATACCAGTCATTGATATCCGCTCGTACAAAAAGAACATCCCCTTTATGTATGTCAGCATCCGATTTTTCAAGAAGATCCACATCAATCGTCTGCCTTGGGCCAATACTTTCGCTAAGATCAAGAATTGATGCATTACCAATCAGCCTATCAATAGGCATTTCTTTATATTTTAGCATGATATCTTCCGATATTTGATGGTAATTAAATGGATCAAAATATGCGCATTCAGCATGAGTGTTTGAAGCGTGGCTAAAATACATATACATCTCTTGACTTCTGCCATCCGGGGTTCTGACATCATCGCCCTCAAGAATAAAGGGTAAAAGCCTAGTCCATCTGGAAATTTGATTCTGCATATCCCTGGGTTCAATTCGTTCCGGCAAAGGCAGCTCCCAGCCATGGGGCCTGTCAAACCTGGTATCCGGGTACGACTTGACCTTGTGAGACAAATCCAAATATTCATCCGGTTTATCAGGATTGATGCCAATAACCCGAGCTGCCCCTCCCAAAGCCCCATGAATTTTCACAGGCACTCCAATGATCGCCCATTTCAAATTGTTGGTGACGGATTCCAGGTTCGCCAAATCTTCCACAACCGGTATGCCCGCTTGGTTAAACAAATCTACAATAGATACATTGCCCCGGTTGCTTTTCTCCAAAGGTTCTATGGTTCGGGCGTCAATGCCAATAGCTTTTACACCCACACTTACCAGGTATTCCGCTGCTGCAAAGCTAAGACCGGGCAGTTCGGTATAATACTTTTTGGTTGGCTTCATATCACGGTGATTTTTGCTGAAATTGGTATTTAAAAACACGATATCGCCCTTGGATATGTCGTGTTTTTTGATATCGCCAACGGAAATATCACTCTTGATGTCGGTGACATTGATAACTTTTAAGTCTCCAACCAATTGATCCGGAATTAATGCCGAAACATCCGCCGGGTCGTACAAATTGGCTTTATTTTTTTTGAAATAGGTGATATGGGTTGTATGGGGTTTGGTGGTCATGGCGCAAAGATTGAACAATTCGCCCGGAAAAGGCCCGAGCAGAAATGTTTTCAAATCAAAGAAGCCCATGATCTGATCGATGCTTCTCTCTTCAGAGACCTTCTCAATAAATGCATTGTAATCCGGGCGGTAACTATAAATCGGATAAGCTCCGCCATCGGAATTACCTTCAGGACACGTATAGCCTGGAATGGATAAATTCAAAATTCGTTTCATGAGCTTGTTCTCCTTATGGTGTTTTTATAGACCCAAAATAATTTGAAAGCTTTCAAATTTAAATCTAAAAAAAATTCATCCTTCTTGACTGGATTAATTCTTCTTTCTAACCTACCATTCGATAATGTTATCAATCTCTTGAACTTTTTGACAAAGGCCTTTTTTATCAATCAGTCTACAAAAATTCAATTTGAAAGCTTTCAAATTTATTTTATTATATCATGCCTTTTGTTTTGATGCAATCCAAAAAATAACATCGATATCTTATTTTGTTAAAAAAGTTCTTCACAACATAGGTCCAACTAAAACTACGCTTATATCTCCACAGGGGGAAAGCGAGAGTGTGGTCTCGGCCAACTGTCGGCCTGGGCATAACCCAAATTTTTCCGTTTCTTTTAGATTTCGGTCAAATTATTTATTTCAACTCATATCGATCGAACAACCACCCCGGCGGTATTTTCACGCGCATAGATGCGCGACATCATTGTCCCAGCAAAGCTGGGGTGGCTGACTACTTAAAATTCTTTCATAACACTCATTCTTAAGATTTTCCCGGTCCCAGCCTGAGAAAAGTTTTCATCCCTCAAAAGCAACCGTGATATCCTTTAACCATTTGGTAATCTCAATATGTTGCGGACAATGTCTTTCACATTCTTTACATTCGATACAGTCGGAAGCCTTGCCGTGGGTTTTGGCATAATTATCATAATACACTCTCTGGAGCGAAGGCCCGGTGTTTTTCACCGATTGCCTTTCATTATTGTACAACGCAAAATACTGCGGAATGGCTATGCTTCTCGGGCAGCCCTCCACACAGTACCGGCAGGCCGTACAGGGAATCGCGATGGATTCGTTGATCAACTTGACAGCCTCTTTGACAATAGCGTACTCCTCCCGGTTGAAAGGTTCGAACTTTTGCATAAAGTCCGTATTATCCAACAGTTGCTCCATTCCGGACATCCCGCTCAAAACCATCATCACTCCCTCAAGACTTGCGGCAAACCGGATCGCCCAAGATGGTATCGACATCTGCGGATGATAGTCCTTGAACAATTGCTCCGCTTTTTCAGGCACTTTGGCCAGCGCGCCGCCTTTCACCGGTTCCATCACAATAACCGGTTTCTGGTGTTTTCCGGCTACCTCGTGACATTTGCGGGACTGAATGCTTTCATCGTCCCAATCCAGATAATTAATTTGCAACTGGACAAAATCCACTTCCGGATGGGTCTTTAGGATTTCATCCAATAAATCCGCGTTATCATGAAACGAAAAGCCAACCTGCCTGATTTTTCCTTGTTTTTTCTTTTCCTGAACGAATGTAAAACTGCCCAATCTCCGGGCCGTCTCATAATTCTCCACCCCCAAATTATGCAACAGGTAGTAATCGAAATAGTCCACGCCGCATTTGGCCAGCTGTTCCTCAAAAATTCTTTCCTGGTCTTCCTTTGTTTTTAAAAACATCGTCGGTAATTTGGTGGTCACTGTGAAACTGTCTCGATGATGACGTTTTACGACCGACTCCCTGATCGCCTCCTCGCTCTTGCCCATATGATACATATAAGCGGTATCAAAATAGGTAAAGCCCCTTTCCAAAAAAGTATCCACCATCCGATTGACGGTATCCTGATCAATACTTGCGGGATCATTCTGATCTCGTAATGGTAAGCGCATAAATCCAAATCCTAATTTTTTCTTTTCCATACCGGGATGGTCTCCTTTGCTATTTTTCTTTCTAACTGCTGCCGATGAGGATTCAACCAATAACCGTTTGAAAGAGCACTGCATTGACTGAAACTGTTATTTTGAGCTTCTCTAAACTTAGTCTAGCACTTAGAGTTAACTCCAAGTCAATCTTTTTTTAGCCTACTTAACATCCTAAATTTGAAGTTTTATAGGGAGGAAATAAACAAAGCCTGGGGCAACGGATCCCAAGGGTCGATCCGGAAGCCAAAAAACCCGCTGCCCTATTTCTAGCGCGGGTTTTCCCTTTTCTCAGAACTATTAATCCCAAAGGAGGTCAAAAGGCAACGGCAATTCTGTGTTTGCAGCTTAATTTCATCGGCTTTATATATAGGGGTTCTCTCGGCCAACTGATTCAAGTCTCAATTGACTAGTTTTTTTACGAAGAAAGTGATAAAGAAAAATATGGCCGAAACCAGAATGATGGTCGCCCCTGTGGCAGTCCCCCAGTAATATGATAAAATCAGTCCCGTGATACCGGAAAAAAATGCGATTGCCACGGAATAAAGATGATATTGTTTGGCGTTGCCGGCGATATTTCTGGCGCTCGCCGCCGGTAAAATCAAGAGCGAATTGATGATTAATATGCCAATCCATTGAATGGATATGGTTACCACCAACGCCACCAACGCCGTGAAGAGAACTTCCACCAGAAATAAGTTGATGCCTCTACTTTTAGCTAAAGACTCATTCATACTGACCAGCAACAGTCTATTGAAAGAAAAATACCAGAAAATAACAACGGCAATTAAAACTAGAGCCAACATCCCGATTTCCCCGGGTGTAATACTTAGCAAATCCCCGATTAAAAAGACGGAATACTTGTTAAATCCCCCGCCACGGGAAAGGATGACGATTCCTAAAGCCACCGCCACGGAAGAAAAAACCCCGATGACCGTATCGGTGGAAGTCTTATTGCCGTGTTTGACGGCAAGTATGCCCACGGAAAAGATTAATGCAAAGCCAATCATCGACCAGACCGGATTTCCAATCCCGATCATCGTGCCGATCGCTATGCCGGTTAAGGCGGAATGGCCTAAAGAATCGGCAAAAAAGGCCATCCGGTTATTCACCACCATGGTTCCCATGATGCCAAAGATAGGTGTGACCAAAATTACGGCCAGCAAGGCATTTTTCATAAACAGATGTTGCAGCCAGGCAAAGGGGATTAAATCGCTTAGGCTATACCATAGATGCATTGTTTTTCTCCCCTTCTGTTTCTTTAATTAGCCATAATGCGCCGAATGATTCCATAATTTTGGGGTTTGAAAAAACTTCACCCGGCGTGCCGACACATTCGATAACCTTATTTAACAGCACCACCCGGTCGGCATATTTCTGAACCAGACCTAAATCATGGGAGACCAAAATAATCGTTAAATCATATTCTTCCCGCAGTTTCGATACCAGACCGTAAAACAACTCCATGCCACGCTGGTCGACGCCGGAAATCGGTTCATCCAAAAGCAAAATATCCGGTATCGGCTGGAGGGCTAAAGCCAGCATGACCCGCTGCATTTCTCCTCCGGATAAATTGCCGAGACGTCTTTTTACCAAATGTTCGGCATCAACCCTGGAAAGAGCCTCCAGGGCTTCATCGCGTCCTTCTTTGGCATGTCCCAGCCAAACAGGTCTGTTTGACTGGGACGCAATAAATAAATCCATTACACTGATGGGAGAGCCCGGGTCAATCTGCATGCTTTGGGGAACGTAACCAATGACGGGATGGTTTGTTTGTTTCCCAGCCGCGTCCAGGAAACTAAGCCTGCCGGTGTGTTTGACTTCTCCCAGGATAGCTTTGAGTAATGTACTTTTACCGGCTCCGTTCGGGCCGATAATTGCCGTCAATTCTCCACAATGGATATGCAAATTAATCCCCTTGAGAATTTCCGTTTTTCCCAGGGTGACATTGAAGTTCTCAATTTTGGTGCAGCAAAGATTGCAGGCATTGCAGTTACCGACACTGACGGAATGCTTTGGGTTCATTATTGAAGCGCCTCTTGTAATGACTTTAGATTTTTCTCCATGATCTTCAAATAGGCATTTCGATCGCCGTTGGCTTCTCCGGTGACGGCCGGGTCGAGGACGGATACTTTAATCCCGGTCTCTTTTGCAATCACTTCAGCGGCTTTGGCCGGATACTGCGGTTCGGCGAATATTCCTTTTACGTTCGCTTTTTTAATGGTCACGATGGTCCGCGCCAATTCTCTCGCGCTAGGCTCCGAACCGGGCTCCCGCTCGATCACCGCAATGATCTGCAGGTTAAACTCCTGCGCAAAGTAGGGAAAAGCCTCATGAAAAGTAATGATGTTCCGGTTTTTAACGCCATCCAGTCCCTGATGCATTTTTCCCTTTAAGGCTTGCAATTTCTTGATATAAACAGCGGCATTTTTGCGATATTGAGGCCCATTGGCGGGATCGATTTTGGCCAATTGCTCCCCGATATTTTTGACTTGCCGGATCGCATTGGATACACTGACCCAGACATGGGGATTGTCGCCTTCATCATTGTCACCTCTGATTAAGGGAATACCCCGGCTGGCTTCGACAATCTTTAGCTTCGGCATTTGCGTGATAACCTTGCCGAGAAAAGCCTCCATGCCCGCGCCGTTGACCACAAAGACCCCGGCTTTCTCCAAAGTTTTCAAATCATTCGGGGTCAATTGGTAGTCATGCAAGCACCCGGCCTGGGGTTTGGTCATGTTGATGACCTTCACTCCCTTTACATCTCTAGTGACATTAATGGTTTCAACATACATCGGATAAAAGGAAGTTACAATCGTCAACCGCTTCCCCAATTTTGCCTGGGCCAGGCTTTGGTCAAAGCCGGCCGCGGCCAGGATGGTGAATAAAACCAATAGTAGGCCGGTTAATATTTTCACTGATTTTAAATTCATTGAAATTCCTCCATTTTATATCGATTAAAGTACCTTGTCCATTGAAATAAAATGGCGGCGCTCTTAACCGGTTGCTAAAAATCCTGACGGAATCTATCTTTTTCGCCGCATTGAAACTGCCGGCAGCCACAACAGCAAGAGAAACCGAAGGCTCAAACGGCAATGAAAAACCGAAGCCCGTATGTAAAAGCGCGCAAAAAGGACAATGATTCTTCTCCTCGTCACTGCCGGAGTGGTGCAAATGAATATGACCGGTCAAAAAGACCAACGAAAGGATAATGATGACAATGAAAAACCGTTTCTTCATAATTCCCCGCAGACTCTTTATTGGCTGGAACATTTCGGACAAGTGCCAAATAGCTGCAAATTATGTTTCTTCACTTTATAATGAGTTTTTAACTCAATCTCCTGAACCAACTGATCGAAGATGCATTCCGAAAAAACCACCTTGGCCCCGCATTTGAGGCACTCCAAATCATGTTTGCAATGGTTCTTTACCAATTCATACTGATCAGCCTGACCTAAACTGTTTACTTTCCGAATCAGTCCCATTTTTTGCAGAATGCCCAGATTACGGTAAACCGTGCTTAAATTGACTTTACAACGCTTATTGACCAGATGGAATATTTCCTCGGCCATCAGCGGCGGGCTGTCATCCAAAGCTGCTAAGATTTCGCAACGTTGTTTGGTCAATTTATATCCCTGTTCTTTAAGAACAACGAATTGATTTTCCATATCGTTCCCTCTAATTAAGAATTTCTTGCAAATAAATTCTATCATTTTCATTTTTTTCCGTCAAGCCATATCATTCACAAATAAAGAAACCGCCGTCCCGAAAGAGCGTTCCTTTGGCAAGGACTATAAAAGAATCTTTTGCATTTACCCCACTCCGGAACACACCCTCCCCATTTCCGTTAAAGATAAGAGCTTTTTTACGATACGGATAACTTGCGCTGCGTTTTCCAAAAGAAACGTCCCGCCGGAAGCAGGAACCCGTTCAATCATCGCGAAAGCATAAATTTTCCGCATTTCGTCAACACTGAAAGAAAAATAACGATCGCTGTGACCAAAATGAAAAAATCCGTCATTCTCAAAATCAGCATCATTCTAGTCATCGGCTTAATGTTGTTGTTGTCCTGTCATACCCATCCCTTGCTTTCTCCATGGGACGGCGGGGATGATCATTGCCTTTTATGCCAGCTTCTCCAGGTTGGATTTACCTGCAGCCTTGTATTTATACTCAAGTTATTGTTGAACCTCTTCGAAATCCTCTCTCTCATCCAGAATCCAACCGTTACAATACCTTTCCGAACCGGTTATGATAACCGGGCGCCTCCTTGTATGTTCCTTTTCAATTAACTTCCTTCGAACATAAGAAATTACCATTGGCATTGACCCGGTGAAAATCGGTGTTTTGATGTCTTTTTGGGGTTTGCTTTACCTAGAATCAATTCAATTCTGAATCTCTTCATTGAAACTTGCCGGATTTTAAGTTCAAAGAGCTTCTTTAATCAACTCATTAATGAACCAAAGAAAGGGTACTCCATGAAAAATCTGAAAAGGAATTACTTAACCGCCATCTTCATCGGCTATATTATCTTGCTGTCATTCCTGCTGATAACGGGGAATATTCGCAGTTATATCAATCCCAAGCTATCATTTCTGACAGTCTTGACATTAGCGATTTTAACGGCAATGCTGATCAACAATCTCCGGAAGCCGAATTTACCCCACTCGGAACATTCACCTGACTGCCATTGCTGCCATTTTGAACATTTTGAATGGACCCGTTTATTGTTGCTTTTGCCGCTTTTATTGCCAATCCTTGTCCCGCCGCAAATCTTAAGCTATCAGGCGAATGGATCGAACTTCCTCGACAAACTGCCGCAACTGGTGACCATCTTCTTAAGCATTATCATTCAAGCTTTACCCTTCGTCTTAATCGGGGTGTTCGGTTCAGCCCTCATGAATACTCTGGTTACCGTGGAGATGGTCCAAAACAAACTAGTCCGGTCCGCCAAATTGCCGGGGATCCTGCTGGCGATTGGCGCCGGATTTTTCTTTCCCGTATGTGACTGTGGGGTTATTCCCGTAGCCAGGCGGCTCTTGCTTAAAAAAGTTCCTCCCTATATGGCGATCGCCTTTTTGATTACCGCACCTTTGGTCAATCCAATCACAGTCTGGGCCACCGCCACGGCCTTTGGTTACAACCTGCCGATTACATTGACGAGGGTGGGGATGGCCATCGCCGTGGGATTCATTATCGCTTTCATCGCCAGTAAACTCTTTCCTTCCCTGGAAACGCTTTTTCATCAAAAAGCCCTCCGGGAATCGGAAACCTCCGCTACGACAGAGAAAGAGGTCAATCATTCCTCCCATCGGGGGTCGGTAATCGGCGAGATTTTTCGCCATGCCAACGACGAATTCCTGGAGGTCGGTAAGTTCTTAATTATCGGCACGCTGATTGCGGCCATCATTCAAACGGCGCTACCCAAACAAGCTTTCATGGTGATTACGAAAAACCCCGCTTTATCCGTTTTAGTGATGATGTTTTTAGCTCTATGCCTGTCGTTATGCGCCGAAGCCGATGCTTTTGTGGCCCGTTCCTTTCTATATCAATTTCCCTTGGGAAGCGTGATGGCTTTTATGGTATTCGGGCAAATGATCGATATCAAAAATTCGGCCTTGTTGCTCAAAAGCTTTAAAGCCAAGGCCCTCTTGATCATCTTCGGATTGTGCGCGCTGTTGGTTTTCCTGTTTTGCGTCTTCCTCAACTTATTTCCCGCTCACAACTTACTGCGGAGGAGGTTTTAACCGTGAAAAAAATTCTTTTCCTACCGCTATTGATGCTTTTGTTATGGATGGCTGTGCCCCAGACCGATGCGGCCAATTCATCCGCTCCCGTTCAATATAAAGAATACACTCAGTTGGACATCGGAGATATTCTGTTTGATACCCCGAAAGCTCCCAAACAAAAGTTGCTAAAGACCAAAATTTTTTTCAGGGGTAAGGTTTTGAAATCATCCCTGCTTAAAAAGGAGGAAATCGTGGTCTACCGAATGGTGGTTACCTGTTGCGCCGCTGATATGCTTCCTCTGGGGATCCTGGTAAAACTCCCCGACAAGATGGGGTTTTCCGATGGCGATTGGGTCGGGGTCGAAGGGATGGTTCAATTGCTGCCGTTCAACGAAAAATTAAAAACAATTGAGCCTGTGGCCAATATGGTGCCGCCGGAAAAGGTCTTTCCTTATTTTAACGCTACCAAGGCCTATAAAGTCAAGGCGCCAAAAGACGAATATATTTATGTTCAGTATAGTTATTGAAAAACGGTAACCATAGAAGGAAAACCCATAACCGAAACCATCTTCATGGAAATGTGAAGGAATATGCTTCCCAAAAATTAATGGAGAAGGATTTACAGGATTAAAATCCGAAAAGTTGTCCTTTGTAAAAAACAACTGGAACACTAGGGGGGCCGGAAATAAAAATCCTATAAATCCATAAAATCTAGTAGAGCGTATCGTAAATAAATGGCAATCAAAGATGGGGAAGATACGCTCTACTTAAGTAAAACGTTCACAATCATTGAGTAATTACTTAGAGAACGTTTTACTAGTTAATCTGCTATTTAAGTCCTTTTCTTTTGCCGGTGTTCATCGTCCAGGCCCGGTTAAACATTAAATCAATTTGGAACATCAGCAATTCCCGAAGTTATTAGGGAACTACAACCGCCCATTTTTGATTATTACTGGAACTACTGCTATATTGTTTCAAATCAGAGCCATTCAAAGTCACTCCTGCCCCGTCTAAATATAATCCGGTCGTCCGGTTCTTAAACTTGACATAACTTCCGGATATTTCCTGAGTCCACTGCTGGTTACTACTGGAACTGCCGCTATATTGAGCGCAAATGGAACCGTCGGCTATCCGCCCGCAACCATCCAAATACAATCCGGTGGCCCGGTTCTTAATTTTTACATAACTTCCCGCACCTTCAATTGCCCATTGCTGGTTGTCGCCGGAACTGCTGCCATATTGACCGGCATTGGAGCCATCCGCTGTCCGGCCCATACCGTCCAGGTATAAACCGGTGGCAACATTCTTAATTTTGATACCGTTGTCGCCCCAGGCATATTTAAGCCGGAAAAGGCCGGAAACGTTAGAAATTGATAATGCAATATTTGACCCGCTGCCACTCTTTGTGGTCATACTATACCAATCTCCGTCCCTTAAACCGGGCCAATAAAAGCTCCCCATTCCCAACCCGCGCAATTCGTTGCTAAGCCCTCGGCAATAATAATAAAAGAAAGTACTGCTTGAGGTAGCATTATAGTCGATATAATCATAAGAAACGCCATTCTTGGTACCGGGGCTATTCGGGTAACCCCATTCCGTGCAAACGGTACGGCTGGCATAGCTGCCAACATAGCCGGCGAGATGATTTTGCCACTCGCCTTCGGTTCGATAGGGGTCGGAAACAAAAAATGAATAATCATGTACGGCCAACAAACAATTGCTTAAGCGGCTGTCGCCGCCGACATTGGAAACATTTTGAGCATACCCGCTCCCATCGAGAATCACCCGGCTCTGGGGCACGCTGGAATAGCTGGTAATCCAGGTATAATACAAATTGCACAAATCGGTCGCACTATAACCGTAGGGCTCGTTAATTGGTTCAAAATAGCAATTGGAGTTGCTACCGTATCTACTTACGACGGTTGTCCACATATTCCAAAAAGCTGTGGTATTTGCCGGCTTTCCGCCACTATAAGCCCAATAACAGAGGATGACCTTTCCTTTTTCAAGGGCTTTATCGATAGCCCCTGTGTAGGTACTCCAATAGCCGGAAACCGTGGTTTCATTAATGGGCATCCGGACACTGTTAGAACCCGTCAGGGACATGAGCCCGGTGATCACTCTGTCCGCTACCGTTGAAGCGGATGAATAAGTATCCGTGGAACTGAGTCCTGAAACATATAAAACACCATCGACAAAGTTATCCCTGGAGTCAGCCCAGTTTACACCCTTGAATTGGCTGGTAGCTGAATGAACACTGGTAACATGGATATTCATTACACTCAATCCAATAACGATCGTAAATAGCAGCCGCATCAAATTTTTGCTTTTCATCATCTTACCCTCCCTTTTTTTCATGACCCTTCCATTCAAAGCACTCTTTTTGTACCTTGTTTTACCACATTTACCTATTTATTGTAAATCATAATTGAAATCGAGTCTACAATAATAATTTTCAGAAAAATAATACTTTTTTAATATCCCCTGAATTTCCCGGGAAATATTTAATTGTGTTATGACGCAAGGAAATGCAACAATGAAAATATCATCATAAAACCCCGATCAATCTAGAAAAAACATTCATAAGGATCGATCCACCTATTCCGGGGAAAAACTTCAACGATGAAAAGCGGTTACTCTTTCGATTTGAGGGATGGTGCGGAAAAATTCCTTGATCTTTGACATGCTTGAAAAAAACTAATCGAGCCGGTTTAGCAGCTCGACAGCTTTTTCATCCTCAACAATCACTTTCGGGTACGCTATTTCCTGTCTTCATACTCCGCGGCGGTATAAACAATTTATCCGCCCCGTCATCTTTAAGAGGTTCGAGCTTATGCTCAATTTTTTTCGATTGCTCATTTTTTACATGGAGTGAATTTCATTTCAACCAAGACCAACATCCAGGAGCATCATGACAGCAAACCCCAACATTGTACCCATGGTGGCAAAATCGGAATTACCGGATGACTGAGCTTCCGGTATCAGTTCTTCCACCACAACATAAATCATGGCCCCTGCCGCAAATGACAATGCATACGGTAATAACGGCCTCATAACCAGCACCGCCACTACGCCGATAATTCCCGCAACCGGCTCTACCATCCCCGACAACTGTCCATACCAGAAACTTTTAAACCGGGAAAGTCCTTCCCGCCGAAGGGGGATCGAGACCGCCGCGCCCTCCGGAAAATTTTGAATACCGATCCCCAATGCCAAAGCCGCCGCTCCGGCAAGAGTGGCTGAGGGGATATCGGCGGCGACCGCGCCAAACGCCACACCAACCGCCAATCCTTCAGGAATATTATGCAGGGTAATCGCCGTAACCAACAGAATGCTCCGTTTCCATCTGGTTTTAACTCCCTCCGCTTTTTCAAGGGGCATCCCCAGATGTAAATGGGGAATCAGGGAATCCGCTATTTTTAAAAAAACACCGCCGGCCAAAAAACCGATTAATGGCGCTAGCCATGGTAAATTCCCCGATTCTTCGGACATTTGAATGGCGGGAGCCAAGAGCGACCAAAAACTGGCGGCAATCATCACTCCGGCGGCAAACCCCAGCATCGAGTCTAAAATTTTTCGATTGATGCTTTTAAAAAAAAATACCAGCCCTGCGCCAAGGGCTGTAACCAACCATGTAAAACCGGTTGCTATAAGCGCCTGATGGAGCGGGCTCAGGCCATTTAGAAAATTGGTTTGCATTGGATAAAACCCCTTTCCATTCTCAATTTTTAGCTCCGGAAGTCAAATATAGATTTCTCCGTATATTCGATGAAAGTAACGAAATTGGGCCAACCCATCCTAACACCGGTTGAATGTTAGTTAAAACTAACATGCTCTTATTTCAAAATTACTTCATTTTTGGCAATCTGTCAAGGAATATACCGACTTCTCTCTCCGATAAAGCTCCATGGAGTAAGTCGGTCATTTCATATTGGAGGACTACTTAGAGAATACTTTTAACCCAGATTCTTCGGCTCGTTTTGCGAGCCGCCGTCGAACAGCCACCCTAGCGGTATTTTCGCGCGCATTGATGCGCGACTTCGTTGCCATCAGCTAGCCAGCTAGCCGGGCAAAGTCAGGGTGGATGACTACCTTGCAGGCTTACCTGATTTTTTATTGATTTGCCGGGAGAACTCACCATTTCATGCTTTAGCTTCACAACGCCCTCAAATCAAAAAAGGCTATCCCAAAAGGTAATCTTGTGCATTCACGCACGCGCAATAAAAAAATACAATATCGTAACATCAATCGATTGAACGACCTATCTATTGTATTTCTTAATTGTTTCCATTACTTTTTAGACAGCCTCTTAGTTTTTGAAACAAGCGCTTTTCTTACTTTACCGCACTGTGAAACCAGAACACTTTGAGCAGTGTGGAGGCAGGATCCTTTTTAATGCAATGGGGGGTCCCCGCTGGAACGATAAAAGAGACCTCCGGTTCGATAAGGAACTCTGCTTCCCCGACCCTAGCCGAACCTGAACCCTCAAGAACCAAAAAACCTTCCTGATCATCATGCACCGCCGGCAAAGGGTATTCGGTCTCCGAAAAAACGCTAATACCGGCGGAACAACCTGCCACACAACCGTTGTTTTCAGTTAACATTTCGTAGGACAAATGTCCATCCTCACCGATAGGCGCGACGTCGGCCAAACGGATGAAACATTTCATGCTGTCATTCCCCGTTTCCCAAAATTTTTGACTCAAATCAAAAGGCCAGGAATATAGCAACGAGTGGAATCGTAAAAATACTGAATACCGTCGTCGCCAATATTCCGGTTGCCGCGAATTCCCCATCCCCTTTGAATTTTTCAACCAGTACGGTGGTACTGGCCATACTGGGCATGGCGGTCTCCAGGACGATTACCGTTTTCACCAGAGGGGTAATCGGAAGCGGCAGTAACACAAGATAGGCAAGGATTGGGCAGAGCAAAAGTTTCAAAAGACAAACAAGCCCCAACTCCCAGGTAAGTGAGTTAAATCCAAGTTTAAGGCCGCCAAGAGTATAGCCCATCAGTAACATAGCCAGAGGAACCGTAGCATCCCCCATGATTCGCAACGGGGCCAGAATCAAAGGGGGAATCTTGATTCCCAACCAATTGATGAACAACCCACAAATTACCGCAACCAGCGCCGGGCTAAGCAAAGATTTCCAATTTTCACCCCAATCACCACCGCCTCTCATGATCATGATGGCAATTGAACAGAAGGCAACCGTGGTCCCGACATCATATAAAACTGCGTAGGCCAATCCTTGATGTCCATAGATCGATAAAACCACTGGAAACCCAATAAACGCCGAATTGGGCATCGCACAGAGGATCTGGAAAGTCTTAAGGCGGTCGGCGGTCAGCGACAACCGCCTTCCCAATACCATGCCTCCGAAGGATAGCAAAATTACCAATAGCAAGGCGACGGCCGGAGCAATCATACCGGTCATGAGCCGGCCCCAATTCACATCTGCGGTCATGGAGACAAAAACCAAAGGTGGCAAAGTAATGTTCCACATGACGTCGGCAAAAGACATTCTGGCCTCTTCCCTTAGGAACCCGCATTTTCTGGCGATAATTCCAAAAATCGCCAGGGAGAAAACGATCAATACTCGCCATGTAATATCGACTGAAGATACAAATAAGTCCATGAAGGGCTCCATTCATAATTTCATCAACGCAAGGGGGGATGGGTTACACCATAATATCGGCTGCCGAATCCCGATCTGCAAATAAAGCGGCGTGCTCGGTCATTCTGAGAATTGACGCCGGGCAAGCAGGAGAGACCTTGCCGCGGACAGTATTATAAACGGCTTGGCGCTTTGTCGGGCCGGGTACCGTACAATACACCCATCTCGCCGCAGTCAGCGCGGGAATCGTTAACGTATAGGCTTGCGTCGGAACCTCCGCCAACGACCGGAAACACCCATCATGGACCTGCTGGTTGCGACTGGTCAAGTCGGGTTCCACCAGTTTAATCGCGTCCGGATCATTAAAGTCGGCAATACCCGGGTCGTTAAAGGCGATGTGGCCGTTTTCTCCAATTCCGATACAGGCGATATCCAGCGGATATTCCCTGAGAAATTTGGTATATCGCTCCATCTCCCGCTTTAATGAAGTTGTCTGGCCGTTCAACAGAAAAACTTTCCCCGGCTTCACCCGGTCAAAAATCTTTTTACGTAAGTACACGCCAAACAATTGGGAATGGCCCGCCGGGAGCCCGATATATTCGTCCATATGAAATGCCACGACCCTGGACCAGTCAATGCCCGGGATTGTAGCCAAAGAATCCAAAAATTCATTTTGGGAGGGGGCAGCCCCAAAGACCATCGAAACCCGTTCCTGTTTCGTCAAAAGCTCCTTGATTTTGGAGGCAACTGCATCGGCCACCCCCCGACCCATTTCCGCCCGGTTCGGATAGACATTCACTTTAAGTTTATCCACTGAAAATTGCTTCTGCGCGTTATCTTCCATTTTCTTTCTGTCCTTTCAGGATGTTGCTGCGGTAGCATCCCCATGAAAAGTTTTAAGGCAGATGGCGGCCAGTAACTGCCGCCGCGTACATACGGATGACATCAAAATTTCATCATCCTAAAGGGTCCATAGGTTACGCCATAATATCGGCCGCCGAATCCCGATCTGCAAATAAAGCGGCATGCTCGACCATTCTCAGAACTGAAGCCGGGCAATCCGGAGTGATTTCACCGCGGACAGTATTATAAACGGCTCGACGCTTCGTCGATCCGGGCACCGTGCAATACACCCACTTCGCCGCAATCAGCGCGGGAATCGTTAACGTATAGGCTTGGGTCGGAACCTCCGCTAGTGACTGGAAACATCCATCATGGACCTGTTGGTTGCGACTGGTCAAGTCGGGTTCCACCAGTTTGATCAGGACCGGATCGTTAAAGTCGGCAATGCCCGGGTCGTTAAAGGCGATGTGGCCGTTTTCTCCAATTCCGATACAAGCGATATCCAGCGGATATTCCCTGAGGAGTTGGGTATATCGCTCCATCTCCCGCTCCAATGAAGTTGTCTGGCCGTCAAGCAGAAAAACTTTCCCTGGCTTCACCCGGTTAAAGATTTTTTTACTTAAGTAAACGCCAAACAATTGGGGATGACCTGCGGGGAGCCCAATATATTCGTCCATATGAAATACCACGACCCTGGACCAGTCAATGCCCGGGATTGTAGCCAAGGAATCCAAAAATTCATTTTGGGAAGCGGCCGCCGCAAAGACCATCGACACCCGTTCTTGTTTCGCCAGAAGCTCCTTGATTTTGGAGGCGACTGCTTGGGCCACTCCCCGGCCCATTTCCGCCCGGTCCGGATAGATATTCACTTCCAGTTTATCCACTGTAAATTTCTTCTGCGCATTAGGTTCCATTTTCTTTCTGTCCTTTCATGATGTAATATTTGCTCAGCTTTTTAAGCCGGTTAAAGAGATGCTTTCAATGATTTGCCTTCGTAATATTACAAAAATCAAGATCATCGGCAATACCGAAAGTACCGAACCTGCCATCAACAGGCTGTAATTGGTGCTGAACTTAAACTGGAACATTGTCAGTCCCAATTCCATATTGAACATTTCTTTGGTATTCGCCATCAATAACGGCCACATAAAAGCCATCCACGCCTGGGTAAAGGCAAAAATACCCAGGGCGCCGCCGGAAGATTTGGTCAACGGCAAGACGATATCTTTCAAAATCCGGAACTCCGAGCAGCCGTCAATTCGCGCCGCATCCATCAGTTCATCGGAGATGGTCGAGCTGATATGCTGGCGCATTAGAAATATCCCAAAGCTCATCACCAGATAAGGCGCGATGATTCCCTGGTAAGTATTGATCCAATGCCATTGAACCATCGTGGTATACAGAGGAATAATATAGCTTTCGAATGGGACAATGGCGGTGACTAAAACCAGGGAAAATAAAAGATTCCGTCCGGGGAAGGCGTATTTACCGAAAATAAAACCTCCGATAATCGAAGTGAACAAAACAACTACTGTCGAAGTTATCGAAATAATCGTGCTGTTTATAAAGAAGCGTAAAAACGGAGCCTGGGCAAACAGCTCAACAAAATTCCGGAAAGTGAGATTTTGCGGGAAAATTTGCGGCGGCCAAGCTAAAACCTCCACTTCGGGTTTGAAGGATGTTGAAAACATCCAGACAAAAGGAATAACCATAAATACGGCTCCGAATAACAGCAAAGCATGTTTGATCATTGAAACAAGCCAATTGCTACGGCTTGAGCTGATTTCCATCTTGAACAACCCCCTATTCCTCAGACTTAACTGCTTTAAACTGGATTAAGGTCAGGGCAATCACGATTAATGTTAAAATGACGGCTTCTGCCGAAGCATAACCCAGTCTGAAATAACGAAAGCCGTTTTCATAGATATCGTATAACAAAACCCGAACCGCCCGGCCCGGCGCCGCCTGTGATCCCAGAGTCATCACGTATACCTGGGTAAATACGTTAAAAGCATTAATGGTTGAGGTCACGATTACATACAAAAGCATCGGTTTCAACAGCGGAAGAGTGATGTACCGGAAACGGTTCCAACCGACCGCACCATCGATACTGGCTGCCTCGTAGTATACCGGAGAAATATTTTTCAATCCGACTATCAAGAGGACGATATTATATCCGAGGTTTTTCCAAATGTTCATTAAAATCAGCGCCCAAATGGCAATCCCGGGATAGATCAACCACCCAATGGGTTTGATTCCAACAAAAGACAAGAGAAAGTTCAAAATACCGTATTTCGGGTCATAAATCCATTTCCAGGCCACCGACATCGGAACCATCGGGGTAATAAACGGGAGAAAATAGATGGCTTGATAGATTCCGGTGAATTTCATCTTTTTCGCCAAAGCCACAGCGATTGGAAGTGAAATGATGAGACAAAGAATCACACTGGCCCCGGCATATAAAAACGTGTTGTAAATCGAGATCCAGAATTGATCATCGGTCATCAAGGACAGGTAATTATCGATACCGATGAAAGGACGGCCGCTGCCGATGAGCTTCCAGTCGAAAAAACCCATCCAAAATGTCTGGGCAATTGGGATGATTCGTAAAACAAGAAACATAATCAAAATCGGCAAGAGCATCAGATAACAAAAGGTAACCCGGGAACGTTCCGCGGTAAAAAATTTTGGTGAATCAAAGCGCCCCATCCGCCACACCTTTCTTTCATGAAATTTAATCTGATAATATTCGTGGAGTATTGAAAACGTCTCCCCAAGGACCATTCCGGGGAGACGTTAGGGCCTTAAAGCTGGTGCTTATTTTCCGTAAGCACCATTGCGTTTTAAAATTGAATCGACCAAATCGCCGATTTGTTTGGTGGCATTTTTGATACCCTGCGGATTGTCAACCAATTTGCTGTTTAAGAAGGTTTCAACCAGTTTGTCGGCAACTTTGGTTTGGATCTCGTCAAACACTGGAATGACCGGATCGGCGTAAAATCCGACTTCTTTCGGCGGATCGATAAAGATCTGATATTGCGGGTTTTGTTTCAGCAATTCATCCGAATCAAATTGAATCCGTTCCGGGATCCATCCGGAGAGCTCAATAAGTTTGGAGGCCGCTTGCTCGCTGGTTAAGAACTTGATAAAATCGCGAACTTCTTTGGATTTGGAACCTTCCATCGACATATAAACCGACCAAGGTTGAGCCAAGGTATCGTGTCTTTTCCAAGCGGGCATCG
The DNA here is from genome assembly GCA_023392595.1 of Bacillota bacterium. GTDB lineage: Bacteria > Bacillota > UBA4882 > UBA8346 > UBA8346 > UBA8346. The sequence goes on along the minus strand of JAEVYU010000005.1, from coordinate 70,997 downwards.
GCACAACGCCATAATCCAATTTGGGATTCTTGGATTTTACTTCTCCGATAACCCAGCTCTCACGCATAAACATCGCGGTCGTACCGGTGACGAAAGCATCTGAATCATGTTTCACCTGAGGGTCATCGATTTTATACTTGTACAGAGCATCAATATAGAATTGCAGCGCATTACGGCCGGCCTGATTATCCAAACCGTTTTTCCATTTGCCGTTTCCTGCCGGAACAATCAAATCGCCGCCGGCATTATGCAGGACAAAACGGAATTTCTCGGTTAGACCACTGCCGCCGCCGGAGATCCGTAAGCTAAGTCCGCTCCGGACAACTTTACCGTTTTCGTACTTCGTAAGTTTTTTGGCTGCCTGCATCAGTTCAGGAAAGGTTTTCGGGGGATTATTGGGATCGAGTCCGGCTTCTTTAAACATGGTCTTGTTATAAAACAAGGCCGCTCGGCTTCCATTCATTAAAGGAATGCCGTAAGTTTTACCTCTGATGGTGGAATAATTGACTGCGAACTTACTCCAGGCTCCGCTTTTCAAGTAAGCGTCAATGTCTTTCGGATTCGCAGGGAGCAGGCCGCCATCAACCAATTTGATCGCAATATAAGGACCGGCATCAAAAACTTCCGGGCCTGTACCGGTGGGCATGGAGGCGGTGAGTTTCTGTTCGAACTCCCGCAGACTGGTACTTAGGACTTGAACGGTAACCCCTGGATGGGCTTTGCTGTATTCGGCGCCCGCCCATTTATAAAACGATTCAAGCTCCGGGAAACCTGTCCAAACATTAATCGTGTTATTGGCCGAGACTGTTGCGGCTATCAATAAGAACAAGGCCATTACTAAACTTGCTGCAAAGATCTGTCGTCTCATGATTGCTTCCTCCTTATGCTTGATTTGACTGTAGTGAAGCTCCCCTTGATTTATGGTTAGGTTTCCCTCACCCCCTTTTTCTCCTCAAAGCCTCCCGAATCGCCCAAATCAATTGACTCATTTCTTCCAGGGACAGTGAGCGATCCTCGACCCTCCGAAAATGTCAATGGCTCGATAATGAGCACTGTGTTTTCCTTCATGAATCACACCCGGAGCAATGGCGCATTCGTCCCCCGGATTCAAAATAACGGGTTTTCCGTCGACAATCCCCTCATAACAGCCTTCCACCACATAGCAATATTCCCAGAAATCGTGTTGATGAGGGGGTACTTTCCCACCGGAGACATTCTCCCAAAAAACAACCTGAGAGCCATCCTCGCTTTCAAACCAATATCCATCCATGCCCTCGGGTGCATCGGGAACCCGGTTCAGCGTTTTCTTGAAAAACTCCGGAAAATGTTTCATTCAGTCATCTCTCCTTTTCGTATCGTTGATTGGTGTCTAAAAACATTTTGATCTTGTCCTTTCCGGGTGAACGCAAGCGAAAGACTCAAGCGCCGTCATGAAGCGGTTTGGCATGGGCGCCGCAAGATTTTCTAATCACCAGTTGAGGTTGAAAAACCAAATGTTTTTTCGGTAAATCTTTGAGGTTCAATCCTTCCTCGCTGCATTGAATCCTTTCCAAAAGGATGTCGCAAGCAGCCTGTCCCATTTTATAAGCTGGCTGAGATATGGTCGTTAGCGGAACATCCAAATAGGAAGCAATTAAGACATCGTCATAACCAATAATCGCCAGCTCCTCGGGAATCGCCAAATTCCCCTGATGGGCTGCGGCATAAGCGCCAAGGGCCAAAGTATCGCAATAGGTTAAAATTGCAGTCGGGCGGGGATTTAACGCCAACAACCGTTCGGTCAGTTCTCTGCCGGTCTCCGGTTTCAAGTTTTTACCATATAGGATGTGATCCGGATTGATGGAAAGCCCGGCTTCAATCATTGCTTTGGAATATCCGGCCAGCCGCTCCCGGACGCTGGTGATCCGCTGTGGGCCTAAGATCAGGCCGATATTAACATGGTCCAACCCGATAAGGTGTTTGGTGGCTTCATATTCCCCGTTGAAGTTGTCGTTAATGACATAATCAGCGTCAATATCAGGCAAACGCCGATTGATCAATACAAAAGGGGTATTTTGTTTCCGAAGTCTTTCAATATGTTGAAAGCCGGGGAAAACCGAATTCAAAATAATCCCCGCCACCCGGATGCTCCTGAAGGTATTGACGGCCCGTAATTCACTCTCCGGGTTTTCATCGGTGTTAAAAAGAATAAGCGAATATCCATGTTCCCTGGCAGTGTCTTCTACGCCTCTAAGTTGCTGGGCATGAAAAGGATCCTCAATATCCGAGGTGATCAACCCGATAACTTTCGTTCTTCGGGAAGCTAAAGAAGCCGCAATACTGTTGGGTGTATAACCCAGTTCTTCAGCAACTTCCTTAATCCGTTTCCGGGTTTCCTCACTGATTTCTTTTTTCCCGTTCAACGCCCGCGAAACCGTATTGGTTGAAACCCCAACCATTTTAGCAATATCTTTCATCGTAATATTCATAAAACAACCTCAAACCCATATGTAATCGGTCACGTTAACGCTCACGTAATCGTTAACATATACTTCTTGATGGAGGTATAAAAATCCTTTTAAAAAAATATTTTCTTGAAAATATTTTTGAAACCAAAAAATCCCCAGACCCATCCAAATGAGTCTGGGGGAATAACGTTCATGGAGGCCGGAGAGGGGGAGGCAAAAGGAACTACCGAATCAACCATGTACCGACTCTTTAGGATACCCCTTTCCTTTTATATTTTTCCTGGCCCTCCTACCCCTCGTACCCCACACAGACCCATCACCCGCCAGTCATTGGGTTCGTTCATGATGGTTGCGGGGGAAGGCTTACGAAAACAAAAATACTTTCATGAATTAACTATTTTCTTAATCCCGTGAATCTGGCTCCGTTAACTTTTTTTAGGCCACCTTTTTCTAAAAAATTTAATTCAATATCCATCGATAACCGCGCCAATCGATTTTCTTATCGCTCCGGTTTGCGCGGTCATCGCCCAGGACTCCGCACTTATCGCCCCGGTCTGCGCGGTCATCGCCACCCCGCCAAAATAAGAAGCGCTTGCTTAAGTTTATCGATTTTTCCTCCCTAAACTACTCTTCCCGAAATTTTATCCCTTTTTCATCAAACCGCGCCTTACTCTACAGGTCTTTTCCTGTGGCCAATCGGTATTTTAGCCTAACCCGGGGGCCCTTGCTCCAGAATTAACGGTTTACGATCATTCTCCCCTTCAAGGACCCTTCCGCCAGACGTTCTATATTGGGTTAATAATTAACATCATATAAATTTTATTTGACAAAATTAATTAACTATATTAATATTAAAATACATCAAAATTAAATAATATCCCGGGATTTATTTCAATATATTACAGGCTTTATTATAAAACCAATCGCTAACTCACAATAACAAGGAGGATTACTCATGCAAACCAGAATGAAATTAGGAAGCAAGATCGCCATTGGTTTTACGGTGCTGTTAGTTTTAATGTTGTTGATGATATCCTTGGCCGCCTACAATATGAGCCACTTTATTGCAGTTACTGAACAAACAGCCGTCAATGACCGGAATATTCAACTTACTACGAGAATTTCCGACTCTTTGCAACAAATTATGCTCAGTATTCATGCCCTCATTCTCTTTAAAGATCCTGATAGCATCCGCCAGGAAGCCGAAAAGATCCAGGACGCCAGGGCGCAATATAACGCGGCCTATAATGAATTAAAAACGGCTACGATGTCCTCCGGAAAAACCCTGATGCTCCGGGACCAAATCATCAAAGACATTGCCGTGGCCAAGCCCATTAATGATAAACTATTGGCATTGGTTCAAAGCCATCAGGACTTGGAAGCTCAGGAATTGCTGCGTTTGGAAGCATCGCCTGCCACAGGGCAAATTTTAAGTACCAGCGCTGAATTTATCAAGGAACAAAATGATGCCATCAATACATATAACCTGGCGGCCAAAAAAAATACCCAAATCTCTTTCAATATCCTGCTGATACTGGGGCTCACGGCCGTGGCGCTGGGCATCCTGATCGCTTATGCCATCACCCGTTCGATCACCCTTCCGGTAAACATCATCGCCAGCTCGCTTTCGGATAGCGCGAGCCAGGTGGCTTCCGCCTCCGGACAATTGGCAGCTTCCAGTCAGCAACTCTCCGAGGGATGTTCGGAACAAGCTTCCTCCATTGAAGAGACTTCGGCCACCCTTCAGGAGACCACCTCAATGGTGCTGCAAAACAACGGCAATACCCAGCAAGCCGTTCAACTATCCGGGTTGACCCGGGACGCAGCCCAAAAGGGAAATCAGGAAATGCAAGAGATGATGAATTCCATCAAGGAAATAAAGAATTCCAGTGACCAGGCGGCCAAAATCGTCAAAATGATCGATGATATCGCCTTTCAAACCAATATTTTGTCCCTTAACGCGGCGGTGGAAGCTGCCAGGGCCGGCGAAGCCGGAGTCGGCTTTGCCGTAGTCGCCGAGGAAGTCCGAAATCTGGCCCAAAAAAGCGCCCAGGCCGCCAAGGATACAGCGTCCATTATTGAAACCAATATCGGTTTGTCCACCCAGGGCGTGCTGATCAGTGAAAAAGTTAAGAATGATCTGGATGAAATCACCCTGCAAACTAAAAAGGTCAGTGAACTGATGCAGGAAATATCGGCGGCCGGAAACGAACAGGCTCAAGGTATCGGACAGGTCAATCAGGCGATTATCCAAATCGAGACGGTGACCGAACGGAATGCTGCAAGCGCTGAAGAAACCGCCTCCGCTTCCGAGGAACTCAACGCCCAGGCCGAAAACTTAAGTGAAATCGTCCAGCAGCTTTCGGAGCTGGTGAACGGAAGCAGGAAAAGCCCGGTCAGTAGCAATAAAAATGCAAAAAAGATCCCCCCGAATTCCTCATGGGGAGGAAATGGAAAAATTTCCGCTCCGAAAGCCGGGCTGCAAACTAAAGAGATTACCCCGGACAATTCTTTAAAAACCAAGATCATTCGTCCGGAAGAAGTCATCCCCCTTGAAAAAGACTTCAGTCAATTTTAATGGATAAATTTATTGATTTTACCCTTGGGGGCAGCTGCTGGCCTGTCCCAAAAGTAAATTAAACGGTAGTGATTTTACATTACTTTTTGGACAGTCCCAGCATCGCTCCTTCAACCGTCATTGCACCTGACAGACCAAGCCATTTAAGGTAACAGCGGATGGTTTCACGTTTAAACCGCTATAAGTGACGTTAAATCCAAAGTTGACGGTGGCGCCCGCCGGGATGGCATTGTTATGACTGAGATTGGTCACCTTTACATTCGTTCCGTTTTGATTGTAAGCGCCATTCCACAGATTGGTAATCTTCTGGTTGCCCGGGAAACTCCAGGCCAGTTCCCAACCGCTTATCCCGGACGTACCGTTATTCTTAAGGGTTATGTTGATCGTGGCCCCGTTGCCCCAATCATTCTGAATAACATAAGACACTGTGACACTAGCGGCAGGAGTTGGGGTCGGCGTTACGGTCGGAGTCGGGGTTAGGGTCGGCGTGACCACCGTTCCGCTTTTGGCAGCCATTCGCTGGGCGTGGGGTTTAAAAACGCTGGTTAAAACGGCATTGCCCTCCAGCATATCAAAATCACCGGTATAAATGTCGTTAAAATTCCAAAACAGGCTTCCGGCCGCATTCCGATTTTCAATTTCACCGAGCATGACCGGCCAATATTGGTCTTTATTGTTGTGAACATTCCATTCTTCCATGATAAAAGGTTTGCCGACGACTTCTTGAGCGTCGCTGATCCAGGCGTCAATCAGCTTTCGGGTCTGATCAGCCGTCAAGTTGGACCAGGACTCGTCCGGATAAGGATGGGCGGTGCAAAAATCAATATCCGGCGACTGATGGATATAGATAAAGGGGTTACCGCAGTCTCCCCCATAGCCGTATGATATCTGCTGGCCTTCAAGGCCGGCGCTGACCATATGATTGGGGTCCAGAGCCTTGATATAGCCCGCCATTTCATCGACCCAAGCCCGCAAGGTAATGCCGGTGGTATTTTCTCCGGCATCCTGATAGCGCGGCTCATTCATCAATTCCCAGGAAAAAATCGTCGGATCGTCCTGATAAGCGATGTTGGTGTAATGATTGATTCTGGTCACCATATGATGAATGAACTTTTTATAATCATCTTTGCAGTTTTGGTTGGTAAAGAAAACGGCCCGGTTGGCGTAACTCTTGCCGGGCAGACCTTCCCAGGCAAGCCGGGTATCGATACCGCCGTAGGCCTCCCAGAAATTCTCCAAAGTCACAATGACCTTGAGGCCGTTTTTTTTGGCAGATTCCAAAATATAATCGAACTCCATAAATTCCGCCTCGTTATATTGTCCTTTGGCGGTTTCAAACCCATGCCAGGTTTCATGAGAAAACGCCCAAGTCCGGACCACTTTGACCCCATAGGAAGCCATTTGACTCATCAGGGCATCGATTTGGCCCTTGTTCATGAAATAATTTTCAATATAATCCGTGGTGCTGGTATTGGAACCGTCGCCATGGGTAAATAAATCATAACAATTGCATCCGGCAAAATAATAAGGCTTGCCGTCCAGGTAAAGCTGGGAGCCTTGCCGGTAAACGAAGCCGGATGGCGGGGCTGCGCTGGATATGAAGGTTAAACCCAAGATCGAGAAAATCAACCATAAAAAAACCATCCATAATAATTTTTTCATCCAAAGGACCTCCTTTAATAGGGAATCCAGCCGGTGGCGGCTTAGTAAAACGTTCTTTAAATAACTACGCAATGTTGTGAACGTTTTACTTAAGCAGAGCGTATCTTCCCCATTTCTGATTGCCGTTTACTTACGATACGCTCTACTCGTTATTCCAGATGAGCGGAACCGGTTTCCCGGCTCCACTGGTTATAAGATAAATTACTTTATTGAACTTGAACTGCCCCGCCATTGAGGGTAAAACCGGTCGGTTTGGCGTTGGAATCGCTGTAGCTGAGATTAAATCCAAAATTAACACTGCCCCCAGCCGGGATGACATTGTTATAACCAAGGTTAGCCGCATTTACGTCGGCTCCGTTCTGGGTATAACTACAGCTCCAAACGTTAGTAATCTTCTGATTGCCCGGGAAAGTCCAGGCCAGCTTCCAACCGGAAATCGGGGAAGTCCCGTTATTTTTGATCGTGATATTGACTGTCGCTCCATTGCCCCAATCATTTTGAATGACATAGGACACTGCCACTTCTGCCACCGGCGGAGTCGGAGTCACTGTTGGCGTTACCGTTGGAGTTACTGTCGGAGTTACCGTAGGCGTCACTGTCGGGGTTACCGTCGGTGTCACTGTTGGAACCGCCGAATTGTAAAGCTGGGTTGTGGGCACAATTTCCTTGGCGATGGTGTTGGCTGTGCTCCAAGACAGCTGACAGGTTGCATCGCCGGCATTTTCATAAAACTCTACCGTAATGTTGTATTTTTGTCCCATGACCAAATCAATGGTACCGGTATCTTCTACGGCGGCATGATCGGCCCAGCTATTAATGACCGCAACATTATTCACCCACATTCTGGCGCCATCGTCGTGATTCAAATAGAAAGTGTAAGTTTCGGTGGTACGGGCCTCGATCTGCCCGGTCCAGCGGGCCGAAAAACCGTCGCTGGGAACGCTCGGATTCGGAGAGCCTCCGCCCCAATTAAAATTGACCGTCGGATCCACCCGGGTCACAAGGGCTGTACCGGCCAAACCGGTCCCTTGATAATAAGTGGCCAATAAACCGGTACCGTTACCCGGAGGAGATTCCGGGGCCGGAGTCGGGGTCGGAACAGGAGTGCCGCTGGGTCCGCCGTTGGCTACATACAAACGGCCGGCGCAACCCAGTAAAAATGAGGCGTTATAGTCGAGAGCCACTTCATTGTTTGTATAATTGCCGGCCTGATCTTGAACGCTGTCATCGTTATTGGGACCGCCGGCTAATGCGCCCACCATGCCATGGGTGAAGGAGTCGTTTTGATTGGGTTGATTGGCCCGGTGATGCGGGTGATGAATCGAATTACTGCCAACATTGGTTAAAAAGCACATACCGCTTGGATTGGCGCCCAGACAGTAATCGATGATTTGATTGGCCGCCGTGAGATAACTCGAAAGGCCGAACTCCTTATACATCACGTAAATCAAACCGGCCTCCGCCGCGTCATAGCGTAATACCGCCCATTGATTCAAATAGGGCAGACCGTAAGGGGTCTTGGTGAGCGTCTTGGTGTACCAATCGAAATTCCAGATAATTCCCTTGTAATACTTTTGATTGCCGGTCAATTTGTACATCATGATTAAATTGCCCAGGGTCGAATCGTCCCAGCAAAAAGTCCAGGGTTTTTGATAGTTGTTGTCGCCGCCGTCATTCTTTTGATCCAGCCAGGCGTCAACCGGGCTGAGATAGCTCTGATCGCCTGTGGCGACGGATAGCCAGATCGCGGCCCAACTCAGATCGTCATAATTGGAACTCGAGGTATAATAACCATTGGCTGCTGTGCCCCGGCCAAGATTGGTTTTGGCCACGTTAAACATGGCTTTAGCCGTCGTAAGACACTGGTTGGCGTATGTAGCATCAACACTCCGGTAATTAATGGACATCAAGGCCAAAGCCGCCGCTGTCTGCCCGATAATGTCCGAAGCGGTGCTTGATGAAGATACGGGCCTGGATGTAGTCTGATTTTCCGGCGGTCCCCAATAGGCATGATCGCTGCCGCCGTCTCCAACCTGGATCACCATGCTGGTGCCGTTCCAGGATTTCAAAAAGTAATCGCTGAAAATTTTCAGTTCCTGGAGTAATTTGGTTGTGGCTCCGGCATTGTCGTATGCCGGCTTGAATTCATAGAGCGACCATCCCAAAGTTGAAGCGGAAAATGCAGCCGGCAATGCGAATTTAACATGATCTCCGGCATCATGAAAACCGCCGGTAACGGCATCCGAAGTATGACAAGCGCTTCGCCAGCTTGAAAAGACGTTATTAACGGCCACATCAGGGCCGCAGCGGTTGGCGTCAAACCAAGCCGTTGCTTTGGCAATGGCGTCGGCATAATTGTAACTGGCGGCGCCTACCCGGAACAATACCCCTCCTGCCACGATTGCCAGGACTACCATCATCAATCCAATGATTTTTTTCATACTTACCATCCCTTCTTTCGCTTTTTATTCCCATGGGTTCGTCGGTGAATGATTGATTCCAAAACCCCTCCTTTCCGAATCCTTAAATTGGCTTTAAAATAACCCGGTAATTCTCTTCTTTACCTTTACTGCCCGACTTCTTTCCCAAAACCGAGCTCATTGTACATTTGTAGAGTCTGCTCCTTCTCCACCACGTTATCAACGCTCAAAGCCAGGGCCGTTTTTAACAACTTCAGCGCTTGAGACCTTTTCTTCGTATGGCATAGTCCCTCGGCGCCATAAATGTAATAAGGAACCTTCATCCCGAACTTCTTAATCCCGACTTGACTTAAATACACTACTTGATCCCAATTTCCGGCCGCGCGGTAACTTTGAAAAGCCCGGTAAAAATAGAACTCCTGTTGATAGCGGCGGTACGCTTTAAGATACAGCCCGGCTGCTGTTTGATATTTTTGATTTTTGAACGCTCCATAGGCAGCCAGCGCCGGATCGGTAATTTCAATTTTCATTGTCCCCTTCACTTTGGCAAGCCAATCCTTGAAGCGGGGAGATTTTTCAAATTTCTCAACCACAAGCATGTCCGCAGTTTCATCCCGGGAATGATAAAAACCATTCAGCTTGACGACTTTGAGGATTTCTATCCCGTAATCCGTTAAAAACGGGGCAACAACTTCTCCGGGCTTAACGCCAAAGATCTTGGCGGCAAAGGCCGGGGGCACTTTTTCCTTAGCCAAAGGTTCCAGCAGTCCCCCTTTATTTTGGGTTTCCGGATCATCGGAATACTTCCGGGCCAGCGTTGCAAAATCAGCTCCCTTTTCCAATTGCCCGGTAATTCCCGAGGCCAGCTTCCATTGGCTTTGGACACCCCCTTTTTTCCGGGGGGAGAGCAAAATATGCTGCAGGACCACCGACCAATTTTCCGTCTTTTGGCGTTGATAAGCCCCTTCAATCTCCGTTTGGGAAACTTGAACGTCATATTGCAAAGCAATACCGGGAAAACACTCCAATTTCAACAGGTAAATCCGGATTAGTTTTTTTAAATCCTCTTCACCCTCACAGGAAACACTGTCGAGGTATTCATGGAATTCAGATTCCGTTGCATATTTGGATTTGATGAAATGATTCAGATAGGCTTCGACTTCCTGCGGCCCTGCCTGAACCCCGGAGCGTTTCAACAGGAATTCCTCCACTACCACTCGATCAATAATCGTACCGACAAGCAAATCATGGCGTTCTTCATCGGACTTGCGCAACATCGCCGCCGTGCTGCGCCAACGTTGGAAAAACCTGCTTTGTTCTTCTTGAAAAACTGCTTCACTGACGAAATTTCCATTGATCTTTACAGCATGGTACCCCAAGCTCCCGGACTTCGCTTGGGCCTTCCCAAACCATAAAATTCCGCTTCCGATTATCATGGCGATTAATAAAATAAAACCTCCATAGGCGGCTTGTTTTTTAGAAATCATAGGACTCCCTCCTGCTATTACTAAATTTAATCTTGAATTCCAATAATTGTAAACTAAAACCGAAACTTATCCCTTTCCTACCGGCTAAACCCGCTATCAAAGTAATTCCTAAAATTAACTTTTTCTAAGACTGTCTAACTGGCAATTGAATCCGTAAGAAATACAATATATGGCATTATCGAACATACCGCTTCCGACATCGTTGTCATTAATCTTTCGCTTTCACTAAGCGAATCCATTCCATCTCCACTAGATTACCTTAAATTTCCATACTTACCTTCAAAAACCATTTTATCACAAGTACGCCTTGTGAGCAATATTCAGTTTTATGCCGCTTTGGTAATGAATAAGGTGTATTTTCCAATATTCAGTCCAATATTTCATGAACACTCATCTCATTGCTCTTAGCCCCGATCCATTTCAACAGGACGATAAAATAAAATATCCTGCATGAACAGACGCAGGATAAAAAATACGATCCGATATCGAACCATCGGTTCGGATAGAGCTGTATATTATATTCCAGCCTTTTATTTCCATTGGTCATAAAAAACTCTATGATCTTTCCATTCTTCCCTTTTAGGTTTGGGCGCCTCGGCCGCGTACCCAACCGCCACCAGAAGCTGGCAGGTAATATGATCCGGTAACCTCAGGATGTGGTTTGTTTTTTCAATATTGATAAAATCAACGATACACCCCCGCAAATTATGAGAAACAGCAGCGAGAATCATATGTTCGGCTGCTATGTAAACCGGTGTGCTTTGCACCAAAGTTTTCGCTGCTTTCCGGTTTTCGTGTTTTCTCAAAAATTGGACGATATCATCACCATAGCGCAGTTTATTCCCGGTCACGCCATAGTCGTCATCCTTCTGGTTGCCGATATCCCAACTGATATCACAACAGCAAACAAATAGGACCGGCGCTTGGGCTACCCAATCCGCCCATAATGTCGCTCCGGCTATTTCATTTTTTACTTTTGATTCTTTGATCACCCCAAAATAGTAATTGCAGGTATCGGTTTCCGGAGCAAGTTTGGCGGATTCCAAAATATCTTCAATGATGGCATCGCTGATATCCGCCTCTTTGAATTTTCTTACGGACCTCCGGTTTCGCATTACTTCCAGTAATTCCATCGTTTCCTCCTCTTTTAACTCTTATCGTAAGTTCTATTATGAATACGTCAATGCCCCACTTTCACTGGTCTCCGATCATTGCAACTCCCTTACCGCTTTTGTTTCATGAAACTATTCCACATATATCCAATAATCCCTACATCCTATGATCCTGTTTTAACACGGAAGGCTGTTTGATATTGAGCAACCAATTACCAATGATTCTAAACAAGTACCGGACATGTTTCTTGTGCTCAATCCCACTCATAAAATATACCAAAATAACATTTCGACTAGAAATCGAGTCTACGACGAGGAAACCAAACACTGGAGGAATTTCGATGGATTTACCAAATCAGAATCGGGCATTATGCAACCTGATGATGTCCGGATACATACCGCAACCTATAAGGGGCATAGCCGGGGCAACCGATCCCGGCCCCCGTGATATTTTTCGTGACCTTGAAAATCCCGACATCCTGACCCCGCCCAGTACCGATGCCGGGTTACTCCCAAATATGAAATTTTCCTTCTCCGACGCCCATATGACATTAAAACCAGGAGGATGGTCACGAGAAGTTACCGCAAGAGATATGCCGGTTATGACCACGATGGCCGGGGTTAATATGCGCCTGACCCCCGGCGGGGTACGCGAAGTTCATTGGCATATAGCCTCTGAATGGTCTTATATGCTTATAGGTAGTGCACGGGTAACCGCCGTTGACCAATGTGGGCGGAACTTCATTGCCGATATCGGTCCGGGGGATCTCTGGTATTTTCCCCCACGCCTTCCCCATTCTCTTCAGGGCTTGAAAGATGGCTGCGAATTTCTGCTTCTTTTCGACGATGGAAATTTTTCCGACCTGAATACAATATCCCTGTCGGATTTGTTTGCACACTATCCGAAAGAAGTGCTGGCTGCCAATTTCGATGTACCGGTAAGTGACTTTAAATGCCTCCCTTCCGGGCAGGTCTATATCTATCAGGGTACCGTTCCGGGTCCCTTGGAGTGTGAGGCCGTACAATCCCCCTATGGAGCCGTTCCCCAAAGCTTCAAGCATCGCTTGTTGGCCCAAAAACCCCGGGAAACACTGGGAGGGAGTGTGCGAATAGCCGATACTTCCAACTTTCCCGTTACAAAAACCACCGCCGCGGCGCTGGTTGAGATCAAACCTGGGGCGATGCGGGAAATTCATTGGCATAATAACAACGATGAGTTTCAATATTTCATCTCCGGCCAGGCGCGTCAGACAGTATTTGGGGAAAACGGCAAATCCCGTACCTTTGATTACCGTGCCGGCGATGTCGGCTATGTACCCGTTGGCTACGTACATTATATTCAAAATACAGGCAATGAAACGGTTTGGTTTTTGGAAGCCTTCAAAAGCGATCGCTTTGAAGGAATTTCCCTGAACCAAATGATGGCCGTCACCCCTCCCGAGTTGATTGCCGATAATATCCATGTCGGACCGGAATTTTTGAATTCGCTGCGCCGGGAGGAGTGTCCGGTGGTTCCATGCTAATTTAGGATGGGATCAAATTCAATTTCCGTTCTTTACAACTCCGGTGAATCGTAAATTACGACCATTCCATTATCAACGATCTTCCTACAAACAAAAAAAGGCCGCCTCTATTCGAAGCAGCCTCTTTTCTCCTTTAATCCGGGCAACTGTTATGAAAGACGTTTTTCGATTGAATTTCCGCCCTTCTCATTCTAGATCCCCAGTCTCTTTCATTGCAACGTCTGATGATTTTCTCCCATCACCCGCACGAACTCCAACAGTTCTTCCTTGGTAAGTCCTAAAATTCCAGGATTTGTCGAATAAAAATAAATCTGATCATTTGCTTTGGAATAAAATACAACCCAATCCGTAATTGTTGCAATCGCCATTACATCTTTCGGTACTCCATTTTCCAAAGTCCAGGCCATCATAAACACCCCTTTTGATTAGTGTCTAATTCCGGTGACCAAATTCTTTGAATCCTGAAACAATAACCCCCTTAAAACAATAACCGGTTTCCTGCTTGTGAATCATCCTTCACTTCTGGCAAAACCGGTTAGCATACTGATCGAATCTTTCATCTATATTTATTAATTCCATGAAAAAACGAAAAGACCTGCTGGAAAAGAAGATGTAATTTAATTTTAATCATTTTCCACGCCTGTCTTCTTTTGGTGGTTGATACCCCATCTTCCGTAATTGGAAGTTTTCATTGAGCCAATCGTTGGTATAATTGATTAACCATTCCTCATTATCGCAAGGAAAATGGAAAGGAACCGACCTATGCCGAAAAATATTGCACCCGTTTTCCCTTCTTCCTCTATTCCGGGTCTAAACAAATTTCGCCATGGCTGGAGAAATAAGTTGAATCCAAACAATTCCGAGCCGGGGCAAAGGAATAGGTTTCAAATATTTTTGTTAAAAGCAGGGTTAATAATATCGGTAAAGAATTCATATAATTAAACTTATAGCAAAGAAACTTTATATGATATTAAAGTGAGGTGTCTGATATGAAACCAGCTCTATTGGTCGTTGACGTTCAAAACGATTTTTGCCCCGGCGGGGCTTTGGCAGTGCAAGAAGGTGACAAGATTATACCCATTATCAATGAACTGATACCTCAATTTGAAATTATTGTCTACAGCCGGGATTGGCATCCCCTAAACCATATCAGTTTCGGCAATCCACCAAAGTTTACCGATAAATCCTGGCCGGTCCATTGTGTCGCCAATACCCGGGGTGCTGATTTTCACCCTGAATTGTTGTTCACTCTCAACGCCCTGATTATTGAAAAAGGAACCGCGGTTGATGAAGAGGCTTATAGTGCTTTCCAGGGGACACCCCTCGCCCAAAGTTTACATAAGCTTGCCGTGGATACTGTTTTCGTCACCGGCTTGGCGACTGATTATTGCGTCAAATTTACCGCGCTGGATGCCTTAAAGGAAAAACTAAAAGTATACCTGGTCCAAGATGCCTGCAAAGGTGTTGACAATCCCGCCGGGACGGCCAAGAAAGCCCTTGACGAAATGCGGGAAGCAGGCGTACAAATTATTAACGCTAATGAGGTGGAAAACATCTTATGAATAAGGATACTGCCGTTGATTGGTCCAAGCGCGAAGACTGCGCCCTGCTCACCGATTTATATGAGTTGACCATGTTTTATGGATTCTGGAAATATCACAAACATGAACAGCGGGCCTGCTTTGAATACTTCTTTCGCTTGTTGCCTCCCCATAACGGATTTGCTCTCTCCGCCGGTTTGGAACAAGTTTTAGAATTCCTCAGAAATTTTAAATTCAATGCCGGCGACTTGGACTACCTGGGGCAACAAGGTTTTGAACGGGGTTTTTTAGATTACCTTCAAAACCTGAACCTGGATATTGATTTATGGGCTGTACCGGAAGGGACCGTTGTTTTTCCCCATGAACCCATCCTGCGGATTGAAGGTCCCCTAGGGGTTTTACAACTTCTGGAAACCTTTCTTCTAAACGCCCTCAATTATCCTACTTTGGTGGCAACCAAAGCAGCCAGAGTCTGTTATGCCGCGCATGGCGATCCGGTCATGGAATTCGGCTTACGCCGCGCTCAAGGTCCTGACGGAGGAATATCAGGGGCTAGGGCTGCTGTAATTGGCGGTTGTATAGGAACTTCCAATACTTTGGCCGGAAAACTATATGATATCCCAACACTTGGAACCCATGCCCATAGTTGGGTCATGAGCTTTGATAGTGAATATGATGCCTTTCGCGCCTATGCCACTGCATTTCCCAATAATAACACCTTATTGGTTGATACCTATGATCCGTTGCAAAGCGGTATACCCAACGCTGTAAAAGTATTCAAAGAGCTTCGGGAGCAAGGATTCCCTTGCAGGGGCGCTGTGCGCCTGGACTCCGGAGATTTGGCAAAATTGTCCAAAGAAGCCTACCGGCTGTTTCGGGAGGAGGGTTTTGATAACCCTCTCATCGTTGCATCGAATGAGCTGGATGAGGATTTGATCGCCGAACTGAAAAGGCAGGGCGCAAAAATCAATTCCTGGGGGGTCGGGACCCACTTAATTACCTCCAGTAATTGCGCTTCTCTGGGCGGAGTTTACAAATTGGTGGCAATTCAAGGAGAACGGGGATGGGAACCCAAGATTAAAATTTCGGCCAATAGTGCAAAAATAACCGACCCGGGCCGTAAAAAAATTGTGCGTTATTACAATGCGGAAGACCGTCCGTTAGCCGATGTGCTTTATCTGGAGGATGAACCCATCCAACCAAACCGGATTATTACCCACGATCGGGATAACCTGATCAAGGAGATCGTTTTTAAAGCCGACCATTATCGCGAACTGAATGAGAAACAAGTCGTTCAAGGCAAAGTAACGGCCTCACAGATTTCAGTAAAAGAAATCCGGAGCAGGGCTCAAAATAACCTCGCCGAATTTCCAGACGAATACCGTCGTTTACGGTATCCTCAAACCTATGACGTGTTGTTATCTCCTGAAACAGCGCGCGTTAAACAAACTCTGTTGGAAGCGGCCAATTTCTACCGGACCGAGACAGCTGCCGGAAAAGAATCATAGTTTATACAGTAAATCAAAATATCTTTTCACTGTGGCTCCGTGGCCCGATATCTAAAATATGGGCCACAGAGCCATACAGATAAAATATTTTATTCTTTCAAAAGTCTCAACAATTCAGGCGGCTCGTGAATCAATGTCTTGGCGCCGGAAGCAAGCAATTCTTCAGCAGTCCGGAAACCCCACAATACTCCGACCGGGTACATTCCTGCCGCTGTCGCAGTCTTCATATCCGTATCAGTATCTCCTAAATAAAGAAACTTTTCGGGTTCGATCTGGAGTGTTGAAGCGATCTCCAACGCTACGGAAGGATCCGGTTTTTTGGGCACTCCCTCTCTGGCTCCAATAACCGGCTGAAAATGCCAATCGGGCAGTATTTCCTTAATAATGATTTTCGTCAATGGATCCGGCTTATTGGACAATACCGCGAGTTGTATTTTTTGTTGTGCCAAGCCGGTCAATAATTCTGGTATCCCTGGATAGGCATGGGTTTTATCGCCCCAATGCTTACCGTATTCTTCCCTCATTGCAATACCGCATTTCTTAATTTCCTCCAGGGAAGAATTAGAAGGCAACGCCCTGGCGGATAACATCTCCATTCCGTCCCCTACAAAAAATCGGTACTTATCCACCTGATGCGTAGCGTATCCTAACCGGGACAAAACCCGATTCATGGAGTCCGCCAAATCTTCAAGAGTATTGAGCAATGTACCGTCCAAGTCGAAGAGTACGGCTTGATATTTCATCTAACCACCCCGATTTTAATCAGCTGCCACGCTATACCCATTCAACATCTTTTGTCCGAAACAGATGTCGTAGTCTTTCAATGGTTAAGAAATTCGCCACCCAGCTCTTTCTTCCTGTTTAAAATCAAACTATTTGATCGATATCTCTAACGTAGCGTTACTCGATTCAAAATGACACCGCATATCTCCCCAAATCTGGGTTAAAACTTCCGGGGAAACCCAGAATCCACCGTTCCTGGGTTCTCCTCCAATCATTATACCGTTGCAGATAAATGCTCCGGAAACATAATCCCATGAAAATCCAGTCCCCAGCGCGGCAGCCACCGCCTTTAAATCAATCTGGACCCCTTTCTCTTTTCCCCAGCATGCTGATTTACTTAATTCAACCCCATTGAGCAGAACTTTAGGCCGAATAATCCGTAGGGTATTTGCTTCGCCGTCCCAAATATATCGCGGACTTTCTCTGGTTTTACGATTTAAATCCAGCTTACGGTAACCCATAAAAAAATCGTTCTCTGGTTTTCCGGTACTCGCATACTGAGATAACACAGCTAAAGTTTCCATGGATTTTTGGGAAATGTAGACATTTTGCCGCCAATAAAACCCATCCAGGTCGATAGTTTCCCCGCTAAACTTGATAACTCGTGGAACTTCAACTTTAAAAGGCTTTTTAGCCTGCAAAAGTTCTGATAAAGCCTTCCAATGGGGTTCGTAAATCCATCTTAGTTCACGCAAGACTCTAATACTTTCCACCTCTAGATTGTTCCATTTATAGATGTCGGAGAAAGCCTCAAGCCAAGCCGTATTCTTTTGATCAACAGATGCATGAACGATTTCATAAACAATCTGAACCGGGGTTCCTACCGGGACTATCTCAAAAATTTTTTTAATATCATTATTTTGGAGGCGAAAACATCCTAATGACGCCGGGGTGCCAATGGACCATGCGGCCGAATTACCATGAATTCCATAACCTTCGACATTTAGTCCCATCCAATACCTTCCGAGGGGGTTGTTCCGACCGGGTGGAATCGGCGATCTCCCATCCGATGGATACCAGGTTGGATCGAGCACTTTATTGATGATCCAAAAATCTCCCAATGGTGAAGGAGTATCTTGTTTTCCGACAGCTACATCAATTTTCTGATACAAAACCTCCCCACGGTATAAATACAGTTTGAATTCCGGAAGATTGATCCGTATCAGCCAAGGATTGTCTCCATGACAAGGGATAACACTCCCTAGCAACAACAGTATAAAACTTGCGACCATTATTATAAGTTTTTTCATTTGTAAGCCCCCATAAGGATTATCCTAGGTAGGATTCCAAAAGGGTTTTTTGAATATTCACCGGTTTATATTTTACGTATATTTTTACCCTGAGATAAAAACTAAATCTGGAACCATGCTTAATAAATTTTTGAGAACTCAAAAAAAGTATTGATTGAAATGCCAAAAGGGCCGATTAATTATACTAGCGGTAAAAAAATCCCTATTAAAATTTTTGTTTAAATTTAGTTACTAATAATGGTATAATTAGAATTTGAGAGTTAACGATTTTGTACGGTGAAGAAATAAATAAATTTTGGAAAAGGTGCTTCATGCAAAAGACTATTAAAAAAATCAAATCTTCTCTTGCGGTGATTGTTAGCTTACTCAATGCAAGTCTCGGAATTTTGGCAATTTATTACGCTTATCTTCAAATTTATAACATTGCCTGTATTCTGCTGATAGCTGCATTTTGTACCGATGGATTGGATGGATTTTGTGCCCGACGGTTTCATTCCTCTTCCGACTTTGGCAGAGAAATCGATTCTCTTTGTGATTTAGTTTCTTTTGGAATAGCGCCTGGCTTTCTTATCGCGACTATTACCCCCAATGTTATTACACTATTGCTTTTTATCCTGATCGTAGCTTCCGGTATTTTGCGCCTGGCCAAATTCAATGTCACCAAATTTGATGGCTATTTTCGTGGAACTCCGATTACCTTGAATGGTTTATTGATTCCGCTCAGTTTCTTCATTTGGCCCAATATTATGCCTTTCATTGCAGCGTTTTTAACGGTAACAATGAATGTGCCACTAAAGATTAAGAAATTATCCTTTAAGCGAAATAAACCCGTTCAAAACAACTTATAACTTATTGGACAATTTTATCCATCCGAAGGAGTGGTAACGATTAAAATCCGTTTTGCAAAAGAAGTTATACCGTATGTCGTTATATTGTTGGTTCTGGTTATTGGGATCGGTTATTTCTTTCCTTATGTGGCTTTAGTTCCATTGGCATTATTGATTTTTGTATTGTTTTTCTTTCGTAATCCGGTACGCAATGTTATTCAAAACCCTCTCCAAATATTGTCCCCTGCGGATGGTCAGGTAATGGCAATCACCGAATACGAGGATCAGGAATTTTTTCATTCCCGGGTAAAAAAAGTTACTATCTTCCTTTCCGTGCTCAATGTCCATCTCAACCGTAGTCCAATTTCAGGAAAAGTGGTGTATCTGAAATACACCGAAGGCAAATTCCTCCCGGCTTACAAAGAAGAAGCCGGACTTGTCAATGAACGGAACACTATCGGTGTCGAGAATGAGCAATTGAAAGTTTTAGTGCATCAAATTGCCGGAATTTTAGCCAGAAGAGTGGTTTGCCGAAGCAAAGTCGGCGAGACGCTGGGACAAGGAGAAATCTTTGGCCTGATCAAATTCGGTTCTTGCACGGAAGTAGTTTTTCCCAGTACCGTCCAGGTTAATGTGAAAAAAAACGACAAAGTCAAAGCCGGCATTACCGTAATAGGCACTTTTCAATAAGTCTGCCTGTATACAACAAAAAATAGCCGCCCCGTTTTGCAGAACACGGAGCGGCATTATTACGCCCGCACCAGGAGATTGACAAATCATTTTTTGACGCTCCTGACTAAATCGGGAATGTAGTTTTCATCATGGCCAGTTCCACCACAATAAAAATAAGAAAGAGCAACAATAAAATCCAGGTTGTCCAATGACTTAAAACTGTCAGGAACATTCCTGGTTTGATTGGTTTTTGGAGAATTTTTTCGCGATATCGCAAAACAAGAATCAAAATGATCAATCCGGAGATTATAAAAGCGGGAATTTGAATGACTATATCGCTATTGCTAATCGGTTTCGGGCTTCCATAATCGGGAATCAGGCAAGATAATAAAAAAATCAATCCATTATTCAAAAAATGGGCAAGGCAGGCCACAAGGATTGTATCAAATAAACAAACTAACCAACCGCAAATAATTCCTAATATGAACGGGCCCCAAAAATTTTCAATACTTAGATGTGCAAACCCAAATAAAAGCGCACTTAAAAAAATCGCTTGACCGTTCCCTAAAAATTTTCGGTAATTTTGAAGAATAAACCCCCTAAAAAGCATTTCTTCGGAAAACGCCGGCAAAACGACAACAGCCCACAATGAAAATAAAAACTCCGGATTACTTTGAGGCTTCACCCACCCCGGCTCGATGATTTTTCCAACGCTTTGAAGAAAACAGCGAAATATTAAGTCAATAAACGAGGCCACATAAATGCCGCAAGTCGTTATAATCAGCGTTGCCCCAATATTACTCAACCCCGGCGCCTTCCATTTGAAAATTTCATGAAAATCCATTTTTTGAAGTCCGGTCCAGCCGATGGTGAGCAGTAGGATTCCAACTTCCAGAATAATACTTCCGAGGACCATTTGCTTTGCAAAAATCAGGCTGCATCCAATAATCCAAAAAAGATTACATAAGAGAAACAAATGAATTTTCCGGATTTGAAACAGCTCTTGCCCGGGGGTTCCATCCTGCAGTCGGTTATCCTGAACCTTTCTGAATGTCTCAGGGTTCATGAGGATCACGTTTCTCTCCCACCAGAGTTTGAATTTGTAAGATGGTTCCCTTAGTAATAATCTTTTCACCAAAACGATCCTTCAGTTGATCGAGTGCATCATGCAATTTTGATAAATCTTTTGGGACGGTCTGAGGCTCTGAATCAAACAGGCCCAACTGCATGAATCCTTTGTTTTCAAAGTCACTCACGCTCACCCCGATTAACCGGATTTTCATGCCCGTGCGAGGTATCATTTTAAAAAGCTTTAAGGCTTCTTGGTAAATAGTTTCTTCATAATCAGTCGGGGCTTCTATCGTGCTTCTTTTGGTAAGCGTTTTAAAATTGCAATCCCGAAGCTTCATGGTAATCACTCGCCCCTTGAGACCATTTTGCCGAAGCCTGCGGGCTACCTGGTCACATAACCAGAGCAACACTCCGGCCAAAAAACTATTATCCTCCGTATCAACCTGAAAGGTAATTTCATGGCCGACACTCTTTATCGGCTCGCTTGGCGAAACCTGACGCTCATCGTGACCGTAAGCCAATTGATAGAGCTGTAAACCGATTTCTCCCAAACTATCTTCAAGCACCTGAGGATTCATGTGGCGAAGCATTCCAATGGTTTTGATTTCCATTCCATGCAATACTTCTGCAGTTTTGGGACCCACTCCCCAAAGTTTTTCAACGCTAAGATTTTCCAAAACATCATCGACGTTTTCAGGAGTAATAACCACGAATCCATGGGGCTTTTGGAGATCGGAGGCCAATTTTGCCAGAAATTTATTGGGCGCAATTCCCACGGAAGCCGAAAGACCGGTTTGGTTTTGAATTTCTTCGACAATTCGCTTTCCAATGGACTCTGCAGGTCCAAATATTTTTTGGGATGCGGTTAAATCCAAAAAAGCCTCATCCAGCGAAAGCGGTTCAATAAGCGGGGTGTATGCCGTTAAAAGTTGCATAATGCTACGGGATACCTCGGCGTAACGAGCGCCCCGAACCGGCAAAAAAATCCCCTGCGGGCAAAGACGGTAGGCTTCCTTAATCGGTTGGGCCGAATGAACGCCATACTTCCTAGCCTCATAGGAACAAGTCGAAACAACGCCGCGTCCCCTTGGATCGGCGCCGACTATAACCGGCTTCCCTTGAAGGCTAGGGTTATCATGCTGCTCAACGGCTGCAAAAAAAGCATCCATATCCATATGTAAAATTTTACGTTCCAAAGAGCCCCTCTTCTCCCTACCGTTGTTATTATCATTATATATCAAGCATCTAACCAAAACTAGTAAAACGTTCTCTAAATAACTACTCAATGATTGTGAACGTTTTACTTAAGTAGAGCGTATTTTCCCCATTTCTGATTGCCATTTATTTTAAAATATTCCATTCATCCAATGGCGACATCGTCCTTTACCGGAAACATAAGTTTTTTTGTGGCTTGGCAGGAAAAACTGTAGTTACCGATAATAACTATTAAAATTTAAAATTGAAGGAAGGATTATAACCATGTCTCAATTTGTACCTACCCGCCCTCAGGCTTATGACCTTTTAAAAAAATATAACCAGAATGAAAGCCTCATTAAGCATGCTTTAACTGTTGAGGCAGTGATGGGGCATTATGCCGAATTATTTGGAGAAACCGAAATTGAAAAATGGGGCATTATTGGACTTTGCCACGACTTGGATTATGAAATGTACCCCGAAGAACATTGCAAAAAAGTTCGTCAAATTCTGATGGAGGAGAAGTGGCCTGAAGATTATATCCGGGCGATTGAAAGCCATGGCTGGGGACTTTGTGTGGATGTCAAACCCCTCCATAAAATGGAATGGGTACTTTATACTATTGATGAATTAACAGGATTGATTACCGCTGCCGCTCTCGTTCGCCCCAGTAAAAGCATACTCGATATGGAGATTAAATCCATCAAGAAAAAATGGAAAGACAAGGCCTTTGCCGCAGGCGTCAATCGGCAAGTTATTGAGGATGGCGCCAAAAATCTTGGGATGGAATTGGACACCATTATCACAGAAACTCTCAAAGGCATGCAAAAAGTGGCCGAAACCATCGGTTTGAAAGGCAATCTTTAATTCTTTCAAGACAAAGACAAATTTTAATATTATACTTATTCATCAATCATAACCTTAAAATTAACAGAAGATTAAAAATCTCTGGGGTTATGATTTTTTTGTTAGGATAAGGGCATAAAAGGCCTAGATTTATTGGTATGCACCAATTGCATCTTTTTATTTTCTTTTTAAACATCCCTAAATTTACTATTTTTACTGGAAACTTGCAGGAAAAAAAGGAAAATGACCGAATTATTTTCTAAAAATTTAAAAATTCCTAAAGATAACTTGGAGTCCTCTATAAAAATTGGCTTTGGTAACGAAAAATAAAAATCAATACAAACTGACACAATGGGAAGGTGGATTCGCATGAGTGAGAATTTGACAGCAATCAATGAAGCAGTTAAAGCTCGCAGTGAATTTGTTGGGAAGGTTAGAAACCAGGTTAGTAAGGTTATTGTCGGTCAGGAAAAACTGATTGACGGGTTATTGCTTGGGTTATTGGCCAATGGCCATGTTTTATTGGAGGGTGTTCCCGGCCTCGCCAAAACTTTATCCGTAAAAAGCTTGGCAGACAGTGTTAAGGCCAATTTTCAACGAATTCAATTTACACCGGATTTATTACCTTCGGATTTAGTGGGTACTTTAATCTATAACCCGCAATCCGGTAATTTTACGACCAAAAAGGGGCCTATATTCGCCCAAATTGTTTTGGCCGATGAGATAAACCGGGCTCCCGCCAAGGTTCAAAGCGCTCTCCTGGAAGCGATGGCAGAGCGGCAAGTGACCATCGGTGATACAACATATCCCCTGGACAAACCTTTTATGGTATTGGCAACTCAAAATCCAGTTGAACAGCAAGGTACCTATCCGCTTCCCGAAGCCCAGTTGGATCGGTTTATGTTGAAACTAAAAATCGGTTATCCAACCAAGGAAGATGAACTCTTGATTATGGAACGGATGGCCCATACAAGTAAATCAACCGATATCGAACCGGTGATTACACCGGAAGAGGTTTTAGAAGTCCGCAAGGTTGTCGATAAAGTCTATATGGATCCCAAAGTGAAGGAATATATTGTCGATTTGGTTTGTGCTACCCGTGAACCTGAAAAATATAAACTTGACATTACCGAGTATATTCAATATGGGGTTTCACCGCGTGCCACCATCAATCTAACCCTTGCAGCCAAAGCTTATGCTTTCATGCAAGGCCGGGGTTATGTCACCCCTAACGATCTCAAAATAATCGGTCTGGATGTTTTGCGGCACCGCATTATTATCACGTATGAAGCTGAAGCCAGTGAAGTTACTGCGGAAGATATCGTTCAAAAGATTTTTGACGGCGTGCCCGTTCCCTGAATGAATTAACCTTTGGCTCCTATCACTGAAAAAATGGAGGCCCTATCTTGCTCTCAAAAGAAATACTCAAAAAGATTAAAGGAATTCAATTAAAGATTTCTCATATGAGTAATGAGGTTATCTCCGGCAGTTATATCAGTGCGTTTAAAGGCGTAGGCATTGAGTTTAACGAAGTCCGTGAATACATTCCCGGCGATGACATTCGGGCTATCGACTGGAACGTCACGGCACGTGCCGGTGCACCTTTTATAAAACGCTTTATTGAGGAACGGGAATTAACCGTGATGTTAATGGTTGATCTCAGTCCCTCCCAACATTTTGGAACTGCCGAAAGTTTAAAAAGCGAATTGGCAGCAGAAATCTCAGCTTTAATTGCTTTTTTGGCAATCAAAAACAATGATAAAGTAGGTTTACTGATATTCAGCAATACCTGTGAAAAATATCTTCCTCCTCAAAACGGGCGGCTTCATGTTTTGCGAGTCATCCGGGAAATTTTAGGTTTTCAAGCTGCGGGTTCCGGAACCGACATTGCGGGAGCACTTAATTTTGTCAATAAAGTTCTTAAGCGACGGAGTATCATTTTTTTGATTTCCGACTTCCGCGATGATGATTTTGAAAAATCCCTCAAAAGCATTGCCAGCCGCCATGACCTCGTGGCTGTGAATATCACCGACCCGCGGGAAACGGAGCTTCCCGAAATCGGAATCGTGGAATTTCAGGACAATGAAACCGGAGAAAAGATCCTATTTGATACTTCATCGAAAAACTCCCGGGAAGAATTTCGTCGAAACGCTTTGGCCCGTATCAAACAAAATTCCCAAATATTTAAGGCCAGTAAGATTGATGTCATCGAAATAGCTACTGATAAATCTTATCTCGAACCGCTCCAAAAATTCTTTATGAAGCGGCAACACCGAAATCATTAGCACGGAGGCAACATGGAGCGCTTTTCTACCAACAAAATAATCGGTCTTTACCTACAGCTCATTGTACTCTTCATCATTCTGACAATTGTATCCGGCTGTAGCCGTTCCAAACCGCTTGGACTCAAACCGGACGAGAACATCCGGGTTAATTTGCGCATTGAAAATGACGGACGTTTTCATGTCGGCGACTCTATACCGTTCATTTTGACTGTGGAGGCGCGGAAAGGGATTTCATTTCAAATCCCCGAGATTGATGAAAAAATATCCGGAGGCCTGGAACTCAAAAATAAAGAAACATTAAAAGCAGAGACATTTCCCCAAGGTATCCGGCAAAGGACTCGTTATGTGATGGCAGGCTGGAATGTGGGCCGATATAAAATACCGGCTCTTAACTTGCCCTACAAAACGCCTTCCGGTCAAGAAGGTAATATAAAAACCTCACCCGTAACGGTAACATTATCTTCGGTTTTACCAAAAGAAATATCTGAAGCGGAGTTATTGACGTTCAACATTAAAGGCATTCAATCTCCTTTAGCATTGGAACCCCGTTATTCCATGATCAAATGGTTCCTATTCGGCGTCCTTATTGTGAGCTGTCTTGGACTGCTTCTTTATTACTGCCGTCGTTCCTTTCTTCCATCGCAAGCCGTCTCTGAAACCATTACAGAGCCTGCTCACATCATCGCTTTGCGGCGCTTGACAAACTTAAAAACGACTGCGCTCGCCGACGAAACCAGTTATAAAGTGTTTTATTCAGAATTAAGCGAGTGCATCCGTGAATACATGGAAAACCGTTATTCTATTCGGGCTTTGGAAATGACTACTGAAGAATTTTTAATGCAACTAACAACCGGAACTTGTCTAAATAAGGAACAGCAATTGTTATTAAAATCTTTTATGCAACAGTCCGACTTGGTGAAATTCGCAAACCATTCTCCTTCCAAGGAGGAAGCTGAAATGGCATTGCTGCAGATTGAACAATTGGTAGAAACAACCAAAGAAATACCGGTACAACCCGACGAACCGGCAGCGCCGGCTCAAACAACGCTTTAGGGAGCAACAATCATGATATTCCGTAACCCATTTTATCTACTTTTACTGCTTGTATTGATTCCATTCATTGGGGCGCTAATTTTTAGGGGTCGCCGTCATTGGGATAATTATAATTATCTCAATACGGTACATTATTCCGCGATTGATGAGATGAAGGCTGTTAAGGCAAATTGGAAGACTCGCATGGTTCGGATTTTACCATGGTTTCCCCTAGTCGGCCTAGTATGCGTAATTATTGCTTTGGCCCGTCCCCAACTGGGTATCAGTCAATCCCTGCAACGCCGTGATAGTGTCGATATCATGCTAACAATTGATGTTTCACCAAGCATGTTAGCGGAAGATTTCCGGTTGAACGGACATCAAACCAATCGCCTGGAAGTTGTCAAAAAAGTGGCTAAGGATTTTTTAGCGAGCAGGCCGAACGATCGGTTTGGACTGATTGTCTTCTCCGGTAAGTCTTACATTTTATCCCCGTTAACCTGGGATCACGATTGGTGTAACAGTCGCCTTGGTGAAGTTCAGTCCGGAATGATTGAAGAAGGAACTGCCATCGGATCGGCCCTTGCTACTTCGGTTAACAGTTTACACGATTCCAAAGCCAAAAGTAAAGTGGTTATTTTGTTGACGGACGGAGTCAATAACGCCGGTCAAGTGACTCCGGAAGCTGCGGCTAAAGTTGCTAAGACATTGGGAATCGTTATTTATACAATAGGCGCGGGCACCAAGGGAGGACCGGTTCCCTGTCCCGTACTGGATGACATGGGACGTCGCACCTACCAAAACATTCCGATCGATTTGGATGAAAATCTACTCACTCAAATTGCCGCCAAAACAGGGGGCCGTTATTTCCCGGCTACAAATACCGAGGGTCTCGCTGCAATATTTGAAAAAATAAATAAAATGGAACGAACCAGCCTAAACTCGCCTCAATTTCAGGAGTATAAAGAGCTTTATCCTTTGTTCCTGCTACTCGGATTCCTTTTTTTATTCCTTGAGACAATTTTAGGCAACACCATTTTTAGGAGACTGCCATGAGATTTGCAAACCCTTACTTTTTACCATTATTATTTGTTCCTATTCTATTGATATTGTTTTTTATCAGAGCTTATTTCAAATGCTCCCGTGACCTAAAAATTTTTGCGGCCCCGGAAAGCCTATCTAAAATCGTTAATCCGGCTTTGACCAAATTGCGGTATCAAAAATGGATTTTCCGTTTATGCGGCTTTTTCTTTTTGATCTTGGCCATGTCCGGACCCCAATGGGGTTATCAATGGCAGCAGTCGAAAAGCAAAGGATTGGAAATCCTCATGGCGCTCGATACTTCCAAAAGTATGCTGGCTTGTGACGTGGAGCCCAATCGTTTTGAAAGAGCTAAACTCGCTATAAAGGATTTTATCGGTAAAATTCCGGGTAATCGGATTGGCTTAATCGCATTCGCCGGGGACAGCTTTTTGCAATGCCCTCTCACGATGGACTATGGTGCATTTAATCTTACCATCGACAGTTTAAACATCCAAAGCATCTCCCGTGGCGGGACTGCCATTCATACAGCAATAACCAATGCCCGGAAGGCTTTTAAAACCGCTATCGGAAGCAAAATCCTCATACTAATAACCGATGGTGAAGACCATGACGGAAATCCGGTGAACGAATCCCAAAATGCCGCCAAGGAAGGTATCTCAATTTACACAATCGGCATCGGCAGTTCCAAAGGGGTTCCGATTCAAATCAAAGATGCCAATGGACAGCTAATCCATATAAAAGACAGCGACGGAAAACAGGTGATTACGTCTTTAAACGAACAACTTTTGCAAAATATAGCTTTGGCAGGGAAGGGATCCTATATTAAGGGTGATGGCTTATCTTTAGGCCTGGAGCAGCTTTATCGTCATCAATTATTAAAGTATTACCGAACTGCCCTGACCGGTCAAAAACAAAAGCAATATATCGAACGTTACCAAATACCTTTGATTTTGGCTTTTCTTTGTTTCCTTTTTGAACTGGCTTTAGGAACCAAGTGGATGGGCTTAACTAAAAATCTTATTCATCCTTTCTTCAAACAACGCATCTCATCCGTAAAGGAGGAGGCTCGTTAATGTCTAAAAAAAATCTCATTTTTGTTATAACAGGATTTTTGGTCGTGGCGGCGATCGGAGCAATGATATATACGGTTTGGGGACAATCCATCCGGGTATCACACGCCAACGAATTATTTACAAATCGCAATTTTGAAAAAGCAGAAGATGCCTACGAAAACTTAGCCGTTGATCTTCCCAAATCCAAGATTATCACTCATAATTTAGGTCTCTGTTATTACCAGGCAGGCCTTTACGAGCGTTCTATCATCAACTTTACAAAATGCGTTCCCAAAGAAAAAACATTATCGGTGAGAGCAGTTCCGCAATTTAAAAATGCCGATACTTACTATTACCATCTGGGAAATGCCTATTTTAAGGCTGCTTCCCGTGATAGCGTCGATAGCCAGACAGCCGTAAAATTATTCACCGCCGCTGTCCAAAATTATAAGAAAGCGCTTTTGGCAAGCCCTTCTGATAAATCTGCCAAGTATAATTATGAATTGGCAGTGATTCATTTGCAGCAAATGGTCAATAAACCGCAAACCAAACAAGATCCGCAACAGGAAGCCAATGATATGCTCCAGAACACTCAAAATTCCGAGCAGTTCAAAGCCAAATTGATTCCTGATACCAATCCTCCAAACGGCAAGGATTGGTAGACCCTATCCAGCCGGTGAGGTTGACACTATAACGCCAAAGTGGGAAGGAACCAAAATGAAGACGACTAACTTGCAACTAAAAAAACGGCTAGTGTATTGTATCTTACTTTGTATTTCCTTTTGCTTCTGGAATGCTCCCCAAGAGACCTTGGGCGCAGAATCCCAAAATACTTTGACAGTGAGTGATTTGGTTGAACAAAATTTGGGCTCCCTTGAACTTCCTCAAGTTGAAGGGCCACTCTATCTAGAATACTCGTTGCCAAAGACTCGCTTCTATATTGGCGAACGGGTCCCGGTTACAGTTACCCTATATGTCGGTAATATTGTGGTCAACAATGTAGATCCGCCCATATTGCATCAACCTGAATTTATACTGGATTCAGCCGGTAATCCCTCCCAACAGAAATTGCGAATCAATGGTCGTCCTTATCAAGTGATAAAATTTCCATGCTTGCTTAGTCCTTTACAAACGGGATCCTTTAAACTCGGCCCCATCAGTACTACTCTCTATCTCCCAACGACTACCGGTAAGAAAAGGACAATGGATATAACTGCACAGCAAGTCAGGGTAAGGGTTTCCAACGTGCCAATCCAAGGCAGACCGGATCGTTTTTCGGGTGGAGTCGGCAATTTTCAACTAAATGTTTCCGTTAACCCGTCCCGGGTAAAATTAGGCGAACCCGTCACCATTCGGATGATTCTCTCAGGATCAGGCAACCTCCAAGTTGTATCAACGCCTTTTTGGGAAAATCCGAAAGGTTTTAAAGCTTATAGCCCTTTAAAAAAATCTGAACTATCCACTGCAAGCAAAGTTACATTTGAACAAATTGTGATTCCTGTTGAAAAACAGGTCAAAAAAGTGGGCCCGTTTTCTTTTGTTTATTTTAATCCCCATACGGGAAAATACCAACAAATTACAGCCCCGTCCCTGGCTATTTCGGTTATGGATAACCCGGGATTTAAAAATGATCTGCAAGATCCGACAACCCAAAACCTAACTCAATCAAAAATGGTTCCTATTCGGAAAGAACTTGGAACATTGTACTCCATCGGATGGCAATGGCTGAAAGAACCATGGTTTTGGGGGTTGCAACTTCTTCCTCTGTTGTTGCTCATGGGAGCAATCATTTACCGCAGGCATGTCCAATTTATGCAGTCGGATTCCCCTCGGGCCCGGGCGATTCGTTCCAATAATATAGCAAAGGAACAAATGGCTTCAGTCCGACTCTTATCCGAAGAAGGCCGTTTTGACGAGATTCCCGAACAATTACATCAAATTATCCGGGAGTTTCTGGCTGAAAGATTTGAACTTGCCGCAGCCGGTATGACCGGATCCGTGGTTAACAAACTTACCGATAAGGGAATTCGTCCTGATATCTTGGAAGATATTCAATATTTCTTTGAACAATATGATTCTCACCGTTTTGCTCATTTGAATTTTACAAGAGAAGAAACCATAGCGCTTGCGGAGAAAACCAAGAATATCGTAGCTTCTTTCGATGAAACCCATTAGTCTAAAGTGACTCTTTATGCCCCCAGTTAACCGGGCACTTAAACCTTTATCTCTTAACAAAGGAGAAAAGCAGATGACATTCAAAAAAATTAAATTATGCTTCCTATTTACTCTATTACTGATGTTATGCAGTTTCAACCTTAGTTTTGCCTCCGAATCCCGGCTATCGATATCTGATAGTACAGCCCTTTTTCTACAAGCCAATCAGCTTTATGAAAAAGGCGAATATAGCAAAGCCGCAGAAACTTACGGGAAAGTCATTGCCACGGGTAAAGA
Organism: Bacillota bacterium; assembly: GCA_023392595.1. Taxonomy (GTDB): domain Bacteria; phylum Bacillota; class UBA4882; order UBA8346; family UBA8346; genus UBA8346. The sequence continues at coordinate 40,212 of JAEVYU010000005.1, read as the reverse complement.
AAACGGGACTATCTATTTTAATTTGGGGAATGCGTATTCGAAACTGAACCAGAAGGGGCTGGCTATATTCAATTATGAAAAAGCCCGGCGTTTCATCCCGTATGATAAAGGCTTACAAACCAATCTAAATTTAGCCTTGCAAGGGGTCAATGAAGGTGAAATCAATTGGGGCCGTATGTTCTATTCTTTAGTAACACATTGGGTTCCTCTCAACTGGTTGGCCTTAGGCTCTTCAATTTGTTTCTATATCCTGATTTTGCTAGTCATTGTTGGGATAATCTTCCTGAACCGGCTTACAAAAGATTCCGGAAAACCCGGTTTATGCTATAAAGTCTCCCTCTACACTATTTCCTGCTTTTTATTGGTTTTCGTTTTCATAACAACGATTACATTTCTGAATCAACACCAAACCCAAGCAATAGCCATTAAAGGAAACACTCCCGTGCTGAGTGAACCAAACCCGGAAGGAACATCCTATTTCAATCTGGATGAAGGAAGCCGGGTCATTGTCAGCTCAGTTAAAGGAAATTGGTTATTAATCCGAAGACAGGACGGTAAGCGGGGTTGGGTGGAACGACAAAATCTTGGATTTTTATAAAAAGAAACAAAATAAACTTTTAGTACTGCTACCAATCTCCCTTTCCCTGTAAACAGCCTAAGAAAGGGAGATTCTTTATTCTTGATATCACGGAAATACGATTAATTACCGTATTCTCAATTTTACATTTGGAATTTATGTTTTTACAATTCTCACTTTGGCAATTCTACGCTCTTCAACGACTTCGACTTGAAAAACAATATTGTGATATTCCACGATTGGTCTTTCATCTTCGCTTGGAATTCGCCCCAATTGTGCAACGACAAATCCGGCCAAAGTGTCATAATCGCCCTCAGGGAGTTTTATATCCAGCAACTCATTCATGATACCCAAACCGACATGCCCATCCGCCATAAAAGTTGAATTATCGACCCGCTCGATTTCCTTGGTTTCTTCATCATGTTCATCAAAGATATTACCCACTATCTCTTCAATCAAATCTTCGATGGTAACAATTCCGGCAGTGCCACCATATTCATCGATTACCACGGCCATATGAGTTTTATTTTTCTGAAGTTCCTTAAAAAGTTCATCGGTTTTTTTGGAAGAAGGCACAAAATGGGCATCCCGAATAATTTTTTTCAAAGAAAAATCCGCCTTATTGGCACCTTTCAATACGGGAATCAAGTCCTGAACATGCAAAATACCGACAATATTATCGATATTATCATCATAAACCGGCATTCTTGAAAACTTTTGGCAAACCAATAAATCAATGACTTCATCTAAACTGGCATCCAATGATAAAGCGTATACATCAGTCCGATGGGTCATTACTTCCGAGGCTGTAGTATTGTCAAATTCGAAAATATTATTAATCATCTCTTTCTCGGTTGTCTGAATAACCCCTTTTTCCTGACCTACCTCAACCATCAAACGAATTTCCTCTTCGGAGATTTTTTCTTCATGCAGCGCAGGGTTACCACCAAAAATTTTAATCACAAAGTTTGTGGAGATGCTTAAAAATTTCACAAACGGTGCAGTGATTTTTGAAAGAATATAAATAGGCTTTACGGCAAACCGGGCGATCTGTTCCGGCTTTTGCATTGCCAGGCGTTTAGGAACCAATTCCCCCAGGACTAATTGAAAATAGGATAAAATTATTGTAATCAAAATGACCGCTGCAATTTTAACAACCGATAGTTCTAGAGGCCAACCCCATCCTTTAATCCATAAGGTTAATTGGTCCGCAAAACCTTCAGCAGCCACCGCACTAGCCAGCAATCCCGCTAAAGTCACTCCCACCTGAATGGTTGCCAAAAATTTACTGGGTTCACCAATTAAGTTTTGAAGAAATTTAGCCTCCGCATCCCCTTCCTCAGCCTTCTTACGAATTTTAACAGCATTGACTGAAATGATGGCGATCTCTGAAGCGGCAAAAAAGGCATTCATGCCAATTAATACAAGTAAAATGATTAAGTGCAAAGAAAAAATCCTCCTAAAATGTCGAAACTGATAATAAAAAAGACCTGACAATCGTGTGATCGTTAAGTCTTTACAGTAATACTCCTCTAAGAAAATAAATTAACTCTCTATCCAACGAGTACATTCTTCACCATAGTTTACAGGTAAAATAGTTCTAATAATTAAAATATATACCAATTAATGTCCAAAGTCAAGAAACATCCCTGATTCAAACCAATTCAAAAGAGGCTGTCCCAAAAGTAACTTAAAATCAATAAGATATACAACATATAGCCTCGTTGAAGAATCAAACATTCATCGATTGTATATCTTGAGCGATAATTTTTCTTTTGGGACAACCCCTTACGGAATCCTCGTGAATTAGTTCTTTTTATTGTTATTAACTTTTATATTTGTGCCACTATCGGCCTCTTTAATTACATTAACCGTACTCATCGCTGCTTCAATCAATTTTTGCAACTTCTCGGAATTATAAGAAACCGAGTCAGCATTGGATTGTATGAAAGACAGATTGCTTTCAAATTTCTGGTTAATCTGTTTATACTGCTCTTCAGCTTTATCAATGGTCTCTTTTAATTTGACGGCTATCTCAGCGGTGGCTTTGGTATTTCCTTTTGATTCGTAGTATTGTTGAACCAATTGGTTATATTCCTTTGTCTTCACTGCAAAACCCAAAAATTTCTTTTGCTTCGGCAATGGCACATCACCGCCGGCACTATTGCTGTTAATTGTTTCGTATAAATCTTTAAACGAATCCAATACTTTCTCATATTCCTTACCGACGAAACGGATAGCGTTGATGTTATCCGTTAACATCCGGATATCGGAAGTCATTAGAGTATGCCCGGATTTAATATCTCCTAGGCTACTCCGAAGACGACCCTGAAATTCATTTAAAATTTCCTTGGAATTGTCCTTCGGAATTAACTTTTCCAGCGTGTTATTTTCGGCTAATCCTTTCCAAGTCCGGACTTCCTGATCTGAAAGTTTATAGTCCCCTTTCGCTTTTTCCAAAGCTTTTTGCATCTCTCGTGTGGTGCCGAAAACTTTATTTTTCCAATCTGCTAAAGCCATTTCTTTCGCATAAAAGGAGCGGATCCGGTTGATTTCCGCCTGTTGTACCGACTTCATTTCTGCGATTTTCACTTTAGCGGCATTATTGGCGGCTGTAATTTTATTGTTGGAAACCAAGAACATTACCGTAAATAATACGAGGTAAATCAGAACCAAAGTTGAAATTGACAGAATATAACGTTTGGCGATAACTTCACCATTTTTTTTGGCCAACCAGAAATTTACTCCATAAAGAATACCGCCCGTAACAACAGCAATACCCAAAATTACCAAGAATACCGAAAGCATATAAATACCTCCTTGTTTTAGTAATCCCTCCTAATAGATTACGGTATTTTATGGCAAATTCCTGCTTTTTACATTAAAATCCTGGTTTCATTTTTAAAAATTTAAACCAATCATAATAATTAAGGCTTGCGAAATTTTTCCAAACCTACAAATTTACTAAACTCCTTTTGAAATAACAAATCAACCGTTCCTACAGGACCATTTCTTTGTTTGGCAATAATTAATTCGGTGATATTTTTCTTATCCGTCTCCGGATTATAATAATCCTCACGGTAAAGAAACGCGACCAAATCTGCATCTTGTTCCAAAGAACCGGATTCACGCAAATCAGAAAGGTTAGGACGTTTATCCGTACGTTGTTCGACTGCCCGTGACAACTGGGATAATGCAATAACCGGAACATGCAATTCTCTGGCAAGGGCTTTTAAGGTACGGGAGATATCCGATACCTCCTGTTGGCGGTTTTCACTACGGCCCTTACCATTGCCCTGCATTAATTGCAAATAATCGATTACTATAAGTCCCAAACCATGTTCTGCCTTGACACGTCTGGCTTTGGCGCGGATATCCAAAGCCGAAACTCCCGGTGTATCGTCGATAAACATAGCAGCCTCCGATAAACTTCCAAGAGCATGAGACAAACGGGGCCAGTCGCTGTCCATCAAAGTGCCGGTACGGATCCTCTGATTATCAACTCCAGCCTCTGAACACAATAATTTCAACGCCAATTGTTCTTTGGACATTTCCAAACTAAAAACAATAACCGGTATTTTTTGATCAACAGCGGCTGATTGGGCGATATTTAATGCGAAAGTTGTTTTTCCCATACTGGGTCTGGCTGCCAATATAATGAGATCGGAAGGTTGTAATCCGGCCGTCATCCGGTTTAAATCCGTATATCCGGTCGGAAGCCCGGTGACGCCCCCCTTCGATTCATAAAGCGTTTCAATCCGTTCAAATGTTTCAATTAAGATATTTCGTAAGCTCACAAACCCTTTGGTATTCCGTCGCTGGGTCACCTGAAAGATTTGTTTTTCAGCTTCATCCATGATTACATTGACTTCTTCGGCGCCTTCATATCCCATACTGATGATACTGGAAGCAACCGTTATAATGGAGCGCAATAAAGACTTTTCCCCTACAATCCTTGCGTAATACTCGATATTGGCTGCGGTGGGAACGGCATTTGCAAGAGCGGTCAAATAAGGAATACCACCGACTTTATCCAGCATATTGCGGCGGGTTAATTCCTCGGATACCGTAATAATATCAATAGGTTCACTTTTATTCGATAAATGAACGATGACTTCAAATATGACCCGGTGAGCTTCCCGATAAAAATCTTCAGCCTTAAGTATTTCAATCCCTTTCTCAATTGCTTCTTTCTCCAATAACATCGATCCTAACGTTGACCTTTCGGCATCGATATTTTGCGGGGGTATCCGGTCTATTATTCCATTACCAATGCTCATTTTAAACCTCCATGATTGTCTATTAAGAAATGAAACGAATATCAATAGGGACCTTCTATTCAGGCGGCAGGGAAAATAAATTTATTACCGAACAATTACAAAATATTAAATATGAGGAGAAATAATGATGAGACGTTACATCCTGTTTATCGGGCTCTTGTTCCTTCTGTTGCCCCTAAATTCCCAGGCTGCTTCACCCAACTTTTTAATTATGAACCAACTTTCAAACCAAGTCACCGTCGTGGGTTCGGATTTCAAACCATTGTATTCTTTTAAAGCCGGGCCTGGTCTGAATGTATTGAAACCGCTTCCTGACGGTAAAGGGTACGGATTACTTTGCAACGGCTCCAAAAATTTATTAGGCAATGTTAGCACTCCGGGGGAATTATTTCTTCTGGATTCCAATCTTCATCCCACCGGACAAAAAATTAGTTTACCGGGACTCGTAATTCAAAACTATTTTTTAAAAGACTCTTCAGCCTGGGCTATAATTACTCAAAACAAAACCGCCAGTCCATTAATCAGACCCAAAGCCACTATTACCCTTGTTGATTTAAAAAACGGTACTTATAGTCATTTTGAAGCAAACTCCATTCCCACATCTTATCAGTTCAATTCCGATCGGAGTCTATTGGCGCTGACGGTTCTTGGATCCAGTGATGAAAATATTCCTGCTCAATGCCTACTAATCGATCTCAATCTTCGTACCATGAAGTCCTACCCCGTATCGGCAAATCCCGGTGGAATCTATTTTATCAACGAACGTAACATTTTGGTTGCTTGTGGCGGTTTTGGAAATCCATCCCGTTACTCTTCGACGCTCCCAATCGAACGTTTTGATAAGCCCGTCAATGCTTCCTTACACTGGATCGATATTACAACCGGCCAGGAGCAAATGACCTCTCTGGGATATTCCCCGATGGTTGTTGTTCAAGATCAAAATTCCACGGATACATTTTACGTCGTAAGCCGCGATAAGCTCGACAGTGATGTGTCTCTGTCTCAAAGTACTTTTGCCCAGTTCAGCAATGGTACCTTGCGTTCCGAAATAAAACTTCCCACGGATATTGTTCAATTGACCCAGGTAAAGTCGGACAACATCTGTTTATATGGCCGCCATGATTTTTATATCATTCATCCTGCAGACGGAAAAATTCTCAATCATCTCACCTATGATTTAGAAATTGAAAAATTATTACTCAATGAAGACAAAGGCCTAGGTTATGTTACTGCAATAAACAGCAACTATGTCGACAAAATCGATCTGATTACCGGTAAGCTTCAATTCAAATTCAAGATCAGTTCCTCTTTGTTTGGCGGGATAGGGCTTTCCGGGTTTTTTCCCCAAAAATTGCCGCCTGTCGGGGGAATGATACCCCCAGTTGATGACGACGCCAATTTGGTATCCACGAATAACCGTGTCTTGATGACTGGTGACTTTAACCGTTTATACGCTCTTGCCAGCAGAAGCGAGGTCATCGGTGTTGATTTAAGTACCGGACTTCAAATTTCTTCTTGCACGTTCAATATGGGAAAATCTTTTGGAATTCATTTTACACCCGATAAAAAATTAATCGTCGTGGAAACCGATGCCATCTGGTATTTACTTAACCCTGAACAAAAGAAGCCGGTTTTTTCGCTTCCCCTATCGAGTACGAATACTTTTTCGCAACCCGCCTATTATAGTCCTGACGGCTCCATTCTGGCGATACAAAACAATGGCTATTTTTATTTCGTCGATTGCCAAAATGCACGGCTAGCCGGAATACTGCGAACCAAATACCAAAAAGCGGTGGTTGCTTGGTTACCTTAAAATGATAATCCCAGCTCACCCTGGTAAACCAGGGAAAGCCGGGCTGGATTAATTCCCATCAAGCACCTTTTGGAAGGCTACTGCACAAGTAAATTGAATGATAAAGATATACGATATATAACAGTTTGTTCAGTCAACAACGGTATATACTGTATATCTTTTGATTTTACATTACTTTTTCGACAGCTTCTCCTTTTGCGAGTACGGTTTCAACAATTTCTTGGACTGTTTGTACAGGGATTACCTGGATATCCGTTAAATTGTCAGGAACATCTTTCTCATTTTCCTTGGGTACGAAAACCCGTCGAATCCCGGCTTGTCTGGCTCCATATATTTTTTCTATGACTCCCCCAACCGCCTTCACCTTGCCTTGGATGGAAACCTCCCCGGTTACTGCGACGTTCTGAGGGATCGAACGCCCGGTAATACAACTGATGATTGCTAGGGTTATGGCTACGCCTGCTGACGGGCCATCAATTTTGCCTCCGCCAATTACATTGACATGGACATCATAATCAGCCATATCCATACCGGTGACCAACCTGACGACCGAAGCGGCATTAAATACCGAATCTTTGGCCATACTGCCGGCCGTGTCATTGAAGCGAAGCCTGCCCTTCCCTTTCTCGCCGGCTGGAAAGCAGACGGCCTCAATTTCCAAAATTGATCCTACGAAACCACTTACGCCGAGCCCGAATATCTTGCCTATTTCCTGACTTTCGGATGCTTTCACGATTAAATAAGGGGATAAACGGCTTACTTGAAAGACTTCTAATAAATCATCCCTACTGACCTGAACTTCACCCGGATCTTTTTCAGCAACTTTATTTTTATATAGCGCCAATCCAAAAGCATCGGCTAAGATTCCAGCCGCTTTACGTCCCTCAATGGTGTAATCGCTAATCAACTCGGGTGTTTCCGGACCAATATTCGCTTTGATTCGGGAAGCCGAACGCATTACGATTTCTTTAATGTCATCTTGGTCCAAAGGTTCAAAATATACTTCAGCGCACCGCGACCGAATTGCCGGACTAATTTCCGAAGGGTCTCTCGTGGTCGCGGCAATCAGGATGAAATCAGCAGGAGCCCCGTCAGCGAACAATTTTTTGATATATTTGGGAACATTGGGATCGCTGGGATCATAGTAGGCTGAGTCAAAAATAACTCGTTTATCTTCAAGTACTTTCAGCAGTTTATTTTGCAACATTGAATCCATTTCGCCTATTTCATCAATAAACAAAACTCCACCATGAGCATCGGTCACTAATCCCAATTTGGGTTCAGGGACTCCACCTTCGGCCAAATCCCTTTTGGCTCCCTGGTAAATCGGATCATGAACCGAACCTAACAGGGGGTTAGTGACTTCCCGAGGATCCCACCGCAAAGTTGTTCCGTCGACTTCCACAAAAGGCGCATTCTCTTGAAATGGGGTAAAAGGCAATTTCTTAGCCTCTTCCAAAACCAGACGCGCTACCGTGGTTTTACCAACTCCCGGAGGTCCATAAAGAATCACGTGTTGGGGGAAGGGCGATGCAATTTTAGCCAGTAGCGATGTCACAGCCCGTTCTTGCCCGACAACATCTCCCAAAGTCGTAGGTTTTAATGCTTCCATGGCTGATTTGGAAAGATTGATTTGGTCCATTTTTTCGAGTTCAGCCAACTTTTTAAGGGTATGAGGATTGTCCGGACCCGAGGACTCTTGGAGAATCTGAACTTTTATTTCTTTTAAATATTCTTCATGACGCTGCTGCATCCGCTCGGCGATTTTTTTCTCAATCTTTTCTTCAACGGTCCGGCGGGCAATCAAATCAGCAATCTCTTCTTCGATTTCATTAATGATTTGCGGCAAATCCTTATGCGACGGCATTGTATCGATCGTCGGGTCTTCAAATACGATCCGTTGCAAAGCGAGCACACGTTCTTCAATCATTTCCGAACGCATTAGTTTTAAAGCCTCTAATTTTCCGGCTTTCAAAATAAGTTTATCTGAACCATACAAATTAGAAAGTAAAGCAAAAACAGCTGCCACTTGTCTGGTCAACTGCTCTTCATCCAATAAACGTTCATGAAGGGGAATCGTATTTTGGGGCCCGTCAGTAAGTTTTTTGTTTAAACCTTTCATTAAAATTCCTTTCCTTAGAGACATCGCGCATGAGGCGCGTTATTCCCCAATTACTTTTACTGTGATTTCAGTGGAAATACCTTTGTATAAATGAATTTTAACCGGGTATTGACCAACATTTTTAATCGAATCATCAATAGCCAGTTTACGTTTATCCAAGTCCAGGCCCTGCTCTTTTTTAATTTGATCAGCCACGTCCTTGGCGGTAATGGAGCCGAATAAGCGTCCGCCTTCGCCGGTTTTCACCTTAAAAGTCACAATAGCGCCCGCTAATTTTTGGGCGAGACTTTGGGCTTCGGCCTGTTCCATTTCCTCTTTTCTGGCTGCGCTTTCCTTCTTATCATTCAATACTTTCAGATTGCTTGTGGTGGCCTCAATCGCCAATCCTTTCGGTAAAAGAAAGTTTCTGGCATAACCGTCTGAAACTTCTTTAACCTCACCACGTTTGCCTAAAGCCTTCACATCCTGATTTAAAATTACCTTCATCGTTTTCCACCTGCCTAACTTTGCTGTCTTTCTTTAAAATATTGTTCTAAGTTGGTTACATCCCCATACCACTCTTCAATTTCATGTTCCTGGAGCGGGGCCGATTCCAATCGGTTGATAACCTTTTGATCCAGCTTGTCAAAGGGGATGCTTAAGCGCTTTCCAAGAAAATAGCAGCCCATAATCAAAGCAGCCAGTGAATCCGCGATCATCTCTTCATTATTTTTAACCATTGCTTTAAATAAAGCCCCGATTCCCGAAACCAGTTCGGCCTTTAGCCATTCGATCGTGCGAACGTTCTTAACAATATTAATATCAGGGCTGTTAGAAGACATGAAGTGTTTCTCCTTTCAACCCATTGTATTCTCTATCGTAAAAAAATTTCCTGCGTGATTTGGTACGTAGAGATTGGTAATCTGGAATACCCTTAAATTTAAAAATACTCTTATACATGTTTCCCGGCGTCTTTGTAGAATTCATTTAGCCGTAAGGGGCATAAAAATTCATTTCTTTCTTCTGACTTTCTTGCAAAATTTTATTCGTAAAAAAAGAGGCCGTTGGCCTCTATTCACTGGTAAAAGGAAGTAATGCAATCTGTCTTGCACGTTTAATGGCAATCGTTAGCTGACGTTGATGAACGGCACAATTGCCGGAGATCCGGCGCGGTAATATTTTACCCCGTTCGGTGATAAATTTACGAATTTTAGCAGTTTCTTTATAGTCAATGCTTTGCACTTTATCAACGCAAAAAGAACAAATCTTCTTTTTAGGCCGTCGCATCATGCGTTCTTTTCCACCGCTATTTTCTCTATCTCCATTATTTCTGCCCATTGATTTCACCTCCACTCAATCCACCTAAAAAGGAAGATCATCGAGATTTATTCCTTCCATATCATCATTCGGTTCGGTCATATTATTTGAACTGCTATGTCCGGATGAAGCCGCCTCATCGCGAGCTTTTTCCAAAAACTGCACCCGGCTGGCCACTACTTCAGCAGCTTTACGTTTTTGACCGTCTTGGGTTTCGTAGTTCCGGATTTGTAATCTGCCTTCCACCGCCACAAGACGTCCCTTTTTAAGATAATTGGCGACAACCTCCGCCTGTTTTTGCCAGGTTACGATACGGATAAAATCCGTTTCCCGTTCACCCTGCTGATTCGTGGTTTGTCGGTCGACCGCCAAATCAAAATTCGCAACTGCAACACCATTTGGAGTATAACGAAGTTCCGGATCCCTGGTTAACCTACCAATTAGGGCGATATGATTCATCTTAACAATCACCTTCGTTACTCATCTTTTTTGATCACTAATTGACGTACCACATCGTCTTGAATCCTTAAAACGCGATCCAATTCCTGGGCTACGCTACTTGGAGATTTAAAAGTCATTAAAACATAGTGTCCTTCAGTAATGTTGTTTACTTCATAAGCGAGACGTCGCTTACCCCAACGGTCGGTCTTCACAAGCTCTCCTCCGCCGTTTTTGACAACATCCTCAAAACGGGACACCGCAGCAACAATGGCTTCTTCCTCCAATTCAGGTTTTAGAATAAACATTGATTCGTAATTCCTCACCTGAAACCACCTCCTCCCTCTGGACTTTGAAACGTCAAGTAATTGACGCTTACGGCCCTGTCCAAAATGTTTTCACCATAAAGCAGGCGCTTTATCCCGAATATGGCGATTCATTTCCACAGAGCAGGGAATTCATTGTAGAATTATACACTTTAATCTTATTTTATTCAAGGGGTTTTAGAGGAGAATTTTCAGAAATCAAAATAGCTGGTACTGCCGACTTAACAACGGTTTTTACTGCTTTTTCAAATTGAGGCCGTGATAACATGACGACCCGATTACATTTTAAACACTTAATGCGGAAATCCATACCTACCCGCAGAACTTCCCAATCCGTCCCGCCGCAGGGATGTACTTTTCTCATTTTAACTATATCACCAATGTAAAACTTCATTCGATATCCCTCATATTGATGTTTTATTCATTCTTGATAATTCAAATGATTGGCTTTGGTGAGTACAATCCATATTAATTATCACAAGATATTTTCAAAATATAAAACTTCAATCCGTTAATTCAATGAAATGAACGTTGTAAAAAGGCTTGCTTCAATTCATCCCTTGCTGTTAATTAAAGAAGTATACGCTGCCGGAGCAAGCAAATTGCTAGTTTCCTTAGGGTCATCAGGCTCAATAATAAAAATCCAGCCTTTTCCATAAGGGTCTTGGTTAACAAATTCCGGACTATGTTCAAGGGAATCATTAATTTCCATTACTTCCCCACTCATTGGCGCATAGATTTCGGAAACCGCCTTCACAGATTCAATGGTAGCAATAGGTTCTTTAGCCGTTACCTTATCCCCTACGCTGGGTAAATCAACAAAAACAATATCTCCTAATTCTTTTTGAGCATAATCCGTAATTCCTACTTTAACCCTCTCCCCTTCAAGCTTAACCCATTCATGCTCCTCTGTGTATTTCAGATCTTTCGGTAGCAATATAATTACCTCCCTTTCCAAATCATAGTTTTTTTCGACAGCCAAAAATAGTTTCCTTCTAAATTTGTGCTATTTACAGTTTATTTTCGGGATTAGCCTCTATAAAATCTTCTTCAGGATATCCAAAATCCTGCTATTTGAGATTTTTAATCATTATAATCAAAATCTGCGCTTCTCCAAAAGGTTACATTATACACAGCCGGTTAATTCACCTTCATCAGGATTTTTTCATATGATATATCAATCTTCCGGCCAAAAAAGAAAGGAGGTCTATTATGTTTGATATTTTAGCCGCTATCTTAAATCCAATCCTAAAAAGAAAAGGAAAAACAATGATCTTAATTTGGCATCGCAAAAAATCCCCCGGTTAAAATGCGGGTAGCGCGTATGCGCTAAGAATATTCCCGATTTCTCAATTTTGCGCCGGATAGTTATGAATAATTTTCTCTGCTACCAGGGGTCAAAATATGTTCCCCTACTCATCTCAGTACTCTCAAGAAAATCTAAAATGACAGCTTGCGCGCCTTGTGCACGCAAGTTTTTTTAAAAAAGTTTTCATCTTTCTTAAATCTCCAAAAGCTTCCTTCCTTTTTCTCGTAATTAAACCAATCACCAGCATATTTGTATTATACCCCAGCCTCCAAAATATTACCTGAAGATAAGAAACATTATGAATCTACGTTGAGGTCCCGTTTCAATAGGGTTCAGCAGGAATTTTCAATGAAAATGCAGAATCATTATATAAAGAATATTTCTAATTCAAGCGTTTTAAGCCAAACTCATTGCTAAAAGAGTTGAAAATTCAAAATACGCACCACGCCATGGGTTACTGTATACCCCGGTTAAAAAACCGACCATAAATTACCAAATCGCCCGGAATTTACTACAAATTTCCAAATAAACGTCATCTTGGGTCAGTCAAACATCGGTTAGGAAATAAAAGGATGAAAAAATGCCGACACAGTGGAATTCGCCGAAGATTAATCCCTTATCCTTTATTGGTAAAAAAGTATTCATCATTTTATTCCATGTAGGGTCAATTACTCAGCTGTATTTAAGAAGTATTCGATCCTTTCTTTCCCACACAGTATATTGGAAAAATGTCATTATAGAAATGGAATTTATCGGCGTCAAGTCACTTCCGATTGTATTAGCGATTTCAGCATCGACTGGTATGGTTTTTTCACTGCAGATCGCCAAAATTTTTGCTACCTTTGGCCTTTCATCCCAGTTAGGGCAAGGACTTGCTCTCGCTTTCGCCAGAGAACTGGCTCCCGTATTGACCGGCGTTGTTGTAGCCGGTAGAGTCGGATCATCCATTGCGGCGGAGATCGGTTCCATGAAAGTGACTGAACAAATAGAAGCTCTTGAGGCTTTATCCACCGATCCCATTGACTACTTAATCGCTCCTAAAATCATCGCCGCCGCCGCAATGTTGCCTCTGTTAGTCATATTTGCAGATTTATTTGGAATTTTTTGCGGATTTGCACTGGCAGTCAATTATGCTCATATTTCGGCCAGTGATATCATCAGCGGGATATTAACTTTCGTAACCTACTGGGACTTCTTGGGCGGTTTAATTAAGGCTTTTTTCTTCGGACTTATTATCGCCGGAGTTGGCGCATATCAAGGCTTACATACAACCAACGGAGCAATCGGCGTGGGAAATTCGACAACCCAATCCGTAGTAATATCCAGTATTTCCATATTCATTTCCAATTATTTTTTATCGATGATTTTATATCGCTTATGACTCGTTAGGTTTATTATCAGGAACTATCCATGGCTTACAGGGAAAAGGATAAACAATGATATCCATTTCGAAACTTCATTACCAAATCAATAATCAAATGATTATCCGTGATCTTCATGTTGAATTCCACAAAGGAGAGACTTTTGTAATTCTTGGTCCCAGCGGATGTGGAAAAAGCACCTTATTGCGTTTGATCATGGGACTTATTAAGCCGGTTTCCGGTTCTATCATCATTGAAGGGCAAAATACCCAAAACTTGACCCGGCAAGAATGGCAGGAAGTCCGCAGTAAAATGAGTTTGGTATTCCAGTCGGCAGCCCTTTTTGATTCCCTTACAGTCTTTGAAAATGTTGCCTTTAGTTTACGACGTCTAAAACTTCCCGAGCTGAAAATCCGGGAAGAGGTAGCCCGGTCGTTAGAAATCGTTGGACTTTCACCTGATACAATGAGCAAAATGCCTTCCGATTTAAGTGGCGGTATGAAAAAACGGGTCGCCATCGCAAGAGCCATTGCCATCAACCCCCCCATTTTGCTCTATGATGAGCCCACCGCCGGTTTGGATCCGATGATTGCAGATACCATCAATGAATTAATTCTTGGGTTGCAAAAAAAAATGGGGATTACCTCCATCGTGGTAACTCATGACATGATCAGCGCTTTAAAAGTAGCCGATCGAATCGGTTTATTGTATCAAGGCCAGCTCGTTGAAATCAAGCAACGTTCGGAAGTCGCTAGAGCTGAACATCCTTTGTTTCAAGAATTCTTCAAACATTATCGATTATGAAAGGGCTACTTCCTGAGCATTTCAAGACTAACGCCCTGATGGAGGAAGTTTTATGAATTTGGCGAGTCCAGAAACAAAAGTTGGTTTCTTTTCAATTACGGCGTTGCTCACCGTTTGCTTCGCTTTTTTGTGGCTGAACGGCTCCCAACTATTTCAAAGAGGCAATACCATCGAAGCCGTTTTTGAGCGGGTTGAAGGACTAAAACCCGGGGCATCCATTCAACTTGCCGGCGTTGATGTAGGAAGAGTATCCCGTATTTATTTCGAAGATCGCCGCGTAATTGTAGCCATGCGTATTAACCGCAATATACAGCTCCCCGGATCTGTTAAAGTTCTGATTGCTAGTTCCGGTATAGTCGGGGACAAATATTTGGATATTATCCCCTGCAAACCCGGAGAAGTACCCCCAAACTCCAAACGCTTATTTGGTGAAAGCCCGGTCACTATCGAACAATTTTATGCCACTGCCTATGAGGTTTTGGATTCATTACATGCAGTAGCATACTCATTAAAGAACTTTGTAGCCGATCCGGTAGTAACCGAATCTTTGAGGAATACCGTCGCCCGGATGGACAAGATCAGCGCCGATTTGGAAGAAATAACGGTTCAGTTCCATAACATCAATATGGCTGAAATTTTCGGGCGCATCAACCACATCGCGCTGATGATGGAATCCCTCTCCGAAACCAATGGGCCGAAACTTAATGAATTGGTTACGAATATTACCGGCGTATCCTCCCAATTGGCGGAAATCACCCTCACAGCCAACCGCTTGTTAAAAAGCATGGATGATGGTCAAACAGGAGAAAATTTGAAACAAACGATTGCCCATGCGAAAGAAATTACCGCTGATTTGGAGAAATTCACCACCATCCTTGCAAACAAACAACAAAATATCGAACAATTGCTTCAAGATGCCCACGAAACCATGCAGGCAATTAAAAAGGCGGCCGACAGCATTGATAATGTTTTAAATCAAATATCAACCGGTGAAAATCCCCTATCCAAGGTGCAAAAAACATTGAATGATACCAGCGAAGCCGTGGACAAAGTTAACAATTACCTGGCTGCCTTTGAACAAATTTCGGTCAAAAACGGTATTGGAGTTACCTATCAACCAGACAAAGATCCTATGCTCGATTATGAAATGAATTTATCTTTTAATCCCCAAAATTCAATTTTATTGGGATTACATGATATTGGACAGGACAATCAAGCTACTTTTCAATGGGCCTTGATTTCTCCAAAATATGTAACCCGGGTCGGCATCTACAAAGACAAATTTGGGTTGGGCCTTGATGTTCCTCTTTCAAACCGGCTTGTACTCGGTTTTAACCTTTGGGATAATTATTCTCCAACGATAGGGATCAATTCCGCCTGGGAAATCAATCCCAATTGGTCGTTATCCCTAGGAGGAGAATCAAATCTTAAGCATGATGAAAACAATTGGGATCTTCAATTATGGAGAAACTTTTAAATCTATCCAGCTCCCTTTTGGACTTTAAATAAGCCGGCAATGATTTCCTGACCTGCTTTTCCGAGATTTTGAAAATCAATCATAGCCACTCCGGCAAAATTCAGTTGAATCATGTGATTTAAAAATTCCCGCCAGCCGTCTTCATCCCGATAAATTAAGCAACAAGCTTCTTGATGCCTCCGGTAATCGATAAGGCTTAGCTTTGAATCCATCAGATGTTGAATATTCCCATATTGCCCTCGAAGCAATTGGGCCACTTTATAAGGAATTCTCTCAACAAAATTTCGATTAAGGTTCCAATTCCAACCACTGGTTTGACAAACCAAAATAATCTTTTCCGTTAAGCCTGTTTTTATAATACCGGCGATAGCTTTATAGGTTGCAGCAGCCGATTCCTGAAATAAATCGGGACTCTCCGTCATATATACCGGGTCCAATAGGATGTATTTGGTGTAAGATCCGATCATGGGAAGATTAACCCAATATAAACGGTTTTCAAATTTTCTTCGGATAGGCAATAATGGCAGAACTTGAAACTCTAATGAAGAAATATCCAGTTTCCTGTGAATGAAATGCAAAAGATCTCTCCAGCGTGGAACCTTTTCGATGGGAACCTCTCTTAAATCAAAACCGAATTTTAAGTTTTTTAAGGCCCTTAATTCTTTGACGAGGCCGTCCCATAACCCAGGAGAAGTCAAAACCCGATTCCAAACCTCCCGGGTAGAGCTGATTACATGGTATACGGTAGACTCCGGCATTTGGACATCGTCTCCAAAGCGGCTTATGGAAAGTGAATTGCTATCCAGCTCCATTTCATAATCGGCATAAACCATTCCCGTTACCGGAAAGGTTAACGGTTTAAGCCCGGAGGACTCCCATCTCAAAAGAATTTTTTCATGCAAAAGCATTTTGAGTCCGGGATATATTTTCTTATGGGGGTCTCCCTGGCCCGGTATTCTTCGCCACGCGGATTTTCTTACCCCAAATTGTTTCGATATCCAATCCAAACTTTCATTATTTTTAACCCGATAAATGATGCGCCCACTTTTAGCAGCCTTTTGAAATAGCAACCGCAAAACCTCCCGGCCTGCAATCCCATCGACTCGAAGCCGGAAAGTCCTTTGCAATAAAATTACGGCTTCTCCAGTCAAAACTCCATACCATCCGTCAGGTTCACCAAAATAAACCCCGGCCGCTTTTAATAACTTCTGTAATTCAATAACGTCCCGTCCAAAACATCCGAACCTTAGTACCCGACATCCTAATGGAAGGTTATCCATCTTCACAATCGATAATGACATCAAAATACCCCCGGATAATACTCTATGTTAAGGTTTCCGGGAAGGTGTCACTTTTTAGCCCCGTCTTAGTAAAAACAATTGACTTTCGGGTTTATCAAGTTTACAATATATTTTAATTATCTTCTTAACTTGGTTGCAATTCCGGCGGGAAAATGGTTTTATCCCGGCGGGCCAATTATCGCTAAGTACCCATTCAATCTCATTGGTTTAAAATCTTTTGATATGTCTTACATAAAACATTACCAAAACAAAGGAAGTGATCCTCTCAATGCCTAAAATCGTTATCTATGATACTACTTTGCGGGATGGAGCCCAAGGGGAAGGCGTTTTCTTTTCTGCCGATGATAAACTTCGCATCGTAAGAAAATTAGATCAGTTGGGTATCGATTATATTGAAGGTGGGTGGCCTGGTTCCAATTCAAAAGATCTGGAATTTTACAAACAAGGCATCAATCTAAAACTTAAACATGCTAAGTTGGCATCTTTTGGGAGCACCCGGCATGCCTGTAATTCTCCAAAGGATGATCAGACCTTACATAATTTGTTGGCGACCGGAACTCCTGTCATCACCATCTTCGGAAAAAGCTGGGATTTGCACGCCCTGGATGTTTTAAAAGTTAGCCTGGCCGATAATTTGGCTATGATCGAGGATTCGGTGGCCTACTTAAAAGAGCATGACCGGGAAGTGATTTATGATGCGGAGCACTTTTTTGACGGCTATTTGGCAAACCCGGAATACGCTATGGAGACCTTAAAAGCGGCCTACAGAGGTGGCGCCTCAACCCTTGTCTTGTGCGACACCAATGGCGGCACTTTACCGATGCAGGTTCTGGAAATTTTCAACAAGGTACGGCAAGAATTAAAAATTCCGCTGGGCGTTCATTTTCACAACGATGCGGGAGTCGCCGTTGCTTCTTCGCTCATGACAATCCAGGCAGGCGCATCTCATGTTCAGGGAACATTCAATGGATATGGGGAACGTTGCGGCAATGCAAACCTCTCTACGATTATCCCTACCTTAGTTCTTAAATTAGGTTATGATACCAACATCAAGAACAACCTGCGACTCATAACCGAAACTTCCAAATATATTTCTGAATTGACCAACCTTCACCATGATGAAAGGCAACCTTACGTGGGGGCTTCCGCTTTCGCTCATAAGGCAGGCACTCATGTGGACGCCATTCTGAAGAATCCGCTGGCGCTTGAACATATTCATCCCGAATCGGTCGGTAATGAGCGCCGTTTCCTGCTCTCGGACCAAGCCGGTCGAAGCACCATTTTGAATAGAGTGAGAGAAATAGTCCCTGAAACCAAAAAAAATGATCCCCAGATTTTGAAATTAACCAACCATTTAAAGGACCTTGAAAACTTGGGATATCAGTTTGAAGCCGCCGAAGCCTCCTTTGACTTATTGATTAAAAAAGCTTTTGACATGTATGAAAAAGCTTTTACACTGGATGGTTTCCGGATCATTGTTGAAAAACGCGGTGATCAGCCCGTTTTGACCGAAGCGACCATCAAAGTTAAGGTTGGCGACGAACATGAAATCACCGCCGCTGAGGGGGATGGCCCGGTAAACGCTCTTGACTCCGCTATCCGTAAAGCGCTGCATCGTTTCTACCCTGAGATAGGCGACATTGATCTGATTGACTATAAAGTCCGGGTCATGGATGAAAACCGCGGAACTGCAGCAAAGGTTCGCGTTTTAATCGAAAGTTCCGATGGAGAGACTTCCTGGGGTACTGTCGGTGTTTCTGAGAACCTTATTGAAGCTTCTTGGGAGGCTCTGGTTGACAGCATTGAATACGGTATTTTACTCAAAAAAAATAATGAAGTAAAAGACTCCACTACCGCCGGCTGAACCCGGTGGGTTCTAACCCTTAAGTAAAACGAATGAGAAGCATCCCCAGGAAAATTCCCACAGCAAATCCATAGCTAACCCAAATCAAACCGGCCAACTTTTTTGCTGTGGGAAGCAGTTCCTTTCCAACCAAAAATATCATCGCTCCTCCCGCAAAACCTAGCGAAAACGATATCATACCCGAGGAAATCCCCCCCAAAAGCGCTCCCACAGTTGCGCCGAAGGCCATTGGAAATTCAACAAGCACCAGGCTAAGAAAAATACTGAAAGACTTGACCTTTCCCAATTTAAAAGCAGCGCTCATCACCATTCCCTCCGGAATGTTGTGAATACCCATGAGCAGGGCGATACTTAGCCAATTACTTATATTGGAATTGGCGATATAAGTGGTTCCCAGGGCGACTCCTTCCGGAAAATTGTGAATGCCGATACCGACTCCCAGCATAATTCCAACCTGAACCAATTTCGAAAATTGATGCCGGCGGTACCAGGGAACCAGCCGTAAAAACTTATCAAAATACTGGACAAGCAAAATTCCGGTACCCGTTCCAATCAAGGTCGGCACGATGCCCCCAAAATGCAAAGCCTCGGGCCAAAGATCCAATATAACGACCGCCGACATGATCCCCCCGGAGAGGCCTAATAGCCAGCTTTGAGTGGATAATTTACGGCTGAAACGGTATAAAACCATTAATCCGCCTATCAATGTTCCCGAGATTCCGACCACAAATCCCAATATGGTCGCATTTAACAATGGCAAGAACTTCACCCCCTTACTCCCGCATTGTAAATTTTATGCTCGGGCACAACCTGAATATGAAACTCTCTCCGGGGTCAGAATAAATAAAACGCAAGATCGAAGAAAATGAAAGGAAATCTTGACGCTAAAGATGAGCAACCGGATCATATTTTTAATTCTGGCAGCTTTATCGGGGGTCCTTATGGCAATTCAAGGGACTTTCAATAGTGTGCTCGGAAAAGTCATTGGTTTACTGGAGAGTACTTTTGCCGTCCATTTAGTGGGAGTGGTGACAGCCGGCGCCTTATTGCTCACTTTAGGGAACGGCAGTTTTTCAAAGGCCGGAGAAGCGCCCTGGTTTGCCTGGCTTGGAGGTCCGATAGGAGTAGGCATTATTTTCGGTGTTACCTTCAGCATTCCCAAACTGGGGGTTGGAGTAGCTACCACTGCGATTATTGCGGCTCAATTATTAGCAGCCTATGCCATTGACCATTTTGGGTGGTTCGGCATGGAAAAGCTGCCGTTTAATCTTTGTAAGCTGGGTGGCATTGTCTTAATGGTTGCCGGGGCTAAATTATTATTGGATAAATGAAAAGACTTTGCAATCTTCACTGGGATTGCAAAGTCTTGCGGACAGTCTCAACGACCTTTTCCTCATCAAAGGGTTTGGCGAGAAAATTAACCGCGCCGGCCTCCATAGCCTCAATAATCAGGGACTTTTGGCCCATGGCCGAACAAATAATGACTTTGGCTTCGGGGTCAATTTCCCGGATGGATTTAAGCGCCTTAATCCCGCCCATCTCCGGCATGGTAATATCCATTGTCACCAAATCAGGCCTCAATTCCTGGTATTTCCGAATTGCTTCGGTACCATTGGAAGCCTCTCCGGCAATCTCAAAACCGGCTTCGGTCAAAATTTTGCGCAAAATCATGCGAATAATCATCGCATCGTCAACCAGCAATATTCTATTTCCCATTATTACTCTCCTTGAGATTAGGGATCCTTTTAATGATTAACATAAACCAAAATTGCCAAAACAAACGACTCAAGTCTAGCCATAAATCATAACCTTAATTAATATTACAACAAAAAAGCGATTTGTTCCAGAAAAAAATGTTTAATTTACTTTAGGGAAAAATAGCAGAAAATCCAGATACTTCCGCAGTTGACAAGCCAAGGATTTTTGATCAATCAAAAGTGGTTTTGGCCATTGAAAAAGCCTGACAATTTTTCCGTCCGTCTTGCCATAAACGACAATTCAAGTTATTCCGGCAGAATATACAAAGTAAAATCTTATTGAGTTCCTGATTATCAATTGAATAACTTTTTTCGGATGCCATTCAATGATTCCTCCAATCTGATTTAGGAACACTTTCCTAAGCCTTTTCGAACGGCATTCAATGTATCAATAATCATTTGGAGCTAAGCAGAACGCGATTCACAAATCCATTTCCATACCAAGACCATGAGAAACGTTTCTACCATTTTAAAATTTCAGCCTTCGATTCAGCTATTTCAAAGTTTATTCCATCCATCGGATAATGGCTATCAGAAGCTATTTAACCCGCCTTCCCTGGCGGAAATTTCAGCTTCCTTGCCTTATTTAGTTATCGGACAAAACATCAAATTTTATATAAGTCCAAAGTCCTGATTTTAAAAAAAAGTGAGAACCTTTATTGCGCTAAAATTTCCCGCAAGCTTAAACCATGAAATATTTTTTCCATCATGTCCGTATACACCCCTTCGGACCGATAGATCGTAACCGGAGAAAGAACCTCCACGCCCTTTTTTGCTCCCGGCCTTGCCTCCATCAAAACCAGATTACTTTTTTCACCGGGTTTGGGATGAATAAAACAAATCCGTTTCGGCATCAGATGGCGTTTGTTGAAGATAGCCATCAAATCGTTTAACCGCTCCGCGGGATAAATTATGGCCACTTTGCCGTTACCTTTGACACATTTTGCCGCAGCCGCAACAACATCCTCCAATGTACAGTCAATCTCAAACTTGGCCCGTGCCAAACTGAGATTTTCAGAAACCATTCCCCGGTCTTTTTCAAAAAAAGGAGGATTGGTGATGACGTAATCAAAGGAATTATCTGAAAAAGGAGCAGGCAAATCTTTGAGATCTCCAACTTCAATGTTGATTTTTTGTTCTAGACCGTTAAGAATCACACTGCGGCGGGACATGTCTCCCAATTCGGGTTGAATCTCGATTCCCTCAACCTTGGCAACCTCTCTTTGCCCGGCGATTAATAGTGATAAGACCCCTCCACCACTTCCGATATCAAGAATTTTATGTAGCGGCCTTGGATCAATAAAGGATGCCAATAAAAAGGCATCCATCGTAAACTTAAACTTGTCCGGGTTTTGAATTATCTGTAAGCCATGATAACCAAGCCGGTCAATTCTTTCATCTGTTTTTAACTGCAGTAATTGCTGATCCAAAAGAGTCACTCCAACACTATTTAGTTAACACGCAAAAGGCGAAATTTTACATCCACTTTATCTTTTTAGTATAGCATAAAGCCAGGCTATAATAAAATATGCTTGTTATCTTCAAAAAATCATTCTTCATTGCTTACCATCGTATTTCTACGATAGATATCGGCAAACCATGATATTGTTAGGTTAAAGTATATTTTCAGGCAATTTTCAGACAAAATTGTTATGCTGAGGGGATAGCAATCCACAGCTTTGAATGCAGTGGATTGCCGGGGTGGATTAAAGGATGAAAATGGGCGGCTATTCCATCTAGAATCCGGACGGGAGGTTTTTCCACTTTGGAAAAACAAGTCATTACGTGGCTATTCCAACAATAGTAAGTAGTCATCCACCCCAGCTTTCCTAAGGCTCTTTACCAATAATTTTCTTTAAAAAATGGAGGGAAGATATTTGCAAACCGAAATTTCTATGGTTATCCCTGTATATAATGAGAGGGACAATCTGGTTCCTCTAACGGGAAAAATTTTGGATGTATTAAAAGGAAAAATCGACACTTTTGAAATCATTTATATCGATGATGGGAGTAATGACGGGAGCTCTGAGATTTTAAACGAACTGGCTTTGCAATTTGATGTTATCAAGGTGTATCACTTTACCAAAAATAACGGTCAAACCGCCGCGTTTGCCGCCGGTTTTGCCAAGGCGACCGGAAAGTTGGTGGTCGCTATGGATGCTGATTTACAGGTGGATCCGGAAGATATTTTCAAACTGATTCCCTACAGTAAAGATTATGATGTAGTATGCGGAATTAGAACAAAGCGTGAAGACGGCTGGATAAAAAAAATATCTTCCAAAATCGGTAATGGCATCCGGAATTGGTTGACGCATGAGAGCATTTCCGATACGGGATGCCCCTTGAAATTATTTAAAAATGAGGTTGTAAAAAGTTTTTATCTCTTTGAGGGAATGCATCGGTTTTTGCCGACCTTGGCCAAAATGAATGGTTTTACTGTGATTGAAGTGCCGGTGGCTCATTATCCCCGGCGGTATGGCCATTCGAAATACGGTATTGGGAATCGGATGTGGAAAGGATTAAAAGACGCATTAGCCGTTAGGTGGATGCAACAACGGAAAATCAACTATTGGTTCAAGGAAGACAAATAATAAAGGGTGAATAGAATTGGTCTGGCTAATTATTGGTTTTATTGGACAAGCAATTTTTTCATTACGATTCATTGTCCAATGGCTCGTATCTGAAAAAGAAAAGAAAAGCGTTATTCCGGTATTATTCTGGTATTTAAGTATTGCCGGGAGTTTAGTGCTCCTCATTTATTCGATTCATCAAAAGGATCCGGTTTTCATCTTAGGGCAATTAGCCGGCTCGGTGATTTATGTTCGTAATTTAGTCCTAATTTGGAAGGAAAAGAAACAATAAATTCTGAAAGGGGAATTTTAATTTGTTAAAAATTTTAAATTGGGACAAAAAATGTTTCTCCTATAGTATAATATTAGTCCTGATTACCTTCGGTTTTTATATTTTCAATATTGGCGGATACGACCTTAATGCCCCCGATGAGCCGCGTTACGGCGAAGTTGCCCGGGAAATGCTGGTTAATGGCAATTATGTTATTCCTCATTTAAATAACCAGATCTATTATGAAAAACCTCCCCTATTTTTTGGATTAACAGCCCTCTTTGCTAAATTGGCCGGCAAGACCACGGTTATAACGGTTCGTTTACCTGTGATTATACTGGCCTGTTTGTTAATTGGCCTCTTAACCTATTATTTCGGTACCAGGTTGGGGAAAAAAGTAGGGTTACTCACCGGAATGATCCTAGCCACCACTGTGAATTATTTTTGGTTGGCAATGCGGATCAATCTGGATATCCCGTTGATTTTCTGTACCACGCTGGCTTTAATTCTTTTATATGAGCAATTGGCGGAGGGTAAACCTTCTTACAAGGGTTACCTGGCATTTTTCTTAATGGGAATAGGGACTCTTTTCAAAAGCCAGGCGGCTTTACTACCGATTGTAGTCATTATTGTCTTTGCTCTGTTATCGAAAAAGGCGAAACAATTACGGAATATTCCTTGGTTGAGAGGATTTCTAATCTATTTAGCCGTGGTCGGCCTGTGGGTTGTTTCCTCATATATAATCGGTGGTTATAGTTACTTCAAAATCACCATCCTGGATCAGCTCATCGATTATTCAACCGGGGCTCAAGGGCACCCAGAACCCTTCTATTATTACTTAACAACTTTTCCGCTGGAAGCCTTACCATGGTCAATTTTTATAATCCCTGCTTTTTATTCTTTATATCAAAAAAGAAACGAACTCCCCGATCTAGTTAAGCTGTCGCCGGTCTGGTTTATTGCTATTTTCATCATTTTTAGCATCGTGGGCAGCAAGCGCGGCCTTTATTTACTGCAACTATATCCGGCTTTTGCTCTAATTATCGCCTGGTTTTTTGGAAAACATCTGGAAAAGCCCGAGAATTCGTTTTGGGGTTTAAAAATTCCGGCAATTTGCCTTGGGTTATTGTTGCTCATCGCAGGACTCATTATCTCATCAAGAGGAATTACCTTGATTGAGAAAACAACCGATTTCACTTTGGTCAGCAAGTCCGGCTTTATTTTCGCGTTAAAGTATTTCGCTTGGCTTTTAATGGGCATGGGGGTTTTATTCATTACTTCAATATTCACAAAACGGAAAATATTTATTTTCGCAGTTACGGTTGGCTTTTCAATCGCAATGCTTTTATTCGTAAAAGGAATCATTATGCCTACCATAAATCCTTCCAAAAGTGAACGTTATTTGGCCGAGGATCTGGCAAAGATGAGAGACAAAAACCAGAATGTCGGCTTATGGGGTAGCGTTAACAACGATAGCGGTATCATCTTTTATAACGGTATTTATTTCGACACAGTTCTCAATAACGAACAAGAAGTAAAAGCTTTTCTTAATCAACCGAATGAAGTCTTGATGGTTACTTCGGCTGAAGAATTCTTCAATACTTTTAAAGGAAAAATCCCTGAAAACTGGCGGATTAAGCAGTACCAAATCGGTTCGGGAAAAATGGTATTGATAAAAGTAGATAAATGAGTCAATTCAAATAAGAACACGTAGAAAAACGGTGGACAAAGATGTCCACCGTTTTTTAGAGAAACTTGATTGTTGATAAATTATTTCGACATTGCTTCTTCAACCGCGACGGCCACAGCCACACTGGCGCCAACCATCGGATTGTTGCCCATCCCCAGGAAGCCCATCATTTCCACGTGAGCCGGCACCGAAGAAGACCCGGCGAATTGGGCATCGGAATGCATCCGGCCCATGGTATCGGTCATACCGTAAGAAGCCGGACCGGCAGCCATATTATCGGGATGCAAGGTTCTTCCGGTACCGCCGCCGGAAGCCACTGAGAAATATTTCTTACCCTGTTCCACACATTCCTTTTTATAAGTACCCGCGACCGGGTGTTGAAACCGGGTAGGATTGGTGGAATTACCGGTAATGGAAACATCAACGCCTTCATGATGCATAATGGCTACGCCTTCCCGGACATCATCGGCTCCATAACATTTAACCTTGGCCCGTTCTCCGCTGGAATATGCGATTTCCCGGACAATGTTTAGTTTGCCGGTATAATAATCAAATTTGGTTTGGACGTAAGTGAACCCGTTAACCCTGGAAATGATCTGAGCGGCATCTTTACCGAGACCGTTTAAAATCACCTTTAACGGTTCTTTACGGACTTTGTTGGCGGACTTGGCGATTCCGATGGCGCCTTCTGCGGCGGCAAAGGACTCATGTCCGGCCAGGAATGCAAAACATTTGGTTTCTTCCCTAAGCAGCATGGCCGCTAAATTACCGTGGCCGATTCCTACGTTACGGTCATCCGCTACGGTTCCGGGAATACAGAAAGCCTGTAATCCTTCGCCAATGGCTTCCGCGGCATCGGCTGCCTTTTTACAGCCTTTTTTAATGGCGATGGCGGCGCCGACTACATACGCCCAACAGGCGTTTTCAAAACAAATCGGTTGAATATTCTTGGAAATGGTATAGGGGTCGATTCCCTTTTGTTCACATATTTGTTTGGCCTCTTCGATGGAGGAGATTCCGTATTTTGAGAGGGCCGTATTAATTTGAGCAATTCTCCGCTCATAACTTTCAAATAATGACATTTCTATTCCCTCCTTATGTTTATTCGTGCCTTGGATCAATATGTTTTTTGGCTTCATCAAAACGGCCGTATTTTCCGGTCGCTTTCTTCAAAGCCTCATTGGCGTCAGTGCCTTTTTTGATCATATCCATCATTTTCCCAAGGTGGACAAATTCATAGCCGATGATCTCATTGTTATCATCAAGGGCAACCCGTGTTACATAACCTTCCGCCATTTCCAGATAACGGGGGCCTTTGGCCACGGTGCTGTACATGGTTCCAACCTGGCTGCGCAAGCCTTTCCCTAAATCTTCAAGACCGGCGCCGATTGGCAAGCCGCCTTCGGAAAAAGCCGTCTGGGTACGGCCATAGGCAATTTGCAGGAACAGTTCGCGCATGGCGGTGTTAATGGCATCACAGACCAAGTCGGTATTTAAAGCCTCCAATATGGTTTTACCGGCCAAAATTTCAGCGGCCATGCCGGCGGAATGGGTCATCCCCGAACAGCCGATGGTTTCAACCAACGCTTCTTGAATCACTCCATCTTTAACATTTAAAGTCAATTTACAAGCGCCCTGCTGAGGCGCACACCAGCCTACGCCGTGGGTCAAACCGGAAATGTCTTTAATTTCCTTTGCCTGAACCCATTTCCCTTCTTCAGGAATCGGAGCAGGTCCGTGATTAGGCCCTTTTGCAACGCAACACATCTTTTCCACTTCTTCAGAGTAGATCATTCTGTAACCCCTTTCTTTCATTTGATATAGGCATGATATAATAAAACTCCCGCAAGCAGGCTATGCCGAACTTTAGGAGCCATCAGCCTTTTAGGCGTTTTACCGTTTGTTGCCATTTCTTTATTTTTCCGATATTACTATATCACAAAAAGTCAATAACTGTCTAATGATATTTGATATTCGCATCTGTAATGAAGCAAATTTAAATAATTTTTAACGTTTGCGGAGGGCCCGTCCGGTCGTCATCGCCGATTCCCATCTCCGTCTTTCTCCCTCTGCTCCTGTTTTTTATCAAACCGCATATAAACACTCCGGTCTTTAAACCCTAATGATCGCCAAAACCCGATACCTCTTTCATTCCACGCCATTACCTCGATATCAACGGTTTCAGTTTTTACCATCTCTAATATTCTTTTCCATGCGGTTTTTCCATACCCTTTTCTTCTTTCATCCCTACAGATAAAAAAATGTCTTACATAAAACGGTTTTTTGACATGATCAACCAAGGCATATCCGATGGTTTGAGAACCTTTTTCAAATAAATAAGCTTTATAATCCGAATGAATGAAACCCTTCATTCTTTCCCGAAGTTGTTCAACATTCATTGGATTGTCATGTTGTTCATCCTCAATTAATTGTTTATTTAGAGTCGCCAATAAATCCAGATCCTCATCCGAACCAATCCGTATTTGTAGATCTTCCATCAGCAATCCCCTTTTCTTTCAACCACTTTCGGCAATTGGCATCTTTCTTTGACTTTCTAAAGGCGCGAGTTCGTGAAAGACAATTGAACTTATAGAATATTGCAACATAGCAGACAATGACATTCAATAGGAAGGTCAGCCGAACGACATCGTTGACTGTTTTACACTGATAAAATTTGCATATTGCCAAAATTCGTCACAAATTTCATGACTTTACTCTTCCTTTTGCGCTTTCGCTATCATAACAGTTCCTTACTTTGAAAACTTGCCTAGACAAACCGGATATAAGCGCCCTAAGGCTGCTTGATTGGGGAGTGGAGCGCCGGGCCTCCCGGATTTATAGAATATTCACGTAGGCTTGCAAAAGAAATGATCCCCTAATTTGTAAATTATTATAAATTAAAACTCCCACTCTATATGATTATTCCGCGTCCGTAAGCGCCCGATGCCATGTTATATGTAGTTGGACGGTAGCTTTCATTGTGATGTAACCAGTTTCTAATTGATTTAAATATTTCGTTCAAATGCGAGATACCTTTACTATCATCAAAATTATGTCCGCAATCTTTTATTTCCAAAAAAAATAAATTTTTCTTTCCCAGTTTTATAAATTTATCACGTAAAAAATATCCAGATTCAATAGGAACACTCCTATCTTTCTCTCCAAAGCCAATAAAAATTGGTATTTCAAGCTGAGTGTAGTATGGAATCGGATCAAAAAATAAAACATGCGACCAATATTTATAAGGCGAACCCAAAAAGAATTTATTTATATTTTCAGGGTCATTTGAAATTTGGCTGAATTTTTTACTGAAATTCTCTGGATTTCCACCATAATATTCACTTAATATACTCAATTCTTCAGATTGTTTTAAGCCTCCGCCTCCTAAAACTACTAAATTTGTAATTTCCTTAAATTTCGAAGCAGCAATAACAGCTCTATTTGCACCTTCCGATACTCCAAAAGATACTATCTTTTTTGGATGTGTTTTTAATGTATTTAATATATGTTTGATAAAGAACGTGTCATCATCAATCCATTTTTCCAGATAATTATTTTGGTCAAAACCATTACTCTTTTTGATACTCCAATTACCAATATTCCGTTTTTGAAGGGCATAAACTGTAGCGTTCAAATTTAAATCTTTAAAATAAGGTTTCAAGTAATAGCGCAGACTTTCACCATCTGAACCCGTAAAGAAAAAAATGATTGTATCTTGTTCCGGTTTTTTTGTGCCAACGGTAAAATCATAATAAATTCCGTTATACCCATCATTAAATATAATTTGATGACATTTAGGCGGATTCACAATACCGCTCCATAAGTATCGAATCTTACCTTCTTTTGCGAAACACAAAGAATTCGTCATGAATATACTGAAAAGTACGGCTAAATAAACTTTCATTTTCATTTTCCGGTTTCCAATCTTTTTATTCTGACCCAAACTGCTTTACGTTCTCGCCGTCTATTTGCATATCTCGTCTCAGGACTACTGATGTCCGACATCTTAATAGCGCTTCGACTTAGCCGCTCGAATGGGGTCCATCATCCTGAGTCTGCTTTTAGATTCCAGCTCAAAAATCGTCTTTTCTTTAATTCTTCACGCCCAATGCAGGAAGTCCTTTTGATGTAAAGCCCCCAACACTCCATGAAATGGCAGATGGCCTATTTCTTTTCATGCCAATCCTTCCATGTTTCGCGTACTTTATCTTCTCCTTCATAATAATCCACTTTATCTTCTACTTTGTATATTTCCCGGTAAGGCCGGATGTTAATTTTACCTGAATCCGGATATTCACAAACATCCAAACCCGTTTCGGTTCGGATATCAAGGTACTGACAGGCCTGCCGGGTATGATTATAGAGTTGATGCGCGCCTTGAGGCCCGGTCTCAAAAAAAACGATGTCACCCGCTGATAATTCCACGAATCCATCAGCGGTTCGCAGGGTTGCTTTTCCGGATAAGATGACAAATATTTCTTCCGAATTTCTATGAAAATGATATGGGCAAGAATATTTATCCGGATCAAGAGAGCGTACATCAAACTGTAAATGTTTCGACTTCACCAGTTGCGCCAAATTTTGACTCGTATGCGAAGCGTATTCCCGAACAGGCGCTTGTTCGGGTTCAAACAAAAGATTTTGTTGGTTAAAGATTTGTACCATTCAAATTCCTCCTTTGAGAGTTCCGCAAAGTCATTTTGCAATCATTAAGATATTTCTGGTCGGCCTTTAGAACGCTAAAGTCCACTATTTAGCTCTCCCCATACATTCAAGAACATAAGATACGTCAAAATCAACCACGCTTATAATTTGTAAACCATTGGCGTGTATCGAATACCATCTTTGGTCTG
This sequence comes from Bacillota bacterium, assembly GCA_023392595.1. Taxonomy (GTDB): domain Bacteria; phylum Bacillota; class UBA4882; order UBA8346; family UBA8346; genus UBA8346. The sequence continues at coordinate 10,103 of JAEVYU010000005.1, read as the reverse complement.
TTCAGTACCTCTATCAACAAACCCAATATGATGATAAAACGGTAAACCGTATGGAGAGGAATTTAAAGTAATTTTTTCCACCTTAGGATTTTCGATGGAAACATCTATCAATAATTGATCGAATATTGCAGTTGCAATGCCTCTGCGATGATATTCGCCCAGCGTAAACACTAAACAAATGTGGCTCTCGCCACGCATGCCAATAATGCCGACCAATTTTGAAAATCAAAAGCACCCCAAATTCTGTTTTTTCCCAATAGGCAATCATTTCTGAAAGCCGCGTTTTCAATGATGTCACGCTTGAATGTTGCCACTCCCTCCGGAGAATAGTCAGGAGCTTCAAATTCCAAATAGGTTTTCCAGGCCAGTGAAAGCGCCGCATCAAGTTCAGCGTTGTCTAATCGTCTTACTATCCATTCCATATTCACACCCCGTAAAATAAAAGTGCATCTTCTTTAAACTGATAAACCTAAAGGCGACGTGGAATTAGCCTTTCAATGGCGCCAAAAACAGCAAAAAAGCCTTGCCGCGAATTTCTTGATTGTATATTCATATCATTCGACGACAAAACAAAACGGATGCCCCACAGGATCAAACATGACCGTCCACTCGCCGCTATACTGGGTGTCCGCTTTCGTTGCGCCCCATGAAATTGCGTGTCTCACAGCACGTTCCATCTCTTCCTTACTTCGCACCGCAAAGTCGATGTGCACCATCTGCTGCTGCGCATTGGGTTCTTCCGGCCAAACCGGCGAAACGTAATCCGTGTTGGTTTGAAAGGCGATCTTCACACTACTAAGCGGCGAACGGATTTCCAGAAAATACCCTTCCTCTACAAAGTCCTTTTCCCATCCAAGCATCCGAATATAAAAATCGGACAAAGCTTGAATATCGGGGCAATCCAGTACAATTGTCTTCAATTGGATAGTGGGTATGTTATTCATTTTTTACTGCTCCTTTCGTTCCAATGTAACTTCCCATGATGAAAGTTTGTTTTCCCCATTAAAAGCAAAGCCTCGATTGAGATACTTGTTTTCGTCGATTCTAAACAAGCTTTCCGCGCCGGAATAAATACCGTTTTCGGAAGTATACGATGACAAAATCGTATCACCGATGACCATAAATTTTCCACTCAATTTCCCCAACGCCGGATTTTCCGATGTCCATTTTGTATAGTCTTTATTATCCGGCAGCGGTACGATGGAGTACTTATTAAAAAACCTGAGGGGATTTTCGATTTTCAGCTCCATAAATCCATCCAAAACCCATTCATCCTTGAAATGTTTGATGGTTGTTTCTCCGTAAACGCCAACTTCATGACCCTCATGATCAAAATAAAGTCCCGTAGCTTTCCAATTTCCTTCTTCAAAAATATAGGAATGTTTCATCTGACGGTCTCCTTTATGAAGTGATCGAAAACACTTACTTTCTGACATTTGGGGCCCAAGTCTTTCGCTCACTTTGACGTTCGGGCGCCCTGGTGATGCGTCAACACGGTTTTATTTAATCATTATCTCTGTAAAGATTCCTTGTTCATATGTATAATAAATATCCTCTTTTTTAATCGAACACAGGAAGTTCGCCCTTAGATGTTTTGATTTGTAACCGTCTGCATATCCCATAATTGGGGATCATTCTTGATCAGATCATACATGCAGGCAATGGTGGCATGGCCGCAAAATTCCACTTCACATTCGGATGAAAATACTTCAGAGCGTATAAACCTGGGTTGATAGGAGAATGGCTGAATTTAATATATTCATATCAGTCATTATTCTGATAATTCCTCTCCCAAAGCTTTCCGAATACTTTTAATCAAATCAACAACATCTTGTTCGGTTTTTAATCCGGCTTTTCTGCTTCGCCCAATAAATATTCAATTGGATTTTAGTTCTTGGGTAGGCCGCTTTTATCCCTTTCAACAATGGACGATTTTCAATTGAAAATTTGTGTTTCCATAAATTTAGTTCTTTGATTATAATAAGCTGTACTTCCAACATATACTGGTTTTCCTGTATTCGGGTTGTATAATTCATATACTGTGAATTTCAAGTTTTCAGGATTATCAGTATCCGTTATGCAATATTTTAATGATTCAAATGTAACTTTCGAGAGAGGGGGAATTTTGCCGATTTCTTTTTTAAATTTTTTTAGGACTGATTTCCTTTTCCAGTATTGAGTCAAACCGGATTTTTTCCATTTATCCAGATCGACATTTTCGTCAATATCCAAAAATTTATCAAGAAGTTCTTTTTGTAAACTCCCTGACTCCATCTGCAATTTTGTCAAAGCTACAAAAACAAGAAACTTACAATCAGCTTCTTTTAATACATCAGCAAATATGTTCATTACTTTAACTGTTGCTTCAAAAGGATTAAAACCCTTTACCTTAAGCTCATCAAAACAATCTTTTACATCCATTGTTAGATCATCTTCGAAAATGTCAAAACCCCAAGTACCCAAAATTATCGCCTCCATTTTCCCGACTATCACAATGACGGGTTTATGCGATTCAATTTTTAAGTTAAGTCCACCGGTTCCGGTCATTTAAAAACCTAGTGGCCCAAGCCGACTTGGTTTTAAAATGTGGGCAAGACAACTTCATGAATAAACTTCATTGCATCCGAATAGTTTCATTGTGTTATGTGCCGTAACCGAGGATGGCTAAATTTCTTCATCACTCTCCAACCCTTCAGGCATGTATTCAATTATTGTTTCCGATTCTAGATTAAATGGCCACTTTTTATCTTTAAAATCATTCGGCCCTTTTACCGCTACTAATTCTCCAACTAGTTTACTATTCACTTGATATCTTAGAATGATTCCTTCTGTTTCAAAAAGTTCAATAGTTCCTGTCTCTTCTCCTATAAAATCATATTTCATTTCATAATTGTTAAAAATGACAGGAGAGGGAGCTTTTAAATTAGCCTGAATCCCTGATTTTATATCAATCGTTAAAATATTATTTCTTCGATCTTTTAATGTGAAAATAGAATTGGAGATATACGGAATATTACTTGTGGATACTTTTTGATTCTCCCAAGAATCATTAATAGCAACAGATTTTTTGGGGAATATATCGTTTTGAAACATTTCTTCAAGAGCTTTGTTTCCAATACTTTTATTAAGATAACTTTTTAAGAACCCTTTTGTCCCTTTTGGTAAACTTGAAAAGTCAATGCTCTTTATATAATCCTTAATTATATTTTCATAACCTTTAATTACCTTACATTTCCCATTTGAATCCAATTTCATTTCAAAACTATTTGACGAAAGAATAGCTAGCGGTATATCTAAGAAAGTAACATTACCAAAGATATCAGATGAATCATAGGATCTTGCACCGTCAGGCCCACTTTGAGTTCGTTTTATTGATTCCGTACAAAATTCAATTACATAGGCTTTATTTCGGAATACTTTCTTGACTTTGCACGAATAGATGGAATCAATATTTGTATTTATTGTGCCACATCGAGTTTCGTCAGGAATATCTTGGGTGATTTTTTCAGTATATACTTGGTGAAAACGGTACGTAGCTCCCTCAGTGAAGCTTCCTTTAATTTCAATTTTTTCGCTGTTTTCTTCCGCAAACACAAAGGAAGTCATTACAAAAATAAGTAATAATCCAAACAAGTATTTTTTCATCAAAACCCACCTCAATATTTTTTTTGCGGCACAATACCGCCATAAACTTAAATGACGCAGCTCTGAGCTCCGGACTTATTCTTCCTCAAATTGAAAATTCCGTGGAAAATCCGGATCAAGGGAGGAAAAATGATTTTGTTTGAATTCTTCGTACGATGACATTGAAACATGAACAAACCAATCGTCATTTTATTTTTTAATCATCTCTTCAACCTGTTCCAATGCTATACTTGATCCATCCGTATTGACAAACTTAAACTCCGATAATGGAATTGTAATTGATATTTTTTTATTTTTATCGATTTGCAATGAACGATTGGTATATCGGAAGATGGGTGTTACTCCCCAAAAATGGGTTTTATCGGTTAAATTTTCAAATGTAAATACAAAGTTGGCCAATTCAACCGGAGATTTACCGCTATTTTTAATTTCAAAATGTACCGATAAGGGGTTTTTTGAAGTTGCTTTCGTAAAATAAACGATTGTTTTATATTCGGCATCCGCTTTTATAGAGGACGGCACAAAAGCATTGGCAATATTACCTGGAATTCCAACAAGCAGAATAAAGAAAATAACCACCCTCATGATCTTTTTCATTTTTATTTCTCCTTTTTTATGCGGCCACGATGACCGTTATTGTTGTAGGTTACCGGGGTGGCTGCGTGTTACATTACTCATCTATTCAGGGAGCCATGCCAGGCCCCAACTTTAGGATTTAACTTCCAGGAATTCACTTCCTTCAAAAAGAACATTCCCTATTTACCTATAATTTCCTGCCTTTCATCCGATTTGCCTGAAACATTCAAACTATTGCTAAAAAATATCCTTTCAACCACTTCCTAAAAAAGCGGTTGAAAGGACAGGCAACCCCACATATCATTCAAATTTTAAAATTTCTTCACGATACAACTTCTTTCACTGTCTCCGGTGTTTCCGGCGGCTCTTTGGCTGCAAATTCACCCGCTCTGAATCCGAATGCCGGCCAGGATTCCTGGGACATTTCGATCTTAACCAACCTTTTGGCTACGCTGTACTGGTTGTTTAAGTCGGCCATAATTTGCTGTTGCTCGGCGGTAGCCTCCTGGGTGCTGGCGTTCAAAGCGTTCCTCTTACTCTCAAGCTGGTTGGCCCGATCATGCAGGCTGGACATGGCGGCAATAAAATCAGCCGTAATCCCCCATTTGGCCAACTTGTCCGTATTGGCTTTCAAGCCATCCAACATATTCTTGGCCTTATTGATCTGATGCGCAAATGTTTTATACATGGATATCACCTCCTCCTTTCGTAAATTTAAAACCCCGGAATACCAATGGTTTCCGGCGCTCTAACTGAAGAGGCTGTTGCAAAAGTGATTGATTAAAATCAATGAGAAATACAATATATAGCATAAATAATTGGCAAAGCTTTATATATATTGTATTTCTCTATCGATAAATCTTATTTTGCAACAGACCCTTAGTTCACGGCCCCCTGCCATGACTGCAAATTGACATCTAGCGGATAGGAGCCGTAAAGATGTCGGATATTTTTCAAACTCCATTAAAAAACCCGCTACCTTTAGGTAGCGGGCCTTCTCTGACTTCTTCCGACAATAATATTCTATCACCTTTTTCATGACTTTGGGTGCCCAAAAAGTGCCGCAGTAAATCAAGTTGGGCAGCGCTTTTGGCAGTTCTTTTATATTTCAAGAGGCTTCTCTATTGAACCGATACTAAACCCATTTCAACTTACTTTATAAAGCCTTAATCGACTAACATTTCCTTAATAACACTTTTTACTTGAATAACTTCTTCGGCGCTTAAGCCCCTATTTTTTCACAAAATCTAGTTTTGTCAATGGAACGGATTTGATCCAATACAATGAATATTGATCAATGCTTTGGCTCATCCCATTCCTCCAACATAGCATGATCGATTTCTTCCGATATTAATAAAACATCATCATTGTTTTTCCGCATGAGTTTAAAAGCCGCAGCCCAGCCTTCACGTGGGTTCTTTACCGGTTTTAAAATGATATCGTTATCTTTAACTTCCAGCTCTACTTTCGAATCAATCCCACATTGCTTCAAAACTGCCTGCGGAAGCCGAATCCCTTTGGAATTTTCTATCTTAATAATGTCCATTTTCATGGGGGTAGCGCTCTCCTTATGCGGTTATTATTATGTAATTACATTTTATCAACACCATGAAATATATCCAAGAAATTTTTTACAGTTAAAAAGATCACGTCAAAACCGGATTCGGATTTTTGAAACCGGGTGTCTGTTTTATCGAGAAAAGGTCAGCTACTTTGAATAACATCGTTGGGGATGAGTCCGCCTTCGCGAAAGACGCGAGTTAGGTCAAATAGACGTTCGTTTTCTAACAGTGATTACTGACAACAACAAAATTTAATTCAACATAGATAGATGAATTCTTGCAGAGCAATTTACCTAACGAATTACCTACATTAATATTGTATCAACTATCAATATATTTACAGCTTCTCTGGCATATACTCAATAAGTTCCGATAACTTACACCCAAAAACATTACACAACTTGAATAATGTCTCAAGTTTCGTACTCTCAATATCATTTTCTCGGTAAAGCTTATTAATTGAGTTACGGCTAAGTCCAGACAGCTTCATCAATTCTGAAATATCGTCAATTTTATGGTCGGCCATCAGTCTTCTTAAGTTGCATTTAAGCATTAATTGCATCACTCCTATGGTCAAATATTACCTCTATACTATCATATTTTTAACAAATAAATTATAAATTAACCTTTCAAAGTCAAAAATCATCTTGACACTGATAATATAGAGCTATATAATAACCTTATAAAGTTAATAAATAACTTTTAAGGGTGATGTTGAATGTTTCAAAATTTCAAAGGTTCCCTCAAAAAATTTATCGAAGATAGGGTAGACGAAATCGGGAATAAATTCGTGATTAAAAATAAAAAATACAAAGAACTAGCTGATTATAGTACTAAAGTTCATCATCAAATCAAGGATAATCTGCCGGATCAAGTCAAAAAATTAATCGGTGAATACGAAACAATTAACACTTCAATGCAATGTATATCAGAAGGAATCATGTATGAACAAGGGTTTATTGATGGTATACGATCTAAAAGAATTATAAAATCATTTGTTCCTGAAGATAATAAAACATAATGCAGCCCCGAAGCAGGAACAGAGCTGATCTCCGCAGTGCCAGCCCATCCCATTCAGTTATACTTTCACGACAACCGAACCAAGGAAGGTTGGATGGACGTTCAAAGAAAATTACTTGTCAGTTTGTTCTGTCATTAATACCCAACGAAAGCCGAATTTATCTATTAAAGAAACAAAACAAGAGCTATAAGTGGTACTTTTCATCGGATAAACTATTGTACTTCCTTCTTTTAAAATTTCATATGCCTTTTTTACACTTTCAGCATCTTCAAAGGTTATTACCAGGAATAATGACGTACCTTTCGATAAGTCAAATTCTATTATATCTGAGAACATTACTCGCTGATTTCCAATAAACATTTCTGCATGATAGACCATGTTTTTTTGGTCATCAGTTAACGGAAATTTCCAATCTCTCTTATTAGCATCCGAATATCGCATTATAAACTTAGTTGTTGCGCCAAAAGCCTTTTCGTATAATGCTATAGCTTCTTCACATTGTCCATTGAAATTAAAGCCGGGTGTTACTACAACCATAGTAATCTTCCTTTCATTCACATTATTGCTCAATCAATAGGGGTTTCAGATAAAACCCCACTATGAAATTTAACTCTTTTACTTAGGAAAACTTTAAAATGGCTTCTTCGAATTTACTTTCATTCAATGGCCGTGCCCACGATGGGCCGGCCACAAGGCTTAGTATGTCGCCTAACGTCTCCGCGTTACTGACATCGCTGGACCTTAGTGTATTCGACTTAGGACCAACGATATGGCGCGATTCTTCGTGAATTAACCTCTTGAATACACTTCGTGATACCACTTTCTTCTTCGAATATTCATCTTCGAATCACCGCGCCTGTAAGCAGTAACGTGGGGTGGCCCCTCAAAGCAAGAGCAGCAAGGATGCTGCGGCCTTACAAAATATTTTAATATTCGTCATTAAATATAACACCACCAGGAACAGATTTATAATTTTCAATATGTTTATTCTGGTATTCTATAAAATCAATTGGCTGATGTTTTAATAAATGCTGTTTCATTAATTCAAAGTCATTTTTATACTTGTCTACTCCTAAGGCTAATGCTCTCATAAAAAACAATCTATCAAATGAAACTACTTTATAATCACAATATTCTATTGAGCCCTCGGCGTAAAAATTATAATCTAATAGTGCAATACTTCTCCATATTTCAAAGTCATTGATAACAACTCCTAGGTCTCCCCATATATCTTTTTTGTTGTTAGGGTACTTTTTTGATAAATTTATGTAGTCATCATTTGTAATAATAAGATCAATATCTTGGCCTCTTTTCCTTAATCCGTAGTACTCCATAGCTAATCCGCCAATTATCAAAGGTTTAGTATTAAACTTAAAATCATATCCATGAATTCCTAAAGCTTTATCAACTATTTCATTTCTATCCATCCAAGATTCACCTCAATGTTTTCATAAAGCTTCAAAGTTTTTTCTAGAGATCGGCGCAGGAAGCGCCGCGTTTTTGCCCCCCATGTCGTATAACCACTGCATTCCCGACTTATGTCGTATACGCGCATATATTTTAATCATATATGACATAAGTCGTATATAAAAACTTTAGCAGTGCGGCTATGGCTTATTTCTTTCCCAACCAACCGTCCAAAGCAATCTACCCGCCACTCTGTTTATTCCCCTATGTTAATTCTTCATCAAAAAAGCATTCCCCATTTACCTATAATTTCCTGCCATTCATCCGATTTACCGGAAATATTCAAACTATTGCTAAAAAATATCCTTTAAACCACTTTGGCTGTTAAAGCTGCCGGTCTATCGACTCATTGTTATGATAAAAGTGGAAGTTCCTATTGATGGACGGTAGATGGTATACTTTTAGTTGAGATAACACTTAACTGAAAGTGATGGCTGTAAGGGGTGTTGGGATAAAAAGCCCGTCGACTCATTTAGTTCAGCCATCTACCGTACCGACAAAATGGGAGGCGGAATTTCCGTCATCCCGAATAGACGCTTGGTAAGTTTATCGACCGTCAAGGGAACAGCAGTTATCATAACTAAAAGGAGTTGATTAAGTGATTTTTCATAGTATTGACCTCCATTTAGATTCATTTCTTGATTCCAGACTTTCTTTTGAAGATGGTCCGGATCAAGGGAAGATTGTAACGGCTAAATATTTTTTGGATGAAGGTTCATTACAAAACTTCAAAACACAATTGGGAAAAGAAGATTACATTATTGTCGAAGCTTGTACCAATTCCTTTTGGTTTCATGACCAAGTTAAAGACCTGGTTAAAAAATGTTTTATTCTTGATGTCAACAAATTTAAACAGAACATCAATAAAACTGATAAAATCGACGGGAAAAAACTGGTCAAAAGATTAGCTTTCTTTGTGATGGCCAACGGCGATCAGGAAGATTTGCCTACAGTATTTGTTCCTCCGATTGAAGTCAGAGAACTTCGTGGCCTTTTTTCAACCTATCAATTGAACAAAAAAACCACTACTCAATTCAAAAATAGGATTCACTCGATTCTAAAGCAAAACGGAATTCCAGTCATTCGAAAAGAGATATCTGAGCCGGCTTATAGAACTAAACTGTTAGCATTACCATTAAGCCAGGCCTGGAAGGTGCAAATTCGGTTACTATTTAAACAGATCGAAAATATAGAACAAGAGACCGAAGAACTTAAAAAAGTAATTTATCAACTAGGGAATCGACTTTTTCCAAACGAAATCAAGCTTTTATTAAGTATTAAAGGCTTCAGCCCGTTAACGGCCATAGCGTTAATGGCAGACGTAGTCGATATAAACCGATTCCCTTGTGTAAAGAAGTTCTGTGCTTATTTAAGGACAGCACCAAAAGTCAAATCGTCAAATAAATCTACTACTATTGGTTCAACCAATAAATTTGCACGTTCATTAAGCTGTTCTTTATTGGCGCAATCGATCAATCATTTTGCACAATCCGGAGAACCTTTAAATGCTTTTTATGAACGTGTGAAGATTGGCAAAAAGGCTGGTGTGTACAGAATGGCAATGATACGAAAGGTACTTGTTTGTGTTTATTACATGCTTAAACGTAAAAAACAGTTCTATTGGACTGATGATAAACTATATAATTCAAAACTGATTGAGTTTAAAAAATTAGTTGCTTAAATATTTCTTGACTTTTATCATAGACACCCCTTCAGGAACCCGGTCGGTAAAAGATGTTCGGTAGCATTTCCCCTCCCTTTGACCGCTGGTCTGATTCAAATGCTAAAGGGAGGGGAAGGTCGATAGACTGCAACAAGTAGCTGCATTTCTT
>JAEVYU010000013.1 GCA_023392595.1 Bacillota bacterium | reverse complement strand
GGATATTTCTGCTAATGTTTGCCACAAGATCCGTAAATTTATTGATTGTCAACTTCGTAATTGGTTTATGGGTTTACCCATGTATATCAAGTGTTATTTACCCAATTCGTTCTGCGAAAGTTGAGTTTATAACAATGGATTATCTTACTTGCTTTGTATATGCTTTCATTCACTTATAGGATCTTGAATCTGCTTTAATTTTAGGCCGCGCCCACTAGGGCTGGCCATAAAGACCGATATTTCTCATCACTAGTCAATTATCGAAGCCGGGGGTTAAACCCCTTGTTAAAAAATTAAAATCCCTCACCCACTCATAAACGGGCAAAGGACTTGATGTACTTCCAAAAGCTAGATCTCTAAATTTAATAACTTTATTACAAATTCAACAACGTATTTTTACTACATAGCCCCCAAAGCCATCGGTTACTCTCCCCTTGATTATGCTTCTTCGAACACACTTCATTAGGGGAGAGCAAGAGTGAGGTCCCTCAGCACTCCGAATGCCCGCAGCTCATGCACTTGGCGCACCCTTCCACGAATCCGAAAGTATGCATCCCGCAAACCGGACAGAGATTGTATGTAACCTTGCCGTTCTTTCCGTTCCCATGGCCGGATTGGACTTTGACCGGAGCCGGTTCGGTGGATGCAGCCAGGCCTAGCTCCAGTTGAGCGGAAAGTTCGGACTTGGAGTCGTTGTCTGCCATCTTATTAAGGTATTCGGTTAAAAACTGGCCGATGGCATCGGGGACCGAACGTACCCGGTTGGGGCCGAATCCCACAAACCGGCTGCCGCCGATGCCGGTCAATTCATCGGCGATCGTTTCCGGATCAACGCCGCAGCGGAAAGCCAATGAGATTAACCTGGCAATGGCCTCGGTGAAAGCTGAAATATCGCTGCCGGCCTTGCCGATCTGGGCAAAGAGCTCAAAAGGATGGTTATTGTGAAAATTCAGCGTCAAATAAAGGTTTCCCTCCGGAGTAAGCCGGGTGTCGGTAACCCCGGTCAGACTCTTCGGACGCTTGATAGGCTGTAAATGGCCCCATTCACCATAGGAGAAGCGTGCTTCGGAAGAAGCCTCCGGAGCGGTAAAGGCCGGGGTGGCGGCAATTCCCTTCTGCATCGGCTGGTTGTCCAAACTGCCGTCGCGGTAAACAGTCAATCCTTTGCAACCCAGTTTATAAGCTAAATGATAGGCCTCGGCCACTTGTTCGGGCGTGGCGCTGCTGGGGAAATTAATGGTCTTGGAAACCGCATTATCGGTATGTTTCTGAAAAGCGGCCTGCATCCGGATATGCCATTCGGGATCGATATCATGGGCCGTCACGAATACCTTTCGCCAATCCTCCGGTATTTCTTCCATCTCCTGAACACTGCCGTGTTCGGCGATTTTCTCAATCAATTCTTTGCTATAAAATCCCTCGGCCTTGGCGATCTCCTCAAAAGTATGGTCGACCTCGATGAGCCGGTCGTTATCCATGATCTGGCGGGTAAAGGCCAGCGAAAATAAGGGTTCAATCCCGCCGCTGGTATCGCAGATAATGCTGATGGTGCCGGTGGGGGCGATAGTTGTGGTGGTGGCGTTGCGTAATTGTAGACCGTTTTTGCAGTCATAAATACTGCCCTTGAAATTAGCGAAAGTGCCGCGAACTTTGGCCAACTCCACCGAGGCTTGCTTGGACTCCCCATCGATAAACCCCATCACTTTTTCCGCCAAAGCCAGTGCTTCTTCCCCACAGTAAGATATTTTCAATTTCATCAACAAATCGGCCCAGCCCATGATCCCCAGGCCGATTTTCCGGTTGGACTTGGTGACTTTTTCAATCTCTGTAATGGGGAAGCGGTTGGCTTCAATGACATTATCCAAAAAGCGCACTGCCAGATGGGTCACCCGGGCCAGTTCATCCCAGTCCATTTCATAGCGGCCCTCATCATTTTTACGGACCATCAGGGCCAGGTTAAGAGAGCCCAAATTGCAGGATTCATAAGGGAGCAACGGCTGCTCCCCGCAGGGATTGGTGCTTTCAACCGCTCCCACCTGCGGAGTGGGATTGGCTTCATTCATCCGGTCAATAAAGATAATCCCCGGTTCACCACCGGCCCAGGCCGAAAGGACGATTTTCTCAAATACCTCGCGGGCCGGTAACTTGCCCACCGGTTGTTTGGTGTGGGGATTGACCAAATAATAAGATTCGCCCTTCTCAAGAGCTTCCATAAAAACATCGGTAACCGCCACCGATAAATTAAAATTGGTAATCTCGCCTTTCACTTCTTTGGCGGAGATAAATTCCATGATATCGGGATGATCCACCCGCAGGATGCCCATATTGGCGCCGCGGCGGGTGCCGCCCTGTTTGACCGCTTCGGTGCTGGCATTGAAAACCCGCAAAAAGGATAGGGGCCCGCTGGCCACACCGCCGGTGCTGCCGACCTGATCGTTTTTAGGCCGGATCCGCGAAAAACTAAATCCGGTGCCGCCCCCGCTCTTGTGAATCAGGGCCGCGGTTTTCAAAGATTCAAAAATACTTTCCATGGAGTCGTCAATAGGCAGCACAAAACAAGCCGAAAGTTGGCCCAGTTCCCTCCCGGCATTCATCAAAGTCGGTGAATTGGGCATAAACTTCTTTTGATCCATGACCGTAAAAAAAGATTCTTTCAGTTCCGTCAGTTCATTCTCCGGAGTGTTAAAAGCTGTTGCTTCGATCGCTACGACATGAGCGGTAACCCTTTTTAACATATCCTCCGCTGTTTCGATGGGTTTCCCGGCATCCTTCCGAAGATAACGTCGTTCTAAAACAGCTTTTGCATTCGTGGATAACTCCACTTTTCATCCCCTCCGTTTATCTGAAAAACCACTTTTAAAAAAAGAATTCGCCCTGGAAAATACTTTGAAGTCTAAAAGATCTATTCTCCCGCCAAGGCGCAGAGAAAAGACAAAAACATTGTTAAGAAAAACACTCTGCGCCCTGCGCAAGAAAGCTATCAATTGCATTCTTATTGATTTTGAATTGCTTTTTCAGACGGCCTCAGGGCGTGAGCTGGAGGCTGGAGCGAGGAATTATCCGAAAAATATATTCATCCCGGATTCTAGCTGGAACAGCCGACCCCAAACCGAACACCACATCTTGTTGGCATTACTATTTTATTACACTATATATTGTTTGTCCAATGAAAAAATACTCACTTATGGGATTTTTTTATGGAGAAATCACTGAAAAACAAAGGATTCCTAACGGAGAAAAACTTTTTTAATGAATTAGTTTCCAAATTTATCCAGCATACTGTCTAAAATAAAATATACCATATATAGTCACTCCAATAAGCAAGCTTCTATCTATGGTATATTTTTATCAGGCGTGCGCCTGCCCACGCATTTACTTTTGGGGCACTCCCTTAGGCTAGCCTTTACGTCAATATATTTTTAATGTTTGACTTAACGAATCGATTTCACTTTGTCCATAAATACCTTCACTCTGGATTGATCAACCAAATTCTCAAATTTGCCGTCCATCTTAAAAGTTGTGCCGACAATTGCGCCATCGGCAACGGCAAGTTGACGCTCAACATTTTCCAAACGGCAACCGGTATTACAAAATATCACCGTATCCGGTACAACTTTTTTAACCTGAATCAGAGTCTGAGTATCCGTCTCCACTCCCGCCGTTAAGCCGGAAACACATAATGCATCGGGACGGTTATTAAAAACCGTGGATCGGGCGATGGAACAAATATCCCGGTTTCCCAAGTAAGTAGCTGCCTCCGGAACAATGTTGAAAAACATTTTGACATCCGGTACCCCCAACTCATTTTTGTGACGGATCGTTTGACCGACATTCGTATTCCAAAGGCCAAAATCGCTGGCATAAACACCGGTAATAATCTCACGAATAAATTTAGCCCCTGTCGCCGCCGCCAAATCGATTGAAGCATAGGGATCCCATAAAACGTTGACTCCGAAAGGCACTTTGATATCACTCAACAATTGTCCGATTACCCTGGCCATGGCAGCTGTGGTTTCCGTTTTGACTTTGGTCAGATAGGGCAGACTAAACTCATTGGAAAACATTACGGCGTCAACGCCGCCTTCTTGAAGCGCTAAAAGGTCATGCCGGGCAAGTTCAACTACTTTTTCCATGCCGCCTTTCTCATCATAATACGGATCCCCAGGCATGGCCTGAAAATGACACATTGCGATAATCGGTTTATTGACTCCAAACAATTCTTTAATCCACTGCATAACGACAAACCCTCCAATGATGTATTTTTTATAATTGGTGCATGAGACTCTTCGTTTGTTGATAAAGTTCCGAATAATATTTTAGATAAGGCTCATATTGCGCTGTATGAACCGGATTGGGTATTACTTTTTGGTTAAACCGAATATGTTGACACATCTCTTTTGGGTTTTTAAATGAACCTGTACCCAGGGCTGCCAATAATGCATCTCCATAAGCTGCGCCATAAGCCATTCCGACATATAACTCGGAACCGCAAACATCTGCAACTATCTGAAGCCATTTGGGGTTTTTAGTACCACCTCCCACCGCAACAATCTTCTTCGTTTGGATTCCCATCTCCGAAAATCCTTTGAAATGCTGGGCAATACCGTATCCAACCCCTTCCAAACAAGCATGATAAATGTGCTCTTTGGTATGCAATAAGGTCAATCCGAAAATAACGCCGCGGGCCTTGGGATCATTAATGGGCGTCCGCTCGCCGCTGAAGTAGGGTAAGACAATCAACCCTTCGGAGCCCACCGGGATATGTTCTATTTTTTTCATCAACAGCTCATAAGCATTGATGCCGTCAATCCGGGCCTGAGCAACCAAATCCTGGGCGAAATTGTCCCGGTACCATCGGGTTAAGGTACCCGCCGTAGACATGCCTGCGGCAACCATCTGAGTCCCTTCGAACAAATAGGGGCCGGTCCAAAACCTTTTGTCCGCCATCCGATTTGAAACGACATGAATCATAAAGATCGAAGAACCAAACATCAACATCATATCGTCCGGCTCAAAAACCCCGACTCCCGCAGCTTCCGCCGAAGCATCGGCGGTACCGGCAATGACGGGAGTTCCCGGTGCCAGTCCGGTTTCTTGGGCGGCTTTTGCGCTTACCAGACCCACCGTTTCATCCGTCCATTTGCAAGCCGCCAGTTGATCTTTCCGGCAAAATTCACTTAAATTTGGAAAATCCCAATCGCCTTTTTCCATGTCATACATCGGGGTGAAATAAGAAGCCGTATAATGATCGATAACATATTCTCCCGTTAACTTTGCAACAAGATAGGTTGAACCGGTGATGAACTTTGCCGCTTTTTGATAGATTTCCGGTTCATGATTTTTAAGCCATAAAATTTTGGGCCCGATCGATTGGGTGGTGATCGGATTGCC
Source organism: Bacillota bacterium (assembly GCA_023392595.1). Taxonomy (GTDB): domain Bacteria; phylum Bacillota; class UBA4882; order UBA8346; family UBA8346; genus UBA8346. The sequence goes on along the minus strand of JAEVYU010000013.1, from coordinate 89,711 downwards.
GTAGCGGTTTAAAACGAAATCCTCACCCAGCTTTTTGTTGAGATACTCGATTTCATCACTGGCCCGGGTATCCACTCCATAAAGAATTGCTTTTCGCAAAGGGACGCAGTTTTGATCGACCGGGAGACAACAGGGTGCGATTGTGCTGCATCCCACTCCGCGAATGTCTTTGGGATTCACTTGGGATGATTCGATTAGCCGGCGGGATATTTCGCAAAAATCGCCCCACCAGATCTTCTCTGCATCATGTTCGGCAAAACCGGGTTCCGGGACTTCCATCGTGTGCGGATGAGCCTGGGTGGCGATAATCTTGCCGTTATCCTCCATAAGCAAACCTTTGCTTTCATAAGTACCGATATCAATCCCCATAAAATATTGTCCTGCCAACGGATCACCTTCTTTGCAATCATTTATCCGTCAAACGAAGTGCTTATCAAAACCGGGAAAGATTAAAGGATTCATCAATCCCCCGTACCATTCCATCAATCAATTGAGCCAATTGTTCCAAATCCTTTATATCACAAACTTCTGTGGGCGTATGGGTATATCTGGCCGGGAAGCCGAGTTCCAGAGCGGCAATACCATTGCCCTCAAGCTGAACATAGGATGAATCGGTAAGAATACCCACTGCGGCAAAACGTTGAAGCGGAATATTGAATTGCCGGGCCGAACGGATAGCCAAATCCACCAGTCCCTTATGGGGAATCGTTCCGTTCAATGTACCGCGGCCATGAAAATTGTACATCATTAATGCCGGACCTTTCCCAAGAAAAACCTCAAACCTGTTTTTTAAGTCGGGGGTATCCCCTGTGAGGACAACATCCAGTGCAATGGCAATGTCCGGCCTACAGGATCTGGCGGCCAGCGTTGCGCCGCGCAAATTGTATTCTTCCCAAACTGTCCCAACCAGATAAACCGTTGAACGGGGGGTTTCCTTTTGCAATAAACTTGCGATATAAACCAGTGCAGTAACCCCGCCGCGATTATCGATCGATGTTCCGGCAACTTTCGTACCCAGCAATTGCTCAAAATAAGGTTTGTACACAACCGGACAACCGATTTCAATTCCCAAGCTCCGTACCTCATCCGCGGATGAGGCTCCGATATCAACATACATGGAGGAAATAGCATCCACTTTATATTTTTCTTCCGGTGGCGTTACATGGTGTGATTTATTACCAAAGACACCCGGCACATAATTTCCCTCCAAAGTAGAAATCATTACATTGAGGCCGGGGAGAACTTTTTCCGGAATGCCGCCAAGACGTTCAAGCTGAATGAAACCATCCGGATCAATCCTGCGGACAATAAATCCCAATTGATCGATATGGGCATAAATCATTATGGTGGGTGCTTTTTTATCGCTGCCTTCAAACTTGGCAATGGTGTTTCCTACCCGATCAATCCTTACGTCATTGGAATACCGGCTGAATTCATCCCGGAGATTATAGGCCATTTCATTTTCATAACCTGATAATGCCGGTGTTAGCATAAATTTTTTCAGTACATCCATGGTATTCATTGGGCATACCTCTTTCCCTTTATTTAGTCAGCTGTCAATGCTTGTCGTTCACTTTTTTTTTCGAATGCCGTTTGTTTCCATAATAATTGATAATCATGACAATAATCAGAACTGCACCCCATACAAATTCTTTGAAGAAATTGCTGAACCGGAGCATATTAAAACCGCTGGATAAAAACTGCAGGGATAAAATGGCCATAACCAATCCGGCAACGCTTCCAAAGCCCCCGTTGGGATTCACTCCCCCAAGCACTGCAATTAAAATAGCCTGTAATGTGTAAGAAGTGCCGTAATCGGCCTTTGCGGAATTGGTTCGGGCAATCATGATGATCCCCGCCATCGATGATAAAACTCCGCTAAATATGTAGGTTTTAATTAATATGAGCTTGTTATCGATTCCTGAAAAAAGCGAGGCGGTTGGATTGGTTCCAATCATATAAACCTTAAAACCATAGGGAGTTTTATTTAAAATAATTACAAAAGCACAAACAATCAGCGCAAAAACTACCAACGGCACCGGAATAAATCCCCAAGAACCATTTCCAATATTTGAAAATTGTTCTGGAAATCCATAAATAGCTGTTCCCTTTGTAATTACTATGGCAATCCCGGTAAAAAGTTGCATCGTCCCAAGCGTTGCCAATATCGGTGTTATCCCTATTTTGGTAATAAACAAACCGTTCAAGAAACCACAGATGATTCCGGTTACTATGGAAACAGCAATCGCCCCAACGATAATCCAAAGGATATTTTCATTTGGGCCGCCTTGCGGAATAAACTTTGTCAAGATAAGCGCTGACAAAATAGCCGATAGGTTGGCAATACCAACAATCGAAAGATCAATCCCCCCGGTTAACATGGTAATCATAATCGCCATTGCCAAAATACCATACTCGGGAAATTGAAAGGACATGGAATTAAAATTACTGCTGGTCAAGAATAAATCAGGCTGCAAAATCGCCATCAAGATAAAAATGGAAACAGTAATCAGGAAAAGCCTCAAAAAGCTTCTATCACACGCTACAAAACGGGAAAAAGTGTTATTCAAAAAGGTACTCTTCGGGACATCCGGGTTGGATTGTTTGTCTTTATTATTCATTGCAATACCTCCATCGTGGATAATGATCCCTTCAACAAATCTGCTCTCGGCCGGATTCTTTTCCCTTGCTTTGGTAGGCTGGTATTCCAGTTCCCAGCAATATCAGCAAGCCTGTCACCACTTGTTGGCAATATGACGGGACTCCCAGTAAAATCAAACTATTATTGATAATGACTACCAAACAAACACCCAACATTGTTCCAATAATGGTTCCATAACCGCCGGTAATTCTGGCGCCTCCCAAGACGACTGCTGCTATTACATTTAATTCGGTTCCCACGATATCAAAGGGATTGGCCACTCTGGTCAAGGAGGCCTGAATGATGCCGGCAATTCCGGAAATTAATCCAACAAAGCTGTAAACAAAGAACTGAATGTTTTTTACATTAAAGCCAACTCTTTTCGCCGCTTCAATGTCTCCACCGATGGCGAAAATACCTCTGCCGATCATTGTAAACCGAAGTATCAACCAGCCTAAAACGATCACTGCGATCAGGAAAAGAATGGAAGAATGTAAGCCGATCATTGTTTTATCCGCTGCGGTAAAGTGAATTAAATTGTATTTCGAAAGCCCAATCATGCTCTGGGGAATATCTATGATATATGCCGTACCGATAAAAGCCAGCATGAATCCGCGGTACAAACTTTGGGTGCCTAACGTTACAATCATCGTGGGCAAGCTAAAGTAATAGATCAAAGCCGCGTTAATCAGTCCCAGGAGAATTCCAATCCCGCCCGAAATCAAAAAAGCAACGATCAGCGGGCTGTCAACGGAAAACAGTTCCAGTATTTTACAAGTCACATACATACTGAAAGCGGCTATTGCCGTGAAAGAAACATCAATTCCACCCGAAATAAGCACAATTAAAACTCCAACTGCAAAAATACCGGTAATCACGCAATTCCTAGCGATATCGAATAAATTGGCAACCGAAAAAAAAGCGGGATTGATGAGTCCGATAAGAAGGGAGAGCCCGACAATTGTTAAGGCAACGAGCGTCTCATTTTTCAGAACGATTTTTTTCATTTTAGCACTTCCTTATAACCGTTTCCGCCATATCGCTTGTTCAAATTCATGCTACAGTACCAACCAGTTTTTGATATAAATCATTTTCAGTAATTTCATTTCCAAGAAACTCTTCCGTAACCCGGCCTTGTTTCATGAGAAGAATCCGGTCGCAATTTTGCAAAAGCTCAGGAATGTCATCGGAGATGATCAGCACTCCCATGCCTTGCGCTGCCAATTCTTTTATAATTTGATGAATATCCGTTTTAGAACCGATATCGACTCCTACGGTCGGACCATTTAAAATGAGAATTTGCGGATTGGTTTCCAGCCACTTGGCAATCACGACCCGCTGCTGATTTCCTCCGGAAAGGCTTTGAACCGGCAAAGCTTGTGATGGAGTTATGATATTTAATTCTCCCATCCACTGATGGATTTGCTGCTTGATTTTAGACCCATCGATAGATTTCATTTTGGTGAGTAATTGGTCGATATTGCTGACAATGATATTCTTTCCAATCGACTGCGTTAAAAACAGACCCTCCGTTAACCTGTCTTCCGGAACATAACCTATTTTATAATCCATTGCATCTTGAACACTGTCAATCGTTGCCCGTTCGTTATCGATAAAAATTTCCCCTGAATCTGCCGGTTGAATCCCGAACAAAGCCATTGCCAATTCAGTTCTACCCGAACCCAACAGCCCGGTGATTCCTAAAATTTCACCCGCCGACAATTGAAAGGAAATATCTTTAAATGATCCTTTGCGGGAAAGATGACTTACTTGTAGCAGGTTGGAAGCTTCTTCGGATTTTTTTTCGGAACTGCGGTAGCTTTCCGTGATCTGACGGCCAGTCATGTGATAAACTAACTTCTGCCTGTCAAAATCCGCGGTTTCACCTTCCATTACATTTTCACCATTGCGCAATATCGAGATCCGGTCGGATATTTCTAATACTTCGTTGAGCTTATGACTTACAAACAAAGTTGAGATCCCGCTTTGCCGCAGGTCCTTAATAATGCCGAATAGGGTAACGACCTCTTTATAGGTTAATGCGGTAGTCGGTTCATCCATGATGATCAATCGCGCATTTTGGAGCAAAGCCCTGGCTATTGCGATCAGTTGTTTATTGGCAACCGATAACTCCTCCACTTTCGCATCAAGTTCAATATTGATATTGATTCTCTCCAGAGCCTGCCGCGCGATTTTATAGACTTCTTTCCAATTGACCCATGATTTATCCAAGGCTAACTGATAATTTAAGGCAATATTCTCTGCTACAGATAAATTGGGAAACACTGAAAAATCTTGATAAATGATCTGAATTCCTTCTTTGATCGAGTCAAGCGGGCGTAATCGATCATAGTGTTTACCATTTAAAAAAATCTCTCCGGCATCCGGTGTATGAACTCCAGCAATAATTTTAATTAATGTCGACTTTCCGCAACCGTTTTCACCGACCAAACAACAGATTTGACCTTGATCGATTGATAAATTGACATCCTTTAATGCATTAACACCCAAAAATGATTTCGTGATATTTCTTAAGGACAATATTTTTTCGCCCATTTTCAATTATCCTTCCCTAATTCATTCGGATGGCATATAGCCAAATAGCAGTTAAGCAGAACCAAAGTTTTAGCTTAACTGCTATTTGCGAGACGGTTAGAAATTATATTGATTCATATTCGATTTTGTGACATCAACCCATGCTTGGCCATACAACACTTTTCCTTTGAGTGTCAATTTGTCGTAGCCTTTTATACCTAAATTGACGCCGCTGTTAATTTTCTTACCGTCCAGAATCATTACGGCCAATTTATTCATCGCATACCCCGCATCGGCCGGATCCCAAAAACTGATTAAATTGGTCGCGCCGGAGTTCAAATATTTGCTGGAAACTGAAACCAAACTAGTCCCGACAACAAATACTTTGCCTTGTAATCCCATTTCTTCAACAGCCAATCCTGAACCTGCCGGATCAATAGCCGAGCTTCCTTGAATTCCCTTTAAATTGGGATATTTTTTAAGTAATTCTTTGGTCTTATTATAAGCTTGGGTTTGGTCATCATTGGACTCTACCTTATCGGTCACCAACTTCATATTCGGATACATCTTTTTTTGACGCGCAATTCCGGCGTCAACCCATTCATTGTGGGTTTTGGATGTCAGACTCCCTACAAAAACGGCGTACTCGCCTTTACCACCCATTTGTTTCGCCAGATGATCCATTAAGTGCGCGCCGTAGCTTGCATTATCAAATGCTTCGATATCATAGTTAATATTTTTCATATTGGATGCTTCATGACTGATAACTACGATCCCTTTGTCCATCGCTTTTTTTAAAACCGGTTCCAAAGCTTCGGGGGAAAACGGAACCACACAGATTGCATCAACCCGTTGCGCAATTAAATCCTCGATAATTTGGACTTGAAGCGCGGCATCGGCTTTCGGCGGTCCTTGTTGGAAAGTCGCATATCCCGTATCTTTTCCGAATTTCTTAACTCCTTCTTCCATCCGATTAAACCATTGCACTCCGCTTAGCTTTACAACCGTGGCGATTGTGTACTTCTTTTTTGCCAAGGCTGTAGATTGCGAATTGATTGGTGCAACCATCACTGACAGGATGCCTAATAGAGCAAAAACCAAAAGAAATTTTTTCATCGATGTGTACGCCTCCACTATTAAGTATTAAAGTCACAAAGCCAACAAAAACAAACCTCCTTTCGTATGTATTAGAAGTCCAATCCATGCAAATCGGAACTGCATAGATAGAGTTAAATATTTTTCTCTTCGGTATCAACAACGGTATATGGGATTTCTAACCGCAAAATCCCCTGTAAAATCGAATCATCAACTTTCTGATCGGTCACAATGTGATCAACCTGTTCAAGCGAACATACCTTAGCCAATGCTAATTTCCCAAATTTCGAATGATCCGCGACTAAAATCACTTCATTGGCAGCCTCAATAATCAATCGTTTAATGGATACTTCAGTAAATGTTGCATTGGTAATTCCTTGTGCAACATCGACAGCATCGGCTCCGATAAATGCTTTATTAACTCTGACTTGGCGAAGCAGTTCTTCGGCTATCGGGCCAACCAAAATATTAAAACCGTCCCGTCGAACCCCACCGGTAACAATGATAGTGGTCGACGGATCATAAATGATGCTGCTGGCTATGAATAAGTCATAAGTGATGATAGTAAGATTTTTGTGGAAAGTGAGGTTCCGGGCAATTTCAAAAGTGGTCGATCCCGAGTCCAAAATGAGGGTTTCTCCATCCGAAATCATGCTGGCCGCTTTGATCCCAATCGCCTGCTTCTCCTCGGAAAGAATAGCCCTTTTCTCGGAGTAAAGACGCTCAAAGGCGGTGCTCGTTTCAGGAAGAACAGCCCCTCCGTGAGTGCGATCGACAAAACCATCCGTTTCCAGTATGGATAGATCCCGCCTCACCGTGGCCTCAGAAACTCCCAAAACGACCGCCAATTCTTCAATTCGGCCACTGCCATTTTGTTGAATATGCTCTAAAATCCGTTTTCTTCTTTCTGCCGGCAAAATGGACTCTTGACTATTTTGCGTCATGATATTCCTCCATGGTTGGATTCATTAAATTACCGGACATTTTAACATGGACCGGTTTAACATATCTGCAATTTTATGATTATATTTTCTGCTCCTTTTTGCAAATTCCTGCAATCTTTTAAAGAAAATTATCTTTTCTCATCCAAAAAAAATCATACATGGACATAAACGCATTTTCTCTTCCTTCATCTTTTAGCTAAGATTAGTACTATCATGTATACAGTATTCCCAGAAATTTTGATCAATATTGTTACATTATGAAATATTTTGCTCGTTTTCTATTGGGGCCCTTTTCTTACTTACAATCATAGGCTTTAGGGGAGACTGTTGGCTAGGAGGGAAGATGTTTCGCTTTTAAGGAGACAAAAAGGCTATCTCAAAAGTAAATTTTGGCGATTAGGAAATACAATATACGATACCAGTATATTCGGTGAAGCTATATATTCCATACCTATGGGATTTTTCATGGAGAAATCACTGAAAAACAAAGGATTCCTAACGGAGAAAAACTTTTTTTATTGATTTTCTTCTCAATCTTTCAAAACCGGCGAAAGGATTCGTAATCAATATACAGTGGTTTGCTATGGGGTATAGTTCCTACGGAATCAAAGCTTACTCTGACTCCGAGCGTAATTTTTTCAAATCAATATCGGACATTTCCGGTCCGGCGACCGAAATTTTTAAAAATGGCAATTTATCGGTAATCACCCTCCTCACATTTTCCCGGGAAACTTGGCTTAATTTATCATTATAAATAGCTACATCACCGATCCAGCTTTGATCTGAAAAGGTTTGAAATGCCAAATTTTGAACAGCGTATGGCAGCGAATAATAACGCACCATCATTTGCTGTGTCTCTTTCTTCAAAATGCGTTCTTCCTCGTTTTCCGGTATACCGTTGGCCATTAATTCTTTCATCACTTGAATTGTTTTATGAACAATCTTTGGGCAATCTTCAGGTAAACTCCGGCATGTTACGGTAAGAGTCGGAACAGACAGTTCTTCCAAATACGAATAAGAAACTTCCACATCGCGACAGAGTCCCGACTTTTCTTTCATTTCTTCAAGCAATTTATTCTGTAAATATTTTTGAATCAGAATGGTGGTGATACAATCCCTCTGATTCAGTGGCGGTGCTGGAAAACCCATCACAATCGTGGAAACATTATCATGGATTGCGGCATAAACAAAACGTTTGGTAGTTTTAGATTCCATAGGAGAAATATCGGGGAATTGAACCGGAGTATGAATATCGCGGCCAAATGGTCTTCCCAAAAATTCATCGGATAATTTTGCAGATGATGCCAAGATTAAATTACTCGGCCGGTAAATTAAACGGAACCAATTATTCACGTCAGTTATCGCCAGGTTACGATAAACAATATGATTTACTTTTAAATAGGGATGGGACACCCCATAAATCAACTCCCGGTAATTTGTTTCAGCAATCATTCGTTCCGGGCGAGGCTCATTCATATGAAAACGTGTAATCTGGTTACACCAATCATATAACAATAAAGCATCCTGCCTGATTAAAAAATCCAATTCCTTGCAAAAGCTTTCGTAATCTGGACGTAGCACCGTGAAATTAAAAACTGAAAATTCAGCGGCAGTGTGATACTGGATATCAATAGCCGAACTGTTTTTCAAAAGATAATAGAAAAGTTCATTGGTCAGATCGGTCAATCCAGCTTTCCCTTCCGGATCAGAAGCATAACCGGTTTTTATAATCATTGTCAAGTAAGAAGCCGGCGCCGTATCAACCATAGGACTATTATATTGAGCAAAAATAAAACCATTCCGGCGTATTGGGTCGGTTTGGGCAGCTAGCCTCGGCTGGGGAAATATTATAAACATCAAGAGCCATCCCACAACAACTGGGATAACGATAAACTTTTTTCTGCTTTTTTTCATTGGTTCTCAACTCTTTCTACAACGCATTAATAATAACCGTATGGTATCTCTTGCCAATCAAATATTTTTCCGTAAATGCTTTGAAATCTTTAACCGATAGCCTTTGGATCGCAGAGGCATCCCGGCAGGAAATCGCAGTTTTATCGAAGAGAACTTTATCATAATATTCATTCAAACTATAAGAATCTTGTTGCATGATCTCAAAAAATTTATCATAACTTTTTACCAATAGTTTTTGAAAGGCGCTTAAATTAGTAGAACCGAGGTATTTAAAATACCGCTCCAGATTTTTATGGTGCCATTGTTCAATTTGAGCTGAATATTTGGCGAGACAATCCCGGTATTGGAAAGTTAAATAATAATGGCTGCCTAAATTTAATAAATAAATCTGATAATCCAGTGGACGGTCATTCTCATAATCGTATTGGCGTCCTTGATAATTCAAAATAATGGGGAGCGCCTTTGCGACTAAGAGTTCTTTCCCGGTTAATTCCTGAAGATCGAATCCAACTAACATTTGATATTTTTCTCCCTGTAAATAATCATCGAGTACCGTATCCCCAAGAGTATCATTTAGCGGAAACTCCGGTTGATCCCTATTGGGTTTGGAATTTGGAGCCGGTCCATCTGCAAAAAAATTCATTACTTCAGATGGTTTAAAAGGGCCGGTGATGATAACCGTGCGAAGATCCGTGCGGTAATACCGTTGATGATAACTTACAAGATCCGAGCGACTAATGTTGCCTAAGGATTGTTGAAATTGTTTTTCGGACAATTCATTAAGATATAAAAAAAGAGAATCACCCTTATTGGTCATTGCTTTTTCAATGGTTACAATCTTTTTCTCCAAAGCGATTGATTGCTCTGACAATTCGGGCTCCATAATGCAATCCGAGTATGCCTTTAAAGAAGGCATTAATTCATCGGGAAGAGATTCCAACCAATATTCGGTACGATTGGGTGCTGTAAAACTGCCATAGCGGCCACCCTTATCATGAATAAGGCTACGGAAATCAGCAGGTTTAATCCGCTGATTTCCCCGGTAAATTAGATACTCCAATAAGTGAGAGATGCCCCGCAACGGATGGGGTTCGGTTAAGTATCCTGCCGGAAAAACAATGCGGACAGTTACCGTTTTTCCATTCGGAACTGCCCTATATATGAAACGTGTACCATTGACGAGAATTTTCGATGAATAATCCAGATTTGCAGCAAAGCATGGATTTTGAAGCAGTGACCAAACTATCAAACATGCGATTAACAAACCTCTCCCCTTCACCACCATCACCGTTTCCCCTCCAAGATTATTTTTTCCGGGAGAAATTGAAAATCCATTCTATAGCGAGTTTTTTTAAGTTTAAAGGTAACTCCTTTGTTGAGTGCCTTACCTTCATCGGGGCTAAAATTTAAATCATGATTTAAATCGATAAAAAACATATCTTCCGGATCGTTATAAACACCATTATCGTTGGTATCTACCAAAGCGATCCTCAATTCTTCCCCGTTGTCTTCAACTGAACCGGTTAGCCAGGTTCTGCTCCTCAAAAAGAAATAATCCCCGTGTCCTTCCCGGGAAACGATTAAAAACGGCAAATCATATTGAAAAGGTATTTTAACAGTTTGGCCCTTAACGGAATCGGCGAGCTGAAATTCTAGCGGCTCGGGTGAAAAATAAACGTTAATCCCTGGGTATTGATCGCTTTTGAAGATCGGATAAGACTTTTCCTCTGAAAAATCTCCATCAGCGTCCGAATCGACCCATAAAGTTTTCTCCTTACCCTCGAAATCAACCAAAACTCCATAGTTTTGAACCGGGAAACCCAGTTTCACTTCTCCATAATATAAAACCAAGGCTTCTGTTTTTGGCGGTAGAGAAATTTGTTGACTGTTGACGATTTTCATTAACTTCAACCGGTATTCGTTTCCCAATTTATGCTCTTGGGGGCGCGTAAATACGGGAGTATCCCTATTGACAACTTGCAGGTTTAATTCGATAAATGTTTCTTCCGCGTAAGCGGGGACCAGTAAGAATAATAGAAATAAATATAGTAGGCAATAATTGTTTTTCATTGTAAATTAAATACCTCCACTCATTATTTTAAAACATTATATAAAAAACAGAAAAATCCTGCAGGATATGCAATAATTTCAGCGAATTTTCGAACATATTCGGTAAATATACAAAGGGAGATTATTGCTGATGAAAAAAATAAAAATAACAATTCTCGCACTAGTGGCAGTTATTGCATTTTTCGGTTCGATTGTTTATGGTCGCGAATATTTTTTATACGATGCGGAAAGAGGCAAAATACTTTATATGGGTGACCAAGATACCGAGTTCACCGAAAAAATGAATTTTGAAAAAAACCCGCACTTAATCATGAAAACAGCTGATCCCAATAAATATTTAGCTATATATGCTCCCGAAGATAATTCCAAATCACAAGGTAAAAAAACAGAAAGCAATGCCGGACAATTAATCATTTTTAATATAGCCACCGGCAGAACCGAAGATTTGGTTGACTTGGGATTTTGGCCTTTTAGATGGACGTATACAAAAGACCATCAACATTTTTTTATCACATACAAACCAACCCCCGATGCTAAATCAATGGAGATGCTCCATTATGATGTTGAGAAAGGAACATCGGAAAAATTAAGCAATTTTGCTGTTGAAATCAGTAATTTAGCTCTCTCCACCGATGAACTCAAACTTTATGCGGTGACTGAAAGGCCGGTCAAAAGTAAAAAAGCCAAAACATTCTCGGATATATTAACCATAACCTATTCTCCCTTAAGCATACAGAATACACTCTCTACTGATAAAAAAATACAGGCCTTATATGTTTTAAGTCCTGAACGAATTGCTTTAGCTAACTTGGATTTGGATCACAAGGCAAAAACAGTGTCAATCATTAATACTCAGGATAATACAATAGTACAAGAACAAAAGCTCAAATTGATTTATACTTTGACAAGCTGGTTTGAAAAGGAACGGATATTAATTGTTGCAGGATTTGAGACGAAAAGTAACGGTTTTGGGTTGACCGGCCGGGGACAATTCTGTAAAGTTTCTATTGACGGAATACAATTCATCGAACCATCCAAACCTTGGATTGACTTTGAATACATTCCTGAAAGAGATTTTCTTTATGTATTATCTGAATATAATATAGAAGCAATTGATTTTAAAAGTTCTACTACGCAAAAATGCAGTACAGGATATAATATTTACCATGAATACTTTTACAAAATTTATCATTTACCTGACTCTAATCTAGCTGCAATTTATTGCTTTCAAAACAGTGAAGTCAAATTCTATGATTTAGTCGAAAATAAAATAATTAAAACAGTAAATTGCGGACGTTCAGGAGCTAAATTTTTGCTCTCGTTTTTTAATGTAGAATCCAAAACCGTTATTACCACCAATCATGATAAAACAAAATATTTTGTTTTAAATAGAGCCACTAAAGATATTACCGTGCTTGATCAAGATTTTACCAAGTCTAATTTTATAATTCCTTCAGAACCACCTATCGGTATGTATCAAATCAAAAAACCGGCATTTGTAACATTGGTAACTACTGGAAAAGAACTTTACAAATTAAATGAAGCAACATCTGAGCTTGAGTCTATCTATGAATTCAAACAAGAAACAAAAGAGACCCATTTTTATGAAGACGAAAACCGGATGATTCTCATTTCGGATAAAGAATTATTGGTACTCAACTCAGAAACCTTAAAAATCGAAAACCAATTTTACTTATACGGAGATCCTAATGAAAAGTATACCAAGGTTCAGCCGGGAGCATTGCGATACTCCTTTATCCGGGCATTATAAAATAGAAAAGAAGCGGGGCTCGTTTAACCCCCGCTTTTTTTATGCTTCCTGATAATCTAGCTCAACTCAATCGCCTTGAACGGACACTTCTGCATACAGACGCCGCATTTAACGCATTTTTGACTGTCGATGACGTGAGTCTTTTTGGTTTCGCCAGTAATCGCTGAAGCCGGGCAATTTTTGGCGCAGATCGAACATCCGCGGCAAAGATCGGGTTTGACCTTGTACGATAACAGGGCCTTACATACTCCGGCCGGACAACGCTTATCATAAATGTGGGCTTCATATTCGTCCCGGAAATACTTCATGGTGGATAACACCGGCTGCGGAGCTGACTGACCCAATCCACACAAAGCAGTGCTGCTGATATGTTTGGCCAAGGTCTCCAAGGCTTCCAAATCGCTGGGAACTCCTTTACCCTCCGTAATCCTGGTCAAAATCTCCAGCATCCGTTTGGTCCCTATCCGGCAAGGCGTACATTTCCCGCAGGACTCATCCTGGGTGAAGTCCAAAAAGAACCGGGCGACATCAACCATGCACGTATCTTCATCCATAACAATCAAGCCACCGGAACCCATCATCGAACCGACGGCTTTTAACGATTCATAATCCATGGGCAGATCCAAATGTTTGGTCGTTAAACAGCCGCCGGATGGCCCACCGGTCTGGGCTGCTTTGAATTTTTTGCCGCCAGGAATTCCCCCACCCAAATCAAAGATGATTTCCCGTAACTTCGTTCCAATGGGAACCTCCACCAAACCGGTATTTTTAATCTTTCCGGCAATGGCAAACACCTTGGTACCTTTGCTTTTTTCCGTACCGATCCCGGCAAACCACTCGGCGCTTCTCAAAATGATCGGCGCGATATTGGCATACGTTTCCACATTATTAATCAGTGTCGGTTTCCCCCAAACACCTTTAACTGCCGGAAACGGCGGCTTGGGACTGGGTTCGCCCCTTTTCCCTTCAATCGAAGCAATCAAGGCCGTTTCTTCCCCGCATACAAAGGCTCCGGCGCCGACCCTGATTTCCATATCAAAATCAAACCCGCTATTAAAGATATTTTTTCCCAATGCCCCAAATTCACGGGCCTTGGTGATAGCATGACCAAGCCGATCGACTGCCAAAGGATATTCCGCCCGCACATAAACATACCCCTGTTTAGAGCCTATGGTATATCCGGCAATTGCCATGGCTTCGATGACCGCATGAGGATCGCCTTCCAAAACGCTTCGATCCATAAAAGCGCCCGGATCACCTTCATCGGCGTTACAAACCACATATTTCTCATCACCGGGCGCTTTCATCGTCAACTCCCACTTGACACCGGTTGGAAACCCGGCCCCGCCACGGCCCCTCAAACCGGAACGTTTTACGATGTCCACCACATCTTCCGGCTTATAGGAGGTCAACACTTTACCCAGGGCAGCATAACCATCCCGGGCTATGTAATCCTCGATGACTTCCGGATTGATACTTCCAACGTTGCGCAAAGCAATCCGCAACTGTTTATTGAAAAACGGTATATCTTGATAATGAGTGATTGTTTTACCGGTGCTATCCTTATGCAACAGTCTCTCCACCGGTTCATTTCCCACCAAATGTTCCTCAACAATCGCTTTAACGTCATGTGCTTTAACCCGCTCATAAAACACTCCTTCGGGGTAAACCACAATCACCGGTCCTAAATCACAGCTGCCGATGCAACCGGTTTGAATGACCTTAATTTCATTATCCAGGCGATGACTTTGAAGTTCGCTAATGAGGTTCCGCTCAACCTCTTTGCAACCGGACGAAATACAGCCGGCCCCGGCACAGACTAAAACATGTCTGCGATACGATTCCATCAATGAATCCCCCCAATATTCGCTATACAGTTTTAAAGTATCAAAACAAAAATTTCCAAACTTTAATAACCATAACCTAAACCAAGGTTTTATTTAGGAAATACCAATTTGAGAGTGTGTTCGTTCTAGATGCAATCGAAAAATCCACGCGATACGTTGTACTAGTAGAGCGTATCATAAATAAATGGCAATCAGAACTGGGGAAGATACGCTCTACTTAAGTAAAACGTTCACAATCATTGAGTAGTTATTTAGAACGTTTTACTAGGATGCGATCCAATTTCTGATTTCTAATTATCCCGATACCAAGGTCAAAACCTTGCGTGTGTGTAGTATCAAACGGAGCTGTATTTCATGAAGGAAGAAGTAAATCTTAAGCCATCCACAAAAGCGTTACCAAATTATGATAAACTGCAGTTAAAAATTTTACTCCTTTTTCAGATTCCTTTTTTAGGGAGCCGCTTGTTCATTTTTTCACAAACCAAATCATCAAATAAATGCTACATTCATTTTAAATTGCTATTCCGGTATTTGTTTAAGATATCGGGAATTTTATCAGGAGTTAACCGTCCATAAACATCTTCTCCGATTGTAATGACAGGGGCGAGCCCGCAGGCGCCCAAACACCGGGTCACCGTCAAAGTGAATAAACCATCCTTACTGGTATCATCAATTTCTACCCCTAACTCCGTTTGAATCGCTCTTAAAATGTCGGCTGCACCCTTAACGTAGCAAGCGGTTCCCATACAAACACCAATGGTATTTTCTCCACGGGGTTTGGTTGAAAACAGTGAATAAAACGTAATGACTCCATAAACCTCGGACAAAGGAATTCCCAAACCTTCCGCGACCAACTCCTGAACATCCTCTGCCAAATAACCAAACAATTCCTGTGCTTGGTGCAGAACCGGAATTAAAGCCCCCGGCTTCCCTTGGTGCTCGGCGATGATCTTTTGAAGCCGCTCTCTGCGCGGATCGGACTCATTAGAAGCGCATGAACAAGATCTACAAGCTTCACCCATATTTTATCCTCCCATCTTTTTGGCCTATTTTGATAACAGCAGAACCAATGATTGCAATGTATCCGCTGCCTATCATTTTAGTGGCTTAAATAAAAAACAGAATATCAAATCTACGGTGAATCGATATAATTTCAACATAACATTATTTGCTTTGTTTAGCAAGTAGATCCAATTAAAAAGCCGCACCCATTCCGATCATTGGAAAAAACAAAAAAATAACTAGCCTATTGATGACGCTGTGCTAAACAAAATAGGCCGGTTATTTTTCACAAAAATGGCAGATTCCAAAATTTCCTCGAATAGACCTAGGGCAGCGATTCTTCAATTGATTTAATTTTGATCAACACTTACTTTATAACCTTTGCCGGTAAGCTCGGTTTTTACGCGATCGGCGTTGACTTTAGCGGCGAAAGCTCCCACCTGCACGGAAAAAGGAGGTTTATTGCCCACATAGACCGGATAACCCAGGGAATGAAGTTGTTGAGAAGCAGCCAGAGCTTCATTATGATTTGCATAAGGGCCGACCCGCACTTTGAATTTCACATTCACCACCGGAACCCCCGGGTTCACTGCCGGGGTTTGTACCGGTTTATTGACTGTCGTCGAGCCCGCAGTCTGCTTATCGGGTAAAGAATGAGTCGGCTTCGACGATTCGGTTTCATCAATAATCTTCACGTTATCGGCATTCGTGTTGATGTCGGGCTTACTGCTGGTTGACGATACATCAGTCGATAAATCGGTGGTCTGTAATGAATTGTCGGTGTTTACCGGAGTACCCGGTTGATCTTTAACCCAGCCTTCAAAAAGTAAACCGAAGACTACGCCTAATGATATGGCCAAAAAGGAGAAAAAAACCAAACCGGCTGTTTTAGACAACAAATTTGAAAACGATTTAGCCCCTTTACTTTTCTGTTCCATTAATACACCCCCTAAAAATCATGCCTACTTTTATCTCAATAAAGGATACTACCAAAATGAAAAAATATTCCTGTAAAATTCCATAGCCCGATATAAAAATGATCAATCAAAAAAACCGGGAATGAAAATACTCCACATCTTTCTTAATTCCTTATTCGCCATCAACCAGGCGATCTCCTGTAACTCTTGACTTGCTGAGAGGATTGTTGGATTTCCTGTTGATTTTAAAGAACTTTTAGACAGCCCCACGGGTTAGTTCTCATCAATGATATTTGACTCCTGCATTTTCACCTAATTGTCATATTCAATTCATTAATTTTCCATCAAACCGTGAAGCAAGGCCGGACATAAAGAAGGCTGTGCAAAAATAAATATCGTGCGCTTACCTATGCACGATATCGGAATTCAATGCATCAATCATTCACCTCACCTTAACCCGCAACTCTCCAACAAACACATTATGAATTCTTAAAACATCTCACCGATAAGAGTTAACCTTGGATGAGACGTTTTT
Organism: Bacillota bacterium; assembly: GCA_023392595.1. GTDB lineage: Bacteria > Bacillota > UBA4882 > UBA8346 > UBA8346 > UBA8346. The sequence continues at coordinate 72,440 of JAEVYU010000013.1, read as the reverse complement.
TTCAAAGGGTTCGCAATTTCTTTCAGCTGAACTTTCATTGTGAAATTCTACGGGACTTCAGGTTTCATTCATATGTTTTAGTTTGTCAATCAGCTAAAATATTCAACTCCCGCTTCAAAGATCCGTTGATCCTTATTTCCCGGCACATTCTTACCTACCTGGTTGCCAACCCTCTCCGAATGACCCATCTTGCCTAAAATTCGCCCATCAGGACTGGTTATTCCTTCAATTGCGCCGAGGGAACCGTTTGGATTAAACTGAATATCATAGGTGGCTTTACCATCCCAATCCACATATTGCGTAACAATTTGACCCCGCCCGGCAAATCCCGCTAATATCTCAGGTCGGGCAACAAACCTTCCTTCACCGTGGGAGACTGCGATGGTGTGAATATCACCCACTTTGACCTTGGCAAACCATGGTGAAAGGTTGGAAACGATCCGGGTCCGGACCATGGTAGAAACATGCCGCCCAATGGTATTAAAAGTTAAAGTTGGGGCATCCTCCCCCAAATCACGAATTTCTCCATAAGGGACCAAACCCAGTTTAATCAGCGCCTGGAAACCGTTACAAATGCCAAGCATCAAACCGTCGCGTTCCTTCAAAAGTCCCATTACAGCCTCTTGGATATAAGGATTCCGGAAGGCTGTCGCAATAAATTTCCCCGAACCATCCGGCTCGTCGCCGGCGCTAAAACCGCCGGGCAACATGATGATCTGGGAATTGTTAATCGCCTTCACCATTTGTTCAATGGATTTTTCAATATCAGCAGCGGTTTGATTTCTGAATACCAAAGTTTCCACAGCTGCTCCAGCACGAATAAACGCTTTTTCGGTATCATATTCACAGTTGGTGCCCGGAAAAACCGGTATGAAAACCCTGGGTTTTGCTGCCTTCCATTGAGATCTCATCCGGGTCCCGCCACCAGCTACATAGCTGTAAGATTGAGGTTTTTCAATAAAATCTCCGGCTTTGGTGGGAAAAATAGTTTCCAAAGGTTTGTTCCAACTCCGGTAAGCGCTTGATAAGTCAATTTTCACCCCATGAACCGAAATCTCAGGGGAGGCTATAGTCGAACCCAATTCCTGATAAACGATGTTTTCAAAAAGTATTGCAGCGTCTACTGAAGCCGGGATCTCCAGTATGATTGAGCCATAATCGGGAGCGAATAACCGTTCGGCAGTTAACGTACCTCCGAAGCCAAAGCCAATCCGGTTGCCGAAACACATCTTTGTAACGGCTTCTGCAATTCCTCCCGTTCGAACCGAATGGGCTGCCAAAACTTTACCGCTGCTAATGAGCTGGTAAATAAGATCGTAATTTACCGCCATGCTTTCAAAATCAGGCAACTCCCGGGAGTCGCGTTGCAAGGGTATTAGTATAACTTGACTGCCGGTTTGCTTGAATTCCGGAGAAATAACCGAGCGGACATCCGCTACGTTCATGGCAAATGCCACCAAAGTCGGGGGAACCGTCAAATCCTTAAAAGTGCCGGACATACTATCCTTCCCGCCAATAGCCGGAATTCCCAATTCAAGTTGGGTATAATAGGCTCCTAGGAGGGCGCTGAAAGGTTTTCCCCAGTTTTTTTCATTTTGTCCCAATTTTTCGAAGTATTCCTGCAAAGTAAGCCGGATATTCCGAAAATTGCCGCCGCCGGCCACTATCTTGGCAACGGCTTCAATGATCGCATATACCGCGCCATAAAAAGGGCTCCATCTGCCGATGGCCGGATTATAACCATAGGACATCAGCGTCCCGGTCGTCGTATCACCGTCTAAAACCGGAAGCTTCGCAGCCATGCACTCGGCAGGGGTTGATTGACAGCTACCTCCAAAAGGCAAAAGGACCGTTCCGGCTCCAATAGTACTGTCGAATCTTTCCACCAACCCCTTTTGACTGCAAACATTCAAGCGTTCAAGATTACTAAGCCAAGCTTTTTCTAAACCGCCGGTTTCCAGACTTTCGGCAACCTCCAGCGGCATGATTTCGAAAACGTTTTCCGTAGGCTCAGGGGCGGCCACCAACACTCTGGAATGTTGGGGAGCGCCGTTGCTGTTTAAAAAATCCCGGCTTATATCGACAATGCTCTTTCCCCGCCAAGACATCTGCAGCCGCTTAGGAGCCGTGACCACAGCCACCACGGTAGCCTCAAGATTTTCAACCGCTGCGGCGTTGCAGAACTTGCTCACATTTTCAGCAGCAACCACCACGGCCATCCGTTCTTGAGATTCCGAAATAGCCAGTTCAGTGCCATCCAGCCCTTCATATTTCTTGGGGACGGCATCCAAATTGATTTCCAGACCGTCGGCCAACTCCCCAACCGCCACCGCGACACCTCCGGCTCCAAAATCGTTGCAGCGTTTGATTAAAAGGCTTACATCGGGATTGCGGAATAATCGCTGGATCTTCCGTTCGGTGGGCGGATTCCCCTTCTGCACCTCTGCGCCGCAAGTCAGCAAAGATTTTTCATTATGCTCCTTGGAAGAGCCGGTCGCGCCACCGCAACCATCACGGCCGGTACGACCACCCAACAAGATAATAACATCTCCCGGCTCCGGTTGCTCCCGTTTAACATTAGCCTTGGGGACAGCTCCTACGACTGCGCCGATCTCCATTCTTTTGGCAACAAAACCTTCATCGTAAACTTCAGTAACCTGGCCGGTTGCCAGCCCGATTTGATTTCCGTAAGCGCTAAAACCGGCGGCAGCCCCACGGGTAATCTTCCGTTGGGGTAATTTGCCGGGAATGGTATCTTGAATTTTGGTACGGGGATCGCCGCTGCCGGTTACCCTCAACGCCTGATAAACATAGGACCGTCCTGAAAGCGGATCCCGGATGGCTCCGCCCAGACAAGTCGCCGCGCCGCCAAAAGGTTCTATTTCGGTCGGATGGTTATGGGTTTCATTCTTGAACATCACCAGCCACTCTTGTTTTTCACCGTTGATATCCGCATCCACCATGATGCTACAGGCATTGATCTCATCCGAAACATCAAGATCATCAAGCAAACCCCGACGTCTCAATTCTTTCATGGCAATGGTGGCCAAATCCATCAAGCAGAGTGGCTTTTCTTTATCCCCATGAACGGTAAGGCGATGCTGTAAATATTTCCGATAGGCCTCTTGCACCGGTTGATTATAAAAACCCTCCTCGATGACAACATCGTCGATATGCGTCAGGAAAGTGGTATGGCGGCAATGATCCGACCAATAGGTATCCAAAACCCGGATTTCAGTTAATGAAGGGTCTCTTTTTTCGGTATCCCGGAAATATTTTTGGCAAAATTCCAAGTCTGCCAAAGACATTGCCAGACCCAAATGTTGATGGAGCGCTTGTAGCTGCTTTGTTGAAAAACCGTTAAATCCACTTAAGATCTTAACATTCGGGGGATGGGGAAGTTCCATCTCAAGTGTAGCCGGCTTTTCCCAAGCTGCTTCCTGGGATTCCAATGGATTCAGGCAGTATTCTTTCATCCTTTGATAATCGGATTCATTGAAATGCCCTTCTAGTAAAAATAATTTGGCCACTTTCACAACCGGACGGTCATGACCGGTCAAAATTTGAATGCATTGTCCGGCCGAATCCGCCCTTTGATCGTATTGGCCCGGCAAAAACTCCGAGGCAATTAACTTCCACCGCTCATCGAGGGCAATTTCCTCATCCGTAACCGTATCAACGGGCAATTCCGCGAAAATAACCTGCCGCGCCTTTTGATACTCCTGATCGGTAATCCCTGCAACATCATAACGGTTTACAATCCGTAAACTTTTTAAATCATTGATCCCCAGGTTATATTTTAAATCTTGAAACAGTCCCTGCGCTTCAATATCAAAGCCCGGCTTTTTCTCGACAAATATCCGCTTTACATCATAACTACTCATCCCAAACTCCCCTTTACTCATTGTTGGTTTGATTATAAGTCATATGCTATAATAAGTAAAATGAATAGTTCTAATATGTAGTATTAGCGTAACTTATAAATTGTAACTTTAAGTAAAAGCCCGCTATAGGGGATAGTATGATTGGAGAATTCCATGGATATTAATTTCGACCTTTACAAGGTGTTTTATCAGGTGGCCACCTCGGGTAGTTTCTCCGAAGCCGCCGCCAAACTTTTTGTCTCCCAATCAGCCGTCAGCCAAGCCATCAAAAATCTGGAACAAAAATTAGGTTCCCAGCTTTTTATGCGGCAAGCCCGCCATTTACAGCTCACTCCAGAAGGGGAGATATTGTTAACCCATGTTGGACAAGCCTATAACCTCATTAAGGGCGCAGAAACCAAACTCAGCGAAATGCGAAACCTGGAAACCGGCATTATTCGGATTGGAGCCAGCGATACTGTTTGCCGGTATTATTTAATTCCCTATTTGGAACGTTTTAGCCGGGATTACCCCAAGATCAAAATTCAGTTTTTAAACCGTACCTCACCGCAATTAATGGGAGCCCTCCAGGAGGGAATCATTGACTTTGCAATTGTGACCCTGCCAATATCTGAAGAAAATCTAATGATTCAAGAACTGATTACCGTGACCGATGTTTTGGTTTCCTCAAGCCGGTTCAGTGCTCTTCAAGGGCATAAAATTGCCTGGGATGAATTGGCTCTTTATCCCATATTACTTTTGGAAAAAAATAGCGCAACCCGGCGTAACTTCGATAATTTTTTAAAACGGCAGGGTATCCGGATTGTTCCCGAGATCGAGCTGGAAAGTGTGGAATTATTGGTGGAATTGGCCAAAATAGGTCTGGGAATCGCCCATGTTGTAAGGGAAAGCATTCAAGAGAGTGTGGAAAAAGGGCAATTGTTCATCGTAGAACTGCAGCAGTCTTTGCCCCAAAGACAGCTCGGAATGATAACCAATAAAAATATGCCCTTATCAAGGGCAGGACAAAAATTTGTCCAACAATTGACTTGTATAATTAAAAACTAAATATCTTGTTTTGAAAAAATCTAAAATTTAGGGTTGTTTATGACGATATAATTTTTAACAAGATGATTATTATTTAGTGATAAAAATCATGATGCATAATAAAATTATGGGGTGAAAATTATGTCCGATACATTGTCCAAAATCAATCAAGAACTTTTAAATTCCATTCAGGAATCAAAAAATCGCCTACGGAAACTAGGCGAAGAAATAACCGGTTTGCAAGCTAAAAGTCATGAAAATACCCAATGGGTTGATCGTATCAAACAAGTTTTAAAAAATCAAAACTAATATGTCTAAACGCGGTTTTAAAAAAAATATTTTAAAAATGGTTTTCGTTAAAAAAGATGTGTTATGAAATTGTTTTTTTCTTGGCCAAGCGGATCCCTTCTTCATAAATTTCGATGACCCGATCCATTTGCTGATTCCATCCCTGGTCAATCCCGTTATGGCCCGGATGGTCTTCGAACCATGCCACTGATTGTTTAATTCCTTCCGAAAATAAGATTTTAGGGGCAAATTCCGGAACCAATCGTTTAATCTTTCGATTGTCAAAGACTACGCTATGGGATTTATCACCCAATAAGCCATCTCCCCAGGGGGATACGGCAGCTAAAAAATCCGAAGGAATATAAACCGGATCGATCTTCACACCCGCTGCATTACCAATCGCCTGATAAATCTGATTCCAGGACAAAACCTCGTCGGAGGTAATATGGAACGCCTGTCCAATCGCCCGGGGATTTCCGAGTAGTCCAACAAGACCTACAGCAAAATCAGTATTGTGGGTTAATACCCATAATGAACTACCGTCACCATGAATGATGATTTTTTTGCCGCTTCGAATCCGGTCGATTAAAGTCCAGGGCTTACCCCAGCAATCCACTCCGGCCGGAATCGAAGTTTTACCATAAGTATGGGAAGGCCTAACAATCGTTATCGGAAAATTCTGGTTTCGGTAAGCATCCATTAACAACTCTTCGCAGGCAATTTTATCACGGGAATATTGCCAATAAGGATTGACCAGCGGTGTAGATTCCGTAATGAGATAGTCGCATACGGGTTTCTGGTAAGCCGAGGCTGAACTGATAAAAATGTATTGTCCGGTACGATTTTTGAATAAATCAATATCAAAACGAACTTGATCCGGTGTAAACGCAATCCAGTCAACAACCACATCAAATTGATGATCTTGCAGCGCCGCCGCGGCCGAATGAGGCTCCCGAATATCCCCCTGCAACAATTTCGCCCTTTCCGGAAATAACTCGCTACGTTGCCCGCGGTTTAGCAAATATAAATCGATTCCTCTTTCCAAAGTCAATCTGGAGACTGCTTCACTGATATTTCCGGTACCGCCGATAAATAAAACTTTCATCCGAACTCTTCCTTTCAACTTCTCTTTTAAAAAGAATGTCATTGTCGGGGTAGTTTTACTGGATTTAGGCCAACAGTTTGAGAATTTCCGAAAAATTGTCACAATAATGATTGCAAAGGGATTTTGTTCCGCTGCTTTCGATATTTCCTCCACTGATACCGATGGTTGGAAATCCCGCCAAACGTATCGAACAGACACCGGCGCCGCTGTCTTCGATACCGACCACTGAATTCCGGTCTTCAAAAGCAATCCCCAATCCTACTCTGGCTACTTCAGCATAAAGCCAGGGATGGGGTTTGGGCGACAACTCTCCTAAAGTACCAACTTCACCTTGACGTAATGGAAAACCGGCGCTAATGATGGCATCGTAAAAATCCTTGGGATCACCCATCTTTAAGGTTCGGAAGGCCGAAAGAATTTCCGGCCAAGCTTTTTCATATAATCCCGAAGTCACCAGGCCGATTTTTACACCCATCGTCTTTAATTCACATAAAAATTCCTTAATTCCCGGGGCCGGGGTAAAAGCCCCTTCCTTACCGCCGCCATCCATGATCGCTTTCATTTCACGGTGGGTATGTTCAAAGTAATAGTTTCTGGCGATTTCCAGGGACTTTTCCGGACAATACTTCTGAATGCAATACTTCAAATGTTCCGAAACACTATGACCTGAAACATAGGGCAAATCGGCCTCCTCCAATTGAAAGCGCGGATTGCCGAGTAAACTGGCAGTGGTCATTTCAATAATCCAAATCCAAAATTCTTCACTGCGGACACTGGTTCCATCCAAATCCATCAATACTGCTTTCAGCGGTTTCTCAACTTTTACCGGATGAATCGGATAATAAGCCGGATACCCCATGGATGAACTCACATAAGCCAACGTATGATCCTCAAAAGCGATAAATTCTACTTTTCGATCGCCGGTGGCGGTGATGGAAACAACTCCCTCTTGTCCAACACGAAAGTGTTGATCACTGCAGACTTCTAAAGTAATAAACCCCGATTCTTCTCCAAATCGGCCCATGTCCGGAATGTTAAATATTTTACTCATTCAATGTCCTCATTCGATTCGATTATTTTTTTAAAACTACCCGTATCATACCAGATTAGCTACTGAAAATCCAGGCTGAACCGAGAACCCCATACAATTGATCCATGATCCGTAATCCTAAAAGCCAGGGTGAAGGCTCGCCACCATAACGGATAGGTTTGGTTTAAGCGAAAGACCCACTATCAAAGTGCCGGTTACAACAAAGTACTCTGCAAAGTATCAACCTGATGAAGATGATTATAACTTAGTCGTACAAAGTAACGTTTCCCTTCTTCAAAAATCAACGGCAGCAATTTGCAATCGACATCCGGGATGGAACTATCCAATAGAAGCGGCTTGGGAATCCATTGTAAAGCGCCTTCGTCACTTTCCTTTAAAGAACCGCTAAAATCATGAGCGAGAAATATGAAAACCAGCCAATTGTAGTCCAGTCCCTCTCCGGTTTCTGAGGTGATCATCTTTAAGGTGGGACTTTTCAAAGTAAGCCCGGTTTCTTCCCATATTTCCCGGATAATCGTTTGCCTTGGTTCTTCTAAGGGTTCCAGCTTCCCACCGGGCGCCGTCCAAAAACCCTGAAACGGTTCTTTCCTGCGCTGTAGCATCAGTAATTTTCCATTGCTTTCTAAATAACATAAACTGCTGATTCGCTGAAGATCGGGATCCACCCACATCTCGGAAAGGGGCAAGTGAACATTCTCGCTTAGCAGAAAATCATCAATCACTTTAATGGATTGAATATCTTTCACGTAAGTAACCCTCTGCGGCATAATTCTTCTCTTAATTGATCGGGCAATTGAAAGAGAATGGTGTCAAAACCCAACTCTTTTGCTGCTGCAATATTGGTGGAGGAATCATCGATAAATAAGGATTCAGCTGCAGTTCGCCGGCTTCTTTGCAACAATACATGAAATATCCGGGGATCCGGTTTAATCAATTTTTCCTCACCTGAAACTACGATGTCTTCAAACCAATCAAAAAATTCATATTGATGGCGGATGGTTGTGAATTTTTCCGCCGACCAATTCGTTAAACCATAAAGTGAAAATCCTGTCGTCCCTGTGCCCGTTTTCGCTTCCTCTTTAAGTTCTCTTAAAATATCAACCGTCGGCTGGATCGGACCCGCCAAAGTCTCCTCCCAACGCCGGTCATAAGCTTGAATCAATTCCTGATAAGCGGGGAAACGCTGTCGTAAATCGGCTACTCCTTCCGCGAAGGTTCGCCCCTTGTCCAATTGCCGGTTCCACTCGTCGAACCCAACTTCTCTTAAAAACTCCAGGGTTTTTTGAGGATTATCTCCCAAGAATTTTTTATAAAGATAATGAGGGTTCCAGTCCATCAGAACACCCCCGAAATCAAAAACAACGGCTGTAATTTTTCCCATTTTGAACTCCTGTCTTGATAGACATTTATTAGATTGAATTGAATAATTTCCCTGTTCCGTAAGATATTAATTTAATTCGTCCCACCGTCTATGAAACCCTTTTTCGAAGATTTGTTAACAGAAAAATAATCTAGCTTGTCACGACTCACCAAAAGTTTTTCTCAACAGCCTGTCTCCCCGAGAAAGATTAACAAGCCATAATCTCCAAAATAAGCCGGGCCGCGCTATCCGAATACTTTACAAAAAGACTGCCGGATGATAAAATCTTCAAGACTGTTTAAAATATAACAGAATGCAACATAGACAGGAGCTTCTATTTATGCTTGGAATTATCACAGCCGTAGAAACCGAACGTGATGCGGCTTTAACCCGAATGAACGACATTCAAGCCATAACCATTTACGGTATTGAGTTTTATAGCGGCAGCATCGAAAATCACCCCTGTGTAATCGCTTTGGCAGGGGTCGGGAAAGTCAATGCCGCCCGTTGCACCCAATTGATGGTTGATAATTTTTCTCCGGATCGTATTGTAAACATCGGCTCTGCCGGTGGCCTGCACCCCGAACTTAAAATTGGGGATGTAGTCATCTCCACATCCTGCATTCAATATGATGTCATTTTAACGCCGTTTGGGATCAAGCAAGGCGCATTTACAGAAGACGATGACGGGTTTATTGATGCCGATCCTGATTTCATAGAGCTTTGCAAAAAAGCCATGGCTCGTTGTGTGGGAAAGGATTACCGCATTTTTGCCGGTCCGGTTGCTACCGGGGATGAATTTAATAATTCTCCGGAAAGAAAGAAACAATTATATCAGGATTTCGGTGCTTACTGCAACGAAATGGAAGGCGCTGCAGTTGCCCAAGTATGTTCCCTTTGCGGAGTTCCTTTCGTGATAATCCGCTCGATCTCGGATAATTCCGATAATGATACCTTGGAGATGTATAATAATTTTAAAGCATTGGCGGCTGAACGCTGTTCCGATTTTCTTATCCATTTGATGGAAGTCATCAAAGAAGAATCTGAAAAAAATAGAGGTGTTGTAGATGAATCCCAAAGTAGAGTCTTTTGAACTGGACCACGACCAAGTCGTAGCTCCCTATGTACGGAAAGCCAAAGTAATACAGGTCGATTCGAAGTTCCCGGAATGTGTAGTCTCTAAATTTGATGTCCGTTTCGCCCAACCCAATCAAAAGTATATTCCCAATGACGCCCTCCATACTTTAGAACATCTTTTCGCCACGTTTACCCGCAAATATACCGACGAACTGATTGATATTTCTCCCATGGGATGCCGGACTGGTTTCTATTTCACATTCTGTCACGACAAAGAGGCCTCTTGGGTAGCAGATCTGGTTTGCAAAGCCCTGCGTGATGTGGTTCAATTTTCCGACCCGATTCCCGGCGCCGTCCGGAAAGAATGCGGCAATTATCTGGAACACGATTTGGATTCGGCCAAATTATGGGCTTCCCGCTTCTTAAGTGTACCGGAAAAAGATTTAACCAATATAAACCGTAAGTAAAGTGGACCATTTTTCAATTTGCCGCACACCGGCAGATTGAAATGTAGTTTTTCTCGCATATTCATGCCAAAGTGGCTGCTTATTATTGGAGCAGCCACTTTGGCATGCTCCAATAATAAGCCGGCAAAATCATCCGCATCCGTGATAGTTTGGCCGTGATATATCTTCCCTATTAGCCCCTTTATACTGGCAAAAACATAAAAAACTCCATCCGGCATTGCAATACAAGTCCGGGATTTGGTTAACCATCTCTACCATATGGTCCCGGCGCTTTTAAACTCCCGAACCATCCCACCGATAATCTCAATCCACTCAGAAGTTTTATTTTCCTGCAATTTGCTGATGGCTAAACCGTATTTTATAGGAGCCTTGTATACCGTATTTTGTAACCCGTAAATATTTCCAATTTTATGGGAGGTATTCCCACCGATAGACGCGAAATACTAATATTGTTGATAATATTGACCTTTTATCGTTAATTCTTCACAATTCAATTATTAAAGGCTTTTGAGAGGAGCCGGATTATGATAAAAAAAATAGGTGTAATCACCGGGGGCGGGGATTGCCCGGGATTGAACGCTGTTTTACGGGCAGTAGTCAAAACTGCGGTCTGTAAATATGATTATGAGGTTATAGGCTTCAAAGATGGATATCACGGCCTGGTTCTGGATGAATGGGTTAAGCTCGACGTTTCTAAGGCTTCCGGCATTCTGGATCGCGGCGGTACCATTTTAGGATCTTCCAACCGGGATAATCCCTTTAGTTTTAGGGTTGAAGAAAATGGTATTGTGTCTTACGTGGATAAATCGGATCAAGTCATTGATAATATACGCTTCCACGGTATCGAAGCGATGGTTCTAATTGGCGGCGACGGTACTTTAACCAGCGCCCGTGATTTTGCGCGTAAAGGGCTAAATGTCGTGGCGGTTCCGAAAACGATTGATAACGATTTATCCGCAACCGATTTCACCTTTGGCTTTATGACTGCGGTAGATACTGCAACCGAAGCTCTTGACAAACTACACACCACCGCCGAATCCCATCACCGGATTATGGTCCTCGAGGTAATGGGAAGATATGCCGGTTGGATAGCTCTGGAATCAGGAATTGCCGGAGGCGCCGATATGATTATCATTCCGGAAATCCCTTATGACATTCAAAAAATAGCAGGTAAAGCCCTGGAGCGTCAAAAAGCAGGCAAAAACTTCAGTATTGTGGTGGTTGCCGAGGGGGCTAAACCCAAAGGCGGCTCCATGGTAGTCAGCCAAGTGGTCAAAGATAGTCCCGATCCGATCCGTCTGGGTGGTATCGGTCAAAAAATCGCTGGAGAATTGACGGAGATAACCGGTATTGATTCCCGGGTAACAGTTTTAGGACACCTCCAACGGGGCGGAAGGCCCATCCCCTACGATCGAATTTTGTCCACCCGCTATGGAGTCGCTGCCGTTGAATTAATCAAACAAAATAACTATGGTATGATGGTAAGTTTACAGGGTAATGAAATCGGCGCCGTACCCATAGAAGATGCAGTTGGACGATTGAAAACCGTACCCGCGGACAGTGAGCTTATTCGCATCGCCAAAAGCATCGGGGTTGAATTTGGGGAATGATGATGAAATAGACTTTATATCATGTCAGGCTGCTTTGAGAAATGTTGCTATAAGACGGCCCGATTTTTTAGCAATCCTCCCTCCGGCTTAAAACTGCCTATAGCATTTACAGTCCTGCCTTAGGTGTGGCATATAACATCCCCACGGCTGTATTGTAAGAACGCGCCTTATATATTGGCAGTTTTTATTCTTTTAATCATTTCTGTACTGGAAATTCCTGTAACCAAGGGAATGAATTTAACTTCAACCTGGTAACGGAGTATTACATCTTTTTCGGGAAGGGTATCTAGAGTATAGTCTCCTCCCTTAACATACACTTGAGGTCTAACCAGTTCAATTAAACGGACCGCAGTGGCCTCATCAAATAAAGTAACATAATCGATAGGTTCCAAAGCAGCCAAAAGTTCCAAACGTTCATTCTGCGAAATAAGCGGGCGGGTAGGCCCTTTTAAGCCTCGAATAGACTGGTCGCTATTGAGCCCAACCACCAAAATATCGCCTTGAGCTTTCGCTTCTTTAAAAGTCCGTAAATGACCAACATGCAGGATATCAAAACAACCATTGGTTAAAACCACTTTGAGATTCTCGTGCCGCCACTTTTCTGCTTGTTCACTGAGTTGATTCCTCTCTAAAATTAAACCCATTTGTTTCCACTCCTGTCTTGATGCTTTTTAATAAATTTTAATTTTTTGATCCATTAAGCATAATCATTGAACTTTACAATAAAAAATATCGCTAAAAAGATACCTGCATAATTATAACATCTTTCAGAATTTTGACAAGCTTTCCAAGGTGTCCTGAAGTAATATGGGGAACCCGAATTTGCGCTTTAACTTTGGAGTAACTTGCATATTTTCAGATGAAAGGATAAAGCTAAAAAAATTCTAAGTTAGTGAAGGAATTTGGATGATTAAATTAATGGACCGGATTCAACAGTTCGATCAAAAAATACTGGGTTCACTGAAAGAAAACCAACATAATCTTCGGTTTACCACGATAATGTCTTTTTTTTCCCATCCTCCCTATTGGAGGCATTTGATAGTTATTCTTCTCGTAACTTTCTTGATAGTAGGGCCATCCATTGTCCGCATGCGGATTGGTTTTCTGTTAATCGCTGTCATCTTAAGCGATCAAACCTGTAACCTGATCAAAGCCTTGACGAAGAGAATCCGGCCGAATGGAGCAGGTTTACCAAGAGGAAACTTTTGGAAAGACTTAGGACGTTACTCTTTTCCTTCCTCCCATTGCGCCAATAACTTTTCCGCTATGGTTTTAACGCTTCACTGGTGGCTGCCGGTGGGAATTTTTTTGTGTTCCTGGGCTCTCATTGTAGCCTTTTCTAGAGTCTACCTCCGAAGTCATTACCCATCGGACGTAATCGCCGGTTGCCTTATCGGGATCGCATATGGTTTGTTACTTATCCAATGGGCTCGTTGAGCAAACCCGTTAAACCGGCCCGTCCAAAAGCCCAGAAACAATGAAGATTTTTACTCAATTTTGCTTTGGCTGCCGCTTTTTAAAGTTGATTAGCTAATGACGACTGATCTCTTGTATTACCTGGTACAAGATCCTAGTTCCCATTTCCAAGTTTGCCAGGGAAAGTCGCTCATCGACTCCATGCATCCGTTGCAATTCCGCCTCGGAAATTAATACCGGAATAAAACCATAGCTGGTTATCCCTTTTTGCCGAAAATAACGGGAATCTGTAGCCAGCGTTGATAAATATGGCAAAACATCGCTATCCGGGTTTATTTGTTGCACCACTTGGCGCATAATCCCAAAAAGCTCCGTATCCACGGGGGATTCCGTAGGAGTGGCCGCTTGCAGAACTTCACAGGTAACTCTGGAATCATTGATGATATTCCGGAGTTGTTCCAAAAAATGCTCTGGAGTTTCGCCCGGGACTAAACGACAATCCAGAGTTAGTTCACATTGTTCCGGAAGCACATTGGTTTTCATCCCTGCCTGCAATATGGTAGGAGAGATCGTATTATATAACATCCCTTGAACCGAACGTTCCCTGCTAAAATGACGATTAGCAAACAGTTTTAAAGTATAATCCAAACTTTCCGGTAGACTTGGCAGTTTCACACCGTGCTGCGCTGCTATCTGGCTTAAAAAACTCCTGCTGGTCCCGCAAAGCGTAATCGGTTCTCTATGGCGGCCAATTCGTCCGATAATTTTATTCATTTGTACAATCGCATTATCTTTGGAAGGCATGGAAGCGTGTCCCGGTGTTCCGGATAACGAGAGTTTAAGCCACAACAGTCCTTTTTCCGCATTTTGGCAAGGAAAAATTGGCTTTCCATTCTGGATAAACCCTGTCCCACCCTCATTAATAACGAACTCAACATCATCCAAGCCGTGGATACCTTGACTCATCAGCCAATTAATACCATACAAACCGCCGACTTCTTCATCGGCAGCTCCCACTAAAATGAGTTCCCGTCCAGGAACTTGTCCACTTCTTTTATATAAAATCAACGTCATCAGTTCCATCGCCAGCATGCCCTTCATATCAAGAGCGCCTCTGCCCCAGATATACCCGCCGTCAATAATTCCGGCAAAGGGATCAAAACTCCATTGATTCGAATTGGCGGCAACCACATCCAGATGAGATAACATCATAACCGGTCTATGAGAGCCGTCTCCGGACAGGCGGGCAACCAAGTTGCTCCGCCTGGGAGCGGACTCATAAATTTCAACCGGTATTCCCTCCCGCTCCAGTAGTGTCTTAATAAAAGTTGCGGCTAAAACCTCATTTCCCGGAGGATTGGTCGTATTAATCCGGATTAAGCTTCGCAAAAGATCGGTAGTCTCATCCCCAATACGTTTCCAATTAAAGTCCATGCTTACATCTCCCAAAAAAATGATCCTAAAGCCCTCTGGCTCATCCTAAACAATCTTCGCGTTAACAAACAATCGATAATTTCTCTATTTTTCCCCATTTACTTCCGATTCTAATATGGCCATAAACTTTTCTATCGTGGCACTTCTTCCGATGGCAATTTTTTTGGCTGTTTCCGTAAACAAGCGCTCCGGGATAAACTTGAGCTTGATATGCCATTCTCTTTGCAAGGAATCATCTTCCGGGCGGTTGCTGGCGCAAGGGATTTTCTCCCATTCATCCCGCCTGCTATAAACTTTACCGCCATGTTCCCCGAGCCATAAATAAGCCCGGGCCACGCCGATCGCTCCCAAGGAATCCAATTTATCAGCATCGTATAGACACTTTGCTTCAATACTACGGGGTGGATTGTTGTCCCGGAAACGGTGGGTGGCAATACATTCACAAATCGCCTGAATTTGACCAGGATTTTCATGGAAATCGGCTAAAATTCCGGCTGTCATTTCGCTGCTGGCCGCAGCATGACAAATAACACCCCCGCTTTTTTCCTCGGACTCCCGGCCAATGTCATGAAATAAAGCGGCAATTCCAACAATCCGCAAATTAGCCCCTTCACTCGCTCCAATTTTAAGGGCTAAATTCAATACCCTTTTAATATGGGAAAAATCATGAGCAGGGCCGGTTTGATAAAAACCTCTGGCAATTTGAATATACGAGTCAAGTTCACTTTCAATTTCCAAGTTGTTTTTTATTGCCACTTTATATTGTTCCCTTCTACCGATAATTATGTTCGTAGAATATGGGCGGCAACCGCAAATTAAATTTTTTCCAGCCGCTCCCATTCTCTTCAACTCTCTTCAACATTTTGGTCCATATTCCTTTCTAAATTTTCAATAAAGGTAAACCGGGTGATAATCTTCATTCTTAATTGATATTTAGTCTATAATATCCAAGAATATGGTTTCTCAATTTTTTTTCAAAGGTGTCCCCGGCAATATCACACCGGATCCGTTTCCCACATACACACTAGGCACTTCTCCAACGATAACCGCCTCTGTCAGAGGAATATCGGTACTTACCCGGACCTCCTGATCACCCAAAGGAACCACCATCTTAACCATTGCTTTTACTGTCAAATAAATCCTGTGACGAACCTGGTTGATTCCGGCCTGATCAAAAGAATCATTCATAGCGCTCTCCACAAAGCCAATAGGCAAGACCTTAACTGTGATATCCGGTCCAAAACCCGCCATAATCTTTGAACCGATTACTTGACCGACCGGTATTCGTATGATTATTTTGGGCAAATCCTGCAATCGTTCCTGTACGGATAAAGTGGCCTCGGAAGAAATCCGGTTGATTTCCCCGGTGTTGGGTTGAATCATAGTGACTCTTCCATCGGAGCTTAATTGAGTTTTAATCAAATTTTCATATTCAATGTTCGGGCAGATATTCGAACGGATCGCTTCATTAATCGCCCGGGTGGCAATAACATGCGCCTCTGTTTCCGCTAAACGGTGTAGCGTAGGACGGATTCTAAAATCAACAATATAAAAGCACAGTACCATCAATAAAAAAAACACCCCTAAAAAAGTAAAAGAATTAAACCGGCGTCTTCGATAAGGGGGAATTTTGAAAAAAACAAAACGTTTACTTAATGGAAAACGCATGGTTGATTCAGTCCTTTCCCAACAATAGGTTATTTATAGCTTTACAAAGGGGGATAATTCTTTACTAGCGGTTAATTTTGGCTTTATGGTATAATATTTGTAACTCGTTGATAACGAGGCTGTCCGAAAAGTATTAAAAATGTATATGATATATCATATGTAGCATCGCAGATACAATAAACCTATGAACCAAAAATGTTTGTATGTCTGTCGGATCAGCTTGCTTTTGGACAGCCCAGGATTATCAGTCCACAGGAGGACCTATGATGTTCTTTAAAAAAAGATCAAGCGACAATCGAAAAACCGAACCTGTTAATCTCAACAAAATCTTGATTATTATAACCGTTGTATTTGGTATTGTTTTGGGGTTTTCTTTTATTTTATTGATCGGAACCAGTAAAAGTCTCTTAAGTTTACAACCGCCTAAACAGGCGACAATTTTTTATGATGTCAACGGGAAAGAATATACACGCTTATATGTTGAAAACCGCATCGAAATTCCCTTCCAAAAGATGCCGGTTATTTTGAAAAAAGCTATCGTTAACGTTGAAGATGCTCGTTTTTACGAGCATTCCGGAATTGACTTAAAGGCTATTGCCAGAGCTTTCTGGGTGGACATCCGCGGCGGCGGTTATATTGAAGGCGCCAGTACAATTACTCAACAATTGGCCAGAAATGTTCTGCTTACCCAAAGAAGAAGCATGACCCGTAAGATTCAAGAAGCTATTTTGGCAATGAGTATTGAACGGAACTACACCAAAGAAGAGATTTTAGAACGATACCTCAATCAAATTTGCTTCGGTCATGGGGCCTACGGGGTTGAAGCTGCTTCACGGCTTTTTTTCGGTAAAAGCGTCAGCGACTTGGAAGTTCATCAAATAGCATTATTGGTGGGATTGCCCAAAAACCCCACTGGATATTCTCCTTACTTCCATCCCAATGCTGCTTTGTATCGAAGAAAAACCATACTGGAACAAATGGTTAAATATGGGACAATCTCTACCCAGGAAGCAAATTTTTATAACCAAAAACCTCTTGATATCGTCCCTCTATCCGCCGCCAAAAGGCGCGCTGCCTATTTTACCGATTATGTGGCCAAATGTTTAAAGGGAGTTGTTAACGAACAAGCCCTATCCGTTGGTGGATATCAAATCTATACTACAATTGACCCAATAGCTCAAAGTGCGGCTGAAACGGCAGCCTCCTCTTTTTCGAGCGGAAAAACTGATGCCAGTGGTATTACCCAGCCCCAACTGGCTATTGTGGCTATTGATCCCAAGAATGGATATATTAAGGCCATGGTTGGAGGAAGAGATTATGGTAATACTCAATTAAACCGTGCAACCGATGCCCACCGTCAGCCGGGGTCGGCTATTAAACCCTTTGTTTATACCGCTGCCATCGACAGCCGGCAATATACTCCAAGTTCGGTACTGGTTGATGAAGAGGTAAAATATCAAACCCCTCAGGGCGAATACAAACCCAAAAACTATGATAAAATTTTCCGGGGCGCTATTTCACTGCGTCATGCCTTGGAAGATTCGGTGAACATCATTGCGATTAAATTGGTTGAAAGTCTCGGGCCCAGCAAAGTTTTTAGCTATGCCAAAAAAATGGGACTCCGCAATTTAGTGTTGTCGGGAAGCAAAAGCGATCTTAATTTCTCCTCATTAGCTCTCGGAGGCCTCACCAACGGTGTGTCGCCTTTGGAATTAGCCGGCGCCTATACTCCGCTTGCCAATAAAGGGATATATGTCCAACCCATTGCGGTTTTGCAAGTAAAAGATGCTGACGGCAATGTCATTTTTGAGGATCATCCCCATAAACAAGTGGCTATTCCGGAAGATACCGCCTATGTCGTCACGGATATGTTGCGGGGGGTGATTATGAGAGGAACCGGGCGGGCGGCCATGATTAACCGTCCTGCTGCAGGAAAAACCGGTACTTCCAGTGACTATACCAATGCCTGGTTTGTAGGGTATACTCCTGATTTACTGGCCGCAGTATGGATCGGCAATGATTCACAACGGATTCCAATCACAATCAACGGGGCTACGGTAGGAAGCTCTTCAGCCGCAGCCATGTGGGGAAATTTCATGCGCCCGGCTTTGGAGCAAACGCCGCCATCTGATTTTGAGCAACCGGCCGGTGTAATTTCCGGAGTCGAAATTTGTGCGGAAAGCGGACAACTGGCAACCGGATTTTGCCCGGAAACCAAATTTGAAACTTTTCTCGCCGGTACAGAACCTACAACACCTTGCCAAATTCACCAAAGCGAATCTCCAGCAGAACCAAGTGACGGTTTGGAGAACATTGGTGATCCATCAAATCAACCGTTGAGCTCAACGAACAATAATACCAAAAAGAAAATGGTTATTGTAAAAATATGTACCAAAAGCCATTTGCTGGCTACCAAATATTGTCCGGCTGAAAATGTGACAACTGAAGCTTTTCCGGAAGGCGAGGAACCAACGAAGCCTTGTGATATCCATAAAGGACCCTGAGGATATTAAAATAGATGCGGAAAAAGTGGTTTATAACGACTATGAATACTTCTCCCATATCTTTAAGAAATACACTGGGATGACGCCGAAGAAATACCGGGATTAAATGCTACATGAAGCAGGGTGATTTAAATCATTGAATACTTCTAATGCTCAATGTATCCTTTTGGCCTCCCGATAATCGGTTGGTGTCAAACCGAAATATTTCTTAAAGCAAATCGAAAAATAATGCTGGTCGCTATACCCCACCGCCTCGGCGATCTGGTGCACTTTCACGGAAACATCATCCAGCAGGAGCCGGGCTTTCTCCATCCTGCGCCGGGTCAGATATTCCACAAACGATTCTCCGGCTTGTTGCTTAAAAAGACTCCGGAGATAATTAGGGCTGATAAATAAGCGTCCTGCCACATCATCCAGGGAAAACTCCATTTGCTCCAAGGAATTTTCAATAATCTCCTTGGTTTTTTCTACAATCGAATAGTTCTTGCCAAGCCGGGTCTTCTCAATCTCGGTACAACAGGAAAGCGAAAAGTCTACCAAAAAATGCTCCAGCTCCGTTATGGTCTCACAATGATATACCCTTGGGTAGGGATCCATCCCCAAAACCGAAATATTTCCTCCTACCTCGGCCACTGTCCGCAACAACAGCAGGGTTGTTTCAAAAACAAATTGTTTAACCTGCCCCGGTTCAATCGTTTGCTGTTTGCGATGATAATCAAAAATCCGCAAGGCAGAGTGAGTTACCTGTTCTTTTTCCCCCAGTTTCACCTGGAGCAATAATTGCTTCTCCAATTCCAGGGGCCATTGTACCGGTGTTTCATTTTGAAGATTGATATCTTCATAATTTACCAGGCTCCCGCTGCCTTTTAAAAAGCTGAACTGGATGGCGGTTTCGGCTTGGGAATACGATTGGTCGGCTGCAATCAACTTTTCATATAGCCGTCCCAATGCTGCATACGTATCCCCATGGAACTGATTTTGAACTACCAGCATTACCCGGCGCAAATTTTGATTTAAGATAATGAAACTCTTTTGCCGGTCGGTTGAACGGATATCAAATAAGATAGCAAGCTTATCTTCACTCAAAAAAAAGGGAAAGGGACGAATCTCTTCCAAAAATACAGATTCGACAACCTCTATCAAGAAACTTTGGGTAAGCCCCTTTTCCCCTGAGTTTTCGGCTTTAGCGGACTGCAAATTCTTTAATTTGAGCAAAGCGACCCCAAATAAGCATCCGGTCAGCTGCAAATCCAATTCTTCCAATTTTTGAGCAATTTCCGGCTCCTCCATTTTTCCGGTGATTAAAGCCTGAAAGAACCATTCCCGTAATAATGGCAGGCTAACCGTTAACTTTTTTCGGAGCAGGCTGAGATCTTGTAGAAAATGAAACCGCTGGTCGAGTTCTTTTTTCACTCTCGTTAAAATGTCGATCAGCTGTCCCGCCTGCACCGGTTTTAAGATATAATCCTCAACGCCCAGTCGCAAAGCCTTTTGAGCATATTCAAAATCGTCATAACCGCTAATTATCAAAACTTTCAAATCGGGGTTGATGGATTTGGCCGTTTCAATCAGTTCCAGGCCATTGACTGTGGGCATGCAGATGTCGGTGATGATTACATCCGGAGCCAATTCCGGCAAAAGATCCATTGCCTGCATTCCGCTGGCTGCTTCCCCTACTACCACAAAACCATGATCTGCCCCGGATAAAACGTTAATGATCCCGCTGCGGATAATGGGCTCATCATCCACTACCAAGATTTTGTACATATTTTGCAATCTCCTCTTGTGTGACTGCCGGAATTAAGATCGTGACCTCCGTCTCCCGGCCCCACTCGCTCTTGAAATGTAAACCATAATCTTCTCCAAAGTAAAGCTTGATCCGTTCATTGACATTATAAATTCCATAGCCTCTTTCCGCGAATAAGGGTTGTTGTCCCTCGGGTATTCCTTCCTCCAGCCGGCGGTTGATGAATTCCAGGGCAAGGGGTTGAATTCCGGCGCCATTATCGTAGACCTGCAATAAAATATCTTTACCGTTTTGCGCCATACCACCGGTTATCGTAATGGAACCCGCTCCCGGTTTCTCTTTAATTCCATGATAAATTGCATTCTCCACCAAAGGCTGCAAAATTAGTTTAATCGTCAGTAAATGCTGTACTTTGGGATCAACATCGATAATATAATTAAAATGCTCACCATAACGCATTTTTTGGATCGTCAAATAACTGGTGACATTTTCAAGTTCATTTTTTATGGTGATGATATCCAGGCCTTTATTGAGTCCAGTTCGAAAAAGGGTTCCCAGGGCCATGGTCATTTGACTAATCTGGGTTGCCTTGATCTGATCGGCCATCCAATGAATCGAGTCCAACGTGTTATAAAGAAAATGGGGATTGATTTGGGCTTGTAAAGCTTTTAATTCCGCCTGTCTTTTTAACTGCTGTTCAAGTTTGACTTTTTCCTTCTCCGCTTTCAACTGAACAATGGTTTGATTTAACCTTTGAAACAATTCCCGAATTTCTTCCACCATAAAATTAAAACTTCGCCCCAAGTGTCCTACTTCATCATGATATGGATATTCAAATTTTACATTCAGATTGCGCTGTGTTACCCGTTGAATCGTTCCTTCCAGCCTCACCAGGGGATGAGTGATGGTATTGGATAAAATTACTGCCAATACCAGCGTTACCACCATACAGGCCCCGGTCAGTATCAAAATAAAGAAACCCAACTCATTCAATTGATGCAACAAAACCCGTTCCGATTTGATATTCACAATTCTCCAAGGCGCAACCGTCAACCTCTGATAGCTGATGCTATAATTGACTCCCTTATAGCGTCGCATAATCCGACCTTGTTCCCCATGGGAAATTTCCTTCACCACATCGGCATCGGCAAGAAACAACCGGGTGACCGGGTCATGATTGGAAACAACTTCCCGTCCCTGGTTATCCAGGATCACCATCCAATTACCCGCTCCGGAATATATTTTGCTCAAATACTCCAAAATGGCTTGTTGATCCAGATTCACCACAATATAAAGATTGCTGTTATATCCATCGATGGTAAATTGAAAAACCAACGGCACGACGGGATTGGTATCCCGGTAAATCTCGTCTTTCCGGCTGAGGCCCCAATAAACAGTCTGTCCCGGCCGATCATGAAGTTCTTGATAGAGCCGGGAAGTTGTAAAACGAAAATCAGGATTTTTGATTTTGGAGAATTCAAAGAACTCCCCTTTGGGAGTACTCATAAAAACCGAGGACGTAAATGACTCCGTAGATCGAATCTCCGAAAAGAAATTGGAAAACCGGGAAAGCGCCAAGGCATAACGGTATTTCTCTTCATTAAATAAAAACGTTGAGAGTGTCGCATTAAAATCGGGATTCAGTTCCAGTCCGTAAACCCGCCGGATAATTCCCTTTAGCTTTTCATCCAGAAAATTACCGGCCTGCGTCAACAAATCAGACGAACTCACATAAGCGTTCCGGTGAATTTCGGCAGCCACATAACGATATAAAAGCGCGGCCGATATCAACAAAGAGAGCGCTATCAAAGTCATACATGTCAAGGCGATTTTATTCTTGAGTTTCAGGTTTCGGAACCAGTCAAGCGCCATTTTGGGTTCTTCCTTTTCAAAACTTACGCAGGATCACTTCCCCTACCTTATTTCCCTATCCAAACCATTTTACCTTCAAAGAGAGCGTTTACTCCGCCTGCGCGGGTTGAAAAAAAAGGAATCCATGAGCCCCACCGACAACAGCGGCTTATCCTTTGACTGCGCCTGAAGTAAGACCGGATATAAACTGTTTACTCGTAAAACAGTACAGAATTAATACCGGCAACAAAGAAATGGCTGCGCCCGCCGTCATGATATTCCATTCGGCAGCGGCGTTGGCCGAATAACGGAGGCTGACGACCGCTACGGTCAATGGTTTCAATAACGGATTAGCCATTGTAAAAATAAACGAGGTAATATAATCATTCCAGGCCGTCCGGAAAGTAAAGAGCGCTACCACTCCCAAGATCGGTCGCAACAATGGCAAAACGACATTCCAATAGACCCGGAAATAACTGCAGCCATCGATTAATGCCGCCTCATCAAGCTCCTTGGGCAAAGTTTTAATGAACCCGATGGTCAAAAAGATATTCGTTCCCTGGCCTCCGGTCAAAACCAGAGCCAATCCGATCAAATTCCCGGTGAGTCCCAAGGCATGCATCAGCCGGTATTGCGGATATAGCGAAACAGCACCCAAAGAAACAAACATAAAAGCCAAATGCATGCTAAGCAGTAATTTTCCCCCCGGAAACCGGTGCCGGGCTAAGACGTATCCAGTCAATGACGAGGTTAGTAAGGCCAGGACCGTCACCATCACACATAGATAGACACTATTCCAAGTGTATTGGATGAAGTTTCCCTGGCGAAACGCTTGAACATAGTTGGAAAACATCCAGCGGGAAGGCAGTAAAGTGCTGCCTGATATCAGTTCGGCATTGGTTTTTAATGAACCCATCAAGGTATAAAAAACCGGATAGATTGTAAAAATCGCTACAATCAATATAAATAACCATTTTATTATCTTGCCTGCTGCCTTTAATGTTTTATTCATTGTCTTAAACCCCATCTTTACGTTAATAATCGAGCTTTCTAGAGAAATAAAGGTATCCACAGGTTATCATACCGATAATCAAAGCAGCAATAATACTTACGGCTGCGCCATATCCAAAATCCGAATTCACCATCGTACTGGCCGAGGCCGAAATTGGGAAGTACAATTGATAGATGTATAAGAACATGACCTGCGTTGCAGAAAACGGGCCACCCTCCGTCAAGACCATGATGCTTTGCATATCCTGAAAAGCAATAATAATCGACAGCATTAAAATGACCTGAAGTACCGGTCCCATCATCGGAACCGTTATATAGACCATTCGCTGGAATCCATTGACTCCATCCAAGGCGGCGCTTTCATAAATATCTTTGGGAATGCTCTGTAATCCGGCTAAAAAATAAACCATGTAATTCCCAATGCCACCCCAGGCTCCAACGATAATACAGGTTAACATCGCCAGATCTTTACCCAACCAATTGATGGGCATTTTAACCAAACCCGTAGTCAACAACAAATGATTGACGACCCCATTGTAAACGTTAAAGATCAAATAAAATATTAATGCCATGACCGCCGTGCTCACAATGGTGGGGCTGAACATGAGCCCTTGCAGGAAACCGCGGCCCCTGAATTTTCTATTTAAGAGCACCGCCAGCAAAAAGGCGATGGGTAAAGTGATTATTAGCTTTCCGCAGACATAAACCAGCGTATTGAGGACCGAGTGCCAAAACACCGTATCCCGGGTAAATGCGCGGATAAAATTTTCCAATCCTACAAATTTAGCGGCGCTTATTCCATCATAACTAAAAAACATGTATTGAAGCGCCCAAAGTACCGGATAGATCGTGAGCACCAAAAAAATGACTGCATTGGGAATCAACATCAAATAAATCTGCTTGTTCCGTTTCCATTGAATGGAGGCCATCTGAAGTTCTCCTTATGACGCGGGCTGTTGCAAAAGAGATTTTATTTGCAACAGCCCCATCGTTTGCTCTTTATTTTTTGAAGATTTTCCCGGGTTCGGCCGGGTCGAAATTGGTATAGATCACGCGGGTGCTTCGATGTTCGCTGATTGCCTTGTCCAATGCTTGATTGTACCGGGCGTTGAGATCGGCGATTCCTTTGTCAGCATCGGTAACCCCGAAAATAATCTCCATAAAGACTTCATACACGTCCTTGCCTTCAGGTCTCACATTGAGCGGGATATTCGGCCAGATTTTATCATTTTTATCAAACTGAATCGCCGGCCATTTTTTTACCGTCTCCGGCTGTTTGGCCTTGCGGATGACCGCCGGTACCATCACCAAACCTAAACCCTTCTCATAATAACCGGTCAGCAGGGAGTCGCCATATAAAAACTCCATCACTTTCCAAGCTTCCTTAGGATACTTGGTTTTACCGTTCATTAACCAAAAACGTCCCGCCAAATTAATCCGGTTCGAACCCTTGATACCATTGATGGTTGGTAGGGGAGCAATATCCCAAGCTTCCTTCGTGGGAAACTGATTCTGATATACCCCGGGTTCGGAATGGGTCCAGGAAATATACATACCGATTTTTCCTGCGGCAAATTGGGTCCGCAACGGATCGATATCCAACGATTCACAGCCCGGGAAAGCGCTATTGGAAGTAAAAATGGATCGGTAAGACTGGAGAATCGGCTTATAGCCCGTAAAATCGAATTTGCCGGTTTTAAAATCATACCCTTCCCGAACTCCGCCGCTCCGCATCATGATGTAATCGACCGACCGCGATAATGCCTGGGTGGGATTTTTAAAATTCTGGGCATATCCATAAATACTCTCCTTGCCAAGCTTGGCACTGATCAAAGAGGCGTCCTTGGCCATCTCCGTTACGGTCTTCGGAGGCGCGTTAATTCCAACCTTCTTAAAGATTCCCTTGTTATAAATCAAGCGGGGCGTAGTTCCAATCGCCGGGAGGGAATAAATACGGCCATTATCCATATTGATGCCTTCCAAAAACGCCCCCTCGCCGAAACGTTTCTTAAAAGCCAGGGTTAAATAGGAATCCAACGGGGCGATATCACCCGCGGGAAGCCTTTTTTCAAATACCCCCGTGGCATCCATGAATACATCCGGAGCTTCGCCGGTGGCATAAGCCAAATCCAAGGTCTGTTGATAATTATCGGTGTAAATTTGATAAGTAATTTCGATGTTGTCTTTGTTTTGCTTGTTGAATTGATTGACCATGGCCGTCATATAGTCAGCGTCATGGCGATTCATGGTCCACACTTTAATTTTGACCTTAGTGGCCGCAGCGTCAACTCCTCCCCAGATTGCACTGGAAAAGACAAAAGTCAAAATCACTAAAAGTACGGTATAAATAAGATAATTTCTCCTTCGGAAACTCTTTTGAAACATTTTTCTCCCCCTTATTTTTAAAGTTATGGAGCATTCGAAAAGCTCCCGTTTTGATATTACTTCAACCGCTCTTTAATTTTAAGTTAATAATTTATGATCTTAGGGATAAAAAATAACGATTTTTGATTTCCCCAATAACTTTATTCCGACCGATTTAAATCTCGATCCGGCAAGCACTTAATTTATGGGGTTCTAAAGTTACTTGCCGATTCATGTTAAAACTTTCACTCCCGGAGGGGCTTGCAACTCCGTTTGGCCGCTATCGGCAATCATGTGGAAACACCCTTGGACCGTCCAAAATTTCACTTCAAGATGTTGAAGGCCCTCCGGGATATGGGGTGAAAAGATGGCCTCGCTCCAGCCCGCCTTCGCCGGTTTCAAACCGGCGATGTCCTCGATCAAAACCGGCAGCGGCGCGCTGGCCCAAGGATGACAGAGACTGGTATTCCACTTTTGCTCTTTTCCCCAAGCCTCAAAACAGGCTGTTGCTCCTTCCCGGATCATATTGGCCCAAGAATGCTCGTCCAAAGAGGTGAGCAATTCAAAGACCAAGTCATACTCGCCGATTCCCGCCAGCCCTTTTAAAAGGAAATAAGCGTTATAGACCCCGCACTTCATGCCTTTCTTCCGGATCATTTCAACTACACTGCTACGGGCTTCCTCCGGTACCAGATTGAAAAACAGCGCCAGCGAATTGGCATGCAAAGCGGTGTGATCCGAAACTGTGGAGTCAGCCAATAAGTTCAAATCCGGCCGATAAAACGCCTTGATAAAGGCCTTCTTTAGCTCCGGAAACTCGTCAGGGTAAGCAATCCCCAAAATATCGCGAATCTTATTTACGGTTTGAACGGCGCCGCAAAAAAAGGCATTGATCACATTATGACAACCATCCCCAACCACCGGTTGGGATAAGTCAAAGTCGTAATCATCCCGCAAATTTTCCGGCCAATCCACCAGGTTCCATTGTTCCTTTACATTTTCCAATAATCCGTCGGGCCTTTGAAATCTTTTGAAATACCGAATGACTCCCTCCGCAACCGGGGCCATTTCCTGCAAAAACTGAAAATCGCCGCTTTGTTGATAATATTGATACAACTGTAAGGGCCATTGTAATGAGAAATCGGCAATTTCCTGCATAAATGAACCTGGCGCCACAGCCATCAACCCCGGACAAATCCGGGCTGAACGGGAAAAATCCGCCAGCATTTTTTTGGTTAACCGCAGATCACCGCTGAGATACATATGGGAATGACTGGTAATTGTGGCATCTCCCAAATACTGTCCCTTTTCCCGGCTGGGGCAATCCACAAAAACCTCTTGGGCCCCGCAACGGACCCCATGGGCACAAATCTTCCAAATATCATTCAACAGTCCATTGGAAGAGATAAAACTGCATCTTGTTTCATCCAATGGATAATGCCGGACAACGGCGGCAAAACTTTCCGGCTGCAAAACTCCCTCAGGGGCTATCAATTCAACATAACGAAAGGCTTTATAATCATAAGGCTCCAAAGTATCCAAGTTCCCCGACAACGTCCAAATATCCCGGTAGTTGCAATTGCAACGCATTGCATAACGCACTCGCCCTCCATCCGCTTCCAGTTCTTCGCCATAGCGGATCTCCACCTGTTGTCCGGCAATCCCCCGGGCTGTCATAATGAACTGGCCGGTGACTTCCCTGCCAAAATCGATCCGGTAATTGCCTGGCGCCGGTTGAAGGACTTGGACCGGTTTTAAGGTATATACTTGCAGTATTGGGGTGTCTTGAAGCACCAACTGATGGTCGTCGGTGGTATTTTCATAACATTCCCGCCAGGGCCGGTCATCATAATCCGGCTCCCGCCAGGCTTTTTCCTGAAGCCGGCTATCCAGGTCCTCCACAAACTGGGTTTGATAACCGAAAGTTTCCCGCCCGGTGAATTCGAGGGCACGATGACATTTCCAAGTTCGGTCGGTGGCCAGAGTCAAACTTCCATCGATCCACAACTCGGCCAGCATACCCTGGCGGTAATCGCCGCTGTTCCAAACCCGGTTCATCAAGCCTTGATAAAAAACATGCACCGCAATGACGTTCAAACCCTGTTGAAGATATTCGCTGACATCCAGGCGGTTGTAAAAATAATGCCATGAATATCCGGGAGCCGGACCCTGGCCCACAAATCGGCCATTGATATAAAGTTTATAATAATCATCCGCCGTAATATCCAGAAAAGCTTCCCGCGGTTCCCGGGAAAAGTGAAAAGTTTTCCTGACCAACATATGGTGATTTTGCAGTTCCCGGTCATGCTCAGGCAAATCAAATGGCGCTAACTGCCTATGTAACAAATTGAGCGGAGCGTATCCGGCAAAACCGGGATCCATCAGCCACTTGGCGGTCCATTTTTTATCCATCCCACATTTTCTCCTCATAATACTTTTTCCCATTCTTTTATTGTAAAAGGGATGGTCCGGAACAACAAGCAATAAATTAATCAAGGATCGGTCAAAATTTTAAGAATTTAGGACCGGTATTTAGGGAAAATGAAAGATCCTGAAAAAAACAAGCGGCCGGATAAAAAAAGATCCCCGCTACCTGTAGGTAACGAAGATCTCTCAATGATTGAGTCGTTATGTAGAGACCGTTTTACTGGAAAGGTCCGTGAAATATTTCCCAAATCAAATACCGGCAAGAACCTATCAGCGAGACCAGCGCCTGAACTTATTCCAATTGACAGGCTGTCCCATTCAAGGTAAAAGACGCCGGTATGGCATTGGAACCGCTATAAGAGATGTTAAATCCGAAAGAAACGTTTCCCTTAGCCGGGATAAGGTTATTATAGGAAACATTTTTTACAGTTACGGCTGTGCCGCTTTGGGTGTAGGTTCCATTCCACAAATTGGCGATTTGTTGATTGCCTGCAAAGTTCCAGGCTAATGTCCAGCCATTAATCGCCGACGAACTGTTATTAATAATGGTAATATTTACTGTAGCCCCACTGCCCCAGTCGTTTTGGCTATAACGAATCGAACAGCTCGTAGGAATGGGCGTAGGGGTTGGCGTTACAGTCACTGTCGGCGTAGGTGTGATCACTGTGCCCATAGCGCTCATGATTGCAGTCAGAATGCCTTGCTGTGTTACAGCCAGAGTATTGCGGTCAAAAAGCCCCAAACCATATACTCCATTGAATCCATTATCCCAGACTACAGGCACTGCACCGTATTTCTTGCAATCCACGCATAAAGCTTTGGCAAAATAAGCCCGGTAAGTACTGTTGGTAGAGTCTGCGCTTGTTTTATCGACTGTGCCGAATTCCCCGATGACAACCGGATATCCTTGGGTTACAAATTTATTATACATACTGCTGAGCTGTGAATCCATATAGTCTTCCTGGCCCCAGGTTGACTTGCGGTAAGTATCTGTGGCAATGGATCCCCATTGGGTTATGGAGCCGGACTCCTCGCCGCAAAAGTCCCAAGGCGAGTAATAATGAGCGGATATCATGATTCGCTTTTCATTGCCGGGGATTGAAGATGACCTGTAATTATCGGTTGGCACTACAAAACCGTAATTACCCACCGTATAATCAATGTTGGTATTCCAACCCGGTATCAGCAGCCATCGCGTGGCGTTGTTCCCGCCGGTTTGCCTTACGGTATCGACAAAAATTTGATTATAGGCATTCAGGTTTGCATAGTATGTGGGATTGGGATCGCTATAATTGCCGTCAAATTCTTCATTCATTGATTCTAAGATCAAATGCTCATCGTAACTTGCAAATGTAGTTGCGATCTGCTGCCATACTTTTTGATATTTGGCTCTAATCGTTGTTTGATCGCCGGAAGTAACCAGAAGCCATGAACCTGTGACTGTAGGGTAGCCGTCACCATGCATGTTGACGATTACATATAAGCCCTGGTTATAGGCATAATCAACCACTTGTTTGATTCTAGCCAGCCACGCGGCATCAATGGTGTAATTTGGGGCAGATCCTATTTTACTCAAATACGAAACCGGAATACGGATTGTTTTAAAGCCCGCGTTTTTTACCGCTGTAATGAGGGCTTGTGAGATGGTCGGATTGCCCCAGACCGTTTCACTGGGTGTACCGTTGGAATTGGCTTCAAGTTGATTGCCCAAGTTCCAGCCCGCGCCCATTGCGGCGACAATTTGCGTCTGATTGGAAGCCTGGGCCGCCGGAAACCAATTGAGTATTACGGTAAATAAAACACCCAGAGCCATTAAAAACGCCCAAAATGATTTAACTTTCGTCATCATCCAAAATCCCTCCCATCTATTTATTAATCGGTTAGATACTTTTACTATAAAAGGAAAAATAACCCAATTCAATGTAAAATTTTTTATTTTCATAGAATATTTTTTATTAAGCTTATCTTTCCCTTTTGTCCATGTCCATTATAGCAAGCGACGGTCAGGGAGTTTTCTGCAATTCTTTGATATCTTGGAGTTGAGGCAAGCCGAATAGGCGCTTGTACTCCCGGTTAACTGGGTTGGACTTTCATAGCCGACATTATTTTTTGATGTCCCCTCAAAATAAGGTTCAATCCGCAGCTTAAAATATAAATCCCCTATACCTAAAGGCAAGGAGATTTTGAACAGGTATTCCACCGATGAATCGACATTTGCAATGGGGCCGATTTTATCTTTGAACTTCAAAAGGCAGTAAAACGTTCTCTAAATGACTACTCATGATCGTGAACGTTTTACTTAAGTAGAGCGTATCTTCCCCATTTCTAGTTGCCATTTATTTACGATACGCTCTACCAGTTTTCGCCGCTTTCCTTTTTAAGCCTTTGATCATTCGTTCCTGAAGAGCGATACAAACGACCCGCCCTTTCTCTCCAACCAGCTTGGTTAATGGCAAACTAAAAAAGCCCATTCCGCAACCGGTGTCGACAACGCTCATTTGATCCTTGATATATGATTGTAAGATTTTTTCCGGATTCTGTTTCAACTCTCTTAGCGGACTGATAATAAATACCCCAGCCACCATGGAAAATCTGGTTTAGCCAATTTTCATCACCTCTCATCAATCATCGAATTTCCTTTATTAAGACGCAAATTTATGGTCTTTATTGCATCTTACTTCTTCGAAATTAGCGATGATGATCACTTACCCAAATCATTCTTTCTGGCATCCCAAATTATACTCTCCGACTTTTGCTTTAGCATACACAACCGTTGCGCACACATCCTCAGCCCTTATGTGAAAATATTTAACGGTACATTTTGGGTCTGTAAAAAAAGGGAGCAAGACCCAAAGCATGCTCCCTTTACAAAACGAAAACCTATATACTTTGTCAGCTGATATGAGTAGCTGGTGTCCCGTTATTTCAAAACCGCAACCGCATTGTGAATCCGTTTCAATACCCGGTCTTTTCCCAACACATGCATGGTTTCAAAGATACCCGGCGTAGCGGTCCTCCCCGAAATGGCCACCCGGACCGGCATGAAGACCTGTCCGTCGTAAATCCCCAACTCTACAGCCACATTCCGCAGAGCGGCCTCCGTATCAGCCTCCTTAAACTCCGGAGATACTTCGGCAAGCGCTTTGGCCGCCCCTACAAGAGATGCTAAAGTTTGCAGCTGGTCCATTTTCTTGGGGATCAAAAGCTCTTTGGCGGGAGTGGGAATATCCTCCTGTAAGAAGTAATTCGTCATCTCCGTCACTTCCGGAACGGACTTCAACCTTTCCCGGATCAGCGGGATAATCTGTTGCAAATATTGATAGCGTTCTTCCGGACAAGGATCGGGCAACAATCCGGCTTGCTGCAAATAAGGCAGGCAGCGCTGGGCCAAATCCTCTGTTGCCAAACTCCGGATATAAACGCCGTTGAACCAGTCCAGTTTCTCAAAAGACAAGGCCACCGGAGAAGCGTTAATTCTTTCAATGGTGAATGCTTCCGCCGCTTCCTTCAATGAAAACATCTCTTGATCGGTGCCGGGGTTCCATCCCAGTAATAATAAAAAATTATTTAAAGCCTCCGGCAAAATCCCTTTTTCGCGATATTCCCGGACACTTGTAGCTCCATGCCGTTTGCTCAGCTTCCCGCCGCCGGGAGCCATGAAAAGCGGCAAATGAGCAAATAAAGGCGGCTCCCAACCAAAAGCCTGATACAATAGAATATGCCGCGGCGTACTGGGAATCCACTCTTCCCCCCGCATCACATGGGAAATCTTCATCAAATGATCATCAATGACGTTGGCCAGGTGATAGGTGGGATAACCGTCAGACTTTAACAACACCAAGTCATCCAAAGTGGAGTTATCGAAATGAAGCTCGCCCCGAAGCAAATCCTTAACAACCGTATGCCCCTCCCGGGGAATTTTAAAGCGGATTACCGATTTCAAACTGGCCGCTTCCTTTTCCTGTCTTTCGGCTTCGGATAAGCTCAGACAAAAACGGTCATACCCGAGGGCTACCTTTTTCTCTTCCTGTTCTTTGCGGAGGTTTTCCAAACGCTCCGATGTACAATAGCAACGGTAAGCCTTTCCTTCATTCACCAGTTGCTGGGCATATTTTTGATAAAGTTCCAGCCGTTCGGATTGTAAATAAGAGCCGTAATCGCCGCCGACTTCCGGTCCCTCATCCCAATCGATTCCCAGCCAACGCAAAGAGGCCATAATATCGGTTAATGCATCCGGCACGTAACGGTTACGGTCGGTATCCTCAATCCGCAATATGAATTTTCCGCCATAATGTTTGGCGATCAACCAATTATAAAGGGCAGTCCTGGCTCCGCCAATATGTAAATATCCAGTGGGACTTGGGGCAAATCTCACGCGTACTTCGGTATCACTCAATTTTTTCACTCCTGGAAAGATTATTGAACCAAACGGAAATTGGGGGAAACTCTCCTATCAAGCCCGATAATCGTTTAGTTCGCTTTCTTATCATAATGCGCAGAAGGGGTCAAGTCAATATGTTCGGTTAAATTTAATCATCGAAGGCTCGGCAAGAAGTGACAATTTAGCGATTCCATCTTGTCTTCATATATTTTTTCTTTCTTTGGCCCGCCCCTATGGCTATGGTGAAGCCGCTGGAATTTCTAACCCTGATTGTTTTTTGAAAAAACCTCAATGTCTTCTCTTTTCAGCCATCCGGCTTTCATCCAAAACCGTTTCCCCAAATCATTATCTTTAAAAACAAACAAATGGCATTTTCCGATTCCTTCTTCTTTAAGCCTTTGGAGACTTTTCGATACTAATTCCTTGGCAACTCCCCGGGAGCGATATTCCGGGGTTACCGCAAGATGATAAATATATCCCCGGCGGCCATCATGGCCCGCCAAAACAGTCCCAATCATTCTTTCATTGTCTCGACAGACGAAACTCAGACCTTTATTTCGTTCCAGGAATTTCTCAATGTCAATCCTGGAATCGGCTTCGCTTAAACCCATTCCTTCTGTCCCTTGCCACAACCTAAAAACTTGGTCATAGTCTTCAATCTTCATCTCTTGAAATATGAGATCGTTCATGGATTTCTCCTAAGTTAAAGTGAAGTTTTCGTATCCATTATTCTTTTTTCATCAAAATATTTTCATTTCATAAAGAGCATAATCCCTTTCTCCTACAGTTTTTTTACCGACTTGAACAAACCCCAAACTCTCATATCATGGCCGCGGCATTTTCATGACCGACTTTCCCGACCCAGAAATTTTCCCGCTCGATTCCTTGAAGCAATTTTTCTTTGGACAACTCATCCATCGTCCACATATTTTTGCCGGTATCTTCACACCACCTGGCAACCTCGTTCATAACAGCAATTGCGTTATCCATATCGCCTTTCATAACCTTAAAGTTATTCATCACCGGTTTATCTCCAGAGAAGATCGCTGAATTTTTATCAATCAATGGATCAAGATTTTTGGGCATCGGTTACAAGCTTTCCCCAAAATGTGGGGGACATTTGATTTAAAAATACCCACTGTCTTTTGATATGTTCGATTTCCAGAGTCATTTCATTTTTATAAAACTCCTGAATTTCCCGTTCGTTCAAATCAGGATGGCTCGCATAACCATTAATAACTGCTTTAGAAAGAACGATACCACTGGCGATAGCGCTTGATATGCCTTCCCCCATAGGATTGATAAGTCCAGCTGCTTCCCCCGCAAAAAATACCCTGCCTTTACTCAATACTGTTTTGAAATCAGGAATGATTATCGGCAATGTCCAGAATTCTTCGGAAATTTTTTCTTTCAACCGTAAATTGTACTCATCCCCTAAATATTCAATCAATCGATTCAAATACGCTTTGGCATGACTTGCTTTTTTTACTCCTACCCCCAATATCAACAAATCATCCTTCATATTGACCCAAGCATCATATTCTGACAATTCAGGGCTCAAAAATGCATAGAAGTAACGTGAATCAAAATTCCCAGTTCCATGATAAAATGCCTGGTAGGTAAAAATATAATTTGATTCAGTCGTTTTCAACTTTTTTCTGGAGATTCCATTGACTCCATCACAGGCTATGATCAATCTTCCATCGATAGTATCATAGGCATCATTTCGTTTAACTTTTAAGGATACATATTCATTTTGTTCAATAAAGTCTACAACCGAAGTTGATTCAAGCAATTCGGCTCCATGAAGGCGGGCCTGATCTGCCAGCCAGTGAGAATTTATCTCTCCATATATTCAAACCTTCATCTTCGAATATAAATTCTTTGCCGATTTCATTTTTAATTATAATTCCCCGGGTCTTTTGGGGACTACAGGTTACATAATCCGGTATTTTACCAAAATTTTTTTCAATGAGCATTTTAGATTTTTTTATAAGCACACCCGAACACGATTTTTTCCGTGGCAATTTATGTTTATCAATGATAAGGGTTTTGAATCCATTTTCGGCCAAATTTTTAGCCGTAATACTGCCTGATGGACCCGTTCCTATGACAATTGCATCATACATGGTTATCCTCTTTTCAATATTTGTGTATATCACAGATATCATTTTAGTCTTTATGAATATTTTACAAACCATATCCGCTTTCGACCAATTCCGTAAGCCTTGAAACAAACCGGGCGGCCGGAGCGCCATCCACAACATCATGATCAATAAGGATGGTCATATGGAGATATTCCCGGATCGCGATTTGATCCTTAACCACACCCGGCTTCTTGACGATGGACCCCAAAGCGAAACAAACCGGAAGAATGCTGACCGGGATGACCCACCCTCTGACATGGCCCATCATTCCGACAGAAGTTACCACAACCGTTCCGGACATTTTTTTCATTACAAAAGGATTGGTTAAGATGAATTTTTTCCAAATCATAACTCTGATAAATTGAGGCAAGGCAACGTAAAATTTCATGGCCCACTTATATTGATTTTCCCCCAGTACATAATCTTGCTCATTTTTTACTTCTTGTTCTTTAGCTTGTTTAATTTCCCGATGAATTTCGGGTAAGGTTTTTTGGTTCACTTTCCGGATGACCAGGGGGAGAGGAACTTTCTCTCCCATGATTTCTTTTTCAATGATCACCGAGATATCAACATCATCGAAAAGAATCAGTTTATTCCTGCCTTTTCGGATGGCATGGACGGTTTTATGTTCATCAATCGCCTGACTGATACAT
This sequence comes from Bacillota bacterium, assembly GCA_023392595.1. GTDB lineage: Bacteria > Bacillota > UBA4882 > UBA8346 > UBA8346 > UBA8346. The sequence goes on along the minus strand of JAEVYU010000013.1, from coordinate 36,969 downwards.
TTTAGGATCCAAGCCGTAAAGGAAAGGTCGGCTTTCTTTTGGTTGCGGTATTTTTTAATCAATTCCCGGGCTTCGGTTACATCCAGCTCAATAAGGGCTTTGATATGGTGTTTTCTTAACCCAAGAAAACCGGCGTCGAAAGTCGCTTGCCTGCTGGACGGAAATTCCTTCACTTCATATTGAATTTTTTCCCTCACGGATCTGCTCTCCTTCAAAGGTGGCTAAAAAGCCTACTCTTAACCTATAAATTGGCCGCAGTGATGTCGGTTTACTCATTCTCAATTTCCAGCAGAGAGAGCAACCTGTCGCGATGGGCTTCGAGAAAGTATCCGGTTAAATCTTTGAGAGTTTGGTATTCATAAAATAAGGTTTGCGACAGTGTACCAAAGATTTTCTCCAGTCTCACGTTGAGTTCCAGCATCATAATGGAGTCGATTCCGTATTCCTCGAAGGGAGCATCCGCCGGGATCCGCCCGGCCGGGAAATTGATGGCCTTTGAAATCAGATTTTTCAGGTAGTTCTCCGTTTTTTCCCGGAGCGCATCTCCTCCTATACCCAAAACCCCCAAGCCCGCTTCATTTTCTACTTTTGAATCGGCCGGTGCGTTTTCAGTGGCCGTTGTCCCTGGGGTCAACCTGTGCTTGAGCCGTTCCAAACGGCCCTCCAACACCATCATCCTACTTTTTCCGGAGGAAAATCCCTCATATAAAGCCTTAATGCCTGCAGAACTTTCCATCGCCACCATCCCGGTATTTTCCATCATCATTTTCGCGGTTTCCGCTTCCATGTGCATTCCGCCATCCTTCCATAACGGCCAGTTCACCGAGAGTGTCCATCCCTGACGCTGTCCGGACTCAACCAACCGGTTCCGGTATTCCGCATAAGCATCCATAAAAGCATTGGCCATCGAATAATCAGCCTGTCCCGCATTACCCAAAGATCCCGCGATCGAGGAAAAAAGAATCACCAAGTCCAGCTGCAAATCCCGGCTCGCCTGATCAATATTTACCAGCCCCGCCACTTTAGGGGCCAATACCTCTTCAACTTCGCCCGGGATCTTTTTAATGATGTAATTATCCTTGATTACGCCGGCGCTATGGATGATCCCATTGAGTCCTTTAAACTCCTCCCGGATACTCCGGATTAACCCGTTAACAGCTTCCCTGTTGCTAACATCGACGGACTTGTACACTACTTTGGCTCCCAGAGCTTCCAATTTTTGAATCCGATTTTGCTTTTCGGCAGACAGTGGGGAGCGTCCGGTCAGGATTAAGTTGACATTTTTGGCTTGAGCCGCTATCTCGCGGGCAAATATCATTCCCAAACCTCCGGCGCCACCCGTGATCAGGTAAATGCCGCGATCTTTCCAAGGCATGATCCCTTTCTCGCGAGATTTCTCCATTTCATTCCATTCCAAAACATAGCGCTGTCCTTGGCAATAACGGATTTGGCCATCATCAGGGATGCAGCCGTTTTCCCGCAATGTTTCAATGATTTTTAGCGGATCTTCGATTGCGATCACCTGACCCACAAATTTCGGATTTTCAATCCCGGCGGTCTTTAAAAGCCCGGCTAACCCCTGGAATATTTCCCCTTCTCCCCAGTGGGGCACTACGATTTGCACCAGTACTTTTCCAGTCTGGCGGTGGGATAGCTCTCTTTGTATTTCTTCCAATGCCTGACAAGCATAACTCTGGAACCGCTTTTCGATCTCCGGCCGCTCGGACTGGAAATGGATGCAGCGGACCTCGGGCATTTCCCCGGCAATCCTGTTCTCGGCCCCCACAGGCATTTCACAAAGTATCACCAGGTGCCGGCTATAATCAGGAAAAATAGTTTCCGGAGGAAGAAGAAGATTTCGTTCCCTCCATACGGGCTCAAGCATGAGTGTCCCCATGGTCTCCGCCAAACCCGCTTTTTCTTCCGCTGCCTTAAATGAAACTCCTTTCATTCTTACCCGAATCATTCCTTGATCGTCACAAAGATCAATGTCGATTTGTTGGGTCTCGCCCTCTATTGGCTGGTCTTCCCGGATTTGGAGATACGCCCACATGGAAGAAGTTGATTTATCAATAATTTCCAACTCCTCCATCGCAAAAGGCAGGGCCAATTTGGGATCACCAAAACCCTTAAATCCGATGAACGCCTGTAAGGCTGAATCCATTATACTGGGGTGCAGAAAATATTGGTCCTTGGTGGTGGATAGGGATTCAGGCAAAGATAACTGCGCCAGAATTTTTCCCTTCCCGATATATAGCTCTTTTATCCCTTGATGCCCCGGCCCGTAAAGGATTCCCGCCTTCTTAAAGGCTTCATACACTTCAGTTGGGAAAAGAACGGTTTGGTTGCACCCGGCCTTCACCGATGAAAGATCCAAAGTTGGAATGTCAGACTTGGAACATAGCTCGGCACGGCCCCGGCTATCCACGGATGGATTGTTGGGGGAATTCCCTGTTTCGCAGGATACTTCATAAGCTATCTCACCGTTACTCTCCGGGAACAATCCGATGTTCACCCGGACCGGTTGTGCCCCTACGCGAATGAAGCGGGTCCAAACGATGTTTTTTAGCCGGATAGTCGTCCTGCTTTCTTCCATGCCGCCGACTGCTTGTATCACTGCGGCTCTGACCATCTCCAAATAAGCGACCCCCGGTAATATCCGTTCTCCCTTCACTCGATGATCCGCCAGGAAAAACTCCCGGCCGTTAAAAATGGAACTAAACCGCAATCCGGATAAGTTGGAGGTATTTTGCTGTAACAAAGGATGAATGAAAGTCAAGGCATTCGTAGGAATTGCCTCTTGAATCGGGTTTCTATTTTCCGGCAGCCAATATCGCTCCTTGGCAAAGGAATAGGTCGGTAAATGGATACGATGAGGTTTTATTTCCCCATATAACAAATTCCAATCCACCGCTCCCCCTTGACTCCAGTGCTGAGCCACCTTACCCAGACCCCGCTCTCCTTGGGCAACCCACTTTCGAATCAGTTCCCGAGTTTCTTCGCCGCTCTCAGAAGACTCCGGATTTTGCTTCCTATACCCTTGCCAGCAATTGCCGATGGATTCCTTCCCCTGCTCAAAATCGGCCATTTTCTGAAGCAATTCCGGAATTCCATTGACCACAAAGACTATCCGCTCTTCCATTGCGGCCCGGCCTGTTTGAAGCGTATAGGCCGCCTTTAATAAATCAACTTCCGATCGGCGGAGAAACGCCTGCAATTTTTGAATAGAAGACCGTAAACATTGCTTGGTTTTGGCTGAAATAGGAATAATTACTGTTTCCTCTTTCGCTGCAATACCTGAAATTGAAGGATCCGTGACGGAGGGAATATACTCTTCCACAACTACATGGGCATTTACACCGCCAAGTCCAAAAGAACTAATCCCAGCCCTATTGGGAATGTCTCTTCCCCCGGAGTCTTTACGCCTATTCCATTCTTGGGTTTTTTCAATAATGTAAAAAGGGCTGTTTTTCAAATGGATATACGGATTAAGCTGATTAAAATGAATAATTCCCGGTAGCTTTTGATGTTTCATGGACATCAGCACTTTAATCACACCGGCGATCCCCGAAGCCGATTCACAATGCCCGATATTGGTTTTGGCAGTCCCCAGCCCACATAGGGAATCGGGTATCTTGGAGTTGATTTCCTGAAATGCTTCCCGCAAAGCTTGAATTTCAATGGGATCGCCAAGGGATGTTCCGGTTCCATGGGTTTCAATATAGCTGACAGTTTCAGGGGTCCTATTCGGGTCTTCATAGGCCGACTTGATCAATTCCCTCTGGGCATTCATATTGGGCGCCCGAAGTGAATTGGATTGCCCATCATGATTAATAACGGTCTTTTTAATCATTCCGTAAATCGGATCCCCATCTCTGACTGCCTGTCCGTATGGCTTAAGAAGAAGGGCGCCATAACCTTCCGAGCGCACAATCCCGTTGGCTGATCGGTCAAAAGTTTTACAGCGGCCGTCCTTCGATAACATTCCTCCGCGATGGCAAGCGCGATGGACTCTGGAAGTCAAAATGATATTAATGCCTGCGGCAATAGCAAGGTTGCTTTCCCCTTGTTGTATAGATCGTACCGCATGATGAACCGCCACCAGTGAACTGGAGCAAGCCGTATTGACAATCTCACTGGGACCATGGAAATCAAACCAACGCGATACCCGATTGGCGATCATACCAAAATGGAGCCCGGAATCCAAATAGGCGCCATAGGTTTTCATCAATTCCGGCCGCCTGATCACTAAATCCGCATAGTCATTATTATGGACACCGACAAATAAACCGATTTTTTCACCGGCGATTTGCAAAGGATTATACCCACCGTCTTCAATTACACTCCAGGTGAGTTCCAAAAGCTTCCGTTGTTGGGGATCCATACTTTCCGCTTCCAAGGGTGAAATATTGAAAAAAGTGGCGTCAAATTGGTCAACCCCGCCAATAAAACCTCCCCATTCCGGGAAAGATTCACCCGTTCCCCCGTAATAACGTTGATCCTCGGTTAAGATTTCGGGCCGGCTTTGGGAAAAAGATGTGATACAATCTTTTTGAGCCAATAATATTTCCCAAAAACTCTCCGGATCGACAGCCCCTCCTGGAAAATGACAACTTACACCGATAATTGCGATATCTTCGTTCCGGCTCTTCCCGGAAAAATCCAAGGGTTCCGTTCCGGTTAACCTTGAAGCCGTAAATGGAACCGGGGTCTCTGCGATTTGGCCCCGAATATAGCCGGCCAAATTTTCAAAACTACGGTGTTTAAAGAACAGCACCGGTGGAAATTGAATCTGGAAAACTTCCTCGATCTTCCGGGAAATCCGGACATATTGGATAGAGTCCAATCCCAATTCACTCAAGGATGAAGCTTCGGTAATGGTTGAGGAGTCGCTTTTGAGAACCGGCAGGAAAACCGCTTGCTTTAAAGTCTGGATGATCTCTTGATCGAACAGTGCAGGAGAGTCTTCCCTGGGGGGTGGGGATACGACATCCCCTTGCCGGTATTGATAAACTACCGGTAATGTCTGATTCAAATAAGCATTGCGGCATGCCTTTCTCTGAATCTTGCCGCTTCCTGTTCGGGGAATGCTTCCTTTGGCCACCAATTGAATTGTATATAGTTCCAGTCCATGGTTTTCAGATACCGCGGCAATGATCGACTGAATGAAATTTTTTAGCTGCCGCTCGGTATGGGAGACTTCAACTTCCTGAACTACCACCACTTTTTCTTGTTCTTCGATATCGCAAGAAAAGACCGAAACCGGCAAGGATAGACTGGGGACATATTTTTTGATCGTCCATTCGATGTCCACCGGATGATGATTTTTGCCGTGAATAATAATGACTTCCTTCTCACGGCCAACGATATAAAGATGATTATCTTCGATAAATCCCAGATCTCCGGTGCGAAAGAACCCGCTTTCTTTTGTTAAGCTTAAAGTTCCTGAAAACGAGTCCCCGGTTTCCTGTTTCCGGTTTAAATAACCAACTGCGACGGAAGGAGATTTTACCCAGATTTCACCGATTTCCCCCACCGGACACGGTTGACAATTATCGGGATTTACTATCACCAGTTGAGTGGACTCATCAATCTCGCCACAACTGGTTACCGATTTACTTTTTTTATCCTGGTTCTTAAATTTTACTTTTCGCAGTTCGAGGCTGGGAATATCGAGGAATAAAAAACGCATGGGAGCACCCGGCCTCAACGTTGTCAGTGAACCGGTTTCCGACATTCCGTAATGCGGACAAAACACGTTATCTCCAAGCCCCGACGTTTTAAATTTACGTTGAAAGTTTTCATAGGTTTCTTTGCGAACGGGTTCTCCGCCGCAAATAATTCCTTGGAGCGAGTGCAGGGATAAATTTGGGACAGCTTCTTGATTTATTGCGGAGCAACAATAATCAAAGGCAAAATTGGGCGCTCCGGTGTGAGTAGCTTGATGCCTGCTGATCGTCATCAGCCAATCTTCCGGCTTTCCAATAAAAGAGCCAGGCGACATGATCACGCTGGAAGCCCCGCTAATGAGGGGAGTCAATATATTTAAAAAAAGTCCGAAATTATGAAATTGCGGCATCCATGAAACAATACGGCTATCCTCACTTATTCCCCATTGAAAGGCTCCGATGGCAGCCTGAGACCTTACATTGCCGTGACTGAGCATTACCCCTTTAGGCTGGGATGTAGATCCCGAAGTATATAACAGTAAGGCAATATCATCCCAATTTCTGGTTCTAGCTTTTGCGTCTCGAGAATTTCCGGAGGATAACTCCTGAATATTGTATAGGGAAACCGAACCGAATAGGTTTTTTGCTTCAAGATAGGCTTTGAAGTGAGAATCCGTCAAAACGCAAGCCGCGTTTGAATCTTTAAGTATCGGACCAACCTTTTCCGAAATAAGCTCCTGCTGCTCCGGGTCGGTTATCGGAGTCGGTATGGCAATCACATTCGCATCGAAACAGGCCAGTAATCCGCAAATATAATCCAGTCCTTGAGGCAAAATAAGAATTACTTTCTCCCCGGGCGCCAGTTTGCGTTGGAAAAATTGACTGATGACTTTGGCTTTATCGGCTAAATCCTTTCCCGTCAAGAAATCTTTCTCGTCGTTTTCTCGATGAAAAGTAAATAATTTCTTTCCTGAAAAGCGTTGACATTGATCCATAAACCATATCGGGAGCAGTTCCGAAGAATTTTCCGCTCCGGGTATATTTTTCATCCATTCTCCTCCTTAAGGTCTAAGGTTACCTGAAACCTTATGTTCAATCACTTTACGCCAACTCTTCGTTTTTTCCTTCTTTCATGTCTCTTTAACAAGGTCTAGAATCATTTTTAAATTTTTCAATTCTTGATCGAATGGTGTTATGATCGCGCAAAACCGGGACGAAGAATCCGTCCCAAGATTATATTTGACAAAAGTGGCCAAGGTTCCTGAGGGTCCAAGATCCAAATAGAGGTAATCCCCTTGCTGTTCTAACTCCTGAATCGTTTTTTGAAACCGGATCGGGTTTCGAACAACTTTCCAGAAATAATCGCCGGAAATCTCAGGGATCTCAGTTCCAAATAGACAAGAGATGAATGGTATCTTTGGTTTTTGAAGTGCTATGGTTTTTAAACAATCCCTACAGATTGGGGCGGCCGGATCAATGCATGCAGAATGAAAACCGAAAGAGACCGGCAATAATAAAGAAATAATTTCCTTACCTTTTAAAAAGTCGGCAATTTCAACTATTTTTTCATTTTTCCCGGAAATGACGAAATGGGAATGGAAATTGATCGAGGCGATCTCGGTCTCCTCAAATAATTGAGGATTGTCATCATAAAGAGCGGGATTACCGACTATCGTCAGCATACTGCTATTTTGACAAAGATCTTCCAACGTTTCCGCCTGTTTTAAGAGGCATTCGATACTCTCTTCAAGTCTCATAACCCCAGAAAGTGCGGCGGCTGTGAATTCTCCCAAACTGGCTCCCAGAACATAATCGGGCTTCACGCCGCTTTCCAACAAAACTTGGGCCAGAGAATATTCCAGCATAAAAATAGCCGGACTGGTAAACAAGGTCCGACGAAACGGTTCTTCTTTTCGCTTCTTCGGATTATAAATTTCATCAATAATGGATACAGCGATTTTTCGCCTAACCATATCATCGATTGTAATCATCCAATTGCGAAAAGTAGAATTCTGATGAAACAATTCTCTTCCCATATGATAATATTGGGAGCCCTGCCCTGAAAACATGAATATGATTGGTTTACCCATTATAAGTATCCTTTACGGCCCTTCATGAATAACATTAACTTTGTCCAAAAACAACTGCATGGGTTCTCTTTCATTGCCATCGGGGTCAAAGATCATAAACCCCCCTCCTTAAAAAAGGTCGCGGGAAATTTTTCGGTTATTGCCCCGAATGCGATCTGGTTCTGATAGATTAAATAGGTTCTTGACAATATCGGCGTCTGAGGCTGTATATCAAAGTAAGGTGTCAGTGATTGAGCGGACTCGACTTTGTAATCAATCACTTCCCGATAAGTTTCAAGTTTTTCCTCCCTCCACATCAATCCAACCGGCTGATCGGTTTCCAGAAGCTTATATTGAATCGAACGGGAAAGCAATTGAAACACAAAAACAGATTCACAATAAACATAATTTCGGGTTTTACCACAAAGTAAAATGTCTCTTTTCAACACCGGAGTATCCGGGGAGCAAAGTAACTCTTCCGATTTTCCGCTAGGCATAATTTCCTGCCGAATTTTTTTGACTTTGATCATTTCTCCGGTGTAAAGTTTCAAAAGATTCGTGACTGTCCCATCCGTGGTTAAAAGAATTTTTTGAAATAAACTTAAGGAATTATCGCCAATAATTGTTTCGGCCATCAATTTTTCTTGTAAGGACAAAATAGTAAGCCTCCCTATTTTCAATAAACGTTAATTGATTTCAATTCTTTCAAGTAAGGATTGGTATCGTTGGCTTAATACCTCTGCCGTTTGGGTGATGAGTTTGAACATAGTTTCATCCATATGCTGGTTACACCGATTTTCCGGGAGGTTACTTTTTAGTTAATCCTAACAACCTCTTGGCATTATCACCCAAGATTTTTTGCTTCTCCATTTCCAAAATAGGTAAGGCCTTTAAATGATGGATTTCAGTTTTCCCATTGCTCCATGGCGCATCGGAGGCAAATAACACTTTATCGGCGCCGTGGTTTTTGACGATTCTCAAAAATTGTTCCTGTTTATAGTGGTCAAAACCCATTGAGGTATCCAGATAAATATTTTTACCCACCAGATACTTTTCAACATCATCCCACTGGTCATATCCGCCCAAATGTGCGGCAATAATTATACCACCCTTCATAGCATCAACGATTCTTGCGAATTGCCTGGGACTGCTTTTGTAAGGCATCGGCATGCTGGGGTCGGCGCCGGCGTGATATAAAATCATTAAACCTTTACTTAAGGCATAGTCGTAAATTTTCAGCATTTTAGGATCATCAATGGTGAAATTTTGATATTCCGCGTGAAATTTAAGTCCTTTCAGACCTAAACCGGCCACGAAATCGATATCCCGTTTATAGTCGTCGGTATAGGGATAAATGCCGCCGAAGGAAATGATGCGATCCGAACAAATACTTCTAGCCCACTCATTGGTTTTTTGCGTCTGGGATTGTTTGGTAACAACCGGCTGGATAACAGAAATATCAATATTCCATTGATCCATGTTCTTTAACAGGCTGGAAATAGTCCCATTATGGACCGGAGTGTAGATATAGTTGATATTTGCTAAAATAGTGTCCAGCGCTTTCTCAGCCAAATCATCCGGAAAAGCATGCGTATGAAAATCAATAACCATTTGTTATGCCTCGTTTCCTTTGCCCCAGGAACCTAGTAGAGCGTATCGTAAATAAACGGTAATCAAAGATGGGGAAGATACGCTCTACTTAAGTAAAACGTTCACAATCATTACGTAATTATTAGAGAACGTTTTACTAGTTAATTCAGCAAATTATTTGGATGTAGTGATCTATCAGCTATCTATTGATTTAAAATCAAAAGAATATCTCCCGCAGAGGCGTCGGGGCTGTCCCAAAAAGAAATTTGACGATAAAGAAATACAATATATTGAAACCGACCTATTCGATGAAGCTATATATTGTATTTCTTATTGATTTCGAATTGCTTTTTAGACAGCCTCGCAGGCGCAGAGAAATGACAAAGCGCATCTCGTACTCTGCGCAAAAATAAATAGGCGGCTTGAGTTGGAACCAATCTGATTTATCTTATAACCATGTTATCTTAAATGAAGCGCTCGACATTTCCCTTTTAATCGGATCGAATCATGGATATGAACCAATTGATGCCGGGTTACCGGCATCAGTAAAATACCGGCTACATTTTTTCTGCCCCAAAAATCAACCAGCCATTTGGAGTCAGGATGTTCCAGGACCGCCCCTTCCTCCAATATCCGCCCGAGATTTTGGGGATTATTCATCTTCCTTTTTAAATCGGATGGCTGAAACCCTGAAATAATTTCCCGGGTTTTTCTGCCCACCGCAATTCGATAATTACGCAATTCCTGCATATTAAGACGGGAGCTGAAATCGATAATCTCTTCATCGGTCATTGCATTTCCCGTATCCTGAATCTGAACATTCATTTTTTCCAGCCATTTTTCAGTATGAATGACTTGGGCTTGACTTGCCACCAAAATATTCACGGTGATATCTTCAATTCTTGTCAGATGCCATAAGTTCCAGGCAATCGTTACATCTTTAAGTGTTGGTTTACAGCGAAAGGACTTTTCATCCAAGCCTTCCCACACTTCATCTTCAAAGGTTGATGTTTTACTGGAGGACATCTCTGAAGAATGAACCATGGCGTGGAGTCCCAGACATAATTGAATCGCTTCATCGAATCGTTCCGGTTTTATGACTATGCTCTTCAATAGCTGATGTTGCTCTCCCCAAGATTTTTTATCAATCATTTTTTATTCCTTACGGTCATGGGGATGCCATCCAAGCCCCAAGCGTCGGGATTCAGTTCATCCATGATAAAATAATTGGTCTCTTCCGAGTTGCCTAAAACATCGATCATCAATTTTTTTGTCTCTTGCATCATTTTGGCCATTTCCTCCGGATTACTGGTTCCCTTGGAAATCTTGATGTTGACAAAGGATACCTTACGGGCGTCATCATTTAGTTCTTCAAGGGTTTTCCCGCCGATAGACCATTGATTCTTTTCCAATTCGTCAACGGTTATCACCGTAAAATCTCTTTTTCTTCCCATTACGTTTACAATCAATTCAGTCAAGCCCTTCATGATATTCTGTCTTTGTTCCGGAGTGGTTTGTCCTTTCACAAGCTTTAAATTAACAAACGGCATTCTTTATTACCCCCTGCGTTTACTTTATTCCATCACTAATACAGCAGTATTTTGAAATCCGTAATCGCCACCACCATAGATACTTAAATATTCGGGCAACACATAATCTCTTACCGTGGACTCCTTATCGTTGACTCTTTTGAAACCGGCTTTTTCATAAGCCCGAATCACCCGGGTGTTTTTTTCCGAAGGACGGATAATAAACTTTTCAATTCCTTTTTCCGTTTTTAAGTACTCTATCATTTTTCTTAGGGCGGCAGTTCCATAACCTTTCCCGCATTTCTCCTTTTTATTAAGCCAAATATCCAGCTCGGCCCAGTTAGATTTCAAATGAAAACAGGCATAACATAAACAGCCGATTTCTTCTTGTTCGTGGGAAATAATCATCACGGAGCCAAGTTCCTGATGCTCCGTCTGATAATAAAAATCCTCAAAATCATTTTGAAATTGATTCCAATCAGGAATCGGGTTTTCGGGGTAATCGGGTTCTCCCATATGTAAACGAGCTGTATCGGATGAACAAAGCCACTCAAATGTTTTATATTTTTCAGCGAGGGTTGCATGTCTTATCGTAATCATAAACCATCTCTCCTCTTCATTAAATGGTTATCCTGATTTTCCAAAACCCGGCGGCAATCAACTTTATTATCCAAGATTCAATGAATAAAAACTTAACCAATCGCCAACCGAGTCTTTAAAAGGTCCTGATCTCTGGAGCTTGAACCGACCATAATCGTAAATTCCCCCGGTTCGATCCAATACTTTTCCTCAGGAGTCACGATCCATAAATCCAAAGTGGATAATGGTATTTCGACCCTTTGGGTTTCGCCTTTTGGAATCTTAACCTTTTTAAATCCCTTCAGCTGTTTGACCGGAGTAACCACCGAACTCACCATATCTTGAACGTAAAGTTGAACCGTCTCCGTTCCGTCAATGGCTCCGCTATTGGTGACATCAACCTGAACCGTAACCGAATCTCCGGGCAGGCAATGATCTTTGGACAGGGTTAGGTTGGCATATTGAAAACTGGTATAGGATAATCCATATCCAAAGCTGAAAAGGGAAGAATCCGGCATGTCCATATATTTGGCAGGGCCGTGCCAACCGGGAAGCTGATTGTAATAAACAGGGAGTTGCCCGGTATGGTAGGGGAAAGATATACTCAGTTTACCGCTGGGGTTAATCTCTCCAAATAAAATTTCAGCCGCAGCTTGTCCCCCCAAGGCCCCGGAATTGAAGGTTTCCAAAATCGCATCGGCTTGCTCCGCCACCTCGGGGATGGCTAGCGGTTTCCCATTCACCAATATGACAACCAATGGTTTGCCCAACTCTTTCAACCGTTTGATCAACAATGATTGAGCACCGGAGAGACTTAAATCCGCCCGATCCTTAATCTCGCCGTTCTGGGCCAGGCAATCGCCGATAACTGCAATGATGACCTCAGCCCCGGATGCCAGTCTCACCGCTGCTTCGATGTTCTGAGAATCAGCATCCATGATATCGCAGCCTTTGTCATATAAAACTTCAATCCCCCGCACTTCAGCCAAATTCTTGATTCCGGCCAGTATGGTCTGGTGTGGGGCCAGCGGTACCGCATGAGGGTTGGGATCGGGATGGGAGAAGAACGTCCAATCTCCGAACTGGGCCTGGATATCGTCGGCATTGGGGCCGATCACGGCAATTCGTTTCAAATGGCCGCCAAGAGGAAGCGTATGATTTTCATTCTTCAGAAGTACCATGGACTCACGGGTGACCTGCAAATTTCGCTCTTGATGTTCAGGACAATTAAAGATCGCCGTATTAACATTAACCTGAGCCCGGCGTTTTTGATCGAAAAGGCCAAGTGAGAATTTAACGGTCAAAATCCGCTTTACCGATTCATTGATATAGCTCTCGGGAATAAGGCCTTTTTGGGCCAACCTGACCGCAGAGTCATAAAAGTCGTTGGTATTCATGATCATATCATTCCCGGCCGCCACAACTTTTTGAGCGGCCTCATCCATATCCAAAGCCAGATGTTGAGTCGTTATCAAACTACCGGTATTATTCCAATCCGTTACCACAAAACCCTTGAAGCCAATCTCTTCTTTTAATATTTTCCGCAGTATTTTAGGGCTTGCCGACACCGGAGTTCCGTCGATGGACTGATACCCGGCCATAAAAGTCGCGCATCCGGCCTCTACAGCCTTTTGAAAAGGCGGTAAAAAGATAGAGCGGATACTCCGGATGGAGACCTCCGAATCGTATGAATCCCGTCCGCCTGTGCTTTCGCCGTAAGCCAAAAAATGTTTGGCGCAGGCCAGGATGCTGTCCGGATCAGCCAAAGATTTTCCCTGATAGCCTTTGATAATCGCCGCTCCAAGGACTCCGATTAAATACGGATCCTCTCCGAAGGTTTCATCGATCCGGCCCCACCGCAAATCCCGGCCGATACACAAAACCGGGGAAAAAGTCCAGTGAAGGCCGTCCGCTGCAACCTCCCGGGCGGTAACCCGCCCGACTGTTTCCAGCGCGCTTTGGTTCCAACTACATGACAATGCCAATTGGGATGGAAATACGGTGGCCCGAGTATTAAGGGCATGTCCATGAATGGCGTCAATTCCAAACAATATCGGAATCCCGTGCGGGGTTGATTCGGTAAGTTCCTGAAGGCGCCGGGCATTATCGCCGAGTACATGTAAAAAAGAACCGGCAAATTTTTGGGTGACCCAGTCCTCGGCCTCACTCGGGCTTACCTGGTTGTAACTGACCTGGAGCATTTGACCGATCTTTTCTTCCAGCGACAGTTTGGAAAGTAAGTCGTTAACCCGTTGCTGGGTAGCAAGGGAGGAATTTTGATAGCCAGGCGTCGTCATGTTTGTTACATCCTTTTCGGAGAAATTTTGAATCTGTTTACTATAATATGTCGAATAATCTTTAAAATCAATTCTATTCTATTGTTTTTTGATATATTAGTCAAAAACTATTTAACCCCGGCTTATCCGGGATTAAATAGTTTTTCATGGGAATAATTGTCCGCCTGTATGATTATTGCCAACTGCCGGGATGACAGTTAAAATCATAAAATGATGACTTCCATTTTTAAATTTGAATCGGCAACTTCATTCCAGCTCTTAAAAAAACCGGAATGACTCCGATTGGCGCGTCACTCTCAAGCCATTGGCCACCCTGATGGATAAGACCGCTATGAATTTCTTCCCACTTAACTCCTGCAGGCAAATATACTTTTCTTGCGCGCAGCCCTTCATAAAGTACCGGCGCCACCAAAATATCGGGTCCGAACATTAATTGATCTTCAATGTCCCAGCTTTCTTTATCATCCGGGAAATCATAGAATAGCGGCCGCATCGGAGGAGTACCCTTTTCGTGGGCTGCCGTCATTATCTTCGTGATATATGGACGTAATTGCTCCCGGATTTCTAAATATTTTTTAAAAATCAGGTAAGCTTCTTCACCATAACTCCAGACTTCATTGGCGGCGCCACTTCCGAATAATCCTCCTCCGGAATCTGACAAAGGAGCGGAATGGGGTTCACGATCACCGTGAAGGCGAAGAACCGGGCAAAAAGTTGCATACTGGAACCAACGGATAATGCATTCCCGAAAAGCAGGGTCGTCCGGATTACCGCCGTGAAAGCCTCCAATATCTGTTGTCCACCAGGGAATCCCTGCCAATCCCATATTTAATCCGGCTTTGACCTGGTTTCTTAAAGAAACGAAACTTGAATCGATATCCCCCGACCAAACCAATGTTCCATAACGTTGGCTACCCGCCCAGGCGCAACGGAGCAGATTTAAAATGTTTTTCTGTCCTGACTGAGCCATTCCTTCATAGAAGGTCTTGGCGTGCATCACCGGGTAAATATTGCCGATTTCCAAATCCGAGCCAAGGTAATAATGGTAATTCTCATAATCATACACCGTATATTCCGGTTCCGCTTCATCCAACCAAAAGATTTTAATGCCCTTGTCATAATAATTTTGCTTGGCTTTCCGCCATACAAACTCACGGGCCTCCGGATGGGTGGCATCATAAAAAACCGTATCGCCTTCAAAATCCATGCTAACCCGTATGCCGCGTTCGGTTTGGATCAGGTAGCCTTTTTGCAGCATTTCCTGGTAATTTTCACTGGTTTTATCGACTGTGGGCCAAATTGAGACCATCAATTCAACACCCATCTCTTTTAGCTCACGAACCATACCCTCCGGGTCAGGCCAATATTCCAAATCAAACTTCCATTCCCCCTGTTTGGTCCAGTGAAAGAAATCGATAACAATCACTGAAAGGGGCAATCCCCGGCGTTTGTACTCCCGGGCTACCTCAAGCAGTTCTTCCTGGGTCTGATAGCGCAGTTTGCACTGCCAAAAACCCATGCCATAATCGGGCATCATCGGAACAGTCCCGGTTGCTTTGGCATAGGCCTCTTCAATTTCCGAAGGCGAATCCCCGGCGGTAATCCAGTAGTCCAACTGTTTAGTGGAATCGGCAACCCACTCCGTAATATTCTTTCCAAAAGTAACCTTGCCAATGGCCGGATTGTTCCACAAAAAGCCATAACCCAAGCTGGAAAGGACAAAGGGGACACTTGCCTGTGAATTTCTATGGGCTAGCTCCAAAGTACAATTTTTTACATTCAAATACGGCTGTTGGTATTGGCCCATCCCGAAAATTTTCTCCTGCGGGTCGGACTCGAATCGCAGAGTTAGTTGATAATTACTGCCCATCATCGGTTTCAATTCACGGGCGGTGATATTCAGCGCACTGCAGAACTCCCGGATATTGTCCCGGTTTCTCACATATTCCTCTAATAAAATTTCACCTTTCTGATTATAAAACCTTATCTTCCCTGCAGTTGAAACTGTAGCCCGGATTTTTCCGTTTTTTAAAACTGCATTCCGGTCTGTTATCGAAATTTGGACGTTACACGCTGCTGGTGGAAGTAATGCCCAGTCATCGGATTGCATATTTGCAAAATGGGTAGCCCGCACTCGCAAACTATTTTCTCCCCAAGGCTCAATCCACAATTTCTCATTATCATATTGGCAAAAAAGGC
This sequence comes from Bacillota bacterium, assembly GCA_023392595.1. Lineage (GTDB taxonomy): Bacteria > Bacillota > UBA4882 > UBA8346 > UBA8346 > UBA8346. The sequence goes on along the minus strand of JAEVYU010000013.1, from coordinate 21,037 downwards.
GATTGCCCTCAATTTTAAAAATATACTCCAATTTATTGCCCCCTTGTAAACTTGCTCGATATTATCTTTCAAAAGCGATTTCTTTCATCACTTGAATGATTACCCCTTGACTGAGCCGCTGGTCAATCCGCTAATGATATACCTTTGCATGAAAATAAAAATCATCACCACCGGGAAGACGGTTAAAGCTCCAAAAGCCATCACCCGGTTCCAGGAAACGCCATATTGCCCGATGAAGTTATATATTCCGGCGGTCATCGGCATTAAATCCGGTTGATTCATGAAAGTATTGGCATAAATCAAGTCACCCCAGGCAAAAAGGAAAGAGAAAATCGCTATCACAATGACACCTGGCCCGGCAATGGGCAACATAATTCTCCAAAAAGCGCTGAAGGCATTGCATCCGTCGACTCTGGCGGAATCATCCAATTCTTTGGAAATGGATAAAAAGTAGGTCCGTAACATTAAGACGGAAAAAGGAATTCCCAGGGTCGCATCGGCGATAATCGGGCCGCAATAGGTGTTATAGAACTGGAATTTGTTAAAAACAATAAATAATGGAGTCAAAACTAAGGTAGCCGGCAACATTTGCGTGATTAAAAAAGATAGGATGAGAATTTTTCGACCCCGGAAATTAAAGCGGGCCAATCCGTAAGCAGCCGTTACAGATAGCGTCAAACTGATTATCATCGCGCCCGACGAGATTACACAACTGTTCAAAAACGAACGGAGCATGTTATATTGGCCCTTAAATTGATCGATATAAGGCACTAAATATAAGCGGGACGGAAACAATGTCGGAGGGGATTTAAAAATCTCCGCCTCCATTTTGAACGAGCTTGACAATAACCAAAACAAGGGAAATAAGAAGACGATGGCGATGATGATGCTTAAGACATTTTGATAAACCATGGCAGATTCGGTTTCTTGACGGCTTTTCATGCTACATCGTCTCCTCTTCTTTAATTGTTCGTAAATACCCTAAACTTACAATGAAGAGTATTATAAATAAGATATTGGCCACGGCAGCCCCTTTACTAAAGCTGAATTCGGTAAACGAGAGCCGGTAGGAGAAAGTTGAAAGAACTTCGGTAGCGTTTACCGGCCCCCCTTTGGTCATCACATACACCAAATCGAATACTTTAAAAGTATAAATAAATCCCAAAATCAACACCGACTGGATCGCCGGTTTTAATAGGGGGACTGTTATGTGGATGAATTGTTGCCGTTTATTGGCCCCGTCGATGCTGGCGCTTTCATAAACATCCTGGGGAATAGTGCTCAGCCCGGTAATTAAAAGAATCATATTAAAAGGAATTCCAATCCAAATGTTGGTCATGATGAGAGCCCACAAAGCCGTTACGGGCTGCAATAACCATTCAATGGGTTGGTGCAGCAAATGGGCGCCGACTAGAAATTCATTAATAATCCCCCCATTGGTGCTGAAAATAAACTTAAAAATCAACCCGGTAATGGTTATCGGCATTAACCAAGCCACCATTATCAATCCCCGAATACTTTTGGCCAAACGAAACGACTTGTTAAAAAATATCGCCAGCGCAAATCCAATTGTAAATTGAAAAACAATACAAGCAGCCGTGTAATAAAGAGTGTTGATGACCGTCGTCTTCAGGACAGGGTCGGACATGAGCTGTATGTAATTACGGAAACCGTTCCATTCCTTCACCGGATTATTAAATGTCATTACGCTTACATCCTGAAAACTAAGGATCAGATTATAGATAATCGGATAACCGATGAAAACCGCCATAAAAAGCAAAGCCGGTAAAACGAATAAAAAACCGATCGATTGTCCTTTTTGAAAGCTATCCTTCATTCTAGTCACCACCATAATGCAGCATTTGATCTATGCCGGCAATTTCTGAAACTTATCTCTAAAAGAACTTGCCGGATTGAGTTTAAATAAATTGGAGTACATGTCGCCACATACTCCAATTTTCAATCCTGTCTCCATCTAAATTAAATTCATTTCAAAATTCCCGCCACTTTGAGCTGTGCATCTTTACCTGCTTGGGCAGGAGTTTTCGCCCCTGTCAATACTTCCTGAAGAGCAGTCGACATTGCGTTGGAAATTTCAGGCCATTTAGGATGGGGTCCACGCGGCATGGCGTATTTCATCTCGTCCATGAAGACCTGCATAATCGGATCCTGCGTCCAAGCCTTATCGGTTGCTACATCCTGGCGGGGAGGAAACATATTGTACCTTAATTCATACTCTTTAACGATTTTAGGATCAGCGGCAAACTCTAAAAATTTACAGGCTGCCTTGACATTATTCCCTTTGACGACACCCAAATTTTCTCCGCCAAGAACGGAAGCATATACCTTATCCTTGGGGATCTTAACAACACTCCACTTCATATCCGGGGCATCACTTTTAACAGCTGGAATATTCCAAGGACCATTCACCATCATGGCCAGTTTCCCGGCAGCGAATTGTTTCTCAACATCAGCCTGAGTCCAGTTGATCACTTCTTTGGGCATCGAACCGTCTTTTACGAGATCACTCAAAACTGTAAAAGAATTGATTGCTTGTTTACTATCTAATTTATCGATTTTAGCGCCTGAAGATAGTAGCCAGGGTAAAAACTGGAAAGTACCCTCCTCCGATTTCACCGCTGAGATTCCCAATCCATAAACACCATTGCCTGATAATTTCTTGGCCGTAGCGCGTAATTCAATCCAGGTTGTCGGCGGATTTACACCGGCTTTTTTAAGCATATCGATGTTGTAAAAAAGAGCGAGACAGTTACTGGTAAAAGGAATTCCATAACTTTTTCCGTTTAAAGTCGCAGATTTCCAAGGACCCGGGAAAAATTGTTTTGACCATTTTGAAACATACGGGGTCACATCGGCAAACAGACCCATTTGAGCGTATGCTGCATGATCGGGATTATCAATAACCACCAAATCCGGTAATTTACCGGCCGCCATACCTATCGAAAGTTGTTTTTTAAAATCCGCAAAAGGGACATAAACATGAGATACTTCAATATCAGACTGGGATTTATTAAAAGTTACGCAAATCCAATCAAAAGTCTCCAATTGGGATTTACCTTCCATATAAGACCAAAGAACCAGTTTGGTTTTGGCTGAAGCCGCTCCGCTTAGTGCGATGACAGCAATAAGTAAAACAGCCGCCATTACAAGGAAAACTCTTTTTTTCATTGATTGCCTCCCAGATTCTAAATTTAATTTCAAACGGAACCGGTGCGCACCTTTCGCTTTTACTATAAGGGAATATGTGATCTTGCGAAATTCTAAATTTGTAAAGAAGGTGTAAAAATGTAATGTTATTTATATTAAATATTTATTGGAGCTTATGAAGAAGTAAGCAAATCGTTTGAACGATTGAATTGACTTTATCTTTTTTGGGTTTGAGTTTATCAATCAAGGAAGCCATTCCTTTCAACTGTGTTCTGAAATATATTTTTGATATTCACTGGCCGGTACGCCGGTTATTTCTTTAAAAACACGACAGAAATACTTGGGGTCCCCATAGCCTACTCTTTCAGCGATTTCGTAGATTTTAAGCTCAGAGTGAATTAACAGCTCTTTCGCTTTATTGATCCGGTAATTCTTGAGATAAGCCGTAAAACTTTGGCCTACTTCCTTATAAAACAACATACTGAAGTATTCCGGAGTAATATGAAGCTTTTCGGCGATTGCTTCCCGGGAAATACCGGTTTGATAATTGTCGGCAATGATTTTGAGCGCTCGAAACACCGGTAGGCTATAAGCGGATTGTCTTTCATTCCCAATGAAACTTAAATTCTTCTGCAAATCCATTAAAACGGTTTCCAATTGATCCATGGTCATTGCATTGATAACTTGCTTCAGAATTTCCTGTTGTTTAAGACGCTTAAACCGGTCCAAATCCGTCTCTTTGACTGCGTTGGTGATGGAGGATATAAATTGTAAAAAGGCTGCGATAATTTGATCCGGATAATATTTTCCCCGAGTCCACCAACTTAAAAAGTCTTCAAAAACCCCCGGCAGATTTTGAAAATGTTGGCGGGATACTTCCGTAACAGCTTGCCTTTCGATTTCGACCGGATAAATAATGGACTGAACATTAAGTCCGGCAATCGCCGATTGGGTAATCATATTATCCTTGCCTAACAGTAATGCCCATTTAAACATTTCACTCAGCTGCTGAAATTTGGTGGGCAACTCTTCCAATAAATCCACAGCGATCCATCCCATCACCAAATTGGGAAAGTCCCGACAATGAATGGTTTCCAAAAATTCACCCGATAAAAGAGCCTCAAGGTCGTTCAAACCATTTTTACATGAAACAATCATCAAGGTTACACCATTCATTTCACCATCCAAGATTAAATATTGATTACCTGAATCAGCGCTCAATAACTCACTGAATCCCTGCTGCAATTCTTCATTGTCGTACATTTTGTTCCCTGTATAAGCCGCCACCAGAACAAAGGGTTGTATCCATGCGAAACTGCTGTCGGAATCGATTATTAGCTTTAACTCTTTGACTTTTTCAATCTTTCCCATCATCAGGTCTTGAAACAAATGTTTTATTGTAAAAAGGCGGGAAGCCTTTCCCCGATTACGTTCGTCCAATAACTCCTGTTCAATCGCAAGCAAACTTTGCTGCATTTTTTCGGCTGTGATTGGCTTTACCAAATACGCGGATACTCCTAAACCGATCGCTTGCTGGGCAAAGGAAAAATCCGAAAATGCGCTTAAAATAATGGCTTTATGTTTTAACCCACGTCCTTTCAAAGCCTGGAGCATTTCCAATCCGCTGAATTCCGGCATCCTGATATCCGCAATGACTAAATCCGGTTTCAATTCGCTGATCATCTTTAGGCCATCCAAACCATTGGCAGCCTCTCCGACAACCATGTAATTGGGACTAAGTTTTTCAATGAGGTGAATAATACCCCGTCTGATTTTGATACCATCCTCAACAACTACAATCCGCAAATCAAACACCTCTTTTAGCCATTTTAAAGTACGGGCAAAATGAGCGTTATGGTCGTTCCGACACCTACTTGGCTTGAAAAATCCAAAGTAGCGTCCTTTCCATAATAAATCCGTAATCGATTACTGACATTTTTTATCCCAATGCCGCTGAAACTCCGACGTTCCTGGATATCCTTGGATATTAATTCAAGGGTTTTTCCACTCATTCCATTGCCATTGTCTTCAACCACGATTTTTAAAAATTCCCCCATCCGCATCCCCGTAACCTTAAGGAGCCCTCCTGATTCACGTCCCTTAAAGCCATGAATAATGGCATTCTCGACTAATGGCTGTAACAATAATTTATAAATTTTGAGGGTCAGAATTTGCTCTTCAAATTCAATAACACTGACAAATGAGTACTCAAAGTGATTTTGAAGCAAATAGATATATTGTTTCAACCATTCTACTTCTTCTTGTAGCGTAACGACCCAGTTACTGTCATTCATACTATATCGCAAAATATTGGCCAAACTTTCAATCATTTGACTAATTTCATGTTCATCCTTTTCAATAGCCATCCAATTAATGGAATCCAATATGTTATAGAGAAAATGGGGATTAATTTGCGCTACCAGCGCTCTTATTTCTGCTTCTTTTTCTCTGGCGGTGGCTAACATATTTTCCGCCATTAATTGTTGGATTTGCACTATCATCTGATTGAAATGGGAGCCGATGACCGCGATTTCGTCTTTGGTATCCAAGTTGACCTGTACCGATAACTCACCTTTTCTGGCAGTATTCATAGCGGAAATAATTTTGTGAGTGGAACGCGTTAGCGTACTGGTTACATAAACAATGATCAGGACCGAGAACATAACCGCCATAATAGCGAAAATAATATTCAATCGTTGCATCCAGTACATCTCGTTGAACAAATAACTTTGATCGCTCACATTAACGATTGTCCAACCGTTTTTTTCCTGCTGCAGTTGATTAATGATCAATTGCCGGTTTCCAAACCAATGAACTTCATGAATAAATTTCAGGATATCCTGACTTTTCATACTGCCGGATGTCCCTTCCAACCGGCCCATTCGCCTTCCTAAATATTTCTTTATTGGAAAAGAAACAATCCGACCTTGCGTGTTGTAGATAAAATTAAAGCTATCGATTCTTTCCTTACCATTGTTCGGTTGATTGCAGGAAGTATAGAGGGAGTCTTCATCAACGCTCAAAACCACAATACCCAGCAATTGATTATCGCCGCTTTTCCAATCCAAAAGTCGTAAAGCAATATTTACAAATCGATAATTCTTCCCCAAATAATAATCCGAATCCGGTCCGGTTACAACCCATTGATGGCTTTGCAAAGTTCTGCGATATACTTCCGTTTTGGTGATATCCGAATACTTGCTCCAGATATTTTGGAAACCTGAATTATTGTCCCTGTCATACCAGGCGACATGTCCGGAGGTGGCCAGAACCGATATGCATTTCACACCGGGCTTTGAAAGAGAGATGATACTAAACCGTCTTCTAATTTCAATGGCTGCCAATAATCTGTCCACATCCGAGGCAGAGTTTAATTTTTTCACTTGTTCCACTAAGGCATCATCCGAAAAAATCTGAATTAACAAATCTTTATAGGATGTCAATGTGGTATCCAGATTTTTAGAAGTCTGGACCAGATTGAAATGGATGAGTTCATTAATTTTCTTCTTCATTGAAAAGCTGAAATTGTAATAAGAAAGGGTTTGGACAAATAAAATCGGGATAATTGACACAAATAGAAAAGAAATGAGAAGTTTGTTTTTAAGACTCAATTGGTTAAATTTATCGAGTATGGGATGCTTCCGGATTAAACGAGACAGTTTGTTATAGATTTTTTGTATGAACACATTTTATCACCTGATAAGATGTTCAAAATATTGTTAACAATTCCTGCCCGGGGTCTTTAAATGCTCCAAAGACACAATAAAAATAGGCGGTCGCAAAAAGAATTCTATCCATAGAGATATACCATATATCCCTGATTTCAAAATCCTTTTTTGACTGCCTCTTTTTCATGGCTTATACACATTCGATAATTTAATGAGAAAAAACTGGCATTTGGAATAAGCCCTTTACATAGTATGATAGTCCAGGGTTATTCATTTTTTGCTTTGCTGTTGCTGTTTTTTATTCATCCCCTGTTCCGCTGAATTTTGACTCGCAAATTCAGAACTCACTTCTTGATCCGTTTTCGGAACGATCTCCTTTGCTATCTCCTCTTGATCGTTATAGGACGTTTTCTGAAACCGATTCTTTTTTACCACGTGCTTCCTTCCTTTCGCTAATTGGAAATACTTCTGGCTTTAGTATCTCACCTAGCAAAAGGATCAACCTGTAATTTGATGATAACCGGACCAATTTTTACCATGGAATCCAGTGATACCACACTGGACATTTTCTTACGCCAGTTTTATAGTAGAACTATCTATCTTCAATCTAGCTATCAACGAAGGCTACCGGTCTTTTAAGCATTTTTGATGATATTACAGTCTCCACTTATTAAAAAGGAGTGAAGTCCATGATCTGTCCGCAATGCGGAAAATATCGGCTCCTCAAAGCCGAGGGGAAGTGGTTTTGTCCCCATTGCTATCATGTATATCATCGTCTGCCGCTATACGGTTAAGTTCCTTCATTTTCGTCTTTTAAGTCGCCAGTATTTGACTTTTTCCAACTTCGAAGCGTTTTTTCCAAGTCTCCAGTTGCAACACCGCACTCCGTAATGATTCCCGTCACAAAACGGGCCGGAGTCATATCGAATGCAGGATTATAGACCTTAACCCCTTCAGGAGCCACCAACGTGCCGCCAAAAGATGTCACTTCACTGGCGGCCCGTTCCTCAATGGGGATTTCTTCTCCGTTCTTTAGGTTAAGATCAATGGTTGATAAGGGAGCGGCAACGTAAAATGGAATTTTATGTTCTTTAGCCAATACTGCAACGCCATACGTACCGATTTTATTGGCTACATCGCCATTTGCGGTAATTCGATCCGCGCCGACAATGACGGCTTGAACCTTCCCGAGTCTCATGACGGAAGCCGCCATGTTATCGGTTATTAAAGTAACCGGTATTCCTTCCTGCATCAATTCCCACGCTGTTAACCGGGCGCCTTGGAGCAATGGCCTGGTTTCGTCGGCGTAAACCGCAATTTGTTTCCCCTGTTCGACTGCAACCCGGATTACGGCCAAGGCAGTCCCATAAGCCGAAGTTGCCAGCGCTCCGGCGTTACAATGGGTCAATACGGTCATTCCACTGATAAGCAGCGCGGCGCCGTTTTCGCCAATTTTCCGGTTGACCGCGGCATCCTCGGAGGCGATCTTTTTCGCTTCCTCCGCGAGCCGGCGGACGATTTCTTCCGGCTGAAGCCCGCTGCTGCTATCCAACACCTTTTTTTGACGATCGAGGGCCCAAAATAAATTGACCGCAGTGGGTCGGGTGGCTGCCAATTCTTTGATAACCCGGGCGACTTGTTCCCTAAAATCAGAATTTTGGCGGACCTGAGCGGCGCCCAGCACGACTCCAAAAGCAGCTGCAACCCCAATAGCCGGCGCCCCCCGTACCTGAAGACGCCGGATAGCTTCGGCCACTGTTTCATAACGGTCTGTGGTAATATACTCGACTTTAGAAGGCAATAAGGTCTGGTCCAATATTTTTAGAAAACCGTTTTGCCATTCAAGGGTATTCCAATTCATTGGATTTCTCCTGACCGGGGCTATCCCCCAAAATTTACGATGCCTCATTGAGCGTTTCAACTACAATTTCAAATCGCAATAGTAGTTGAATTTATTTTTTTTGACATGCGCAATGGAATTCATGGTCGGCGGTAATGATATAATTGGTGATGACATCTCTCAATTTACCCTCATTCAGGGCCATAACCTGCTTCACTTCGCCGTGATTCAACGGAGCAACGGTAATTCCGGCCGCCCAATTCGTAATGATGCTCAAGTTGGCATAACAAATCCCCAATTCCCTGGCAAGAACCGTTTCCGGAATACCGGTCATCCCAACCACGGTTCCTCCCAACATCCGAAACATTTTTATTTCCGCAGCAGTCTCATACCGCGGGCCTTCAAAGCAAACATAACATCCGCCAAGTTGAACCGGGATGTTCAATTTAGCCGCCACTTTACTCAACTCTAGCCGCATGGATGGACAATAAGGCTCGGTCATGTCAATATGAGCCCTTTGGACATCCCCATCTTCATAAAAAGTTAACGGCCGTTGTTTGGTAAAATCCAACAGCTGATCAACAATCACCATGGTTCCCGGCGCCAATTCAGGTGTTAAACCGCCCACCGCCGTTGTTGCCACAATGCGCTTAACTCCAAGACTATGGAGCCCCCAAAGATTAGCCCGGAAATTGATTTGATGGGGCAACACCGAATGGTCTTGACCATGCCTAGGAAGAAACGCGACTTCAATATCGCCGAGTTTGCCGATAAAGGGTTTAATTTCACCATAAGGGGTTTCCACTTTTACTTCCCTAACCTGTGAAAGTAAATCCGGCCGGTAAAAACCGGAGCCGCCGATAATTCCGTAATCAATCTTGTCCATCATTTCTTCCTCCTTAGTATGGCCAACTTTTGGCGTAATTGTTGTTCAACTTTATCCGGTAATCTGACCAAAGGCGGATAGGGTACGTTTTCCTGAGTCACGCCTGGATTTGCACCGGTTTGAACTGCGGGAATTGTAACCGGCGCCGGTATATACGGAGCGATTTCCAATAAATCGTGAAGAATAACCAATGCCGCTTCTTTATCGGGTATCCTGCCCTTAGGAGTCGTGTCCGGATCCAGCTGCGGATTGGGCGGCAGCGGCGAACCCACACAAGACGGGCAACCCGCTTCACAACTGCAAGCGGCTATTAACTCCAAGGCGGCCTGGAAAATCTGCTCGGCCTTATCGAACGAACGCTGGGCAAAGCCGATACCGCCTGGATATTTATCGTAAATGAATAGGGACGGAGCGCCATTATTCATCAAATCAACCATCGATCCGATATCCCCGGTGTCACACATCACCAAAAAAGGCAAAACTTCCGAAATCACATTGGCAATACCCAGCAGTCCTTCCACCGGCTCCCGCCCGAAGTCTTTCACTAAATGCAAAGTACTGGCCGGCGGGATGACCCAAAAAGCCTTCGTCTGCATAAGGGACGGCTCAAGACTGATCTTGCCAAAACCGATGCTATCCCGGGAACCGAACTTAATTTTCCGGAACAAATAAGGTTTGATCATGACCTCAACATCCCCGAAACCAGTGACCGACTTACGCCAATTGCTTTCAATCTCTTTTTCAGTCGTAGTGATCTGGACTTCGGTAATAGACTGGGTATAATAATCCACTTCAATTTTTTGAACGTAAGAGACTTTTTGGGGCACATTCATTTCTTTCACAAAATAGGTCTCACCGTCATGGATATAAATGGCTTCGGTGTAAATCTGCTGGTAGGCGCTGGCCTCGTCTAAAGTACCGATAACTTTTTGGGGTTCCGTGGTGATATCCACAATGCTGAAAGTATCATCGGACATGTTTCTAAGGGCCACTTCGGCGGATGGGAATCCAGCGCTCCGCCAATACCACTTACCGTTGATTTGTTTGAGTTCTCCGGCTTCAGCCAGCAATTCCATGATAGCCGGGGAATACGAACCGAATTGGTAGCAATCCCCGGCTCCAAGAGGGGCCTCAAAGGCGGCACTGCGTAAATGGCCCATTAACAAATGGGGATTATCCGGATCGACGACGGCTGATTCCGGACTCTGTTCAAAAAAATAATTTGGGTGTTTCACCAGATACTGATCAATTGGATTTTGATGCGGGATATAGATCACCAACGACTCTTCCTTTGATCGCCCCGCACGGCCAGCTTGCTGCCAGGTTGAGGCGATGGTTCCGGGGTACCCCACCAGCAGACAGGCTTCCAACTGCCCGATATCGATGCCGAGTTCCAAGGCATTGGTGCTGGTAACTCCCAATAGTTCTCCGCTAAACAATTGGCGTTCAATCTCCCGCCGCTCTTCCGGAAGGTATCCCCCACGGTAGGCCCGGATTTTTTTGGCCAAAGTCGGACTATGTTTCTGAAGCTGGTCCTGAACATACCGGTACATCAATTCCGTAACCACCCTGGTTTTAGTAAAAGCGATGGTGGGAATCCTTTCCCGGATCAACTCCGTCATTAAAGCCGCCGCTTCCGAATTGGCGCTTCTCCGTTCGGTTTTCGTTTGATCAAGATAGGGCGGGTTCCAAAAAACAAAATATTTACTGCCCCGTGGCGCGCCATCATGGTCGATAATGCTCATGGGGACGCCTAAAAGGCTTTCGGCATGTTGCAACGGGTTGTTGATAGTGGCCGAAGTACCAACAAAAATGGGATTACTGCCATAGTTGGCGCAAATACGCCGCAGGCGGCGAATTACATTGGCCACGTTTGAACCAAACACTCCCCGGTAGGTGTGGATTTCATCAAACACCACCAACTCAAGATGGGTAAAAAAATTAGACCAGCCCGGATGTTTGGGGAGAATCCCTTGATGGAGCATGTCGGGATTGGTTAGGATGAAATTGCCCTGGTCCCGCAATTTTTTACGGACACTCACCGAGGTATCCCCGTCATACGTTCCCATCACCGGTTTAAGGCCGCAAAGGCCTTCGCTCAAACGGTTCAAAGCTTTAAGTTGGTCCTGAGCCAGCGCTTTGGTGGGATAGAGAAAAAGGGCCCGCGCCTGCCCGTCGCGGATATAATTTTCCAAAGCCGGAATCAGATAACAAAGAGATTTACCACTTGCCGTTCCGGTAACAATAACCGTATGGTGCCTCTGCCGGACTTCGTTGATAGCTGAGGCCTGGTGGGAATATAATTCATTGATTCCCCGGGCCGCAAGTAATTGCCTCACTTCCGACGATAACGGCGGGGATACCTCACCATATTCCGCCTCTTTACTGGGAATGTGGTGAATAAAAGCAACCTGTTCTTGATAATAGTCGCTGGAAGTTAACTCTTTCAAAAAACGCTGTGCGTCCATTTTCTCCCTCGTTCCAAGTGTGTATTAATCTTTCGACGGGCTGGCGGGAGTTCCTGCAAAAAATGGTTCTCGGTTTCAAAACTAAAAATTCAAAAAAATGACTGGTTGTCGGTCAAACCGGGAGCGATTTTTGTCAGTTGTTTAACAATCGTTAACTTTACTTTCGTTCTAAAAAAGTTTAAAATTTATTGCAAATATGGAATGATTGTATACCCTTATTTTTCTTAATAATGGGTAAATAATCGGTAATCCGGCTGATTTCAATCAAAAACCAAGCGACTCTGAATATCATTCAATATGGTAGAGACCATTTGAGTTCCCGGTCGGTGTTTATCCATTCGAAAATGAATAGATAATAGATAGCGGTTTGGTATTCTGCTTTGATCCGCAAAAGGACTGAGACAGAATCAAGAATGGCGCTGTTCATATTTTTATGATGCCTTCTTGACAATGTCGGGAAGGCATTTTTTATGTTTGGAAAGGATGAAAAAGGATTATCTTATGGGCAATCGGATATTAATGCTTTTCGGCAAAACCGGGGCCGGAAAGAATTATCTGGCCCGGTTTTTTGAAAAAGAATTCGGCTATTATTGGTATGACGCGGATATGGATCTAACTCCGGAGATGGTTCAAGCCGTCAAAAGTAAACAAACGTTCACAGCGGAAATGCGGGCTCGCTATTTCGACATCGTGAAGCTAAAAATAAGAGCGCTCCTCCCGACTGAAAAAAAGATTGTCATTACCCAGGGACTATTTAAAAACATCAACCGCCACGATTTGAGAAAAGAATTTCCGATGATGCGCTGGGTTTGGGTGGATGCCGAACCAAGGGTTATCGAAAAAAGAATTCGAAAACGAAACAATATGGTAACGCCGGAATATGCCTGCAAGATCAATGCCTATTTCGAAGAGCCGGACTTTCAATGCGATAAAATCTTCAATAACCATGGGGAAACCGAAACCCTTACCCAAGTCCGGCGGATCGAAAGAAATTTCTAATTGGTTGCAAACGAAGTTCCGATAACCTAAAATAAAGCAGGGAAACGTGAAAAGGTTGTGATACGATGCAATTCAATGATTTCAAACTGGAACGTTATTTTGCCAAATATGAATTTAATGTGGAGTATCTGTTAAGCCCTTCGGATTGTGAGAGTTTAACGATTCCGGAATTACTGGAATATGCCGATGATGGCGGGAAGAAAATGTGGTCCGGTCTAAAGCTGGGTTACACTGAATCCAAAGGGCATCCGGAGCTTAGAGAGACCATTGCCGGGCTATACCAAAAGATTTCAGCGGAAGATCTCTTGGTGATCACCCCCGAAGAGGGCATCTTGATTGCTTTGAACGCCATCTTGCAACCGGGTGATGGCGTAATTTCCATTTGCCCGGCCTATCAATCGCTGCTGGAGATACCGCGCGCTTTAGGCTGTAAAGTTACGTCCTGGCCGTTGGAAGCTAAGAACGATGGACATTGGGCCTTGGATTTGAATAAGCTGGAAAACGGCATTGACCACCGGACAAAATTATTAATCGTAAACTTTCCCCATAATCCCAGTGGTTTTTTGCCCTCACGGGAACTTTTCGGAGAAATGATTGACCTGGCAAGACGAAATAATCTCTATATATTATCCGATGAAATGTATTGGTTATCGGAACACCATCCGGCCGACCGTTTGCCGGCGGTGGCCGATGTTTATGAAAAAGGCGTCTCTTTATTCGGCCTTTCCAAAACTTTCGGCCTCCCGGGACTGCGTATCGGCTGGCTGGCTACCGGAGACAGTGCCCTAATGGCTCGCTGCGCCAGTTTAAAGGATTATACCACCATTTGCGGCAGCGCTCCCAGCGAAGCTCTGGCCCTCATCGCTTTGAAGGCTAAAGAACAGTTAATCGCCAGAAGTTTCAAAATTATTCAAAAGAACCTGGCCCTTGCCGGAGAATTCTTTGGAAAATACCCGGAGACCTTCCGCTGGCTTGCTCCCAAGGCTGGTTCGACCGCCTTCCCGGCTTTGATTACCGGAAGCCCGGTAGAAACCTTTTGCGAAGATGTGGTCATCAAAAAGAACTTAATGATCCTCCCGGGTAGCGTGTTTGAATACGGACAGGATCTCGGCCTAAACACGGAAACTTGTCCGCGAAACCATTTCCGGATCGGGCTGGGGCGAAGTAATTTCCCCGCAGCCCTGGAAAAGCTCGGTGAATATTTGGCGCGTTGAGGGTTGTAAATCAATTCGTTAACAATGAAAGGGTTTCCCATATTGACTCACAAAGACAATGAATTGCTCCGTAGAGTCGGAGTAAAAGTCGGACACTATACAAACCCTAAAGAATTGACCGGGGTTACCGCTTTTATCGCCGAAGACGGCGCCGAAATCGGCATCGATATCAGAGGATCAGGTACCGGAACCCTCAATACTCCTGCTTATGATCCCAAATCAGCCGGTAAACTCGTACACGCCGTGGTACTAACCGGAGGAAGCATTTATGGCCTGGAATCAGCCTTCGGAGTATTGGAATACTTGGAAAGTCAGGGCATTGGCAACCGCCGCAGCGGCCAATTGGTCCCTGGAATAACCGGCGCAGTGATTAATGATTTAAAGGAAAGCCGGAATACCAGGCCAACGAAAGAAAACGGTTTCCAGGCCGCGGCCAATTGCTCTTATGATAACGGAATGCAAGGGAATCTCGGCGTCGGTAACGGAGCGACCACCGGTAAATGGTTGAAGGGGAAAAAAAGCAAAGGCGGTTTCGGCATAGCCTCTCAAATATTGGCCAAAGATATTGTTGTGGCGGCTTTTGTGGTGACCAATGCAGTCGGCGATGTAATCAGTCCGGATACTGTCGATAACCGGCAGGAACTTTACGATATCCACAATATAAATGAATTTAAGGCCTTATCGGGATTGATGAATTTTTCGCCCCAAAACACCACCCTGGGGGTTATTGCGACCAACGTAAAACTGCATAAAACCCAACTGATGAAAGTTGCGGAGCTTGCCCATGACGGCATGGCCCGGGCGATTTATCCCGTACATACCAGTCTGGACGGTGACATTGTTTTCGCCCTCTCCTCCCTCTCGGGAGAAAGAATCGAACCGCCTGTTTCAGTGAATACACTGGTGGATTTGATTGGTATAGCCGCCGCCGATGCTTTGGAAAAAGCGATTCACAATAGCGTAATTCAACCTCCACCGCTAAAGACAAGCAGGATTTGAACCATGGTTAAGGCTGACGATTCCTTATCAAAACTGTTGACAGAAAGAACGTGATCCGATGTTGCAAAATAAAAACATCGTCCTTGGAATTAGCGGCGGCATTGCCGCCTATAAGGCCTGTGACATTGTGAGCAATCTCGTAAAAAAAGGCGCCCATGTCGATTGCATCATGACCCGAAACGCCGCTGAATTTATCACTCCCCTGAGCCTTCAAAGTATCAGCCAGAATAAAGTGATCATGGATATGTTTGAAAAGACCGCCAACTGGGAAATCGAACATATTTCCCTGGCCAAAAAGGCCGATCTTTTGGTTATCGCGCCTGCAACCGCCAATATTATCGGAAAACTGGCCGCCGGAATCGCCGACGACATGCTTTCCACCACGGTGATGGCAACGAAAGCCCCGGTTTTGATAGCACCCGCCATGAATACCAATATGTATAACCATCCAATCGTCCAAGCCAATATAAACCGTTTGAAAAGCCTGGGATTCCGATTTATCCCGCCGGCATCCGGGAGACTCGCCTGTGGGGATGTTGGCGAGGGGAAATTAGCCCCTGTGGAAACCATCGTGGCGGAGATCGAAAAATTACTGACAAAACCTCAGGATTTTTCGGGGAAAAAAATCTTGATCACAGCGGGTCCCACCCGGGAAGCCATTGATCCGGTCCGTTTCATATCCAATCATTCTTCCGGCAAAATGGGGTACGCCCTTGCGGAAGCGGCGGTATTCCGGGGCGCGAATGTGACTTTAATATCCGGTCCGGTTGCGCTCCCCAAACCCTTTGGACTCGATTCCTTTATCGCTGTGGAATCCGCCGCTGAAATGCACCGGGCCGTCATGGAAAATCACCTGAAAATGGATATTATCATCATGGCCGCCGCGGTGGGCGACTTCACCCCGAAACAAAAATCCTCCCAAAAAATCAAAAAAGGGGCTGGATTGCTTACGTTGGAACTGGAAAAGGCCACCGATATTCTGGCGGAACTCGGAAAAGTGAAAGGAACCCGTTTTCTGGTAGGTTTCGCCGCTGAAACTCAAAAGGTTCAGGAATATGCCGGGGCAAAGCTAATCCAAAAAAACCTGGA
Organism: Bacillota bacterium; assembly: GCA_023392595.1. GTDB lineage: Bacteria > Bacillota > UBA4882 > UBA8346 > UBA8346 > UBA8346. The sequence goes on along the minus strand of JAEVYU010000013.1, from coordinate 4,706 downwards.
TTTCATCGTGGCCAACGATTTGACCCAGGAAGGCGCGGGGTTCGGCACTGAAACCAATATTGTCAAAATCCTTGATGCCTCCGGAAAGGTCGAGGAATTTCCGTTAATGAGCAAACTGGAACTGAGCCATATCATTCTGGACCGGATTCAAATAAAATCGAAAGGGGCGATCTGAGTGTTCAACGATAACCGCAGCAGAAAATTAGTGATCACCTCCCATTGTCTGTTAAATCAAAACTCCATTTCCGACGGAACCGCCGACCTGCCAAGCCAATTCAGCGGGATTATCCAGTTGTTGATGGCCCAAAACATCGGCATCATTCAGCTGCCCTGCCCCGAATTATTATGTCTGGGTTTGGACCGCCAGGATAAAGAAGGCGCCAACCGGGAATTGCTTCAGGAAAACAGCCGGATCCGAAATTTACTGCAGCAAGAAAAATACCGGAAGCTCTTGCAAACCAAAGCCGAAGAACTGGCTTATCAAATCGATCAATACCTGCGCTATGACTTTGAAATATTCGGAATCATTGGAGTCAACCGCTCTCCCAGTTGCGGCATAGAGACCACTTCCCTCGATGGAGCGGAACAGCCGGGCAAGGGAGTTTTTATGGAAATCATCGCCGGGGAATTAGAGCGCAGAAAGCTGTCTTTACCGATGCTGGGGACCAAAACCGGCGAGAGAGACGCGTCGGAAGAAAAAGTAAGAAAATTATTAAAAGTATCAAGGTGAACCAAACCAAGATCATTTTTGGCGAACCTAATTCATATTCTCTTTTGAATCCAAGGTATTCCAGAATATGTTTTGCTAAATCCCCATCAGTATCAGGATGTCTTGGTATTGGCTGTTTTAAAAATTTCTATATCGCCTTCACTGCGATTTTTTTATTCAACAAATATCGGTTATCTTGATCGACCCCGTCAAAAGTTACCTTCCACAGCTGCTGATTATCTGTAGTAGCGATAATAGTGTACTTGCCATCTTCCAAACTAAATTGGAAATCTTTCAAATTCGGCATATCATACATCATACAGGAGTTTTGGGGATATTTATTATAAACATTTCCCAACAACTTCAAAGCGAAACCATAAAATCCGGTTTTATCGATGGTATAGGCCTCTGTTCCCATCGGGTGCAGGTGTACAAAATACGGATACGGAATTGTTACCATTCCACTTTGATTACTGATTTCGATCATCTGCCGAACAGAGCTATTATCGAATTGATTGGCACCCTCACTAATTTGCATATCAGCCCCCATTCCAAGCGTATGGAGATCGGTTTTCCCCGATGGTTTATCCTGTATTCCCAAACATAATCCTTCATAGACTCGATTGAACTCGCCTTGATCAGGATTGATTTTAAAGACCACTATATTGGGAAACTCACGGTATGGCGGAACAATCGCCACCGCACAAAGATCGCTCACGATATCCGATACCTTAATAATTTCATATCGGTAGTCGTCGGAAAATAACATTCGGTCAATTTTTGCTTTTACTTGGTCAACCCGCACAGAACTTTCGGAATACCCAACTGTTATCGTGAAAGCCCCCAGACAAAAACATACCATCAAAATTCCGATTTTAAAAAATCGCTTCATCATTTTTAACCTCATTGTATCGATTTTACGTAAGTCCTGTTTTCAAACCTACTGTGAGATTCAATTTTAGTTAGTTCTGTTCAATAATGGAATACTCCCGCTTCAAAATCTGTTTCAAAACATCGTCATTGACTTTGCCGGTTTGAATTGCAATATCTTTGTCATCATATGCAAAATCAATTGGAATTCTTTTATCGTCGGAAAATTTGGCAACTGCAAATCCTTCACGCTTGATAGCCCAATCCACCGTTAATTGGCTTTCTGCTAATTGGAGATAAATTGGGAAGAAATAAAAACTATCCTGCCGGTAACTGCCAAAAACCTTTTTAACGAATTCATCCTGAATCAATATATTTTTCGATAAAATAGGCTCCAAAATAATTTTTTTATTATGATAAAGAATATAAACACTTTTTAGTGGAAGTTCGTCGGGATTTTGAGCAATTGCAGTAATCACTAAAACTGAATTTTTGTCCAAGTCGTTATATTCAGTTATATCCGCTGGCAATGCAATATGATAAAATGCGATTCGGGAAATCGAATACTTTTGATCCTCCTGGGCTGCTTCCTTAATTCGCTGCTCAAGAATCAAGGCCTCGGCATTCTGATAATTCCATTGAGGGATACTGATTTGATGGTCGACTTTCCCTTCACCTACAGAATAAAGTAAAAAAATAAAAATTACGATGAACGCCTGTTTCTTCATTGATTCACCCTTAATATTTTATGAAATAAATGATATTTTAAATTTCCCGACCGATTTTGATATTTAGATATTCGGTATCATTTGTTGATTTCCTGCTTTTCCCTTTTAATACAATAAAAGATAAAAAAGAGAGTGTTGAGTCGTTATACTCAACACTCTCAGCACCCTTGATTCACACTCTATTCATCACCGAATCCAAATCGGCGAAGAAATCGCCTCGTCATTGATTCCATTCCCGTCATTATCATCGTTTTCTTGTATCACCACATAATAGTAAGCATTACCGGTGGCCGCGTAATCGGTAAAAGTCACATTGACGGAACTGCCGGAGAGGGGCTTGGTTTCAATCAAATCGCCATTGCGGTATAAACGCGCCTCGCTAAAGGTATCTCCACTTTTATCGGAAGCGGTCACGGTGAAATTGCGGTTCACTCCGCTGATTTGGGAGCCCATGGGATATCCGGAGCACCGGAAATCCAAATACAAGTCTTGATCCTCCGTCGCATAGAACCTTCGGGCCCGGTAAGCTCCAATAATTCCTTCCCTGGTCAATTCCTTGGCCAAGACCGCCGTGCGGAACTGATTTTTAGTACCCCAGCTTTTTTCATGATTGTCCTGGTTGCCTAAAGCCCCTAGTTGCCAGCCATTTCGATTTCCGGTATCCATATAACTATAGTCGCAGGAAGACCAGTTATTCTTATCGTAATATTCTTTGAAGCCATTGGAACCATTCCAGGTTTCAATGCCCACCATTTGGGGAACCACTCCGCTATCGGTCGGGTCCAGATGCCAGAATTCAATTCCCAAAGAGTCATAATCGCCGGGATGATTGAAAATCCCGAAACCTTCGGGCCGATCTTTTAACCAGCCGTATAAACTGTCAAGGGTGATATTGGATAAGCAATTGGTATAACTACTGGTGTTGATGATGTTGCAATGCCCCAGAAGAGGATTGGTCCATTCAAAACCCCAAAGGGTGACAAAAGATCCGGGGACGTAATAATCATCGGCTGCCGATTTTATTTTCCGCCATTTTTTATCCCAGGGCCAAAAAACAATCATTTCACCATGGTCGGTCACGGCAAAAAAGTCCAGCTTGCCGCTATTGCGAGCGTATTGATAGGCTTCCGCCGGAGTGCCCTTGCCATCGGAAAAACTGGTATGGGCATGGAGATATCCAAAATAGGTGTTATAGGTATCGTAAGGAATATTAGAAGATAAAACTGCATTGGCTGCTAAAGTTGGACTTGAACCGCCGCCCGTATTTCCAAGTTTTAAACTTGGGGATGAAGCTTTGGCCGGTCCTGATTTTCTTTGATAATCGCGGAGCATTTTGTCCTGGGGAGTATTTTGCACCGCTTGAACGTCTTGATGAATCCCGCTGGTATTTCTTAAAAATTTGGTGGGTCCGGCTTGGATAAATTTCCGGCATTGATCCCAGCTAATTTCATTGTCATCCCCGGCCATCAGTAAGGCCAGCAGATTACTTCGGGTCAGATGATTTTTGGAAACCAGTAATTTGCAGTAATAAAATTCAAAGGCATCGGGTTTGCGATTCTTCACCAATTGATAAGACCTGACAATAAACTCGCCGCTAGGTACTGAACTGGTAAAAGCCGGGGAATCAACTTCCGAAAGGGTCTGAGTTATCTGGGTTTGCAATGCGCTTTCTTCCGAAGTTTGGCCGCTTGCCGCATAGGTTGTTACAAAGGGGATCAGCAACAAGGCAATAAGGATTACCGGGATACTACGATCAAGTTTCATGTTCACCACTCCTTTTTATTATTTTTTTGGAACTGTCCAAATTATCATATTTTTCCATTAAATACCAATTAAAGAAGGGTGAAATTCATTTCCTGAATGGTTTAAATCTTAATGAATAAAATATCGGATTTTTTTTGGTTTAAGGGACGATATCCGGGATCTTGGGGAACGATCCGTTCGAAGGGTAAGATATGGCCGTAAAATAATTCTTCCAGAATGGATTTCATGGGACATGCCTTCTTTCTAGCCCCTACCCTTTCCCGGCATCAGAAATTCGGGTCTATTTCGGGGGCTTTTTATTATCGCCTAAAACATCATCCGAACCAGGATTTAACGGATTTAACTGATTATACGGATTTTAAATCAGTGCCGGTAGATAATTTGGATTTAAAATGTCGGGAATGAATTTTTGGATGCCGGGGTCTTTGTCAGTGAGCGTGGAGTATGCCTCCAAAAACAGAAGTCTTATTTGTATTTGGGATCCAATGAATGCCGATTTTTATGGTCAACGGCTTTCACCGGCTGAGTCACTTTTTGAGCGGCCAAAAAGTGACCAAAAAGCCGCCGGAACCTACGGCTTCCGGTCCTCCCTTTATTCATCCAGGGTTTTTGAATGTCGCCGCCATCCATGGCGC
>JAEVYU010000058.1 GCA_023392595.1 Bacillota bacterium | reverse complement strand
ACTGTACAGCTTGTTCTTTAAATTCTTTTGTATAAATCTTCCGGTTTACCACTAGTTCACTCAGCTCCTTAATGTCTATATTTTATACTCTTAACTGAGTGTCTGGCAAATCGGGGGAAAAGCACTGATTCAAATGCTAAAGGGAGGGGAAGGTCGATAGGCTGCAACAAGCGGCTGCATTTCTTCTAGGCATGGTTTAGGCCAATTGCAACAAAAGCCGACATCGAGAGATCTTCCCCTCCCTTGGGCGCGTAAATTTCGCTAACAGTCAAAAGGAGGGGAGCGGCTTGGCGGTTCATACCTGCATCTAGGAAGCTGGAGGGGTGGGTCGTTTTTGGGCTTTTGCTGAATCAACTTTATAATCAGTGAATTTTTTAGAAAAAGTCGGCCTAAAAAATTAACGAAGACAGGATTGATTTACAGGATTAAAACCTGGTAGAATTGAGCTCCTAAAAAAACAAATCATTCGTCGGTGTTTTAAAAAAAAATCCCGTAAATCCATAAAATCATGTTCATCCTGTTTCCGTGCTTTTCGTTAGGCCGCAGTATCGCTTAACCATGCCCGGTCAGGCATTGATAGGATACCTGAAGGGGTGAGTCGATAGACTTCAAACTCAAAACCCGCTACCTTCAGGCAGCGGGTCTTCTTTGACTTCTTCTTCCGGCAAGAATACGATATCACCTTAAAAATACCCCGAATTCTTATTCGGCCTTCAATATCTGCGGCGCATTCAGGAGACCCATTTTAACCGCGGCCGCCAAAGTCGGCGGGTGGGTCAATGCTCCCGGTCCGGGATGAAGCGCGCCGATTTTTTCAATAATCCGGTACGCCTTATCCAGCAGCTCCTGTTTCCGCTCTTGTACCCGGCGATCTCCGGTCAATTCCGGAAATCCGGTCAACCCGTTTTTAATGACCCCTTTGACAATATTGCAACTTTCAATGATTTCCGCCGGAGTCGCCGCATGATCCCCTTCGCAAAAACCGACGACATGGACGATATGGGGTTTGACTTGCAATGCCAAAAGAGTGGACGCCGCCAATTGCCCCTTGGCCAGAGCGGGATGAGGCGACAAACTGGCCAATCCCGCTCTGGTCTCCCGCCAAATCCGGAAATCCTTGTCCTTTAACATCTGGACCATGTCCAATTTAGCCAGCATTTTCGCAAAATCCCGCCAGGGCTCAATTTGAGGCGGGGTATTCCACATCATTTGTAAAATAAAATCGCTTACTCCCTGCGCTTTGGCATTAAAGGCCGCTAAATAAGCCGCAGCAACGGAAACCTCATCGGGGGCCCCGCGCAAACTCCAGTGATGGGCCTCATTGACCTCCACTGGGATACCTTTTCGGCCGTACCAGGCCATTGTTTGCTGATTCTCGGCAACAGCCCGTTCGATAGTCCGCTTGGAACGGCCGTCCAGTACGCTGTACCAGTATAACGGAATTGCTCCCCAGGCATTATGGAGTTCTTCCACGCTGAGCTTAGCCCATTTCAGCAAGTCATTGGTGCCGCTGTAAATCCGGAGCAGCGGGAAGTTGCCGGCGCGTGATGCTTCATAGAGTCGCCGCAAATCTTCCGGTTTCCGCAGGGGAACGCCTCCGGCGCCGTCCTGACCGGGGGCCATTTTTCCCGGATCAAAGAAAAATTCCTGAGCATTCTGGTCCGGCCCGATCGAGATTACATCGACGGTTTTGGATTCGGCAAGGGTTCGAATTCCCGTAATCGTGGCCTTCAAGTCCGGCAAGCCGAAATGGTGCCGTAAAAGAGGGTAAGGCTCCTGGTCATGGATTCGCCCAATTAAATCGTGGGCAAAGCCCCTCTCTTTCTCCACCATCCCATCCCCTTTAAGCCAGCGGATCACCTGATCGTCGGTTTCCTCACCATTAAAGACCGCAGCAAATATTCCACTGCGGGAAGCCTCGTCACAAACCGGCGGTGTCCCTCCAAACAACCACTTTACGCGCGTATCGACGGTATTGATCTTTTCTTTCAATATCCCAAACATAGCTGCGGCTACTTGGGGAGTCAACCGGTAACTTAAGGCGATAAAATCCGGTTTTTCCTCCTGTAAGGCGGCTAGAATCGTTTCCACCGCCAAACCGGTTCCCGCAAAACGGGTTTCATATCCGCATGCTTGCGCCAACTGGAAAAAACGAAAAATTCCGGCCACATGGATGCAATTACCGATAGTACATCCCCAAATCTTTTTCGGTTGTTTTTCCATTTAAAAGCCCTCCAAGGCAATCCGGCGAATTTGCTTATGGGACAGATCGGATAGACCCATTTTTTCAACCGTGCGTCCCTCGGCCCAATAATCGCAATTATTCATCAAACCGGCCAGATGAATGAGATGTTTGATCGTTGGCGTAACCACTCCCAATAAATCTCCCAGCGAAGCAATGGGCACCAGACTCATCGGCACATCTTCCCATAAATAACGGTGATCGATGGTCGGCGGCGCTAAAATCCCTTTATAACCAATATTGTTTTTAATCGCATCATACAATGTTTTTCCATGGGCGTCATAGGCCATATACAGCCATTCCCTGGCGGTCATGGCTTTGATCCCCATGGCCGCCGCCACCGATACCCTTTCCCGGTCGAGCGCTTCCAAAACTTGCGCCACCGCTTTGGTGATCCCTTCAAAATAAAACTGGAAATCCCCCCGGGTCGATTCAATCCGGGCGGCATTTAATACCATCAAGGCAGGGTGAAATATGGCTCCGATATTATCGAGGCTGGTTTTCACCACATTATCGCCGGGTACAAACTGGGGAAATACCGGATGAACTATCTTTAAAAGCTCTACGGTTTGGTTTCCGGGTAAAGCCGCCAGCGGGACCGAATTCTTGATTCCAAAAATTTTAACCTGGGCAGGATTGGTATTCCTGCAAGCGTAAATAAGAGTCTGCGCTTCCCCGATGATGACCTCTTTTTCGACCCCGAACTCCTTTAATACTTGTCTAAATTCAAAGGCCCCTCCGGTTCTTCCCGGATTTAAAATGATGAATTGCCCATCCTGCAAGAAAGGCGCCACTTGGGTCGCCATATAACGGTGAGCGTTTGCGGGAGCCACAATCATGACTCCATCAACCCCGTCCATTACTTCCGCCATATTGACGGTGGCAACATCAACTTTACCGAACCCTTCGATGGCGCCTACCATTTCAATTCCGCCGGCAACTTGAATTGGATGGAGCCGCGTTTCACTGCGATTAAACATTTTCACCGGGTTTCCGATAAGCCCCAAGCATCCTGCCATAGCCATCCCGCCATGGCCCGCTCCCAGAACCGCAAACCGAAGCTGATTCATTGACACCCCTCCTTTACGATTTACTGCGTCCCACCAAATGCAAAGCTTGTTCTCTGCCGAAATAGGCAACAAAAATTTGAAAATAATAGTACTCTTCCTTCGAACGTAGCGGAGTCCCCTGGGCCAATTCCCATTTAAAAATGAATAGCAAAAAACCATGAGAGAAAAAACTCATGGTTTAATAACACCAAAGTATCCTCTCTGACAACGCTGGCGGAGTTAGCTGCCGGATTCGGGTCGTAGAGTAACCCTAAAAGCCACTTTGGAATAAGATATGATTCAATCCATTCCAAAGTGGATTCATTCACCCCGTAAAAATTGGATCCCCCGTTCTCTTTTTTCAAAGAGACTAAGCGTTTTGGGTTCATATTCAATTTTGACTTTACTAAAAATCAAGGGTGGATAACCTTTGATAAAGCCCCACCCCAGAAGCAGACTTTTCTCTTGAAAACGAGTGCCTGCTCGTCCAGGCGATTACAAATTATGGTTCTTTTTTTATTTTATTCGATTTCTTCCTTTATTTGTCCTCTTTTCTTTGGCAATATTATTGGATTATTTTTCAATTTCACGATGCGCTAGTAAAACGTTCTCTAAATAACTACTCAATGATTGTGAATGTTTTACTTAAGTAGAGCGTATCTTCCCCATTTTTGATTGCCATTTATTTACGATACGCTCTACTAGTCTTCCCTTCACGGATTCATGGTCAAAAGACAACCGCTGCCAAATATTGATAGAGATATACAATATATATGCCTTTGCCCATTCATGGAAGCACTATACTGTATATCTCTTGGATTTCAAACTATCCGACAGCTTCTTTTTCCAGATTAATTCCTTTCTCTCACCCCGTCATGTTATTCCCCTGCTGCGGCAGTCTCTTTCTCGGCATACTCCCCTTTGCGGAATCCAAACTCCGGCCAGCATTCCTTGGGCAACTCGAAGCGGACCAATTTCTTGACAAGGGCGCAATTGCTTTCCAGTTCTTCCATCAACAGGTCCTGGGCGGCGGTCAGCTGCTGGGTATTGGCTTTGAGGGCGTTTTTCTTTTGTTCATTTTCACTGGCCTGGTTGTACAGTGCGGTCAGGTTGGTGATAAACTGCTGGGTAATCCCCCATTTCTCCAGCTTGTCCCCATTGGCCGTCATTCCGCCGATGATACCTTTCGCCCGGTCGAGCCGGGCGGCATAGCTATAATCCATTTTGTTCACCTCCTTTCGCAAAACCACATAATGATTTGGAAAAATTCACCGATTTAGGCATAAAAAAACGCCCTGAAATTCAGAGCGTGAAAAGTGCAAACAAGTACCTCGATAGCTTCATTGAATCAGTTGATTTCACCTTGAATCCGGCAAGTAACCACCAAAACCATAGCCGCGGAAAAATTGTCACTTACTTGCGGGAGCAAGGTTCCATACCGTGTTTCCCGATCCTACCTGCCTTTAGCGGAGAATTTACTTTCGGGACAGCCCCGGTGAATGCGGATCAAAAAAATGCCCGGTTTATAAACCGTGGCATTTGCCGGCCTTAATTCGAAAATCGTTAGGATTTCGAAGAAATCCCCCAAACACTTTTTACCCATTACCATATTATCACATTTTTTTGGAAAAAGTGTGTCGATTCTGTGCCGATAACTTTAGAGCCCTACAAATCGACAAAAAATTTTTCAAAGTGCAGCTATGTCTTAAAAGTATCAGGAATAACAGCGACATTCCTCTTTAAATCTCGTTCGCCGGGGTCAAACTTCCAAAAGGATGTGGGGATGTGAGGATAAGTGGTGATGAAAATATAAAGACAATCGAAGATGAAAATCCAATCCCCGTTCCTAAAATCTCATCTCACGGAGATAAAATCCAATCTTCCGTTCCTAAAATCTCATCTCCGGAGATGAAATCCAATCTTTCGTTCCTAAAATTTTATCTCCCGGAGATGAAATCCATTCTTTCATTCCTGAAATCTCATCTCCGGAGATGAAATCCATTCTCCCGTTCCTAAAATCCCATTGGCAGTTCCGATTCAATGAGACGCCAAAATCCCTTTTTCTCGTAATCTCCGGTTAATCCTTTCGATGATTTCTCCCTCATCTTCCCGATGGGTAAAATATAACGCTTCATTGGGATCTCCCAAACCCTCTTGGTCAATATGAATCCATAACCGGTCATATTGATTCCGATTTAAAATTTCCATCTCCAGCTCGCTAGCGTCGAAACCGGGGACACTCGTAATAAAAATCGTACCGGCATCCAGGAAAAAATGAGCCAGTTCACCCAAACGGCGGATCATTTCATCGCCTTTCTCGCCACGCGTTAACGAAACGTCATCCGGACCGTTCACAGAATCGGAAAGCCCGAGATAATAAACATTTCTGCCGTCCCTAAACAGTTTTTCTTCCAAAGCCTTGGCCAGTTGTTGCTGAAGTGAGACTGAATCCCCTGCGAACAATATCAAAGCCGGTTTTTGGTGAAAACGCCCCGCGCGGTTTAAAGGGCTGATATTGCTTTTTTCCCAACGGGTTTCACTTCCGGTTGCATCATTCCCGGTAGAGAGATCTTCCTCCGATAGGCTTTCCGTGATGATACCGCCGCCGACAATTTCATAATGATCGACAATGACAAACCGTCCGGTGCTTTCGATTTCACGGGAAATATCATAAGCAATCGGTTTTAAGGTCTGCAGGATGCATTCGGCCACATCGTGCCGGTCAATCTGCTGTTTTTGGCTATTGCTGAGGTCCGAAGCATCCAGTATCTTCTCGATCTGCCTTAAAAAAACAGTCGCCCGGTTAGTGGCAATCTTCATCTTATAATTCTTTCCCGGGAGCATGGGTTGTTTCCCCATCCAAAAGATATTTGCCTTAAATGCAGTCCCTACATTCGGCAATGGATCCGTAAGCCGGCACATGATTTCTCCGGGTTTAACATAAATTTGGGTTCTCAGTGTAAATCCCGCAGCACAACCGGCCTCAATCTCATTTTTCGGAGGCTCGTTAAACCCTTCAATACTTTGAATTTGTGATTTCTTTCGGGATGGCAAGAAGATCACTTCTTCACCGTTTTGAATCCTTCCAGTTTCCACCGTCCCGGCAAAAATCCGGCGCTCATCGCCATCTTCGGTAAATTTAAAAATACTCTGTAGCGGGAAACGAAAAGACTGATGTTCTTTTTGCTTCTCCTTTTGCAAACTGTCAATCAAATCCAATACCGGCAAACCATCATACCATGGCATCCGAGAGGAATGTCCGACCAGATTGTCGCCTTCCCGGGCCGATATCGGTATGAATGCCAACGGCTGGACTTTAATTTGTTTCAAAAACTCCAAGTATTCCCCTTGAACCTGTTCATAGATTTCCTGATGATAATCGACCAAATCCATCTTATTCACCAAAACGACAATCTGGCTGATGCCCAGCAAGGACAACATAAATCCGTGGCGCCTGGAGTTTTCCCGAACTCCTTCTTTGGCGTCAATCACTAACAAAGCGGCCTCAGCCCTGGCTGCTCCGGTAATCATATTCTTTAAAAACTCGATATGCCCGGGAGCGTCAATGATAATATAACGCCTTTTGGCTGTTTTAAAAAAACAGCGGGCCGTATCAATGGTGATACCTTGACTCTGTTCATCCTTTAGGGCATCCAGGAGAAAGGCATATTCAAAAGGTTTGGCGTTTAATTCGCAATTGCGCTTGACCTGTTCCAATTTGCCCTGGGGCAACGATCCGGTATCGGCAAGAAGCCTTCCAATCACGGTGCTCTTACCGTGATCAACATGGCCGACAATGACAATATTCATTTGTTCTTCGTCAAAGTTCATCACATATAACCATCCCGTCTTAAAGTCTCAAGGCTGCCGCCGTCTTCCCGATCCTGCTCCCGGCCGGATCTCTCGGCAATATTGGCAAACTTGCCGCTTCGGAGTTCTTCGATGATTTCCGCCACGTTTTTCGAGTTTGATTCCACCGGCTTGGTACAAGGATAACATCCTAAAGAGCGGTACCTGGTGCCGTTACCCTTGTCAAAATAAAGAGATGTAACGGGAATGTTCTCTTTTTGAATATACTCCCAGATATTAAGCTCTGTCCAGTCCAGCAAAGGATGAATCCGGATGTGGGTGCCCGGCGCAAAGTCGGTCTTAAATTGATTCCATAACTCCGGGGGTTGATCGCCCACATCCCATTCATTTTGAAGATCCCGCGGCGAAAAATAACGTTCTTTGGAACGACTGCCCTCTTCATCGGCCCTTACCCCGACGATAACACCGGTATAAGGCTCTTGATTGGAATCAATCCGGTACTGCCGTTGCTGATGATCGAATCTGTAACGGGGCCACTGACCGGATAAGGTATTTTTCAACGCTTCCGACTTCAATAACTTGCAACAAGCGATCCGGTCAACCTTGCCATCGGGAAAAGTTTGCTTTTCCGCCAATGCCTGTTTATTGGAACCCACTATCATTTGCAGGTTCCATTCATAGGCCATCCGGTCCCGGTAGGCAATCATTTCCGGTATCTTATAGGATGTATCGATATGGACCAGGGGAAAAGGGACGTGTCCGAAAAAAGCCTTTCTGGCCAGCCATAACAATACGGTACTATCTTTACCGATCGACCATAACATGCAGAGGTTTTTGAACTCCCGGTAAGCCTCGCGTAAAATGAAAACACTTTGACTCTCAAGTTTCTCCAGTTGATTCACGACTCGTTCCTCCGTACCAATTTTCCATCCCGGAAATGCAAACCGCATTCTTTATGTTCGGGCGCTTCCCACCACCAACGGCCCGCCCGGATATCCTCACCCGGCTGAACCGCCCGGGTGCAAGGGGAGCATCCGATACTGGGATAGCCCTGATCATGAAGGCGATTATAAGGGATCCGGTTATTTCTGATATATTGCCATACTTGCTCGGTGCTCCAATCGATCAAAGGATTGATTTTCAGCAATTGGTTCGTTTCATCCCACTCAATCTTTTGGAGGTCTTGACGGGTGATCGATTGATCGCGGCGCAAACCCGTGATCCAAACATCCAGGGTACCCAAGACCCGCTTTAGCGGTTCGACTTTACGGACCCCGCAACACAAGTGACGTTTTTCAATACTATCATAAAACAAATCAGGTCCGTTTTGGCTCACCAAAGATTCCAGCGCCGACGTCCGGGGAAAATATATTTCAAAGTTCCGGCCATACTGGGCCATGGTACTGGTGATGGTTTCATAAGTTTCCTGGGGCAACCGCCCGGTATCCAAGATAAAAATCCTGGCCTTCGGGTCGATTTTTAAAATGAGGTCGGTCAGGACTTGATCCTCTGCGCCCAAACTGGAAGCCAATGCGATCCGATTCTGATATTTTTCTAAAAAGAAACGGAGCAATTCTTCCATCGTACTGTTTGCAAATTGTTGCTGCAACTCCGGAACACACTCTCTCATGATTGTCCCTTTTCGATCAATATTTGAAAGGTTTCGCCCAGAGGAGTCACCTTAATGATTTTATGCCCTTCTTCCTTGACACTGCGCGGCACATTCAACATGGCATCACCCTCATCGATAATGATCTCCAGCAGATCGCCGGGGGATAAATCTTCCAAAGCCAGTTTCGTTTTGACAAAATTCAACGGACAAACGACACCGTGTAAATCAAGGCGTTTCTTAGGATCTGGCGCCACTTAAAATCTCCCCTTTCACTTTATCCTCTCCCAAGCGATCAATCATATGGCCGAAACGCTCCCGTTTTTTGCCGTTGGCCCGGTAATATTCAACGATCCGCTCCACCAGTTGATAAAGCTCATCCTCGGTTTCAACCAGGACTTTCAGCCGGGTGGCAAGACGGGGAATTTTGCCCATTGTGCCGCCAATCCATAAGGTGTATCCCTTTTTGCCGACGATCCAGGAATTGGTGGGGCAATTGGATGTGCAAATACTGCAATAAATACATTTGGATTCATCCAATCGATACTCGCCGGATTTTTCGTAAATGGCCCCGGTTGGGCAAGTGTTGATGCAAAGATCGCAATGGGTGCAATCTTCCTTTTGCCACTGGGGCAAAACCCCGCCCATGATGCCCAAATCGTTTTCAGTGGCTTTGGCGCAATTATGGGGACATCCGGTAACCGCCATTTTGAATTTATGGGGAGTATCCTGGCGAAAATATTTTTCATCCAGGTCCCGGGACAGCGGTTTGGTATCAATAATGCCCCAACGGCAAGTGGCCCCGCCGGGGCAGGCGGTCACAATCCTGACTCTGGGTCCGCAAGCTCCCATGGTAATTCCGGCCTTTTCCAATTCCTGGCGGGCTTCTTCCAACTTGGTGTAATGCACATAATGAATCTCAATTCCCTGCCGGGTCGACAAATGAATTTGACTGCGCCCGTATTTTTCGGCAACTTCGATCACTTTCTTCATCTGTCCGGCGCTAAAATCGCCGCCAACTCCATGCAAACGCATGGCAAAATATTCTTTTTGTTTCTGTTGGATCATCCCGACTTTTTTATAAGCGGCCAAATCAATTTCCTGGACACTGGAGCCCATATCATTCACATCCTTCACTTGATATCATCGGGACCTCGGCGACAACTCCCGAATTGACTTTAAAAGCTTTCAATACCGGTTCTTCCGGATTTTGTAATGATACAATAAGATAGATGATCCGCGGATCATTTGCCAGTCTGAGATCTTCCGCGGATAAACGGGCCGGAGAAGCCGGATGGCTATGATAGACCGCAATTAATTCATGACCTTTGGCCCGGGCATCCTTGACGGCCTGAAACTGTTCTTTGGGGTCAAAGGAAAAATGCTCCGCGCTGTGGTCGATATTGGTCAAAGGAATCACTTCTTTGGCGACCTCGCCGCTACCACTGAGATAACCGCAAGTTTCAATGGGGCTATCCCGTCTGGCTATATCAATCATTTCATTTTGCAGCGCAACCGGTATGTTAAGCATGATTTTCCCCCCGTAGATCACAAGCAGGCAGTTCGTAATCGATTAATTCCGTAATGGAAGGTTTTTCGCCACAGATGGCGCAACGGTCATTCCGATGAATAGGGATGGTCCGGAATTCCATATCCAAGGCATTGAAAGTCAACAAACGGTTGGTAAGCAACTTTCCTTTGCCGATGATATACCGCAGGGCTTCAGCCGCCTGAATCGTCCCCAGCATACCGGCTACAGCTCCTAAAATTCCCGCCTGACTGCAAGTAGGTACGGCCCCTTTGGGCGGGGGCTCAGGGAAAACACACCGGTAACAAGCGCTTCCCGGGACATAAGTCATGGTCTGGCCGTTAAAACGCAGAATTCCTCCGTGCGAGAAAGGTTTCCCCGCCAGTACACAGGCATCATTGACCAAAAATTTGGTGGGAAAATTATCGGTACCGTCAATAATAAAATCGTAATCGTGAATGATTTCGGCGATATTTTCGGAATAAACCCGGGTTTGGTAAGGAACCACTTTTACATCCGGATTGAGCGCTGCCATTTTGGCCTGGGCTGATGCTACTTTGGCCCTGCCGACATCGGCTGTAAAATGAATAATTTGGCGTTGCAAATTACTTAAATCAACCGTGTCGGCATCCACGATCCCAATGGTACCGACGCCGGCCGCTGCCAAATAAAGCGCCGCCGGTGCACCCAGGCCCCCAGCCCCGATAATAAGGACTTTAGACTGTAAAATTTTTGCCTGCCCGCTACCGCCGACATCTTTTAAGATAATGTGACGGCTGTATCGCTCGATTTGACTTTCCGTTAAATCCATCATTTTTAAACCTCCGCTAAGGCTTGATCAAAATCATCGATGATATCCTGAATACTTTCAATACCGACCGAAACCCGGATCAAATCCGGATAAACGCCGGCTGCCAGCTGTTCCTCTTCCGAACAAGTACAGTAAATGGTTGAAGCCGGATGGATGACGACCGTTTTGGCGTCACCTAAATTGGCTAGATTTTTGGCCACTCTCAAGCGGCGAATCAAGTCAAAACACCGCTGCTGCGTGCCTAGACGAATGGTTAGCAGACCTCCGAATTTACTGCCAAATTGGTTTTGAGCGATTTCAAAATTGGCATGGGTCCCTAATCCGGGGTAGCCAACCGATTGAATCCGGGGATGTTCGGCTAAGGATCGGGCCAGAGCCAAAGCATTACTGCAATGTTTCTCCATTCGAAGCGCCAAAGTCTCCAGCCCCAAACATTGCAAATAGGCATTAAAAGGTGATTGACAGCTGCCGGTATTTTGCAACACCTGCCGTCGACATCGGGCCAAAAATCCAAAATCGCCCGCTTTTTTAGCCGATTCCCTGATCAAAGGAGAACGGGCATGGATCCAGTCATAATTGCCTAAATCAACCAAAACGCCGCCAATGGTATGCCCGCTGCCGGAAATATATTTGGAAGCGGAATGAATAACGATATTGGCGCCAAACCGTTTAGCCTCAAACAGGTAAGGCGTAGTTAAGGAACTGTCGACCACCAATGGAATGTTATTTTGGTGAGCAATCCCGGCAATTTCGGTAAAGTTGGCCACATCCAATTTAGGATTTCCGATGGTTTCCAAAAAAAATAAAGCGGTACGGGGTGTAACCTCCTTTTCAAAAGCGTTGCTGTCGGTTGGATCGACATAGATAACATTGACACCAAAACTATTGAAGATCTCTTTGAATAGTTGCATCGTACCGCCAAACAAACTTTTGCTTGAAACGATTTCATCGCCGGGTTTTACCAGTGCATAAATGACCGTTGCGATTGCCGCCATACCCGATGCGGTTGCAACGGCTCCTCTGCCGTTTTCCAGCGCGGTTACTCGTTGCTCCAGGACAGCCACTGTCGGATTGGTAATCCGGCTGTACAAATATCCGAATTTCCGGTTTTGAAAGGCATCGGCCAATTCTTCCGCCGTGTTATACGCAAAAGATGCTGTTTCATAGATCGGTACGGCCGTAGCGCCATTTTTTTCATCTTGATCAAAACCACTGTGAATGGAACGGGTTTCAAAATCCCATTGATTTGACATGTTTGCTCTCCAATTGGTGCCGTGATTATCATTGCATTTTTTACACACAAGGGTGTTTTAAAATGTCTTTCAATTCCAATGAAGCGTTCCGCCACCCATAAAATATAAAAACTCCACCTGATCGCCATCTTTGACCAAAGCCGTTCCATATTCGGCCTGGCTTAAAATCTCGCCGTTTAATTCGACCGAAACCATCTCCGGCATTTCAACATTTTTGACTTTGAGCAGTTCTAAGACGGTATTCTCTTTTAAATTCACTGTTTCCGCTTTACCACTAATCACTAGATTCATAGAAATCCTCCTCTTTTCTCTTCCCTTTGGTTAAATTGAATAATCCTCTGCAAACACTTGAGGATTCCGTAGTCCGATAAAAACTTTTTCACCGGATTGAAACGTTTGATCGTGATATTTTTCTTTACTCAGTTCGACATCAATGAGATCGCCATTATCCGCGCGCTGCAACTCCAGGCGCACAATCGGACCAATCGCCCGAATATATACGATCACCGCCTCGATATTGGTTAATTCATTGCATTGTTTATTCAATTCAAGCTCATAAGGTCTGGCATAGGCTACCGCGACATCATTGGACTTGGCTTCTCCCCGGGGTACATCGAAGACATTGGTCCCGATATGGATCTGACCATCACTGACCCGGCCCCGGAACAGATTGACATTTCCTAAGAACTTATACACAAATAAATTCGCCGGATGATCGTATACCCTTTCCGGAGTGCCGATCTGCTCAATTTTTCCTTGATTCATGATCACCACCTGATCGGCTACCTCAAGAGCTTCATCCTGATCATGGGTTACAAAAATACTGGTAATATGGATTTGATCATGCAAATGACGCAACCAGCGGCGTAATTCCTTGCGGACTTTGGCATCCAGAGCTCCAAATGGTTCATCCAGGAGCAACACTTTGGGTTCGACGGCGAGTGCCCGGGCCAAAGCGATCCGTTGGCGTTGCCCGCCGGATAATTGATTCGGATAGCGGTCGGCCAGCCATTCCATTTGCACTAATTGCAGCAGTTCATGAACCTTATCCTTGATGGCTTTTTCCGGTAAACGTTGATGACGGGGACGAACCCGCAAACCAAAGGCAATGTTTTCAAAAACCGTCATTTGTTTAAAAAGAGCATAATGTTGGAAAACAAAACCGACTTTGCGTTCCTGGATACGTTGGCCGGTGGTATCTTCACCGTGAAAATAAATTCTTCCCGTATCAGGAACTTCCAAACCGGCAATAATCCGCAATAATGTGGTTTTACCCGAACCCGAAGGGCCGAGCAACGCCACCAGTTGTCCAGTGGGGACATCCAGATTGATATCCTGCAAAGCTTGAAAGTTACCGAAATTTTTATTCACTTGTTGAACTTCAATTCCCATAAGTATCTCCCGCCAATTCCTGTTTTAATGGGTGGTTTTCCACTCAACCAAACTTTTAACAGCCAAAGTAACCAGTCCCAGTAAAGCTAACAAAGAAGCTACCGCAAACGACGCGGTAAAATTATATTCATTGTAAAGAATCTCCACCTGTAACGGAATCGTATTGGTCAACCCCCGAATATGGCCGGAAACAACTGAAACCGCGCCAAATTCACCCATGGCCCTGGCATTACAAAGGATAACCCCATATAACAAACCCCATTTGATATTGGGCAACGTAACCCGGAAAAATGTTTGCCAACCGCTGGCGCCTAAGACCAAAGCCGCTTCTTCCTCTTCATCTCCCTGAGCTTGCATTAAGGGAATTAATTCCCTGGCTATGAACGGGAAAGTGACCAGGACCGTTGCCAGCACGATTCCAGGAACTGCGAAAACGATTTTGATATTGTGTTCGGAAAGCCATGGCCATAGCCACCCCTGCCTGCCAAAGAGTAACACGTAGATTAAACCCGATACAACCGGCGATATGGCGAAAGGCAAGTCTATCAAGGTCAATAAAATATTTTTGCCGCGAAAATCAAATTTACTGATAGCCCACGAGGCAGCGACTCCAAAAATCAAATTGAGGGGTACCGCAATTGCGGCAGTTACCAAGGTCAAACCAATGGCCGCCAAAGTGTCGGGTTCACGGATAGCATTGAAGTAAGCGCTTAAGCCCTTCGATAAAGCCTGACCAAAGACAGCCACCAAGGGTAAGATTAGAAACAGCCCGATAAAGATGAGGGAAATCCCAATCAGTAAACAACGGACCCCCACAGACTCCGTAGTAGCGGTTGGCATCAAGGCAGCGGGTTGGGTTTTTAAATTAATTGACATCAGCTTGAACATCCTTTGTTACAAAATAACGTTTGCGATTCCACCACTGGCCTAAATTGATCAATAAAAGCAATAAAAAAGACAACAACAACATGAACACCGCGATAGCTGTAGCACCGCTATATTCGAATTGTTCCAATTTGGTGATGATCAACAAGGGGACAATTTCGGTACGCATCGGCATATTACCGGAAATAAAAACCACTGAACCATATTCTCCCAAGGCACGGGAAAAAGCTAATGTAAAACCTGTAAGCCAGCTGGGGATGATTGCCGGAAAAATAATCCGAAAGAAGGTTTGGCCGCGACCGGCCCCCAGACTCGCAGCAGCCTCTTCGACTTCCTTTTCAAAATCTTCTAAAACCGGTTGTACAGTCCTTACGACAAAAGGCAAGCCGATAAAAGTCAAAGCGATAACAACCCCTAGAGGTGCAAAGGCAGCTTTTATACCGAGCGGTTCCAAAAAGCGGCCAATCCAACCATTGCTGGTATAAATGGAGGTAAGGGCAATTCCGGCCACTGCGGTCGGCATTGCAAAAGGCAAATCAATCAGGGAATCCATAAATTTTTTCCCGGGAAAACTGTAACGGGTAAGTACCCAAGCAATCATTAATCCAAAGATACTATTGATGAAAGCTCCAATCAAAGAAGCGCCTATACTCAAACGAAAAGC
The DNA here is from genome assembly GCA_023392595.1 of Bacillota bacterium. Lineage (GTDB taxonomy): Bacteria > Bacillota > UBA4882 > UBA8346 > UBA8346 > UBA8346. Next base: position 30,040 of record JAEVYU010000058.1, on the reverse strand, counting down.
CGCCAATATCCGGGGAGTTGTCACAATCCCCCAAAGCTGTTCCCAGCTTAGGGCGGCTGTTTTCAAAAACAATACCCCTAAGGGGATGATTAATACAAAACTCATATAAAAAATCGTGTACCCTAAGGTTAAGCCAAACCCCGGCAAAAGTTGGTGATGTTTATAATTGACCATTTCAAAACCTCGACGGTTTATTAATTTAAATCTTTATTAATATAATTCCTACTAATTGAATGGGATTAATGTCATAATATTACTATATATAAAATTTGGTGTCAATATTTCATTCAAAAACTTAACAATTAAAAATATCCTGCACAAATCAATTCAGGCAGGACATTAAAGGCAATCCAAACTTCCAGTATATTGTAAAGTTATTCACTAAAATTAAATAATACCGATATGAATACAATTATATCGATACCAAAAATCTTCCCCCATACTTTTGTTCCGATTGTTATATTTACTGGATTGTTACGAAAACCAACTGATTTCATTCTAAATCGTATAACTAAAATATTTCTCCGCCTGCAGGTTGAACTCTTCCAATAATTCTTCCTTCATCTTTAAAAATTCATAACTTGCCCGGTCCCTCGGACGGGCTAGCGGCACAGGAATGATTTTCTTGACACAGCCGGGGCGGCTTGACATAACAACAACCTTAGTGCTTAAATATATGGCTTCCTCAATATCATGGGTCACCATGATCATCATAATTTTCTCTTTTTCCCAAATTTTTTCAAGTTCTTGTTGCATATACATTCTAGTCATCGCATCCAGCGCTCCCAAAGGTTCATCAAGGGCAAGGAGTTCCGGACAATTAACAAGGGACCTGGCAATCGCGGCACGTTGCGCCATCCCGCCAGAAAGTTGATAGGGATAACTTTTTTCAAACCCCTTCAGTCCCACAAGGTCGATATATTCTTGGATAATCTTCTGTTGCTCTTTTTTATTAATCTTTGGATCCAGTCCGAAACCAACGTTTTCCAAAACTTTCAACCAAGGAAGAAGCCGATGATCCTGGAAAACAATCCCTCTATTTAAACTGGGACCATCAATCCGCTCTCCGTTGAACAGGATATTCCCTTCATAGGTACTATCCAATCCAACAACAAGCCTTAAGAGGGTCGTTTTTCCGCAGCCGCTGGTTCCGACGATGCTCACAAATTCGCCTGGCTGAATTTCGAGGTTGATGTCTTTCAAAATGGATATCGTTTTCCCGTCAACGTCAAATGTCTTGTTAAGATTTTCGATCACCAATCTTTTACTTGAATTCATTTGTTTTACCCCTTCAATGCTGTTTGTTTCCATTGCAATAAGTAATCTTCAATGAAGGCCAGAATTTGATTCATCACAAAACCGACCACACCGATGGCCAAAACTCCCATTATGACAATTTCTATATGAAAAAACTCCCTGGCATCGCTCATCATATTTCCGATACCGCCAGTGGATACTCCAAACAATTCGGATGCCACCACTAGCATCCAGGATGTGCTTAAACTGAATCTGATTCCTGTAAATACAGTCGGCAATGCTGCCGGCAAAATAATTTTATAAAAAAGCTTCAGTCTTTTAAAAGCAAAGACTTGACCAACCTCTATAAATTCCACACGGACTCCTTTGATACCCTGAAATGTGTTGAGAACCACCGGATAAAAAGCGCCCACTGCTATAAAAACGATCTGGGATGTTTCACCAAACCCAAACCAGATAATGAATAAAGGAATCCATCCAACCACGGGAACATTCCGGATAGCATGAAAAAACGGAGCCACGGTCTTTTCAGTCGTTTTGAAAAGACCCATCCATGTCCCCAAAATAAACCCGCTTGACGCGCCAATTAAGAAACCTTTGATAACCCGTTGGAAACTGATGAGCAAGTTCTGGAACAGGAAACCATTTGCCAAAGATGTCTCAATCGTTTCTAAAACCTTTTCAGGACTTGAGATGATAAGGGTTTTCCGTGATGTAATATACCATGCCAAAAAAAGTAACATTGGCAAAAAAAGACCAACCAAAGCGTTTTGAATCCAAAGACTTTTTTTCATGAAAGATCCTCTTTTTTGTTAACCGGTAATAAATGTTTTACGCCATCGGAGAATGTACCTCTCGAGCCTTCCTATGAAAAGACTCATTAGAAAACCAATTATACCAATGACAACAACACCGGCAAATACGATTTCATACTTAAACATACTGCGTGAATTGGACATCAAAAAACCAATACCCGAACTTGAAGCTATCAGTTCAGCACCAACAACAGACATCCAGGACATACTTACACTTGTCCGAAGACCGATAAATATGGACGGCATAGCCGCAGGAATGATCACCCGGAGAAAGAGTCTCGCTTGACTGTATTCAAAAACTTTGGCAACCTCCAAGTACTCCCAGGAGACATTCCTGATTCCTTCATATGTATTAAGCACCATCGGATAAAAAGCGCTGAATCCGATAAAGATAACTTTAAATTCCTCGTCAATGCCGAAGAGTAAGATTAAAAAAGGCATCCATCCAAACATTGGAACTTGACGAAATCCGTGAAATAGCGGGCCCACGAAGCGATCAATGATTCGCGATGATCCCATAGCCGTTCCTAGTAATACTCCCGCGACAGTTCCCCAGGAAAACCCCAATAAAACCCGCATCAGGCTTATCCTTACATTCTCAATGAGCGAGCCATCGGCCACCAAATCCCGCAAACTTTGAAACACTTCTTCCGGGGGGACCAAAAGCTGCCTGGGAGCCATCTCAAAGTAAGTAGTCGCTTTCCAAATGATCAGCACGAAAAAAGGAATAATCAATCCCAATAAGAAATTCTTGCATTTTTCAGTTGACACCATCAATTGTTTTCTCCTCAATAAATGAAACGGCTGGTTATTTTAAAGCCCGCTCAAGAAATTTGGGGTCCACCCAATCATTAAGGTTGAAATCCTTCTCGATATATCCATTTTCAAGTAAAAACTGTTTTTCTATTTCTATGCCGGCCAAATTCTTTGCGGATAAATTCGGGACATAGTCATATTTCTGCAAATCTTCGAAAATCGAATCAGCAGAACCTTCGGTTGTCACCTCGGCTAAAATCCGGGCAGCTTCTGCAAGATTCTTTTCGATCCAATGTCCGGCTTTTATTGAAGCTTTGAGCCATGCCACCACGATTTCCGGATGGTTTTCGGCAAGTTCCGTACTGACGGTAATCGTGGTTGGAGTGTTAGCGACATGGAGTGTCCAATCAGGATAACGCCCTAAATCTTCAATAGTCGTAACCAGGCCTTGGGATTCAAGCAGCCTGGAACGGCCATGGTTGGCATATACTGAGTCAACTTTGTTTTCTAACAAAGCTTTACCTTCATTCCAGGGAACCGATTTTAATTTGCCGTTACCCCAAAACTCGATCGGAGATTCCGCCGAATTCAAAACCGACCAGGAAGGATCACCGGTCTTAGCTTCAAATTCGGGAATATCTACCCACTGAATATCACGGTGATCGATTCCAGCCAGTTCAAGCGCTAAGATTATCCCCCGGTGCGCAGTTGCTCTTGCAAAATCCACCCGATCCCCGGTTAGCCTTTTCGTTATACCGATACGTTTCCCTTTAAGATCACGCACCGAGCGAATTCCGGAACCGGCTTTGACAACAATCTTTCCTCCAGTCCCAACAAAGGTAAGCCCGATCAACTTATTGACCGGTCCTTGAGAACGGGCCCAAATGGGTGGAATATTTCCGCCATCCCGAAACAGATCGGTGCGGCTATGCGTAAAATGGGGCAACCATTCTTTTTTGGGAAGCGCTCTTAAGAACTTTGCCTTAGCGCCGACTTTGTTCAATTCCTCATCAACCCACCCTTTAACAACTGCCACATGGGACGCCACTTGTACCGGGCAGATAGTATAAAATATCTGTATGGGTTCTAATTCGGACTGTTGAGACACAGCTGTATTTTTATCCATCAATTATTCCTCCCTAAAATTCGTTTGAATTAACGCCCTTACTCTACCATGTGCTATTTAATCAATTCTTTCCAAATCACTATCCCCATGATTGCCGCAATGCTTGTAATCATCATTGGCAGCGCTTAGTCCGTATGCCTTTCGAATGTCATGAAGCCCTTTCACCAGACGGACGTAATACTCCAAGGATGGCTGTTTTTGCCCGGCTAATGCAGAACTCTGATGGGGCCGCCAGACTACGCTTAGAAAAATGACGCCATGCTTGGCAAAGAATTCGCAGGCCTGGAAATTAGACTCCAGAGCTTCATCAATTGTTTTAAACCCATAAGGCTGAGCCATTTCCACGCCACCGATGACTTGGGTATAAACATTGCCTTTCCCGAACACTTCAACTGCATCCAGGGTCCGTTTGATCCACTCATCCCGGCCGGGCCATTTATTTTTTCCCGAACAAATCCAACTAAAGAGATCTTTATCCCATACTTCAATACAAGGGCAATAGGAAGTAAGTCCCGTTTCGTTGTATATTCTTTTCAGTTGTGATTTTGAGTAAGCCGGAGCCATGATCTGGCTTGAGAAACGGCCCCGAAAATTCCGGCCAATGGCCTGCAAAATTTTAATATAGCGGTTTACTTCATTTTCAAATAATTCCTCACCGCTGTAGTCCATACCCGCAGTCAAATAAATCTCCGAGATCCGGCCGGGTTCCTTAAGAGCCTCCCGCACCGTTTCATAAATATCTTCGGCATCGACTTCCTTGGTAAATGTTGCATCTGCTGCTGCCTGGCGCGCATGTTTGAGATCTGTAAAAAATGCGCAATATTTGCATTGATTCCCTGTTTCCCAAAGGTGACAAAACCGGTAGGCGCAAATAATTAATCGTTGTGCCCGTGCACTGGCGATTGATTCCATGAGTACACCACGACTGGTCTTTTGGCCATAGTACCGGGGCCTTGGTGTAAAGTCAATTTCATCAATGATTTCTTTTTCATCATCTAAAAGAACGAATTTACCGTCAACCTGGTCAATGATATATGGATCTTCATAATGTTCATCAAAAGATACGGGGGCTGTGGTACCGTCCCGTAACAATATTGAGCCTGGAATTGATTTATCTGTTTTCCGGTTTTCTCCCGTCTTATAAAAGATTTGCATCGGACCGAAACGATAATCATCGTCTTGAACAGCATCCAGAGCTCTGCTTGTCAAACTGGCGCCCCGGCGAAGAAGATCAAGCTTTAAAATAATAAATCGAGGAATATCAGGATATTTTTCAACTAGTTCACCAAATTCCGAATTAACATATGTCGCCATATTCTGTTCTCCTGCTTATCCAATACCTTTGGATTGATTTTGGGCACATCTGAAGGCAAATCATTTTTTTATACTAGCCCGATCTAAATGCTGACCGAAATATGGATGAGCCGATTCCATCTCATGCCGTAGAATCTCTGCGGAGGTATTGCTAATCTTTTCAGGTTTGAGTATCCAGACTGTCGAGATATCAGCGTCCTGGCCACCAACAGACCTGGTCCGCAATAACATTTCCTGAAATAACTTTCCTGCAATCAGACAAAGATAGGGCCTGGCTTGTATATAAAAACTTGTCCCACCTTGCGTGATATTTACCGATACCGGTTTATCAAACCAAATACTCCGGACCATATTTTTATTACTAGACGACTTCTCCAGCTCTTCGCTAAAAATCAATGTTTTACTATCTAATGTGGTCAATGTGTAATTAATGTCAACATATGGCGAGCCGTCGGCATTCAACGTGCCAACTGCTTTTATGCTTGCCGGATCTTGCAGAATTTTAACCAGTTCTCCTGGTAGAGCGATCTTCTCAACATCATGAACCATGATTTAATCGATCCTTTCCAAATCAGCGTCAATGCACAGTTCATTAAACGGGCTCAGTGCCGCAGTATCCATACTTATGATGATAAACCGCGGGATATCAGGATATCTTTCAATCAAGTTATCCCGCTCAATTTCAATAATATTTTATGTCAATATTCTTTTCCGCCAACTTACCTTATAGGCGGTATCCATACCAGTTTCTTATACTCATCGATAATATTTTGAATTCGTTCCTTCGGCCAGGATTCATCCCAACCAAGGCCGAGGTCTGAATTAACAAAAACAATATGAACATTAGTATGTTTAGGTTTACCTTCAATAATTGTAAATACGTTGCAGGTGCGATCTTCACCTTGACAATCAACGCATTGAGCGGTTTTAACGCATCCCGTTTTAAATGGGCGTCCTCCCAGATCGGTGCTGCGGATTTTTACATGCTGTGGAGAGATTTGGTGACGAATTCGATCAAAAGCAGCATCTAAATCCTTGGTAATCTTATTGCGGCCGATAATCAATACCGAATGTTCGTGGCCATAAAACATTCCTGCCACCCGATTGCCGACTGCATCGACATTTACCAGTCTTCCATCAAGCGTTACTGCGTTAGTTCCGGTCAGAAAATATTTGCATTCAGAACTATAAGATAACTCGCTTAATTTATAGGTTTGCGTCCATTCCCTGCCCCGTACATGGGCGTCATATATTGTTGTTCCGCGTGCTTCAAGGGCCTTTCCAATCCCTAATTGCGTCGCTGAAGTGGAGTCTCCGGTGCCGACTTTTGAATCCAAGGGAATCAATTCAAGAACAATTCTCCGCGCGGTTTCCCCATCGGGAGCATAATATGTATTGAAACGTCGGTGTTTAAATGCTTTTAAAACCGTTACAATATCTTGATCCTGAATGACTGAATAATCTATATCTTGTGAAAGTAAAGTACTCATCATTTATCATCCTTCCCAAATGCTATTATCTTGTTGTTTAACCTTTGCGATCATCCCCCAAAAAAGCGCCCTTATTTCTTGTTTACGATCTTACCTTCCGCATCATACGAAGTCCAAAAACTATTAAGGCGAAGTTCTTTTAGGGCTGCTTCCAGGTAGGTTTTATCTACAAGTTCTTTTACATCAAATCCATCTTTGATTAGATCCAGGTCTTTAACTAATGTAATAGTATCTTTATAATGCCCAATCACAAAATCATCCAGCAGAGGGGAATTAGTTTCAACGAGTTTGGAACCTTCCGCATCCTCTCGAAGGTTTTCAATCGGGGTTCCAGTTTTAGAGCCCGCTAAAAAAAATGCTTCACGGTTGTTCTCATTTGAACTCCACTGAGCAGCTTTAAGAAAAACTTTTACAAATCGCTTTGTGATTTGCGGATATGCCTTTGCAAAACTTTCCGTCACAAAAATACCGCTTTGGGATTTCCACTTGTCCGGAAATTGTTCTTTCGTGGAATAGATAATCTTGATCTTTCCGGCATTACGTGGCGCAAAAAGCTGTGTTCCGTAGAGTGCGCCATCAATATTATTGGAAGCTAAAGCGGCAACACCATCCGCCGGGCCCAGATTGTAGTATTTGAAGTCTTTTGACGTCAATCCCTTAAATTGAGCAATCCGTTCAAACGCCAATTGAAAATTCGTAGCGTTTGCCGTCGCAAACTTCTTGCCCTTAAGGTCCTCAAATTTCGTAATTGGCGAACCAGCCGATACTGCAACATAAGAATTACCATTCCGGCTTAAACCGGAAATCAGTTTAATTTTTAGTCCGTTAGCCCTAGCGATGATTGCTCCTAATTCACTGGTTGCACCGATGTCGATTGAGTTATTGGCAAAGGCCTCATTCAAAGCAGGGCTGACTCCTTTGAAGAAAATCCACTCAACCTTGATACCATCTTTTTTAAACTCATCTTCTAAAAGTCCTTGCTGATGTACAATTCCAATTGTCTGGAGTGAATAGGGATTGCTGCTTCCGGCTGTGAAAGCACTGCCGATACGGATTACAACTGGTTTTTTATCTAAAGCAAAAATAAGAGTATTGCTTAGTGTTGCAATTAACAAAACGACCATTATAATAATGCTTAACAGTTTCTTCATTTGTTTTTCCTCCAATTAAGATAATATTAATTCATAATGAGACCCTGCGGTTAAATTTCAAACCTTTCATGATTTAATTTACTTAATGCATTCTCTTTTACATAAAAAATTGGTTACATGCGCTTCCCCCTTTTAGTTTTAATTCCTTAGCTTTATTATTTTAACTGTTGCTCTTGGGTATAACTCCGCAACTAGTCTAATACTTTTGATTGTTTTCCATTGCTTTTTCACGATAAGATTTTCTATGAATACACGATGATCGAATTTACCCATCATGGGCTATTGCAATTGCTTCAATTTCGATTTTAGCCTCTTTAGGAAACTTAACAGCTTGAATACAAGCTCGAGCCGGGTAAGGCGAATTAAAATAGCTGCCGTAAATTTCATTCATCACCGAAAAATGGGCAAGATCTGTGAGATATACGGTTGTTCTTACTATATCATTCATTGTCATTCCAGCATCTTTTAGGATAACTTTAATATTTTCGAGGGTTTGTCGAGTCTGTGCTGTTACATCCGAAGCAACCAGATTACCAGTAGTATCTAATCCCAATTGACAAGTAAATAAAAAATCCTTGAATTTAACCGCTTGAGAGTACGAACCCATCGGTTGAGGGGCCTCTTTGGTTTGAACTGTCGTTTTCATGAAAGTAAATCCTCCAATTTAATTTAGCAAACCAATATGTTTAGTATGAATTATTGTTGTAAAAAACCATCTTTATACGATGGTATATTGGATAACACACAAACAATAAGATTTTTGTCGGATTAATCAATAGTATTCCTACTGAATTAATTAGATAGTACTATACTCGATATTTGTTGTCAACATATTTTGTCGATAAAAATCGAATTTTAACGGATTTTAGCAGACAGAAAGCAGCATAAAAGTATCTAAAATCAAAGATTGCATTGATTACAACTACGTGAGCTTTCTCTTTCTATTTTTTTAAGCTCGATTATAAAATATGGGGCTGTCTCATTTTGCTTCTGAGACAGCCCCCTTTAAAAAACATAATCTGACTTTTAATTATTGCGGTTGATAGATTTGATCGAAGGATCCACCGTCCTCAAAATGGGTTTTTTGAGCTTTTCGCCATCCACCAAAAGTATCGTCAATTGTAATCAGCTTAATTTTCGGAAATAAATGAACATATTTATCGGCAACCGATTTTAGGCGTGGTCGGTAATAATTTTGGGCCGCGATTTCTTGTCCTTCCGCGCTATAAAGATATTTAAGGTATGCTTCGGCAATTTTCCGGGTACCCTTTTTGGCGACCACCTTGTCAACAACCGCCACTGGAGGCTCGGCCAAGATACTCAATGAAGGCACAACGATTTCGAATTTATCTTTTCCTAGTTCATTGATAGCCAAAAACGCTTCATTTTCCCAAGCCAGTAAAACATCACCGACTCCGCGTTGTACAAAGGTGGTGGTGGCGCCCCGGGCTCCCGAGTCAAGCACCGGAACATTTTTATATAGTTTCTTCACAAATTCCTTTGCTTTTTCTTGAGAATTTTGGTTATGTTTTAAAGCATATCCCCAGGCGGCCAGATAATTCCAGCGGGCTCCGCCGGAAGTTTTCGGATTTGGTGTAATGACTGAAATTCCGGGTTTGACAAGATCGTCCCAATCCTTAATGTTTTTGGGATTACCTTTCCTGACCAAAAACACAATCGTCGAGGTATAAGGAGTGCTATTATCGGGCAACCGTTTTTGCCAATTGGTTGGCAATAGTTTTGTATCGGCGATGGCGTCAATATCATAAGCAAGCGCCAATGTAACCACGTCCGCCTCTAAACCGTCAATTACCGTCCTGGCTTGTGCGCCGGATCCGCCATGGGATTGTTTAATCACTACGGTTTGACCCGTCTTGGCCTTCCAGTACTTTGCAAAGGCAGCATTATAGTTTTGGTACAATTCACGGGTCGGATCATAAGAAACATTAAGTAAAGTAATTTCCCCTTCTGCTCCGGCAAAAGACACAACTCCAACCGATAAAACCAAAATGAACAACAATCCTAAAATTATTTTTTTCCTCAAAACCAAAACTCCCTTCATCGTTTGTTTTATAATAAACATATCGGAATACTATGAAATACGGAAATTTTTTTACCGCTTCGCGCGGTAAAATTAAGTATTCCTATAAACTTAATTATATTTTTTATACTACTAAATCATTCCTGGTTTGTCAATCATTTTTTAAAACTTACGATGTCAATGCCTTAGGCAAAGCGCTATCGAAAGGAAAAATTTGCAAAACTATTTTCACTGACGCTTGTTTGCACAAAGTCTTCATCTTCACCACTGCCACCTGTTCCAATTGGAGGTTCCGACTGGATATTGCTCCAAAATAATCCAAATCCCAAACTAGATTCCCGTTTCGAGAGAGCTTCGGCTCAATGTTACGTGGAAAAGAAAAATCAATCAAAAGCTTATTGCAAAGGAACGCTCGGTGTTCCTCTTTAATAAGCAAATGAGGTGATGATGTGGCAGCAATGATAATATCATTGGCCTCTATCGCCTGGAGTAGATTCTCATAACCATAAACTACGGTCAAATCACCAACAAATTGCGCTGTTTTTTCCACTCTTTTTCTGGTGAGCATCGTTGTTTGTATTCCATTGTAAAGTAAAACTTGAATTGTTTTTTGAGCAATTTCACCATTCCCTAAAATTAACGCCCGTTGCCCAGCCGGGTTGCCATAATAGTTTTTTAATTCCTTCATAAGCAATGTTGTAAGTGATGTGCTATGCTTACCGATTCCAGACTGTACCCGGATACGCCGGGCGAATTGTAATACCTTTTTAAACAGTATACTTAAGTTCGGCGCTGCTTTCCCCAGTTTTTCCGGTATTTCATAAGCGCCCGCAACCTGCCCCAAAATCTCCGTTTCGCCGATAATCATCGAATGGAACCCCGTAGCGAGTTCCAACAGATGCAATACGACTTCATGTCCACAATAGTGATAAAAAAATTTCCGTTTCACGGATTGTTGATCGTAAAAACCCTTTATGAGCTCCCAACAAAAAGAAACCGGCCGGTTGGTACAAAAATAAAACTCCGTCCGGTTACAGGTTGAAAGGATGACAGTTTCAGCTGGAAATATATCTTGCTGGTATATTTCAGTAAGTTGATGAAGAGTCAGATGAAACAATTTACGATATTCAGCAGACGCGGAACGAAAGTCAATCCCAATCACCTGTAAATTTTCACTATCAGCCATCCCGGATACACCTCCCTCCACTCCTATCTGCTTCCTTTCAGGCATTAATCCTGCAAGTTGATTCTCATTTTATTGAAACAGTGTGGTCGACAAGTATCGCTCACCCGTATCCGGCAATATCACCACAATCGACTTGCCTTTATTTTCCGGCCTCTTGGCTACTTCCTTTGCGGCAAAGGTTGCAGCGCCCGATGATATTCCCACCAACAAGCCTTCCCATTTAGCTAGTTTTCGGGAGGTCTCAAAAGCTTCATCATTTTTTACTTTCAAAATTTCATCGATAATGGAACGGTTTAAAACTTCCGGAATAATATTGGCTCCTATCCCCTGAATCATATGAGGTCCGGACCTGCCCTCCGAAAGCAAAGGAGAATCATACGGTTCAACTGCAATGATTTTCACTGCCGGATTCTTTTGTTTTAGGACTTCTCCAACACCGGTAATGGTCCCGCCTGTTCCGACACAGCTGACAAAAATATCAACCTCGCCGTCGGTATCCCTCCATATTTCTTCGGCAGTGGTGCGGCGGTGGATTTCCGGATTAGCGGGATTTTCAAATTGTTGGGGAATAAAAGAATGAGGGATGATTGCCGCCAACTCCTCGGCTTTTTGGATGGCCCCTTTCATCCCGCCCGGTCCGGGTGTTAATATGATTTCCGCACCCAAAGCTTTTAACAATTTGCGCCGTTCCAAGCTCATGGTCTCAGGCATGGTCAATATCAACCGATACCCTTTGGCGGCGGCGGTTACCGCTAACCCAATACCCGTATTGCCACTGGTGGGTTCGATAATAACCGAATCCTTCCGGAGAATCCCCCGTTCTTCAGCATCCCGAATCATCCCATAACCGATTCGGTCTTTGACACTACCGGCCGGATTGAAATATTCCAGTTTGACGATGATTTTAGCTTGTAAATCGTTGATTTTACCATATCTTGTGAGTTCCAACAGGGGAGTATTGCCAATTAAATCCGTCAGACATTTTACAATTTTAGACATTCGGGCTTCACCATTTCGTATTATCATTATTCATATTAATTTACTATTGATTCTAATCATAGTGTTTCAGCGATAATTTGTCAATCCATAAGCTATAAGAGTTACCCCAGAATATGACGGCTTCGCTACAAGAAGCCGCCATAACAATTTTAGCGGGATTGCGCCGCTTGTTTTTCCGCCAACTCTAATGTATGCTGAAGAAGTCCAAAATCACCCCAGGGGCTCGTACCATGATTAGCGATTACTATCTTGGCGTTTGGGTAACGTTTCATCACTTCACGTATGGTATTGGGGTATTGGGTGACATCACCGTCAGCAGTATTTCCTAAATTATTCATATTTATCGGTTTCACCAAGCAACCGCCATATAACACGCGGGTTTTGGGAAAATAAACTACAATATTGTCCTTGGTATGGCCCGGGCCGGGAAAATAGGTTTCAAACGTCAGATCCCCAACCCTAAAAGCTTCAACTTTGGGATTAATCATCCTCTGGGGTTTTTGAAAACCCGCCTTCACCGCCAATCGGGCGGTAAAGGCCGTACTGGCCGTCTCAATATGTTCACTGATCAATGTATCGATACCGCCGAGCCGATCTCCGTGCCAATGAGTAAAAATAGCCCAATGAATCGATTGATTAAATTTTTCTTTCACCATCTTGAGTAATTCTTGAGTCTGCTCATTGGTCCAGGGAGTATCCACCAAAACAATCCCCTCATTGGTTATTGCCAACAATCCATAGGAAGGGGTTAGGTTACCCGCAAAACTAAAATAGCTTGTATGGACCCAAATCCGATCGTTTATTTTCGTTAGTTCGATCTTATGGGTGCTACTATCCGCATAAACCGTCAATCCGCATAGGAAACAAAACATTACGATGAATAAATATTTCTTCATTTTGGTACTCCTTTTGCTTCCCCTTTGGGCCCAAAGAGAAAGAGAATCATTGATTACAATTGTAATTCAAAATAAATATTATACTTGTAATCAATGATTGTCAATTCTTTTTTCAGTTGGCGTCTATATCCTTGTAAGCTATGGGGAAGAGATCAATGAAGACTCACCAAAGAGTCCTGATTGATACAAACTAAGGAAGCATTCATTTTTGAAAAAGCCGATCCCAAATGCGTTTATGGGGAATGGTTTTACCTGTCGATATCCTCATAAAAAACAACAAACTAAAGTATCTACCACCACTTGATCAGATCCGTTACTCTATTCCGGAGATCGATAAAAGCCGGATTGGCGATATTGCGGGGCATCGGCAGGCTATTGTTGATCTCCTCTTTAATCTTGGTCGGTTTATTGGAAAGCACCAGGATCCGTTGTCCCAGGTATACGGCTTCTTCAATATTATGGGTGATAAATATCACCGTGGTTTTGGTTTTCTCCCAAAGGCGAAGCAATTCATCCTCTAACTTGAAGCGTAAGTCCAGATCCAACTGGCCGTATGGTTCATCCATCAATAGCAGTTCCGGCTGAACGGCAAAGGCCCGGGCAATCACAACTCGCTGCAGCATACTGGCTGAAAGCTGTTTCGGGTAGTAGCTCCGGAAAGGGCCAAGCCCGACCATATCGATAACCTCATCCACCCGCTCCTGGATCTCTTTTTCCGGCAAACCTTTAATATCAAGGCCGAAGCGGACATTCTCCTCCACCTTGAGCCAGGGCATGGTTGAATATTCCTGAAAGATGTAGGCGATATTGTGTTTTTTCAAATCGACCGGCTCACCATTAACTAGGATCTGGCCGGAGGTAACCTCGTAAAGTTTGGTTAAGCTGTTGAGAAAAGTGGTTTTGCCGCACCCGGTGGGGCCGACGATACAGAGAAACTCTCCTTCCCTCACGTCAAAAGAAATATTATCCAATACGCATAAATCGCCGAAGCACTTTGTCATATTGCTGACTTTTACCTTCACGCGCGCGTTATCTTGCATGACCATGTTTTTCTACCTCCTGCTCCATCAAAGTGATTTATCCATCGCTGCGGTTATTTCTTGCCTGAGCCGTAAGAATTCCGGATCGACATAACTGCGGGGCCTGGGTAAATTAATTTTATATTCCGTTTTGATGCTGGAGGGGCAATTGGTCAGCATGACAATTCTATCGGCCAGGTATAATGCTTCCTCAATATTATTGGTCACAAAAACGACCGTCCGCCGCTCCCGTTCCCAGATTTTCTCCAGTTCCTCTTCCATCATATAACGGGTTTGAGCGTCCAGATGACCAAAAGGCTCATCCATCAACATCACCAAAGGATCATTGCAATAAGCCCGGGCGATTCCTACTCGTTGTTTCATACCTCCCGAGAGTTTAACCGGATAATGATTTTCAAAGCCTTTCAAGCCGACCAGATTGATGAAATAATCGGCTCTTTCCCGCCGTTGCTTTTTTTTCATTCCCCGGACACTCGGCCCGAACTCCACATTCTGCATTACCGTCAACCAGGGAAACAAAGCGGTCTTTTGATAAACCACGCCCCGTTCCGCACTGGGTCCTTCAACCTCCTGGCCGTTGACAAAAACCTTACCGGAAGTGGGCTTTTCTAGTCCGGCTAAAATATTGATCAAGGTTGTTTTACCGCATTGCCCAGGCCCGAACAAGACCACAAACTCGTTTTCCATCACTTCCAGCTTTACATTTTGAATGACTTGAAATTTGTTGCCGTCCGTGTCAAATTCTTTGGCGATATTGTCACAACGGATAATGGTCTTTTTCCCTTCCCCTTCCGAACCTTCTATATCCCTCTGACGTTCCAGGAGCATAATTTTCCTTCAACTCCTCTCATAATCGTTGCCAAAAGCAAACCGATCAACCCGATGGAAATGATTCCCACAATAATTTGAGTCGTGTTCCCGGTATTCTGGCCCATCACGATGATCCAGCCGGCTCCTTCCGAAGAACGCACCATTTCCGCGGCCAGCACTGCCATCCAGCTGGTGGAGAGTCCCAGTTGCAGACCGGCGAATATTTGCGGGACCGAGGAAGGCAGGACGATTCTGGTAAACACTTGGCTTTCCCTGGCGCCCAGCATTCTGGCAGCGCCGATCAGAACCGGGTCAACCTGGATAGCTCCTGCATACGCGTTTAAGGTAACTTGAGTGAAAGCGCCTACAAAAATAATGAAATATTTGGTGGACTCGCCGATGCCAAACCATAAGATGGCCAGGGGAATCCAAGCCAGGGCGGGTATGGGTCTCAGCCATTCAAATATCGGGCTGATGACGGCTCGGGCCAGTTTGGACCAGCCCATGGATAATCCGGTGATAATGCCAAGAACAGCGGCGATCCCGAAACCCACCAGCACCCGGTACAAACTCCAACCGATGTGCCCCAAAATAGTATAACTGCCAATCGGGTGATAGAATGATTTGAAAAATTCACTGAACACTTTATAAGGGCCCGGAATCGTCGCTTTGGCAAATGTGAAAGTGACGACGGCCTGCCACAGGATAATGATGGATGCAAAAGCAACAATCGCCCAGAAGATACGTTTCCAGTCATCATTGAAGCCGTTGATTTTAATGCCTTGCAAGCTAGTTTCCTCCCTTCACATACTTGCGTTCAAACAACCGCAATATATAGGCAAGTAATGCGCCAATACTGCCGATGGTTAGCATCCCGACTACGATGATATCGGCTCTTCCCAACATTCTGGTAATCTGGATCATATAACCAAGCCCTTGGTTGGAAGCCAGCAATTCCGCGGCAACCAACGTCATCCAAGCCGTACCCAGCGATATCCGCAATCCCGTGAAAATGAGAGGAAGTGCTGTTGGAATGGCTACTTTTCGCAAAATGTATAAATTTGAAGCCCCGAAGGTTTTGGCAACCCAAATATGAATGGAACTGGTTTGTCTAATCCCGGCTTCAGTATTAATCACACAGGGTATGAAGGCCGAAACAAAGATGATGGCCGCCTTGGCCGGCAGACCGATTCCAAACCACAGGATCATAATGGGGATCCAGGCAATGGGGGGAATCGGCCTTATCAAATCGAAGACCGGTTTGAACAACATGTCGAACCGTTTATACCAAGCCGTGACAATACCCAGGGGAATTCCCACCAAGGCGCCGCACAGGTATCCCGTCAAGGCGATTTTCAGACTGGTCATAATATGTTGCAGGAGGGTGGCGCCATCGGGATTGGGATCGTAAAGCTTCGCCCAGAAGGCTATCAGTACCGAATAGGGACTCGGCAGCATAAAGCTTGGAACCAATTTCAATAGATCGGTAATCAATTCCCAGATAAAAATGAATGCTACCAATGAGATTACCGAAATGATTTTATATTTCATTTCTCGCTTCACTTTTCAACCCCCACTATGATTTCGACGGTGCAGGTTTTCCAAGAATCGATCACCCCCACCGTCGAAACGTTTCTTCATTGCTTATTTCAATACTGCTTTTAAGATATCACCAACTACATTTTTATCGATAATCGGCAATTTCTCGGTTTGTAACTTTCCGATGCTGGCCATGAACTCCGCTGTGGTCTTAATCGAATCTCCCAGCGGTTTCTTTTTGGCATCTTCGGCCGTTAACAACGGTCTAGCCTGTACTTCGGCCCGGACCAATTTGGTTTCAATATTCTGGCCATTTTGTTTATACCAGTCTGAAAGCATTTTAACTTCTAGATCTTGATTTTGCTTCAACTCCGCATTGGCTCGATACATCAGTTTAACAAGTTTGGTCAGTAAAGCTTTCTTGGTTTCATAAGCGTTTTTGCTGGCAACCACGTTGTCATATTGAGGTATTTTCAAATCGATTAAGCTTCCTGCATTAATCCAACCCTTTTCTTCAGCTACAAAGCTTAATGGGGGATTTAAAGCGACGATATCGCCTTGTCCTGCTAAAAATGCCTGATAGGCCTGGGCATAATCCATATTCACCGAATTGACTTCTTTATCTTTAACTCCAATTTTTTCGAGCCATTTGAGTTCATGCAATTGAGACATGGTCCCAATCGGCAAAAGAATTGTTTTCCCTCTTACGGTTTCAGGGTCTCCCAAAAGCGTCGGGAACGTAGGATTAAATCCCTTCACTTTGGTGATGGGACTGCCCGGCCGTACATATAATCCAAATCCGCCTGCGGCATTGCTGGTCTCGGCTATCAGTTTGGCATCATAGACCGACAATGTGGTAACTGCGGCAGCGCCAATGGTGGCTACATCCCAAAGATTTGCTCCCAATGCTTCATTCATTGGGGCTCCTGTAGCAAAAAGGATCGGCTCGATTTTAAAACCGTTTTGTTTGTCCCAACCTTTTTCAACGATATAATTGACCGGAAGGCTTAATAAAAACGGCATCACGGCCACTTTCAACACAGGTAATTGTTTTTGTTTCGGCGCTGCGAAACCTTGGGTACACAATGTACCCAGTAATGCAATGATCAAAATGACATACAATGACTTTTTCATAATCCCACCCCTTCATCTTTTTGATAATGATTTTCTTGGCGCCAAAGTGCCGTTACTTTCACGGTTGTTGATGGGAAGCCCCCTTTCCGATAAGCGAAAATATTCACCGAATGAATCTTCTCGGCTTATTTGGTTACTCCCATCTTAATTCAAGATGTATCCGAAATACATCCAATATCCTTAGGATTTCTTTTTAAAATTGACGAGTATTCCATCCAGGGATTTCCGCGAGGAAATGCCGTTCACTATTTTGAGATATTTTTTGATATTTTGACTTTCAAGAATGCTGATGGAGGAACAATAAATGATTCGATACATTAGGATGCATCAGAGAGAAATTTGGGGTCCAGGGTACTTTACGAAATGCCTATCTAGAAAATACATTTAGGCCTGCCTATATACCAAAAATTGGGTGTAGACCCAACTCGCGTGTCCTTGGACACGGGCTCTTCCCGTTGCGGGAAGAGTAACCGCTGCCTCTGCAGCCAAAAATCTTTTAGGGATCAACGGCTAGGGTTACTCTTCCACATGAAACCGCAATAATAAACCACATCTGAGGGGAAGAGCAAGAGATAGGTTATATTAAAACGAGGCTTCTATCGATCTAACTGTACGAGATCAAAATTATATTTTCATAAAGTCTCCATGGTTGATATTTTAACCTCCGTATGTTTATTGCGATAATCAAAAGGACTGACTCCGTAATATTTCTTAAAAAGAGTCGAAAAATAACTCAGGTTTGGATAACCGACCACTTCGGCAATTTCCCGGACTTTCAGATCACTCCCTTTTAATAGTTCCACTGCCTTCTTCAACCGTACACTAGCCAGGTAATTACTGAAATTGTTTCCGGTTTCCTCTTTAAAAAGCCGGCAAAAGTATTCCGGGTTCAAATGGACATAGGCGGCGATATTGGTTAAATTCACTGGCTGCATATAATATTTGTTGATATAAGCCACCGCTTTGGAAATTGAATGAGAGTATTCATTGGATTTTACCTGATGCTCACTAACAGCAGCGTTGATTTTTTGCTTCACGTATTCTTGCAGGCTCTGAAAAGAAGAGAGCTTTTCGATTTCTGCCTTATGGGTATGAAAAGAATCCAGTCCGGTTTCCGGATGTATTCCGAGAGCCGCACCTACGAACTCAACCATTTGTAAAGATACATATTTTACCGCTTCGATATCACGGATCCGATTGTCGTTCATAAAGGTCAAAATGGGATCCAGGGCCTGTTCAGCCTGGTCGATTCCATTTTCTTTGATCATTTCCTTCCACGAATTCGTCATCGCGGTTAACTTCTTTACCAATTCCGAAGTATTTTCTTTGGGCGCTTTCATAAGATTAATAGTGCCTTCTCCAGTGTAAAACTCCTGTTTCAACTGGTAAACAGCTTCTTCGACTGCGATCCCGATATATTTTAAGCCATCATGAACATCGCTTAACCCAATGGTACAGCCATTGCTTTCATGAAGTTTGGAAGCAAAATCAAATGTCGTTTTCACTTGTTCCGCTATGCTTGGTTGGGCAAAAACATTGGCCAGCAGAATGAAGATATTTTGGTCATAAACGAAACCAAAGTTATTTTGAATATTTTGATGTTCGGGAATGATGAAGTTACTATTATTGTTGGGTTGATCGTGGGTTCCGTATTTTAAAGCCACCGCAAATAAAAAATTATTCTTCAGATTAATTTTTTGTTCCTGCAGCTCTTTTTCAGATATCACACGCTCATGTAGATATTGATTCCCGGCTTGAAAGATCAGGCGCCGGATAAACGCCTCCCTTTTCAAATAGATACTATCCGATAAGTTGCCCTCTGCCTTAGAAGAGCTCAATTTGCGGTTTACTTTATCAAGGACCTCATGAATCAGGGCATCATTGATTTCAGTCTTCAAAATATATTCAAAGGCACCGTACTTTACAGCGGTTCTGGCATATTCAAAATCGTTATGGGCAGTCAGGACAATGATTTCCGTAGAGGGATTTAAAAACTTGATTTGTTTCATCAATTCCATGCCGTCCATGATCGGCATTTTGATATCAACGAAAACGATATCCGGCAAAGTGGCATTAAAAATATTTAACGCTTCCTCGCCGTTGGCAGCCAAACCCACGACTTCATACCCTAAAGGATTTTTATGGATGCAAAACTCAATCCATTCACGAATCGGAGTTTCATCGTCCACGATCAATATTTTCAACATCCTTATGTCCCTTTCTTTAGGTGATAGTAAAGGATTAGCTGATAACGGGTATCTGAATCCGGATTTCGGTTCCTTTCCCGACTTGGCTGAATATTTTCAAACCATATTGGGTCCCGAAATTCATTTGGATTCTTTGCCGGACATTGATGATACCTACCCGATTGAAACGTCGATCTTTCTTATTATCCCGATTGTTCCAGATGTCCTTCAGGGTTTTGGCGTCCATACCCACACCATCATCAATCACCCGGATGATAATTTCATTCTCTTTTCGCTCCGCCTTAATTTGAATGGTACCCTTTTCCTGCTTGGCCTCGATACCGTGAAATATCGAGTTCTCCACCAAAGGTTGCAAGATTAACTTGGGTATTTTATATTCCAAAATACTGTCCGGCACTTCATAGACGATCTCAAATTTATGGGAATAACGGTATTGCTGAATTAACGCATATTGTTGCAAGCATTGAATTTCCTCTAAAAGGGAAATAAATTCTTCCTTGCTATTAAAAATCTTCTCCAAAAGTCCCATAAAAGCGGTGATCATTTGTTCCGCCTGGGTACTTTTACCCATGGAAATCATACATTTGATGGAAAGTATCGTATTATATAAAAAATGCGGATTGATTTGGGCTTGCAAAAAATCAAGTTCCGCTTTGCGTTTAAGACGTTCCTCCTGCTTGACATCTAAAATAAGATCTTTAATCTTTCCTACCATCTGGTTAAAACCGTCACTTAACTGCGTTAATTCGTTCCATCCTTGGATATCGGATATGACGTCCAGATCGCCATTCCGCACTTTTTTCATGGATAGGCAGAATTGTTTTAAAGGTTTAGCGGTTTTGCGGGCAAAAGAGACCGATAAAACCAGCGAAAAAAGCGTTCCCAGACAGAAAATACCCAAAATCGCATACCGTACCTTCTCTAAAGGCGCGAAAAGCGCCTCCACCGGTATCTCTTCTACAATGGTCCAAGCAGTTTCCGGGTCATAGTAATTCGATAATAAAAACCGCTCATTACCCTTATTGAAGATCTTAAAATTGTTTGGCCGGAATATTTCCTTGAAGACTTGCATGTCAAAAAAGTTGATTCCCAGCATATGCTCGTCACTATGGGAAACTATACTTCCTTTTTCATCTACAATATAAATGGAATTCTTCCCGTTTAAAACATTCTTATAGGTATCATAGAGCTTTCGTTCTTCCATATTGATTAAGAGCACGCCCAAACGTTCTCCGGTATGTTTATCTTTGATAAGCCGGGCAGCGGAAAAAACGTATTTACTATTCTGCAAATCGTCGGAATCATCATAACTGCTGACCCAATAAATTTTGCCATTGGTTTTGATGACATTCCGGTACCAAAGCATTTTGGGGATTTTCCCATAATTATAGGGCTGCTGGTTGGGTAGCGAACAAAATTTAAATCCGTTTTCGCCAATCAATACAGCATAAAAAGTTACATTCATTTCTTCAAACGCTTTTTGATATTTGGTTCCGATCTCCGCCAAATTATTCAACAAGAGCTGAGCGTTGCCGCCTGCTGTGATTTTGTTAAAAACCGCATTGGAAATATACCGATCAGAGTAATATAAGTTGGAGATGGTCTTGATACTGTTTTTGATAACCCGGGTCCTTTCGCCGATCTGCCGGAGCACATCCACCCGGGAATGCCCGATCTCCTGGGTGATGACCCTTTTAAAAACATAGTAGGAGGTGGTACTGATCAGACCGGCGATCAAAACCATCAGCGTAAAATAAAAAACAAAGAGTTTGGTTTGTAAACTCCCGGTGTTTTTTATAAAAGGAAGTTCCAAAATCTTTGTTGTTGATATTCCAACCCATTTTGGTTTAATTTTAAAGACCCATCCCTTCCAACAAGGAATGTCGATGCAACCTTGTTAAGGCTCCCTGTAAATACAGTCTATCTCAATTTAAATTTCAAAACAAGCCCTACAAGTTTTCCAACCTGCCCATCCCATCCATACCTCTGGATTTTCCATCATCATCTTTAAAGCGTTTTGGCGGCTATCCGTCTGTATTCCTATTTTACAATGAGCCCTAACCGCACAAATTGTTCTTGCGGCGCATCGTTCTCCTTCATCAGCCGGATCAGATGGTCGATCATTATTTTTTCAATTTCAGGTTGCTGTATCGGCCTCAATTGGCCCGGATCTTCTTTTAAGTCAAACAGCAGATTTTCTCCTAAATGATCGGGATATGAATAACCCGACATGGAATAGGAGTCCCGTTTATCCCAGATCCCTGATTTGATCTTCATGACTTTACAACCCTTAGTAAACGACAAAGGGCCAACCAACTCTGCTGTCTTCAGTTCTTCGACCGTAAACATCCTCCGCATATGGGCAGGCATCAAGGTGTATTGATATAAAGGTTCATTGCTGGGATCAGCTATTCCCCTCATATAGACATATCTTCCATCGGTACAATTTACATGGGTACCATAGCACCCATATAAAGCAGCCTCTCTTACCGGTTTATCCATTGCAATGGTTTCCGTTAATGGTACCCCTTGCATAGATTCAGGCAAGCCAATCTCAAAATACTCCAACAATGTTGCCGGTAAGTCAATCGTCTGCACCAGGGAGTCACGGTGTTCCCCTTTTTTGCCGCAACGGGGATCCCAGATGAAAAGGGGTATGTTAGCCAGTTCATTATAGTAAGGCATCTTGCTTTTTCCCAAACAATCATGTTCGCCTAGAAGAAAACCATGGTCGGTGTTAACGATCAACATTGTGTCTTTCCATAAATCATAGGTATCCATCAAATCCAGCACTTTTCCCAGGTAATTATCGCACATACTCAATAATGCCGCATATTCATACTTGTAATGCTCAACCTTTTCACCGGGCTCACTGATTGTCCCATAATCGGGCCAATCGGATTCGGGGCCGCTATAGGTATGGGGATAAAATTTTTTATATTTCTCATGCGTAAAGAAAGGTTCATGGGGATCAAAAGTCTCAATCTGTAAAAACCAGTTATCGGCAGTATGATTCGTATGAATGAATTCCAAGCCGCTGGCAAAAGTTTTGGCTTGCGGTTGCAATTGCTCCTCGGGCATATATTTCCGGTTGATGATATCGGCCCGGGTGATTAATTTCTTTTGGTCCGCCAAATTTTTTGGCAATTGGGGATCCTTGACTTCGCCCTTCCAGGGATCGCCTTCCTGACCCCGGGAGATCTCCCAGGAATTGTAGCGGGTATGATAAGTGGCTCCGCCATCCTCCCAATAGTGCTGGTGATCACTGACCAGGTGCGTATAAACACCATTCGTTTTCAATATTTCCGGTGCCGAATCGTCAAAGGGCTCAACCGGGCCCCAACTGCGATGCAAAAAATTATAACGCCCGGTGTGGAGTTCCCGGCGCGCCGGCATACAGGGCATACTACCAATATAACAATTGTCAAAGACCACCGAATGCTCCGCCAATCTGGAAAAATTGGGCGCCTTGATCCAATCGCACCCATATGGAGGCAGCATATGCCTATTTAAAGAATCATACATCACCATAATTGCTTTCAATTGTAACACTCCCGATGCTGAGATATTTTTAGTTCACCAATCATGCAATTATTACCATTCGATTTGGGATTTAAAAAATGCCTGTCATAGGAGTCATCTTACTTCCAACCTGGTTAAATTGAGCCAAAGGAAGTTTAGACATCAATCGTTTATAAATTGTTAATTTATTCTTATAATAGGGCTTTCAATGATAAAAATATATCCATTAAACTTACTATTCTTTTCTTATTTTGACTTTGTTTTAAAAGCAATAGGCAAAGAATATTAAATATCAATGAAGCCGGCTTAACCCAAAGTACACCGGGCGAAGACAACAAGCTCATTTCAAAGGTTTTCTACCAAATAAAAGGAAGTAATTTGTATTTTGTTTCCCGAGAATATTCCGCATACCCGTTTAATTCCCAATGAAGCATCTTATCCTCAAGAACCGTTCTGACGATTAACAAAATAATTGCCATTGCAACCGGAATGGAACTAAAAATAGAACCCGTAACGAAAGGAAAGCCTAACCAGGAAATGATCATTCCCAGATATCCGGGATGCCGGACCACTTGATAAAGCCCCCTGTTACAAACGGTATGCTTTCTTTCTTCCTGGATACGAGCTACACTGGAAAAAAAGTTGTTTTGAAACTTAGCAATCATAAATATCACCTGCCCAATCAAAACCAGCACTATCCCGGCTAATGGGATGGCAATTCCTAAATCCGGGGACCAGTGGAACCGTCCTGAATCAAGCCCGGCAACGATATATGACAATATGGTGAGTATCCCTGAAACTCCCAATATCTTCTTATCCCATGCTTTCGCATTGACCCCAGGCCGGGCTCGCTCATTCATAAGCTGTTCATTGCTTTGAATCGCCAAAATATTGAGCAGCAAGCCGAAAATACTTAGGGAATAATATAACCATCCTTGGGGATAATTTAATTTACCAGCCGCAGCAAACATGAAACCAAAGAAAAATGTGATTCCCAAAAAGCTTTTTAAGAAATAGCTAATTTTGTTCATCGTTTCCTCCTGATCCTTTCCACAATCCTTAACGTCCGGTTTATTCTCAAAACGTCCCGGGGTAATTCTATAACTCACGAATGGTAACTAAGATATCGTTGAATCAGTTGTTTGTGCTTCATCTGAGCCGGCGAGCGAACACTACCGACCATTTCATTGAATAAGCCTTCAAGGGGCAACGCTGTTTGGTTGTAAAGCAAATCCTTTAAAAGTGGAGTATTTTTGATAAACTCGGCGGATTCCCGGGCTAAAATTTCAATTTCCGGGTCATCTTCAGACATATCGGCTAATTGAGCAAGGCGTTTTCCATATTCCAAAGCTGTTTTGTATTGCCCGGGATGGGTTTTAAAATACTCAGCTAAAGTTTGAAAAGTTTTCCGGTAATCACCCCATTGAAAATTATCCAAAACGTTGAATATTTTTCTTTGCTGAAAAAAAAGTTCCGGACAGGTTAGTATATATTCCTCAACTTGCTCGGGTGCCAGTATCTCTGTAATCATTTGAAAAGAAGAAGAACTACAGGAATTGTCATCAAGTTGCATCCTCTCTTCGCTTAATAACATTTCAATCTTGGCCAGTCGTTCTTCCAGGGCTTTCTTTTCGTTTAATAATTCAACCTGCAAGGATTGTAAAATTTGCCGTAAGGTTGAAGGATTATGTATATCTCCCAATAATTCTTTGATACGCTTTAAATCGAGTCCGAAAGATTTTAAATATTGGATCAATCGCATACGAGTCAGCTCTTGGGGTCCATATAAACGGTATCCTCCCGAAGAGCGCTCCGGTTCATGCAATAAACCTATTTTTTGGTAATACATAATCGTTTTCAGGGTACTTCCGGTTAATTTGGCAAAATCGCTGATCTTTATCCGATTATCCGCTTTTATCACACCTTTTTTTAGATATTATAAACCCCACCCTTAGGGTGGAGTCAACGAATTCAAATTAAAACCTCATCTTTTAAAGAATGCAAGAGGCTACCCAAAAAAACATTTTTGAGATAGCCTCTTTGGGAGTTCGCATCCAAGCAAAAACACCTAAAAACTGTATTTTAATTCACAATAAATCATACTGTTGTTTTTCATACTACCATAGAACGTATCGGCATCCCCATCAAAGATATACGCGCCCCAGGTTGTTTTGAAAGAATCCGTAAAGGCATAAGTGATTTTGGGTTGAAACATCCAGTCCCGTTCATAAAAATCATACATTATCAACAAATCGGCCTCCAATGTTTCTTGCAGCCATTTGTCATTGAGCCGCAGGGAAACCGAATTTTGATCCTCAGCCAACTGGCGTTGGATCATTGCATTGCGAAGGGCGATTTGTTGTTGGACCGGATCGGTATTCTCATCGGGATCATGGAAGTCATAAACATGACGATAGCTATATTGCAGATTGATATTGAAGTTTTCAAAGAAAGTCCGATCTGTTCCCAATACGGCCCACAAAAACGGTTGCATAATCTCCGGGTTATAGTCTTTACCACCTTCCGTAAAAGAGTAAGCGGCTTCACCCCGCAGTCCGTATTTCCCCGCTGTGGTGGAAAAATCGCCACCAATGACTTGAATCCGGTGAAAACGGGGCGTCAGGTAAATCGTTGGCGGGCCTGAAGAGGCCGGAACCACTCTTTCCAGACCAAATTCGGGTAAACGGTTCCATCCCGAATAATAACTGAACGAATAGTCGACGGAGCCTCGAGTGGTTCCCAATTTGAAGGCGTGTTCAGTATTTTCCGCCTTTTCCTCCGGATATTGCGCGGCATTCATTTCTATATTCGACGGTAAATTATTAGTCGGAAACTCGCTGGCTGTGAAGTCCGCTATCCAGATCCCGCTTAGATAATAATTACCGAAATAGTATTTGGCTTGCAAAGCATTTACTCCCAAACGGCGTTCATCAACATCGGAAGAAAAAAAACGCATGTCTTTGGGGCAAAGGTTATCGGTAGGGTTTATATTATCGACTGTTCCCCAGACAATAAGTTGCCGGCCGGCCCGGAGATCCAGATCGCCGGTTTTCAAGTCTAGGTACAATTCCCGGAGATCCGTTTTTAAATCATCATATCCATCCAAAACATATTGATTGGCCCGGAGATCCATAAAGCCTGCCAATTTTTTGCCGAAATGACCGGTTCCTTGGAGAGAAAGATTCCCGCCGAGCCGGTTCCCGAAGGAAGAGGAATTTTCAGTCGGGGTAAGGAGCAATGGTTTTACAAATCCGTTCCATCGCAGCGAGTTTTTGGCGGAAGCGGTTTCCGTGGTCGGATCCGTCAAAAAATCCCCATCGCCTCCCGAATCAAGCTGGCCGGAAGTATCCGAGCCGGATGCTTCCTGTCCGTAAACGATTCTACCGCAAGCAGCGGCTAAAAATAGGCAAACTAGGATGACCATCATCCAGCGAATGATCATGGTTTGGTGATGGATTCTTTTTAAAATAAATTTCACTCAGGTTCACCACCTATTTTTTTCTAACTTGGATACCAGTCCGTTACTGCGCTTTTTCCAGGTACCGTAAGGTAAAGAAATCGTCGGATACGCCGCTGTTCACTTTGATTTTGTTAAAATCCATGATGGTTTTCCGCTTGGTTTGGAGATTCTGCATTTCTCTTTTCAGGGCCAGCCATTTATGACTGGTCTGATCCACCATAGTGATATTACTGGTGGTCAATGTTTTTAAAAGGGAGCCGCTTTTATCGTAATAATCGACCTTGCTTTCCACAAAGTTATCCTTGCGGATCCAGGAGATTTTCTTGCTATAACCTTGTTCCGTTAGGACTTTCTGATTCGCCGGATCCGACTCCACGACATAACAGTCCGCTCCGGCGAAGTTCTCGGTCTTCAAAAGTTCGTACCGGTAGTCTTCGACTTTTGGAGAGAGCATATCCGAGTATGAAAACTCCGTACCCATAAAACTGTTGCTTTTTTCGGAAGAAACAATCCGGCGGCTTTTTTTCAAAGCCGGGAGATAAATCCAGACATCGTCGTCACCGCCAGTATGCTCCACAGTCAATACCCCGGTTCCCTTCACATCGGCCGGTTCGACAAAACGAATCATCTTGAAGTAGTCGATCTGATTTTTCTGGAGTTTGGTTACACCCTGGGTTTTACGGATCCGGCTCTGCCCGCCTTCATTGTACATGGTAATGGTGGAAATATTCTGCATATCATTAATCTTGCCGACCTGACAATTCTGATTCATAATTTCCTTGGCGCTTAAGTCGGCGGCGCCGATTCCGACCGATGCCGCCGCCATGAAGCCCAATGCAATGAATATCGTTTTGACCGGTTTAAATTTCATGAGAAATCTCTCCTTCATGTAATCGATAGGTAGTTATAAATTTCGGTTTTATTTTCAATAATACCGTGGGGATCAACGTCAAAGCCCCGATGCTGCTTACAACCATGGTTAAGGGTACTAAAATTCCCAGGTAAATATGGATCATAAACCCGGTGATGGACAGGCAGATGTAACCCATGGTAATTGCCGATGCCACATAGAGAATGGCTTTGCCCGAGGTGGCTTCGGTAGCCCTCACCGCTTTCTCCCAATCGCCGCTTTTAGCGAATTCCTCCCTGAAACGGAATAGGAAGTAGATTGCATAATCGGCTCCGACTCCCAAAGCCATCGCGGAAATCGTGGCTGTCGGAATGCTAAGGGAAATCCGGGTAAGGCCCATAATACCCAAATTGGCCAGTACCGAAAGGATTAATGGCAGGATCACCAGCAGACCGCCGCCAAAGGACATAAAGACCAAACTGGCCACCAGGAAGATGATTCCCACAATCTGGATAATGTTTTGGGTTTTCCCGTGGATGATCACTTCAGTATTGGCCAGCAGTGACCCGGCCATGCCGCCGCCGACCAAAAAATGGAGCCGGCTCTGTTTTAGATCGGTTTGAGTATAATTCTCAATTTTCGTTTTCAAGTCTTTTAAAACCGCATAGGAATCGGTGGTAACGAAGATGGTGATCACCGCCCGCTGGTAATTGAAATCCACCATCCGGTCAAAGTCGCCGGGATCTCCGGACATGGAATAAAGCAAGAGGTATTGGGCGATCAGATCCTTGCTGTCCGGGAGAATCTCCAAACGCGAATCATCATTATGCATCGCTTTATTCATCTTTTTCATCATATCAACCAAAGAAGCGGTTTTGCCAACATAGGGTTGGCGGTCGATGAATTTTTGCAGTTTTTCCATATCCCGGAGAGCCTGCGGGTCTTTCAACGCATCCACCTCCGTTCCCTCAATCATCACTTGCATATTGTAAGCACCGCTCATTTTATGGTTGGTAGCTTGCAAATCACGAATTACCCCGCTGTTTTTAGCAAAGAAGGCCGAAGGGCTGTTATCCGTCTTCAGTATGGCGATCCCGCCGAGGGCCACCAGCAAAACCAGCACTGCAACAGCGATGATCCATTTCCCTTTCCCGCCCACAATCCAAGAGCCGATGGTTTCCAGCAAGGGATCAAAAAATTTCTCCTTCCGTTCCTGCAAATACTGTTTTTCATTGGGCGCTTTCAGCAAAGTGCGCATGGCGGGAATAAAGGTCATTTCAATGATTAAAGCTGCTAAAATACCGCTGGCCGTAAGCAGCCCGAAGTTGCGAATGGAGGCGGACTGAAAGGTAACCAGGGAGGCAAAACCGGCAGCAGCCACGAATCCGGCGGTAAGCATAGCTACACCGACCTTGCTGGTAGATTCAATGACAGCCTGCCGATTATCCCGCAAGTGATGGTATTCCTCATAGTATCTTTTGAGGATCTGCACCGAATGGCCGGCTGCAACCGCCAGGATCAAAATGGGTGTCATTAAGTTATAGGGATCAAGGGGTACATGGCATAAACCCATGATTCCCATGGCCCAAATCACGCTCAACAATGCGGTGACGATAGGGATCACCAGTCCCTGAATGGTCCGGAAGGCGCTAAAATGCAGTAAACCGATTAATAAAACCGCTATCGGAAAAACCAGCGCTATCCGGGATGAATAGATACCCAGCCAACTTGTGGTGATGGGAATTCCGGCCAGATGAAAAACGATATTGGCGTCTTGTTCGGAGGCGATAATCTTTTTGAGGCGTTCATGGAGCCCAGTGAATCCGCCTATTTTTTCTACTGAAGAATAATCGCTGACTATGCTGACCATTTTACGGTCCTTGGAAATCAGCAAGCCAGTGATCAAATCATCATTCCGGTTAACCCGTTTCTTGAAGGCCGCCATTTCTGCCGGGTTGGCGGGTACGGACGACATCATCCGGGTGATGTTCATCCCTTCCGGAGTTCCTTCGATATCCTTCACATTGAGGGAACTGAGGGATTGGATATTGTTAGGCATCACTCCGGGAATTTCCCGAATCTTTTCCGTTATTCGCTCCAATTTGCCAAGAGTGGCCGAATTGAAGACATCTCCCTTTTTGACTTCCAGACTTACCATAACTAAGGAACCACTGATTAATTAACCTTACAGCGTTTTTTCTTGATTAAATTTCTTGTTTTTGAAACATTTAAAGGCTAATATGCACATATTTACTGTTTCCAGGGGTAATTCCCCCGGAAAAGGGTGCAGTTATACCCCGCAAAATTCTTTTTGTCTGCCGGCCCTAATGCACATCACAAGATTAGCGCTGGCAAATAGCAGGAAGAATCGGTTTAAGTTCTTGGCTATTCCGCGATAGGCTACCTTGGAATAACCGAATTGTCGCTTGACGATCAAAAATGGGTGC
>JAEVYU010000029.1 GCA_023392595.1 Bacillota bacterium | reverse complement strand
CTCTACCATGACGAGTTTGCATTTAATTAATTTAATTGCTTAAATTCTTTAAATGACTTTTAAAAAAGACTTACCAGTCATTTTTCTTTCCTACTGTTCAGTTTTCAAGGTTCAATTGGCTTTTTTTGCCGTCGCTCGGAGCGACTTTTATATCTTATCACAAACCGTTTTGCTTTGTCAAGCTGGATTTTTTTGTTTTTGTTTCACACCAGCGGTTCGTGACAGCTTTAATATATTACCATAGGTATAAAATAAGATCAAGAGTTTTTTTAAAAAAATTGAATAATATCGATAAAATCTTACCAATTTATAACTACAAATTCTTGAAATGAGCCAAAAAGCCTTTCCGATGCGGCTCATCCTCCATTAATCGATTCAATTTTTCAATAAAATTACGTAATGTCCAATCAACGCGATTATAGTAATATCGAGAAGCCAACCGGTAAAAGCTCCACGGAAACGCAATATAGGAATGAATAATTTGATAATCAAGTTTGGTTAAGGAAAAATAAGTTTCATATTCTTTCAATATCATTTGAAACCAACTCGGATCCCATCCGGACGACCGTCCCGTTTTAATAAGGAAAACAGCCAAATCAATGATAGGTAAATCCCAACGGTAATCGTCCAGTCGCAAACAAACCGCCCTTCCTTCCTGGTCAAGACCCAAATTATGACGGGTTAATTTATTAATAATAATATCCGGTGACGACAATCGATTGATCGCCTCCAGATAACTGGAATTTTCAATGATTTCTATCGCCAGTTTTATTTGCCCTCGGACCTCAGGCAAATAGCTGAGAAATTGATAATCAAAGGCAGTCGGCCTCAAGCGGTGAAGGGCCAACATTTCAAAGGAATCAAGTTGTTTGTATATTTCCCGGTATTTATCCGGCAAGTTAAAGCCCGATTTTTTTTCAGCCAAATAAAAGAGGAAACCATTGTCATGAATATTGATTCGAAAAAAGGCCAATAAATGAATAATAGCTTTTAAATCAAAGCTGTTACTGAAACGAACTTTCCGAAATTCCGGCCAGGGAGTTATATAAAACCAACAGTTCTCGTTAAATTCGGCGTAGTTTCGCCCATCTGTCAGTGGCACCGGATATAAAAAACCGCTAAATTCCTGTTGAGCACACAACTGTAAAATTTGAAGCTGGCAAGCCAAATAAACTTCGGGACTTCTGTGAGTCCATAAAGCTAAAAACCCTTCATCGGTCTCCAATAAATAACCATCATCATAATAGGGAATTAGCCGCTTCGGTTTGACCGGCAATAAATCAAAAACCCCGGGCTTGATACCGAAGCGAAATATTGTCTCATAAAGATTGAACTCACTGGTTTCCAAGTTTTTTATTCGCTCCTATTGGTTTGGGAAATTTGCCCCATGAAACGATCCCTGGTATGGCTGGAGTATTTTTCTTTGGTTCGATTTTCTCCTGACGATTTACTCCAATTTTCAAATCATCGCTGATTACACTATTTAATTCCTTCTGTTCCTCGTTTTTTATTTCTACTTTTGGTTCCGCCTGCTCTAACTCAGCTTCAGCTTGAACCGCAGTTCCATTTCCCTCTGCCTGGAGATCAGGCAAAGATTCTGATCTTATTTCAGTTTTCCCCGTCTTTTCTTCTTCCGCAATGTAGGACTGGTTTTCATTGGGAATCTTGGGTTGGGGTTCTACGATTTCAATAAAATTATTTTCATTATATGTAGGGGACTCTTTTGCTGCCGACTCTAAAACATTACCGTCACGCCCGGCCATAACCTGATCCGGTTCATTGTAATTCAGCCGTTCCATAACATCAGTGGGTAGTTTTTGATCATGCTGAATCTGGATTAACGAATCCGCCTGCCCGGCAAAATCTCCCCACGATTCAACCGGCGAGAGAACCATTGAAATTTTTCCCGGATCAACAGAGGGAATCCCGCTTTGACGCCCCCAAGCCCAACGTTTTTGGGTCCCCAGTTCCTTCCAAGCTTTTGTGAGACAGCGTTCTTTCCTTGCCAATTCTTTGATCTCTCCTTTCAAATCCTTGGGATTTAATAAATCTTCATTTCCTCCCACATTCAATATATCGATTACTTTTTTAGGGTATCTTAATAAAGCGAATAATCCTGCATGTTCTTCCGGCCAAAAAGGTTGTATTTTAGCATACTCATTCAGCAAAAACAAAATCCAATCCGGTTCCCACCAAGCCACATCATTAATCAAGGAAGCCACGTCGACAATCCGGGGTTGAAATGCCAAGCCCTCCCAATTCAATAAGTAATAATCATTACTGAGCCATACAATATTTTGGGTCGATAAATTCCCATGTCCCAATACGCCTGAATGTTGGTGGTGTTCCAATAAAGTGGACAATCCGGATTTTTTCCAACTTTCAAGGCAATCATGTAAAACCGTTATGGCGCTCTTTCGTAACTCATCAAATTCTTTGCGGGTTTTATCATGTTCAAAATCATTTTTAAATTGATCTAATTTATGGAGGGTATTTTCCCACTCAAAATCAATACTCTGCCAACGATCCCGGATAATTTCGATACCCCGGTTTTCAAAATAATCTTTGCCGCTGTTATAGAGTTCGGTTGTAATTTCAGCAATTCTGGACAATGAAGCCGGGTCCCCCGGTTGGAAATGATCCTTTGCCAAAAGCCACGGCTGAATCAAATAACAAAATGAATGTTCTTCCCAAATAATCGTTTTCTGCCATGGTACCGCCCAGTTATGAAAGGAACGTTCGTGCAAATATTCCAAAATCCGGCGCAGCCATTTTAATTCTTGTTTACTGTACTTTTTAAAGCCCAAACGGAACCATCCCTCAATTGTGCCGACATAAGCCGCATCACGATCATAGAAATAGCGCCTGGGTCTCAATCCGAGCCGCTGAAAGATGGGTAAATACCTTTGATACTCTTCGGTCAAAAGCCTCATGGCGCCGTCATTTATTTCTTCATAACGCGGATGTTTCAAAATGAATCCCCCCCTACTCCCAAATTGCAAGTATTTTAATTTCCGTAGCGAAATATTTTTTAAGAGCACCTCTCTTATTTTCATTTCATAAAATATCCTATGCCTAAGTCTGTGTATAAATGATAAACAGACCGTAAGCCATAGGAATCCGACAAGGGAGGCACAAGCTTGGAGATCCGTAGCAGGGCCCCTCTACGTATTAGTTTTGCAGGCGGCGGTACCGATATTGAACCTTACCTCTCCGAAAAAGGGGGCGTCGTCCTTAGCACTACAATTAATCGCTACAGTTACGGCACTTTGATCCCAAGGACCGATCAGGAGATTCAAGTCGAATCGTTAGATGTTGAGATGTTTGCTAAATATCTGGCTTCACAGAAGTTGGATTTTAATGGGCAAATGGATTTGGTAAAGGCGGTACTACGAAAGTTTGAAGGATGGAAACAAGGTTTCTCTTTATTTTTACATAGCGATGCTCCGCCGGGGAGCGGCCTGGGATCGTCCTCAACAATGGTAGTCGCTCTGCTCGGATTATTCCGGCAATGGTTGAACCTCACTTGGAGTAATTATGACTTGGCGGCTTTAGCCTATGAAATTGAACGGGTGGATTTAGCAATCCGCGGCGGCAAACAAGACCAGTACGCAGCGGTATTCGGAGGTTTCAATTTCATTGAGTTTTACCATGACGGCACTATTGTTAATCCTTTACGGATATCACCCGTAATCATTAACGAACTGGAGTATCATTTATTATTGGTTTATACCGGACGCACCAGGCTCTCAGCCAATATCATCGCCACCCAAGTCGATGGTTACTTAAAGAAAAAAGAAAGTTCTTTACACGCCCTAGATGAGTTAAAGGCTATTACCATCGCGATGAAAAATGCGTTATTACAAGGACGCCTGAATCAGTTCGGCGAGTATCTGCACCAAGCCTGGATGGAGAAAAAACAACTTGCCGGCGCGATATCCAATGAGAAAATCGACACTCTTTATCATCTGGCCATGAAACGGGGCGCTCTGGGAGGTAAAATTCTCGGGGCGGGCGGCGGGGGCTATCTGCTGCTTTATTGCCCTTACAATAAAAAACACTTAATAGCCGCCGATTTGGAAAAAGTGGGCGCCCAAATAACTCCCTTTAACTTTGAAAATCAGGGTCTCACCACCTGGCGGGTACAATAAGGCAAATCAAAAACAGTCAGGAGTCTTCAATGCTTACTTATTTCGCAGATTGCCGGCATGAAGTTTCACATATCCCGAATATGGAACAACAAAACCGGAAAGGTGGCGCAATTTTTCTCGACCGTGACGGCACTATCATTGTTGAAAAGCATTATTTACGGGATGTTACCGGCTTGGAGTTCCTTCCCGGAGCCCTCAGCGGCCTCAGAATTCTAACCGCCACCAGGCTTCCACTATATATATTTACCAATCAAGCGGGAATTGCTCACGGCTATTTTACAGAAGAAACTTTGCATCAAATTCATCTTCATATGGTCACCCGGTTATGGGAAGCGGGGATCGAGATTCGCGGCGTTTACTATTGCCCGCACCACCCCCATGCGGAAATTGAAAGCTACCGCTATGATTGTAACTGCCGGAAACCCAAGCCGGGTTTATTAAAATTGGCAGCCGGCAGTGACCATTTAAATCTTGGGGAAAGTTATGTGATTGGAGATAAACAAAGCGATCTGGATGCCGGAAGAGCTGTGGAAGCCAAAACAGCTCTGGTTTTAACCGGCTATGGTGTGGAAGAATCCCTAAATCAAATTCCGGATGAGACTCCTGATTTTACCGGGCAGGATTTGGAAGAAGTGGCCCGGTGGGTGTGCCATGATTTGAATCAGAAAGGAGTAACCATTGAAAATTGCCATTGAAGCCCGGCCCATCAAGTGGTCCTATGGTACAGGTATCGGTAACTACACTTTTAGCATGATTGAAAAACTCCATGAGCTGGATAAGGAAAATCAATATACCTTTTTATGGCCCGATGAAAACCCGGTTCCTTATATACCCTTTAAGAGTTCTTACAGTTTTTACGCTTTACCGAAAGATGATGAAAGAGAAGAGATGGAGATTCCACTTTGGCTCTCCATGGAAAAGGCCGATATCTTTCACCTGCCGCAAAACGGGTTCCGCATCCCCAAAAGTAAAACCTGTAAAATCCTGGTCACCATTCATGATTTAATTCCTTATTTTCTTCCGGAAATGGTCCGATCGAGTTTTTTAAAACGGTTTACTCGGGAAATGCCTGAAATTGTGGAACGCGCCGATCATATCCTGACGGTTTCCCATTTTTCCAAAGGAGATATCATTAAACTTTTCGGTATTCCACCCCAAAAAATTTCGGTCGTCTACTCGGCGCCAACTGCTGCTTATCAGCCATTACCCAAAAGGCCGATTCTCAAATACCTCGGGGAGAAATACCGAATCAACAAATCTTTTATTCTTTATGCCGGAGGTCTAAACCCCCGCAAAAATGTATCGGAATTGATTTATGCCTATTCCAAAGTCTATCGGGAATTACACGGATTCCAGCAATTGGTAATCCTGGGCGGCCATAGCAGGCATGCCGAGCAATTGAAATTACTGGCGCGATCCCTGGATTTAGAAGAAAATGTTGTTTTCCCCGGTTTTGTCGCATCCCTTGACTTACCGTTATTTTATAATGGCGCCGATTTGTTCGTCTATCCTTCTTTATACGAAGGTTTCGGCTTGCCTCCGATTGAGGCCATGGCCTGTGGGACGCCGGTCATTACTTCCAATGCTTCATCGATTCCCGAGATCGTAGGTGATGCAGCAATTCAGATCAATCCCGCCGACACACTCAAATTAGCGGAAGCCATCTTGATGGTGTTAAACAACCCGGAGCTTCATCGGACTTTAGCGGCCAAAGGACTGGAACACTCCAAAAAATATCACTGGCGTCAAAATTCGACCCAGATCCTGCAAGCATACCAACGAGTCGCGAATGAAGAACCTGCCGCCATCGCCGCCAGCCAATAAAAATATGAAGTCGACCGTTAAAAGTACCCAAAGAAATAAGTCTTAATCTATTCCAGCGCCGGTATGCGCGACCACTCTCCACACTTTTTTTCACAGTTCATTCACCCGCAACAACCATCGGGTCCGACGGATTTTGCTCACGCTTGGGAGGCCTTGGGCCGTAAAATTGATAATACTGGCACTCAATCCGGCCGTTATACAGTTTTCTTCTCCTATCGGCCCGTCTTCCAAAAATCTGCTCAAATCCGGGATAGGAGGTAATCACATAAAATGACCAGGAGTCCAAAGCTTTAAAGGCGCTAGCCATTTCCCGATATAGTTTTTCGACATCCTTCGGATTGGAGAGTCTTTCCCCGTAAGGCGGATTACAGATAATACAGCCATACTTGTGGCTATTCCGCAAATCCGCAACCGGTAATTGCTGAAAATGGATTTGGCCTTCGAGTCCCGCCATTTTTTGATGATATCTGGCTAAACTTAAAACTTCGGCATCGATATCCGTGCCGATGATTTTTAATTTCAAATCGCGCCGGATGGAGTCCCTGGCCTCGGCGCGCGCCTGCTCCCAAGTGGCCCCGGAAATCTGCGGCCATTTTTCGGCTGCAAATTCACGGTTGAGTCCGGGCGCCATATTCAGTCCTATCAACGCCGCCTCGATGGGAATGGTTCCGGAGCCGCATAAAGGATCAATTAAAATCCGCTCCGGATTCCAAAAACTTAGGTTGACCATCGCCGCTGCCAGTGTTTCCTTCAATGGAGCCTCGCTGGACAATTTGCGGTATCCCCGTTTATGTAAGCCGACACCACTGGTATCCATGGTCAAAGTCGCCATATCGTCAAGCAAGGCAACTTCAATCGTATATTTGGGTCCTGTTTCGGCGAACCATTCCTTGTGGTAGCGTTGTTTCATCTTCTCGACGATGGCCTTTTTAGCGATGGACTGGCAATCCGGAACGCTAAAAAGTTTCGATTTGATGGATTTTCCTTCCACGGGAAAGACTGCATTTTCCGGCAACCAATCGGCCCACGGCAATGCCTTGGTTCCCTCAAACAGCTGATCATAGGTTAAGGCTTCGAACTCACCCATTTTGATCAAAACCCGATCCGCGCTTCGAAGCCAAAGATTACAGCGACAAATCGCATTCTCGTCCCCTTTAAAAGTAACCCGGGCATTTTCTACTTTCACATCCGTATAACCCAGAGCCTCGACCTCTCTGGCCACAACAGCTTCCAACCCAAACGTAGCGGTGGCGATTAACTCAATCTGCGACATCCATAGCCTTCTTTACAAAAATTTTATTACGCACAAGATCATGACGGTTTATAAAAAAACTTTTTGAAGCATTGATATAGTAGAAATCATACTAATATAAATAACCCCATTCTGTCAACCCCATGGATTTCGATTCCATTATTATTAAAGCAAGTTAAAAGGATGATCGGCTTTATTTCTAATACGATAAAAAAACTTAAATCCATACTTTAATTTCGGCTAAAAAATATTCAAAAATACAACCTTGTGGAGAAAATTCTTTAAAAACTTAAAAGGAGTTTTTGTATAAACCTTATACTCAAACTGTTTCATAATCCTATCTCCAAGTTTTTATCTGTGGCGCTATTGTCATTTTCACGCTTTCAGGATGGAGAGCTTTAACAAAAGACTCTGCCGCACTGTCTTTGAAGATTTTTTTAGAAGCGGCTTTCAATTGCGCCATTGATTCCCAATGTTGAACCATCACCCACATATTTTTTTGTTCATCATAGAGTAATTCTGTGTCAATGAAACCCGGCTGCTTGGAATGAAAATTCTTTTCAAGTCCGTCAACAATGGAAACAAATTCGTCCTTCGTGATATTATCCACTGATTTCATGGTTACTATCTCAGTTACAATGCACATAAAAATACCTCCTGTTTTTTCTCATAGTATAATAAAAAAAGCAGGAGGTATTGAACAATGATTTCGACTTTAGCCGAAATCCATGTCATCCGGCGCTTTCCCATAAATGGCGCCGGGGCGAAACCTTGCCGGATTGGATGAACTTCGTGGGATACTCATTTGCGTCGTCAAAAGTCGTACAGTGCAAGGAACGACCGAGCGAGGAGCACAGATAATGTTGAGGTGGACGACTTGTGGCAAATCATTTTTTAGTCCCCGGAGACATGAAAAAGAACCGGATTGAATTTGGGATCCGGTTCTTTTGTCTGATTCAGTGTATCGAATGATATTTTGTTACCACGAATCAGTTGTTCGTTTCCTTGTCGTTTTCGATCAGCTTATAACCCAAAATCATCAGGCTGTCGCTGAGATGGATATTTTCAACGCTCACCCCGGCCGGGACTTTTAATTCGATGGGCGCGAAATTCCAGATGCCTTTGATCCCCAGACTGATGATGAATGAAGCGACTTCATTGGCATAAGCTTCGGGTACGGTAAGAGCCGCAATATCCACCCGGTTGTTTTGGACAAACTCACCCAAGGTATCGAGGTGTTTGATTTCGATATCTCTGATTCTCTTCCCGATTAACTGGGGGTTGATATCAAAGATGCCGGTGATTTTAAAACCTTTTTTTTCAAAGTCGCTATGTTTGGCCAGGGCTTGCCCAAGGGAACCCGAGCCGATAATAATCACATTCTGTACAATATGCATCCCCAGGAGCTTATGGATCTCCCGGTGTAAAGACTGAACATCATAACCATAACCCTGGAGGCCGGCGCTTCCAAAGTTGGAAAAATCCTGTCGTACCTGTGAAGGAGTTATTCCCATGATGTTGCTGAGATCTCTGGAGGAAATTCTTTGAATCCCCAATTGCATCAGTGCGGAAAGGCTTCTGTAATATATCGGAAGGCGCTTGAGGGTCGGACTGGGAATCTTTTTTTCATATTTCATTGTAAACAATTCACCACACAATCCGCTGATTAAATCCACAGATTGTATGATACAACAGTTTGGAATAAAACATAAGCCTGATTTGTTCTTTTCCGGGAAATTTAAATATTATTCACAATCTTGCGCAAAATGGAACAATCAAAAAAGAATCCTCAAACATCGTTTTAATAAAGAAACGGCTGGGTGAATGCCCAGCCGTTAAAAAGTTTCAGCGGATGTAAGAACCCGTATCTTTTTTACGGTAAGGTATAGGGCATACTGGCAGTCGTTGAAAGCACATTACCGCGAGTCCCGATATCATAACCGTTTACTCCGGTGCCCTTCAAATCGCTGCTGCTCACCAATTGGAAGAAGGTTCCGTAATGGATGGAGCCGTTGGAATTACGGAAAACCGGCGCGGTACCGAAAGTGTAGGAAGGAGTTGATGCGAAATCAGCTGCGGTCGCCACAATCGTTCCCGTATAGTTGGTGGAAGTCTGGGAACTCTTGTTATACCATACATTCGAATAGGAGATGTCACCCGCCGTCACATAATGATCGTTGCCGCCGCCCGCATAAGATAAGTTATTGCTTAAAGCATGCGTCCCGTTGGCAAATGCGAAATTATAATTACTGGTCGATTGTGAGGAAGTACTGGTCATTGAATTATGCCAGGAAGTGCATTGAGTAACCGTAATCGGACCCGGGTTGCTGTTATCGGTAAAGCCGTGCTTCTTGTTGTAAAAGGCCATGCAACGCCGGACAGTGTGTTGGACCGAATTGGAGGAGGAGCCGAGTTTATACCCGTTACCATCGCCGTTACTCAAAGTGCTGCCGTCGGAAAGTAATCCGTTGCTGTAGGAAACACAGTCTTCAATGACCACCGGCCCAATGGATCCGGTGCTGCTCTTGGTGTAGAGATCCCAGCCGTCATCGATGTTGTTATGGGCGATACAGCCACGGAACACGTTGCCGTAACCGGTTGTAAGTTTGCAGGCAAAGCCGTCCGCATCCTCACCGTCCGGATCTTTATTATCATAAGAATCGCAATGTAAGATCAGATTGTAGCTCGGCCAGTCTCCAATGCTGCCAAGGGAAGTATCCCTGCGCCCGAGCTGTAGTCCGCTATCCCGGTTGGAATAGGTAGAGCATTGATTGATTACGTTATAACTCCCGCCGATATAGATGCCGTTGTCGCCGGCCCCTTTCACTTTGATTCCTTTGATATGCCAGTAGTTTCCATTGATGGTCAGGCCGCGGTTGGCGTCAGCCAGGGCTTGGCCGGAAAAATCAAAAACAGGCGCGCTTTCACCCGATACTGAGGTAATGGTTTTGAATGAACCGTTCGCTCCGTTATTGCCGTAGGCAACAGTAATACCGGTGGAATAGGAATAAGTGCCGCTATGGACATAAATCGTACCACCGGAAGACAAATTCGTTATCGCAGCCTCCAGTGTCATCGGGCTGCTGGTTGTTCCTGTGCCGTTGGCAGTGCCGGATGTTGTGACATGGATCACGGATGAGGATGCCGTAATATTGGATGTGCCCCAACAGAAGACGGCAGCCAGACAAAGAATCAATACCAGTTGAATCCTAAAGTTACCATTGGTTTTCATTACCGAGAACCTCCCTTTTTAATATTTTTAATCATTAAAAACCCGTACAGGTTGTTTGAATCCGATGCCTCCTTTCTTCAATTTTTTTCGATTGAATCTGGATGGCAAAATTTTTGTGGAAAAATATGGTACATATTCATTGTATTGCGCTAAGTGATTTTTGTATTTGCAATTCTTGCCAATATTTAACAAATATGTCGATAATTTGTCATTGATTGTTAAGAATGCGATCTTTCTCAAAGGTATCAGGGCTATTCCGAAAGTAAATGGATTGATTTGGGATTGTTTTTTAGAAAGCTTGCCTAAATAAAGGTTAACGAATTGGGGATGAACGGGATTTACAGGATGAAAGAGCGGCGGCGCGTCCGGGCGGGCATTAAACCCGGAAGAGAAAGAATGATTTCCGTGACAGAATGAATTCATTGGATGACGGAAAGGAATTTTGGAAATTCGTTGAATCAGCGCCTGTGGAAATGGCGGTTAAGCTGTGGAATCCTGGGAGTTTTTCTCTTACTCATATTGATTTAGCCCCCATATGCCAATATATGCCCCCATCGTGAATAAAATCGCGGCTGAGGAGAGAATCGGGAAAAAATTCATTTCATGAATGAAAGATAAATACACCCTTCGGGACATCATCTTACCCAGAACCCGCCAACTCCCCGGTTGGTCCCTCCTTTTCCAAGACCGGCGGCAAAATCTATTCAATTTTCCTCTTTCAAGTTTGATCCGGTGATTCCCTTACCGGTTCTGCAAGTTCCATTAAAGTTAAGCGAAAATGTTGTCATGCACTGAAATTTATGGAAGGATTTAAATAACATTCATGGAATTAATTGATGTTCTACCACCAGGTGAGCGAATCGTGACGGGAAAAGGGACCATCAATGAAATTGAATCTGAGATTATTTAAAAATCACGTTAATGGCAAATTCATGATCCAAGGGCTCCGGGCGGAAATCGGAAAGCGCTTTGTCCATGACCGGGATTTCAAGTTGTTTTTGATTGTCGGCCTGTGCGCCGG
Source organism: Bacillota bacterium (assembly GCA_023392595.1). Classification (GTDB taxonomy): domain Bacteria; phylum Bacillota; class UBA4882; order UBA8346; family UBA8346; genus UBA8346. The sequence continues at coordinate 60,162 of JAEVYU010000029.1, read as the reverse complement.
AATCGCCAGCGGAATTAACTCCACCACCTTTAATAACTTTTTAAGTGATACGTATAAACTATCGGCCGAGTCCCGGGGAATTGTCGAATTTCCCCGGGAACTGCCGGGAGTTTTCATTATGGTAGTTTTGGGACTGCTTTCGTTCCTGGGGGACATTCGTTTAGCCGTGGTGGGAATGCTGGCGGCATCCTTGGGCATGTTGGGGCTCGGCCTGTTTTCCCCCACATTTGCAAGTATGCTGGTATGGATGATGATGTTTAGCCTTGGGACCCACATCTTTATGCCTTTGGCGCCGGGGATTGGAATGGCCTTGTCCGAGCAGGAACAGTATGGAATGCGGTTAGGGCGGTTCAATGCCTATAATCTGGCGGCAACAATTCTTGGCTATGCCATTGTCTGGGTGGGATTTAAGTATCAGGGGCTAACCTATCAATGGGCCTTTGTAATTGCCGCGTTTTTTTATATTTTAGCCGCGATTTTCCTGGAAATGATGAAATCGAGAAAGCCGGCAGTGAAGAAGGTTAAGTTTGTTTTTAGGAAAAAGTATATTCTTTTTTATATCTTAAGTGTGGTGAATGGGGCTAGAAAGCAGATTTTTTTGACCTTTGCACCTTGGGTGCTGATTAAAGTTTTTCAGGTCACACCTCCGGTGTTTGCCGTTTTGGGCGTTATCATCGCTACGGTAAGCATCCTTACCCGGACCATGGTTGGCAATGCCATTGACAAACTTGGAGAGCGGTTTGTTCTCTCCGCTGAGGCGGTTGTTTTGATTGCCATTTGTGTGGGCTATGCCTTTGCAGCGGACTTAGTGCATCCTAGTATAGCTGTGGTGGTTATTGCGGCCTGTTATATTATTGATAATTCCATGAACGCCGTGGAAATGGCGAGATCCACGTATGTTAAAAAGATTGCCGATGATCCCGATGACCTGGTCCCCACTTTATCGGCAGGGACCAGCTTAGATCATATTGTGGCAATGACGATACCTTATTTCGGAGGATTGTTATGGGTGAACCTGGGGTATCAATATGTTTTCCTGGCCGCCACCGGGATAGCAGTGATAAATTTGATATTATCAAGAAAGATCAAAACGTGACCCATCGTTTTTCGGTAGGGTGAAATTTAATGCCCCCTTTAATCCCCCAGCTATGCTGGGGAGAATAGAGTAAGCAAAATCCTAAAAAAGCTCAGCAAATATAAAAATGTGGAGATAATTGAAGGAGCATTATGTTCGGACCATGTACATTTGTGTGTGAGTATTCCGCCCAAAATAAGCATAGCAGAATTTATGGGATATCGAAATAAACGGAATGGTTCAGGGGCTGAATCAGGCGATGGCAGGTTTGCGATCGTTAGTCAAAGGGATTAACGAACAGTCTGAAGCTTTATATATTGCCAGCAGAGATTTAAAAAGCGCCTCTTTAGAAACAGGCAAGTCGGCGACCCTAGTGGCTGGCACCATGGAGGAATTGGCTAGAGGCTATGCCGAGCAGGCAAATCATACTTCTCAAACGGTCAAAGTTGTTGAACATCTATCCGAATTGGTTAGTCAGATGCAACGCCGGACTCAAAGCACCGTGACGGCCATGGGTCAAGAGCAGGTGAAAGTAAAGACGGGACACAATTTAACCACCGAAACCATTGGAACGTTTAATGAAATATTCAGGGCTTTGATGGCCAATCTTACTCAGATTGAGTCTGTCGCAAAATCGGCTAGGCAAATGGCGGAGAGCAATGAAAACGTAATTTCCGCCATTCATAATATTGCGGCCGTCACGGAGGAAAGTATGGCCAGTACGGAAGAGGTCTCGGCTACTTCCGAGGAACAAAGCGCTTCCGTTGAAGAGGTAACGGCTTTGGCTGAAAATTTGTCTCAAATAGCTGATAATTTGAAACGATCAGTGGCGGCGTTTGAAATATAATCGGATATATGATTTCAATGCGTAAGTCCTTTACGAACATATGTTTATGGTATATAATGGGGGCGAACGTGCGTTTGAATATCTATAAAAAATTCACCCAAAGGAGGTAGTTTGATGGAATGCACAATCCGGGATGTAAAAATTTATTATGAAATCTATGGCGATGGTATACCGATTCTGATGATTCATGGATGGAGCCCGGACCACAGATTGATGAAAGGGTGCATGGAACCTGTCTTCCAAGAGAAGGATACGGTATGGAAACGGATATATTTCGATCTGCCCGGAATGGGTAAAACCAAAGGAGAACCATGGATAACCGGTTCGGATCAAATGCTTGATTTAGTTTTTGGTTTTATTGATAAAGTCATTCCAAACCAGCGCTTTGTGGTGGCAGGGGAATCATATGGCGGCTATTTAGCCAGAGGCATTATCAATAAACGCCCGTCGCTTGTGGATGGACTTCTTTTGATCTGTCCTTCGGTAACACCGGGAAGACCCAAAGAAAATAGAGTTCACTTTCAGGTATTTGAAAAAGATGATGCTCTCTTAAATAGTCTTACGGAAGAGGACAGGAAATATTTCGAAGGAGAAGGTATCAACGTATTACAAACTAAACGAGTATGGACGCGTTATCAGGAAGAGATCCTTCCGGGTCTGAAGATTGCCGACTATGCATTTTTGGAAAATTGTCTGGGAAAGAATGTTCCTTTCAGCTTCAATGTGGATGCTCTTGAAAAACCCTATCTGAAACCAACCCTGATGCTGGCGGGAAGGCAAGATTCCGTGGTCGGCTACGGCGACCTATGGCAAATCATTGAGATCTACCCCAGAGCTTCCTTTATTTTGCTGGATAAGGCTGGGCATAATCTTCAAATCGAGCAGGATAGCCTGTTTGCGGAAACGGTAAAGGAGTGGCTCAATAGGGTTGTAATGGAAATGAACGGGTAAAGGTAATGTCGTTAAAGAGAAATTAAAGTTCAAAAATCCTTTATATCGAAGCGGAAATGATCGACATATCCAGAAGTCCGGAATTTAGAAATAAGCATTCTATAATGAGTTTTCCAGCCATCGTTGTGAATGACACCCGGATTTCGTTCGGCAAAAAGAACCTGGAGAACTGCTTGCGCTCATCCGGTGATTGATTGGGAATTTACAAATACGAGAAAACGGGCTGTTGCAAAAGGAAATTTCATTTTAAAATATTTTGCAACAGCCTCTTTATGGGCTATTCTTTTTTATGGGCAGTGATGGCCACTTTTTTTAATTAAGCCGTTTATTGCATTATCAAGTTCATTATACGCCTGCCGAATAGCTGCTGTTGATGGAGTGGCCTCGCCGAGAATATTGTTAGCCGTCCGTAAGGAAGCAATATATACTGTCCAGGTTTCCTTGGTGTAACATTCTTCCTTCAATCCCGCCGTCTGGTTGACCAGCATTTGGAGTCTAAAGTTCCAGTCATCACGACAGTCTGTCGGTTGTATACCGCTGGCTGTTAAACCACCCGGTAATTTAGTCATACCATTTTGGTAATTGAGAACAACCTCCCTGGCATACCCTTTTCCGCCAACTCCGGTGCTTGTTTCGGTTCCTGTACCGTTAATAATATTGTTCATGACGACAAGCGGGCCGTATCCAGCCGAAATCTCAACGATACATACATTCTGAACCACTACATTCTCTCTATTTGGCACTTCGATTGCATTGTCTGAGAAGATGCTTGCGCCATTGGTGTTAATAGCACGTCATAGATGCCCAAACCGACTGCTAAGTGATTGTTTACATTAAATAGCTATCATTTTAATGAGATACCTGCGGCTATGGCAAATTCGCTCAAGGATAAACAGAATTCGGTTAAAGGAGTGATTGAGTTCTAGGGATCATCTTATTCCGGTATGGAAAAAAATTCTATGGATCCACTTCGCAATAGCGCTTGACCCTTTGGGTAAGCGCTATTTTTCTGCCGGGGAATACTTGGTATTTAGAGCGTCGTGGTTTATCGGCAGTATGGCCGGAAGTAATCGGGAAACAGACATTATTTGGAGATTGAAAGCTAACGGATAATTTGGGCATTTACAAAGGCATTTTAATTGGCTATAGTAAAAATATCATTTCATGGAGAGCGATAGGCAACCGATTGAAATGAAATTCATCTTTGATTGATTTGGGGAGGCAAAAAGAAATCATGTCCCATAGGATCGGAATCGATATCGGCGGAACAAAATGCGCAGTCATCCTGGGAGGGATATCCACTGGTGAAAAACCGGAAATTCTTGATAAAGTTATGTTTCCAACGGAAAGTTCCCGTGGGGTGACCTACACTTTGCAGCAGATTTTTATCAACGTCGAACAAATTTTAATTAAAAACAGTTTGAAAATCACCGATATTCAAAGCTTTGGCGTTAGTTGCGGCGGGCCCCTTGACAGCAAGCGGGGCGTAATCATGTCGCCGCCTAATTTGGTAGGTTGGGATAACATTAAGATTGTGGAAATCATTCATCAACGTTGGGGTGTGCAAACCCGGCTGCAAAACGATGCCAATGCATGCGCTTTAGCTGAATGGCGTTTTGGCGCAGGTGTGGGTTATCAAAACCTGGTTTTTTTAACGTTCGGAACCGGGATGGGAGCAGGCCTTATTCTTAATAACCGCTTATATAGCGGAACCAATGACATGGCCGGTGAGATCGGACACATCCGGATGGCGGGCTTTGGGCCGGTAGGTTATGGTAAATCCGGTTCTTTTGAAGGCTTTTGCAGTGGAGGCGGATTGGCTCAATTGGCCAGGATAAAAGTTCTCGAAAAAATTCAGATGGGGGAGAAAGTGTCCTTTTGTTCAGGTATTCATGAACTGGAGAATTTGAATGCCAAAATTATCAGCGAAGCAGCTCGCGCCGGAGATGAACTAGCTCTGGAAATCTTCGGAATTTGCGGCCGATACTTGGGGCAAGGGTTGGCGATCTTAATCGATATCTTAAATCCCGAAGCAATCATTATCGGCAGTATTTTTACCCGATGCCGGGAGTTGTTGTGGGAACCGATGATCCAGGTAATTAACAGGGAGACCTTGAGTTTAACAAATGAGGTTTGCCGTATCGTCCCGGCCGGACTGGGAGAACAAATTGGAGACTATGCCGCCTTGGCGGTGGCTGCATATGATGGGAGCGAGGTTTAATCATGGGGGTGATGCCAATGAGAAATGAAACAAAAGAGATTTTTAATCACCTATTTGAAGATTATCCGAAATTGGAAATTTGCAGAGAAAATATTTTAGCAGCTTTTCATTTCATGCAACAATGCTACTCAAACGGAGGTAAAACGTTGATCTGCGGCAATGGCGGCAGTGCTGCCGATGCCGAGCATATTGTCGGTGAATTAATGAAAGGTTTTTTATTGAAACGGGAGCCTACCCAGGCGGACAAGGAAAGATTCAAAAGAGCTTTCCCTGAAGAATATCAATATCTTACGGCTAATTTACAGCGAGCCCTGCCGGCGATTTCTTTGGTAAGTCAATCGGCTTTATCAACCGCTTTCATCAATGATGTTGCCCCGGATATGGTCTTTGCCCAGCAGGTGTACGGCTACGGTCGGGCCGGTGACGTATTCATCGGCATTAGTACTTCGGGGAACTCTAAAAATGTGGTGAATGCCGTCAAAGTCGCCAGGTCCTTGGGAATTCAGACTATCGGCTTGACGGGTGAAAACGGCGGTATGATGAACGGCCTTTGCGATGTAACGATTACCGTTCCGGCTAAGGAAACTTTTAAAGTCCAGGAATATCATCTTCCTGTTTATCATGGACTCTGCGCTATGATTGAAAGAGAATTTTTCGGGGAATAAACGGCACACGGATAGAGAATATCTTGGCAGCCGACGATAAATTGATCTTCATAACGAATGGTGAGATAATGTATATACTGATGATTCATTACAAAAATTCGGCGCGACGGATATGGAGAGAACGATGATCAAGGTTCTGATTGCGGATGATGAGGAAAAAGTTTGCACACTGATCTACAAATTGGTCAATTGGAAAGATTTTGATATGGAGGTCGTGGCGACAGCATACAACGGCATCGACGCACTGGAACGCATTGAAGAACTAAAGCCGGACCTGGTAATTACGGATATCCGTATGCCGGGTCATGACGGTATTGAGCTTATCGCGAAGACTAAGGAGATCAACGATGCGATCGAGTTCATCATCATCAGTGGATACAGACATTTTGAATATGCCCAAAGCGCTATCAGGTACGGTGTTAGCGATTATTTGTTAAAGCCGATCAAAAAAGAGGAATTAACCGCTACTCTTGAAAGGATCCGTTTGCATTGCCTCAGTCGTGCCGAACAACTATCCGCTCAGGAACAACTGCGTTTGCGCATCAAGGATGATACCGGCAAACAAAGAGAACAATTGTTTGTGGATTTTTTGTTGGATTCCGGGGAAGCCAAAGCCAGTATTGAGGATCTGAATCAAAGGTATTGTTTTAAGTTTGTGAAGGGAATTTTTCAACTGGCGGCAATTAAGCTCGATTGTCCCTATGAGAATTACAACGCCGACAGCATTCAGGTGCTGTATGAAAAAATAGGCAAAATTTTGGATACCAGTATCCGCGACAGTTGTTATGAAATTGAAATTTACTGCCAAGATACTATCGTCTATGTTTTATTGAATTACCCATTGGAAAACCGTCTTTTTTTGCGCCGTTTGTTGAAAGGGCTCATGGCGGAACTTTCGGTTCAACAAACCGTATTTGACAAAGTTTTTTTTACACTCTGCGTGGGAAGGCAAACCGAAGAGGTTGGAAAGTTGCCTCAATGTTTGCGCTCGATCCAGGATACCGTGTTTCAAAGATTGGTGGATGGAACAGGAAAAATGATTGAAGAAGCGCCTGCCGCTGAGGAATCTATGCTGATGAAGCAGGAATTCCTGTTGGGTGATTTCAGGCGGGGGATGTCCCAGGCCGTCGAATTACTGGATTTACAGGCTGCGGTAGCGGCGATTGACTCTTTGGAAAGCGCCGTACCCACGAATGAAAAAATAAAGGGCAGTATGATTTATAAATTGGTTTTGGCGGCCGGAGAGATGTTCGTGGTCCTTATAAAAAACGCGCAGTATAATGTGGAAATTCCTCCGGAAAGCTATCAGGAATTCAAAATTCGTTTGTCTCTCTGCAGAGATGGAAAACAGCTATTTGAATCGCTCAATTTATTAGTCGCCACCCAAATCGATTTTATTATCCAACAGAGGAAGCAGGCTGATAACAGGCCTATCCGGATAGCGAAGGAGTATATTCAAAGGAATTACATGAAACCGATTGGGCTGGAAGAAATCAGTGAAATGTTAGGGTTTAACCTTTCTTATTTCAGCGCGCTTTTCAAAAAAGAAACCGAAAAAAATTTCTTGGAGTATCTTACGGAAGTGCGAATTTCCAATGCCAAGGAGCTTTTAAGGGAAACGAATCTGAGCATTACGGAAATATGCAATAAAGTCGGTTATTTGGACCAAAAGCATTTTATCGCCACCTTTAAAAAATATGCCGGAATCAAACCCGGAGAGTTTCGAAAGCTTTATTCTTAAGAGAATACCATTCTTTTTAGGAGAAAAAAGACTTGGAATTAAAATGGAGCCGTTATTTATTTTATCGTTTTTTTCTGGCTGCTGCTGCAATGGGTATAACCAGTATCCTGTTGCTGTTTTTTTTATCGATGGCTGTCGGTGAGGACACTTTCTATCTTTGGGTCGTCATCGGCGGAACCATGGTTTTTGCGGCCGAAGTCTATGGAATGTATTCCCAAATCTACAAACCTTATGTCGAAACCCAAAAAATGCTGAATCTTTTTATTACCGGTTACACGGTTGAAGGTTTGTATGACATGCGATATTCTTTTACCCCCCAAATGGAACAGGCTCTTTTAAAGCTGAAGGGCTTCATCAACACCAATGAAATATTAAAAGTAAGCAAGCGCCAGGCCCAGTTTTTAGCGTTGCAAAACCAGATCAATCCCCATTTTTTATACAACACTCTTGAAGGTATCCGCGGTGAAGCCCTCGGAGCCGGACTTGATAATGTGGCGGAAATGACGGAGGCTTTGGCCAGGTTTTTTCGATACACCATATCCAATTTGGATAATTTTGTTTTATTGGAAGATGAACTTTCCAATATTGAAAATTATCTTATTATCCAACAATACCGTTTCGGTTCCCGGTTGCAATTGGCTGTGGAGTATGATGATCCCCAAAATAGTCCGTCCATTCTAAGGTATAAGTTACCCAAGTTAACTTTACAGCCGATTGTGGAAAATGCCATCATTCACGGAATCGAGCAGAAGATAGGTACCGGTACGGTGGGCATTAAGCTGGAAACGACCCAAACCCGCCTTTTAATTACCATATCCGATGACGGTGTGGGTATGGATGAGCTCCGCTTACAGCAACTGAATGAAAAGTTGAATCATTCATCGTTTGACTACATCAAACCGGACTCGGAACAAAAGGGCGGCATTGCTGTTGTCAATGTCCACAAAAGGATTCAACTGTTATTTGGAGAGGAATATGGGATTTGCATTTACAGCACGAAAGATGTGGGAACCGACGTGGAAATTACCCTTCCCTTGTTAACTAATATACAGGAACAGGCAATTCTTAAAGGGTAGGACCCGTCCAAAAAGAATCAATAACCATAAAATATAAGGTGATGTAAGAAAAAATGCGGCCGGAAATTTTACGCTTGGAAAAAGTGATCACCGCCGAAAACGGGGTGACTCTTTTAAATCATTTTAATCTCCATATTTTTCGAGGGGAGATTATGGGTCTGATTGCCATTAACCGGCATGGACTGGAAAGTTTAATCGAGTTGATCGGCAAAAACGGGCCCTTATATTATGGTTCGGTTTATTTTTGCGAGCAGCTGGTTAATAGCTATGCCCACAGCCCGCTGACGCGCAATAAGATTGCAGTGATTGAAAAGCGATCCAGCCTGATTGAAAATTTGACGGTGGCTGACAATATTTATGTCATGCGCCGTGGTTTTAAAAAATATATTATTCATTCCAAAACCCTCAATTCACAGTTTAGGATGTTTGCCAAGGATATTGGAGTGAATTTACACGGGGATCAGCAAGTGCAAGGTTTAACCTACTATGAAAAATGTATTGTGGAATTGTTAAAAGCCATTATTGGCGGGGCTAAGCTAATCATTATCCGTGATATCAGCAACTTTATCAGTACCACGGATCTTATCAAGTTTCATAAACTCATGCAAACTTATAGCGGTTGGGGGGTTTCATTCTTATATATTTGCAGCCATCATCAGGAAGCCTTTTCAATTTGTGATAAAATTTGCTTAATGGAAAATGGTAAAGCTCTGAAGGTTTTGGGAAAGGAAGAATTTCGTGAAGAAAAAATCCTGCCTTTTACCACTGAATTCTATAAAAACTACCATGTCCGGCAGGCCCTGCCTGAATGGCTGAATGATTTTCCATGGGTTTACCGGGGAAAAGCCGCCGCTATCGGCAAAGGTTTTGACAATGAAAATCCGCCGAAGCCTTTCCAAAACCAACAGCAGGTGCTGGAGTTCGCGAATGTTTCCAGTGGAAGTATCCAGCATCTCACCTTTAACATCAAAGCGGGGGAATGTGTGGTTTTGCTGGACAAAAATAATACGTTTTACGCAGATATTCTGGCGTTGTTGAATTTTGAAAGAAAACCCGGGCAGGGACAAATTCTGTTGAACGGGGGACCTCTCACCAAAAAAGCCGACCCCAAATTGGGTTTTATCCCGGAAAAACCGACCCAAAATTTATTGTTCAAGGAAATGAGTTATTTAGATAATATGTGCTTCACATCGGACAGAAAACTACGGCCCTTTTGGATGCGCAAATCCATCAAAAAAAGTATCATCAAAGAATATCAGCCAATGATAGGCCCGGATATCCTGGCCCAGGATATTAGCAAGCTATCGGTACATTCTCAGTATCGTCTGGTATATTATCGAATTCACTTGCAAAACCCGCAGGTTGCCGTTTGCGTTAACCCCTTTTTTGAGGCGGATATGAATATGCGTCTTCAAATCCGTAATTTACTGAAAATGATCCTGGACAAAAAAATCGCCGTCCTGATTTTAACCCTCAACTTATCCGATTCTCTCTTGATAGCGGACCGCCTTTTAGTCTTGGAAAACGGTTCCTTGGTTAATGAACTTTACAGCAGCAAGTGAGTGTGAAGATCTCTCCAAGCTAAGCCGGAATTTTCTGTGAACGCCGAAAAAACAAACTTCCAAAAAATCCACCCTGATTTCCAAAAAACCCCCCCATCCGCAAGCTTTAACTTTTTGTTATAATCTATTCATCGAATTGAAAACAAATCCATCTCTTAAAGACAGGTGAATAAAGTGACGGACTATATTGTTACCATGGAACATATTTTCAAATCATTCTCCGGGGTGAAGGCATTAGACGATGTTTCATTTTATTTAAAATCCGGCGAAGTGATGGCTCTTCTGGGGGAAAACGGCGCAGGTAAATCTACCCTGATGAAGATCCTCTCCGGCGTATATACCCGAGAGGGTGGAGAAATCAGTATTTTCGGGAAAAAGGTGGGCGATATGACTCCCCACAAGGCACAGGCTTTGGGAGTCGCCATTATCCACCAGGAACTGAATATGTGTTCTCATCTTACGGTGGCCGAAAACATCTTCCTGGGCAGGGAAAAGTGCCATAATGGAATGTTATCAACCAAATCGATGAACACGGAAGCCCGTGAACTGTTAAACCGCTTAAAAATAGACATCGATCCCCAAACAGTGGTCGGAGATTTATCCGTATCCAAACAGCAAATGGTGGAAATTGCCAAGGCGCTTCACACCAATGCCAAAGTGCTGATTATGGATGAGCCTACCAGTGCCTTAACCAGCAAGGAAATTGAAGAACTTTTCACTATTATCAGGGATTTAAAGAAGAATGGCTGCGGGATAGTATATATTTCACACCGTTTGGAAGAGTTGCAGTATATTGTGGACCGTGTAACCATCATGCGAGACGGCAAGTTTGTGATGAGCGAAGATTTTAAGAAACTAACCATGCCAGAGATCATTTCCAATATGGTTGGACGGGAAATCAAAGAAAAATTCCCGCGGGTAAAAACCGCACGCGGCAAAAAAGTCTTCGCAGTAAAAAACATTAATGCCGGAAAAATGGTTCGAGACATCAGCTTTGAGTTATACGAAGGGGAAATTGTGGGAATCGCAGGTTTGATGGGAGCAGGGCGTACTGAAACCACTCGGGCGATTTTCGGAGTGGATCCGAAGGATTCGGGGGAAATTTTTATTAACGGAGAGCCGGTTACGATTAACTGCCCGATGGATGCCATCAAGGCCGGATTGGTTTTGGCGCCGGAGGATCGCAAGAAAGACGGTCTTTGCACGGGCCTGTCCATCAAGGAGAATATCGCTCTGCCGAACCTAGACATCCTCTGCAATACCCTGGGCGTGGTCAACCAGAAAAAAGAAGCGCAAATGATCCAAAAAGCCGTCTCCAGTCTCAATATAAAACTGGCAAGTCCCGAAAATGACGCCGCCAGCCTTTCAGGGGGTAACCAGCAAAAACTGGTTGTTGGAAAATGGCTGGCCAGAAATTCAAAGGTGGTCATTTTTGACGAACCAACCCGCGGGATAGACGTTGCCGCCAAGGTTGAAATCTATAATATCATGAATGAGCTGAAACAGCAAGGAATCGGCGTCTTGTTCGTTTCATCGGAAATGCCGGAAATTATGGGCATCAGTGACCGGATATTGGTGATGTGCGACGGAAAGATTACCGGCGAACTGGACCAGGAACAGGCGACGCAAAACAAAATCTTGGAGTATGCCACTCAATTTGAAAGCAAAGATATAGCCAGCTAAAAAGTATCAAAAGAATTCGAGGTAAAGCATAATGGGAAATAATGTACTGAAGAGATTGTTTAATATTCGTGGAATGGGTCAGGTTATTACAGTAGGCATCGGTCTAATTGTAATGTGTGTGGTTTTCGGAATTATCAATCCCTTGTTTTTTTCGCCGGTCAATGTTGCCAACCTTTTGCGGCAAATCGCGCCGATTCTTTTAATCGGTATCGCTCAGTCTTATGTTTTGATTACGGGAAACATCGACCTTTCCATCGGCTCGGTGGTTGGCATGAGCTGCATGGTGTCGGCGACTTTGATGACCCGTGGAGTCGACCCCTGGGTCGCGGCAGGAATCACCATAATTATTTGTTTGTTAACCGGCGTCCTCAACGGTTTCCTGGTTTCCGGATGCAAACTTCCTTCATTTATTGCGACTTTGGGTACCATGACCATAGCGCGGGGCGTGGCCCAGATTGTCAATAATAATTATAATACCAATTTAATCGGCGACGGCCCCGTTGCCAATGCCTTCCGTAATTTTTTCTACTACGGAAAAACTTTCGGCATCTTTAACCCGATCATTATCGCTATTGTTTTATGGCTTATTTTCAACTTCTTGCTCAGTAAGACCCGTACCGGACGGCATATTTACGCTACGGGAAGTAATTTGGAAGCAGCGCGCCTTTCCGGAGTTAATACTTTGAACACGGTGATCAAGGCCTATGCGGTCAGCGCATTTTGCGCCGGTGTTGTTGGACTCATTATCTGTGCCACCACGGGCATGGGAACCATGGATGCGGGTAATTCCTATGAACTCTATGCCGTTGCGGCGGCAGTTATCGGTGGTGTCAGTACCCTTGGAGGACAGGGGATTTTACTTGGCACCGTTGTTGGAGCATGTATTTGGGGCGCTCTGGCTAACGGTCTGCAATTTGCAGGCGCGCCGGTGGCCATCCGCAATATTGTGATCGGTATTATCGTTGTGTTATCCGTATTTATGGATGTTATTGTCCGCTCCAGAAGAACGGAAAAAACCAAAACCAAAACAACTGCTAAACCGCAGATGGTAACCCCGAGTTAATAAAAGCCTCAAGGCTTTTATATAAAAAAGGAGGAAAAAGTTGATGAAGAAAGTAAGTACTCTGTTTCTGTGCGCAATTCTCGTTCTTGCGGTGAGTTTTGCTTCGGTATCCATTGCCGCACCCAAAACATTTAAAGTATTTCTGATTACCATGGACCAAATGGACCAGTATTGGGCAGGAGTTGACCAAGGTTGCAAAAAGGCAGTCGCCGAACTTGGTAACGTGGATTACAAATGGACGGCTCCGGATATCAAAGATGACGCCAAACAAATTGAAATGATTAATAATGCGGTTGCCAACGGCGCCAATGCTATTTTGCTGGCAGCAAACGGCCCGGATGCGGTTACATCCGCTTTGAAAGAAGCCCAAGCGAAAAAAGTCCAAATTCTTTATGTTGATTCTCCCGCCAAATTCCCTGCAGTTGGAACTTTTGCCACCAATAATGAAGGGGCAGGTAAAACCGCAGGTCTTGAAATGTTAAAGGACCTTGCCAAAGCGGGTATCAAAAAAGGTAAAATCGGTATTGTCAGTGTCAATGCGGCAACCGCTTCCACCGTTTCCCGTGAAAAAGGATTCCGTGCGGCTTTTGCTGGCAAAGGTTTCACCTTGCTGGCTACCCAATATTGCGACGGTGATGCGGCAAAAGCAAAAGACATCGCCACCAACTATATTACTCAAGGTTGCGTTGGTATCTTTGGCGCGAATGAGGGTTCTGCAGTAGGCGCCGGTAATGCAATCAGAGAATCCGGTCAATCAGTTATCGGTATTGGCTTTGATTCATCCGATGCTATTAAAAGCTTGTTAAAAGAAGGATTTTTAAAAGCAACGATGGTTCAAAATCCATCCGTGATGGGCTATGAAGGCTTGAAAAAAGTAATTAGCGTTTTAGAAGGCAAGATTAAGGCTGACGGTAAAGTAGTCGATACCGGTGTATCGATCGTTACCAAGTAAGCTGTTTTTTCTGGTAGCCAGTGTTCCAAAAAACCCCGGATATTCAAAGTATCCCGGGTTTTTTTTATATCCAAAACAAATTGGGCTGTGGTAAATTTTGATTGTTTCGTGGAAATTTGACTGTTTATATTTTTTATCTTTCTCTCCGGCGAAATAAAAAAATTACCGATAATGGAATTAATCAAGAATCATCGCTTTTACCCGTAAAAATACTCAGAAATGAAAAATGTCGTCAAAAGTCACGAAAGGATGAATAGAATGTTAATCCAAAAATTCCCCAAATTCATCATCCCTTTTTATTTGATCTTGATAGGGGTCAGCTTCGTTGGAACGTCTTTGGTCACGGCACAAAACGAGGTCCTTCAATCTCAAAAATTTCCTAAAATGGGTTTGGTTTTGGGGGGCGGATCCGCCGGCGGTTTTGCTCATATTGGAGTCTTAAAATGGCTTGAAGAAAATCGTATTCCTGTGGATTATATCACCGGTACCAGTATGGGTGGGCTCATGGGTGGTTGTTATGCCATGGGAATGACACCGCATGAGATTGAAAACTTGGCCGAGAATATTGATTGGAATAGCGTTTTCAATCCGACTGCTCCATTTGACTCTTTGAATTTTCGGAGAAAAGAAGACTATCGGGATTACCCTATGTCCGGACTGGGTTTTCGGGATCATAAAATCAGTTTGCCCAATGGGTTAAGTATTTACCAAATTGACATGCTTTTAAGCCGGATAACACTCCAGTATTCTTTGATAAAAAATTTCGGAGATCTTCCCATCCCTTTTCGTTGTATCGCTACGGATATCCGGAGAGGCGAGTCTGTTGCATTAAAAAGCGGTTCATTAGTAAAAGCCCTTCGGGCTACGATGTCCATTCCGGCAGCATTCGCTCCGGTTGAATATAACGGACGACTACTGGTGGATGGAGGTATCCTTAACAATTTGCCGGTAGGAGAAGTTAAAGCGATGGGCGCCGATGTGGTAATTGCCGTGAATATCTTGTCGCCGCCCCAGAACCATCTTTCCGAAAATATCGGCACTGTAATATCGCAAACTCTGGATACAGTCACCGGCAGTAATGTCAAACCTTCCGCTGCAATGGCCAATATGGTGCTGGAACCGGAATTAACAGAACTGGGACTTTATAAGTGGGATGCTGTTAAACGTTATGTGGAATTGGGTTATCAAGCGGCAGACAGACAAAGGGATGTGTTATTGAAATATTCTCTGGATGAATCATCATGGCGTCAATATCTGCAAACCCGGAAAAACCGTTTTCACACCGATTTAACCGTCCCGCATGCCATAGAAATCGTGGGCGCCTCCACGATGAATGAATCGGCTATGCAAAAGCATTTGCGTTCCTATATCGGCAAACCCATTCATACGGGATTTTTAGAAAAGGATTTAACTGAGATTATGGGTTCCGGTTTATACGAAAGCTTGTCCTATGAGTTTGAAGCCGATGAAGATGGGCCGGTTCTAGTCGTTACAGTACAAGAAAAAACCTATGGTCCGCCATTCATATTATCCAATATTCAAGTGGCTTTCGATCAGGATCAAAGTAAGTTTTTTGTGGGACTCCGGATGAGCCATATGAATGTTGCCGGTCCAGGTTCCGAAGTGCGGGCTGATTTCGGTATAGGAACAGAACCCAATCTATTCTTGGAATTCTATAAACCTGTCAGTGATAGTCAATGGTTTTTGGCTACCTCTGTGAGTGGTAAGCGGGAAAGCAAAAGTTTATTCGATAATGGCATACGCGTCACGGACTATAAAATCACTGATTATCAGTTAGCTTGTGATTTGGGATATGCTTTCAATCGGTTTTCGGAAGGAAGGGTCGGTTATATCGGGGGATATCAAGACGCCAAATTAAAAATCGGGGATCCTTTGGATGCGGATTACGATGGGCCAGTCCGGATGCTCCGCCTTAAATGGAATTACAATTCCGCAGACGACCCCATTATACCCCGCAGAGGTTTGGCGATTGATTCCAATACCAACTGGTATTTCTATGCGCCGGAAAGTTCAAACCAATTTGGGATCGCTGAAAATAAGATCCGCTGGCATGTTCCGGTTGGCGAGCATGATTCAATTTTTGTTTCCCTCTCCGGAGGAGTCTCCACTCATGATGATTTACCTTTACCCCAGCAATTTAAATTAGGGGGATTGTTTCGGCTCGGTGCATATTGTTCCGGGGAGCTTCACGGCAATAATTACTTATTAGGCAATATCGGTTTTTTAAAATGCATTTCCCAGACGCCGACCGGTAAAAATGTGTATTTTGGCGTTTGGATGGAAAATGGCGGAGTATATGAAAATTGGTCGGATCTAAAAATTAAAAACGGTTTATCGATGGGCTTAATGAGTTCAACCCTATTGGGACCGGTATTTTTGAGCGTTAGTTATGGAGAAGATTCCAATTTAGCCTATTATATGGGGATGGGGTTTTTGTTTTAACAGGAGTTAATGATGATCATTCCTTCCTTTCGCCAAATGTTTTGGCAGGATATCCTCTCCCCATTATAGAAACAATGATCCGGATGTTACTTTCACACTAGGATTCGGAGATTAAAAAGATGGGTAAAAGTTTAGTGCTGGCTGAAAAACCTTCCGTAGGGCGGGAATTGGCCAAAGTCCTTCAATGCAATCAAAAAGGCAATGGCTGTTTTATCGGCTCCCGGTATATCGTTTCCTGGGCCTTGGGCCATTTGGTTACTTTAGCCGATCCGGAAGCCTATGACAAGAAATATCAAACTTGGAGAGCGGAAGATTTGCCGATGCTGCCGCCCAAGATGGAGCTGACGGTGATCCGGGAGACCGCCAAACAGTTCGGGGTGGTTAAAAACTTGATGAGGCTCCCGGAGATCACCGAGTTGATTATTGCCACCGATGCCGGACGGGAAGGGGAACTGGTTGCTCGCTGGATCATTGACAAAGTGGGTTTTCATAAGACCATTAAGCGTTTGTGGATTTCTTCCCAAACCGAACGGGCGATCCGCGAAGGTTTTGCCAATTTACGGCCGGGCAAGGACTATGAACGGCTTTATGCCGCCGCGGAAAGTCGGGCGGAGGCGGATTGGCTCGTGGGACTGAATGTCACCCGGGCTCTTACCTGTAAATACAATGCCCAGCTTTCGGCCGGCAGGGTTCAAACTCCCACCCTCGCCTTGGTGGTAGCCCGTGAGAAAGAAATTAAGGAATTTGTCCCCAAAGATTATTGGACCATTCAAATTTCCGTACCCCATTTTTCCCTGCAATGGCAGGATAAGAACGGTCAAAATCGTCTTTTTGATAAAACCGTTGCCGAGAAAATCGTGGCCGAAGTAAGCGGCGGAAGTGGAACGGTCATTGAAGTGAAAAAAGAGCGGAAGAACGAATTGCCGCCGCTGGCCTATGATTTAACGGAGCTTCAGAGAGACGCCAACCGCAAATATGGTTTCTCCGCCAAACAAACCTCTTCCACCATGCAGCAGCTTTATGAGGTTCATAAACTGGTGTCCTATCCCAGAACGGATTCCCGTTATATCAGCGAAGATATTGTCGGGACCCTGCCGGAGAGATTGGAAAGCATCGCCGTGGGCCCTTACGCCGAAAAGGCCCGGCGGCTTTTAAAGAGTAAAATCAAGCCGTCGTCAAGGTTGGTGAATAACGCCAAAGTCACCGATCATCACGCGATTATTCCCACGGAAGAACCGGTCTATTTGTCGAAACTCAGCCCGGAAGAACTGAAAATATACGACTTAATCGTTAAACGGTTTCTGGCTGTGCTTTCACCCCCCTTTGAATATGAACAGACCACTGTGAAATTTGAAGTTCACGGACATTCGTTTACTGCTCACGGAAAAGTCATTCAATCCAAGGGTTGGCGTACTGTCTATCAAGACGGCATTGAGGATGATGGGGATGATCAGGAATCCGCCCAATCTCTCCCTGCTATCAACCAGGGGGATTCCTTCAAAGTGTCGGGGGCAAAAACCATCGCGGCGAAGACCAAACCGCCGGCCCGCTATACCGAGGCGACTTTATTATCGGCCATGGAACATCCCGGTAAATGGATTGAAGATCGGGAATTACGGGAGGCCATCGAGAACACCAGCGGTTTGGGGACCCCGGCTACCCGGGCCGAGATTATTGAGAAGTTATTCAACTCCTTCTACATGGAGCGCAGGGATAAAGAAATCGTTCCTACCTCCAAGGGAACCCAGCTTATCGGGCTGGTGCCGGAAGAGTTGAAATCTCCGGAATTAACCGCCAAATGGGAACAGCAATTGAATGATATCAGCCGGGGTAAGGCCGCCGGGGCCAACTTTATCAAGGGGATCAAAGAGTATACGGAACAGTTGGTGTCTATGATTGTAGGAAGCAGTCATAGTTACCGGCATGATAATTTGACCCGGGTAAAATGCCCTCAGTGCGGTAAATTCCTTTTGCAGGTGAAAGGTAAAAGGGGTGAAATGTATGTCTGCCAGGATCGGGAGTGCGGGTATCGTCAGAATATCTCCTTGACTTCCAATGCCCGCTGCCCTCAGTGTCATAAAAGAATGGAACTTCGCGGCGAAGGGGAAGGAAAAACCTTCACTTGCTCCTGTGGTTACCGTGAAAAATTAAGCGCTTTCTCCAAACGGCGAGAAGGGGAAAAAGGCAGCACCAATAAACGGGACGTGCAAAAATATATCCGCAATCAAAACCAAAACGAGTTGGTCAATACGGCATTAGCGGATGCTCTGGCTAAATTGAAAAAATAGCAGCGGAAAATTAGGCTCGAAAAATATTCATCCATATATATTAGGAAACAATAAAATAAATAAACTTTAAAGGATTGGCTATGGAATCTTTGACGGAATTATTTCGGATCGGCTATGGTCCATCGGCTAGCCATACCATGGGTCCCCGTAAGGCAGCTGAAATTTTTTTGGCTGAGCAACCCAACGCTTCCCAATTCCGGGTGACTCTCTATGGCAGTTTGGCGGCAACCGGTAAAGGGCATTTAACCGATCAGGCAATTACCGAGGCTTTAAAACCCCACCTGGTGGAGCTGATTTGGCATCCCGAAACAGAGTTGCCGCTTCACCCCAACGGTATGGAGTTTGAAGCCTTGGATGCCGATGGTGTTGGTATGGGCTCCTGGCGTGTCTACAGCATCGGAGGGGGAGCCCTGAAGGTTGAAGGCGCTAGTGAGCTTCAGCATAATCTTTATAACTTAAACTCAATGGAAGAAATCGTAGCCCATGTCTCCCAAAAAGCCGAACCTTTATGGTGTTATGTGGTTGAGCAAGAAGGAGAGGCCATTTGGGAATATCTCAAGAAAGTATGGCATGTGATGCGGGATAGTGTAAAGCGGGGTTGCAATGGAGTGGGAATTTTACCCGGCGAACTCAAGCTGCCCCGGAAAAGCTTTTCCTTTTTTTTAAAGGCCAGGCAAGATCGGGGTTCTTTTCAACGGGCCAATTTGCTGTTTGCCTACTCGCTGGCCGTTTCGGAGGAGAATGCCGCCGGAGGGCAGATCGTCACCGCGCCCACCTGCGGTTCCTGCGGAGTTCTTCCCGCCGTCTTATATTATCTGCAAGAAACGAATCATTTGCCTGAAAAGACCATTTTACATGCCTTAGCCACTGCCGGTTTAATCGGTAATCTGGTAAAGACTAACGGCTCCATCTCCGGCGCCGAGGTAGGCTGTCAGGGCGAAATCGGGACCGCCTGCGCCATGGCGGCCGGCGCTGCGGTGCAACTTTTGGGCGGTTCTCCGGCCCAGGTGGAGTATGCCGCTGAAATGGGATTTGAACATCATTTAGGATTAACCTGCGATCCGGTAGCGGGATTGGTGCAAATCCCCTGTATCGAGCGAAACGCCTTCGCCGCAACAAGGGCCTTGGATTCGGCGGAATATGCTCTGCTGTCGGACGGCCGTCACCGGATCAGTTTTGATGAAGTTGTCAAAACCATGAGCCAAACCGGACGGGATTTGAAATTATCTTACCGGGAAACCTCTACTGGAGGTTTAGCAGCGATTTACCCTAAAAAAAATAATCCTACGGGCGAATAAAATCGGAAGATTTTATTCATTTTATGACAAATAATTGGTAAAATAGTCAGGATAGCCTTTAAAATTTTGATTGAGTTTTTGGAAGGTGATGACTCTGGACTACTGGCTGGTAAAAACCGAGCCGGAGCAGTACAGTTACTTTGATCTGGTCCGTCTGGGCCGTGACCGTTGGAACGGCGTCCGTAATTTTCGGGCCATCAAGTATATGAAAGGAATGACTCCGGGGGATCAGGTTTTCATTTATCATACCGGCAAAGAAAAAGCCATTATCGGGGTTGCGGAAGTTGTCTCTTTGCCCTATCCCGACCCGGAAGCCGGGGATCCTAAATTTATGGCGGTGGATTTAATCCCCCGTTATCCATTGCCCCGGACCGTTTCCTTAAAAACCGTTAAACAAAACCCGCTCTTTGGGGGATGGCAACTGATATCCGAGCCCCGGCTTTCGGTGATGCCGGTAAAGAGTGAACACTGGGAACTTGTCCTCCAACTCGCCGGTGTCAAAAATGAAAAACTCATAGGAGTGTAACAATGAACTGGTTAAATAAGCTGGATCGGAAATTCGGCCGTTTTGCAATTCCCGGATTGATGTATTACATTATTATTTTAAATGCTTTTGTTTTCTTTTTAATGTTTTTAGATAATACAAACACTGTGCGAGATACATTGATCCTCGATCCAGTCCGTGTAATGCAAGGGCAAATTTGGCGTTTAATTACCTATATCTTTATCCCGCCTACCATGTCCTTACTATTCATTGTATTTGTGTTGTTGTTCTATTATACGGTTGGAGTCAGTCTGGAGCAAGAGTGGGGCAGTTTTAAATTTAACTTTTATTATCTGGTGGGGATGATCGCTACTACGATAGCCGCTTTTCTCACCGGGGGCGGGGTTACTGGAGTTTATCTTAATTTGTCATTGTTTTTGGCCTTTGCCTACCTGTTCCCTAATTATGAAATTTTAATTTTCTTTATTATCCCCCTGAAAGTTAAGTATTTATCCTGGTTTTACTGGGCAATAATAGGTTTTACCGTTATAACCCAACCACTTTCTGATAAAATAGTGGCAGTGGTTTCCCTTGCTAACTATTTGCTCTTTTTCGGCCCCGACATTATTCAACGGACCCGTCGGAGTCGTGGGGCCTATGAAAACCGCAAAAGTTTTGAAAAGGCCGCCGATAACTATATCGCTCCGCTCCATGTCTGTGAATATTGCGGGATGACCGAGAAGACCGATCCCGCTATGACTTTTCATCATTGCCCGGATTGTGATCCTGCATATGAATATTGCAGTAAACATATTAAAATTCATCACCATGTAAAAAGGAAGGACGTTCAATGATTAGCACCACTGGATTAACTTTGCGTTTTGGAGGCAGAGCCTTATTTGAAAATGTTAATATCAAATTTTCGGCCGGAAATTGTTACGGCCTGATCGGAGCCAACGGCTCCGGAAAATCCACCTTTTTAAAAATACTGGCCGGAGATATTGAACCCAGTAATGGAGAAGTGAGTATTACACCTGGTGAAAGACTGGCAGTTTTGAAACAGAACCACTTTGAGTACGATCAATTTCCGGTATTACAAACAGTCATCATGGGGCATCAACGGCTTTATGCCATCATGAAGGAGAAAGAGGCCTTATACTCGAAACCGGATTTTTCGGATGCGGATGGCTTGAAAATTGCCGACCTCGAAGGGGAATTTGTGGAACTGAACGGATGGGATGCCGAATCCGACGCAGCCAAACTTTTAAACGGCCTGGGTATTGAGGTCGCCCTTCACGACAAAAAAATGCTGGAGCTGGACGATAATAAAAAAGTGAGGGTCCTTTTGGCCCAGGCATTGTTTGGCAATCCGGATATTTTGCTTTTGGATGAACCCACCAACCATTTAGACTTAGCTTCAATAACTTGGTTGGAAAATTTTTTATATAACTTTGAAAATACGGTGATTGTGGTCTCCCATGACCGGCATTTCTTGAATAAGGTATGTACGCATATCGCCGATATTGATTATCATAAAATTCAGTTATATGTCGGCAATTATGATTTTTGGTATGAATCCAGCCAGTTGGTTTTAAAACAGTTGAAAGACGCTAATAAGAAAACCGAGGCCAAAATGAAAGAATTGCAAGAATTTATTCAACGGTTCAGCGCCAACGCCTCGAAGTCAAAACAAGCCACCTCGCGGAAGAAACAGTTGGAAAGCTTAGTGTTGGAAGATATTAAGCCGTCTTCCCGTAAATATCCGTTTATTGATTTTAAACCCGACCGGGAAGCCGGTAACGAATTGTTGGAAGTTAAAAACTTGACCAGGAAAAATGGGAACGAAGTTGTTTTGGAAAACATCAGTTTCAGGGTACTCAAAGGTGACAAAATTGCTTTCGTCGGGCCCGAAGGATTGGCTAAAACGATGCTTTTTGAAATCCTAACGGAAGAAATAAAGGCCGACAGCGGTTCTTTTCAGTGGGGGGTTACTACCTCCCGAACTTATTTTCCCAAAGATAACACGGCCTTTTTTCAAGGAGTCGAATTGTCGCTGGTGGATTGGTTACGCCAATTCTCTAAAGACCAAACCGAGACCTTTCTACGGGGTTGGCTCGGACGGGTTTTATTTTCCGGAGACGAAGCCCTCAAAAAAGCGCAAGTTTTATCCGGTGGAGAAAGGGTCCGTTGTATGCTGGCCCGGATGATGCTTTCAGGGGCCAATGTGCTTATCCTGGACGAACCCACCAATCATCTGGATTTGGAATCAATAACCGCTCTTAACAACGGATTAATTAATTATAAAGGAACGTTGCTTTTTACTTCTCATGATCACCAATTCGTTCAGACGGTGGCCAACCGGATTATTGAAATAACTCCGCAAGGCATAATCGACCAGCGGATGAGCTATGATGAATATCTTGAAAAACGGGATTTACAGATGGTGGGTTAGAGGCGCTTCTGACGCTTATAAAAGATTTACGCAATTCGTTCTGAAACTCAGATATATCAGTATATCAGGCTAAAAACATTCGATTGATTGGAATAGTAAGAACAGGCAAAGCCGAAACGGGGCTTTGCTTTTTTATTGTCAACTAATGTTACGTTTGTGTTATGATGAAAAATTTTATGACAACAAATTTTCGAAAAAGAACAGCTAGGCAGGACGTGTTTTGTATACAACACATTGAATACCCTGTAACTTATTGTTAACTGGATTTTGTAATGTTTGTGTTAGATATCGATTGACTTTTTACAGAGAATGTTATATTTTATAAATAACCTAACACAAAACTTACAAAAACTCTTTTTGAAAGGTAGGTATGACAGATGCGCAAAATTGCAATTTATGGTAAGGGTGGTATCGGGAAATCGACGACCACCCAGAACACGGTGGCAGGTTTGGCGGAAGCAGGAAAAAAGGTTATGGTAGTCGGTTGCGACCCTAAAGCTGATTCGACCCGTTTATTGCTGGGGGGACTTGCCCAGAAGTCAGTGCTGGATACTTTAAGGGAAGAAGGCGAGGACATCGACCTGGAATACATTATGCGTACCGGTTACGGCAATACGCTATGTGTGGAATCAGGCGGTCCAGAACCTGGCGTTGGTTGTGCCGGCCGTGGAATCATCACTTCCATCAATATGTTGGAACAGCTCGGCGCCTACGATGCTGATAAAGAACTTGATTATGCTTTTTACGATGTTTTAGGCGACGTTGTATGCGGCGGATTTGCAATGCCGATTCGCGAGGGAAAAGCCCAGGAAATTTACATTGTTGTCTCCGGTGAGATGATGGCAATGTATGCGGCCAATAATATCTGTAAAGGGATTATGAAGTTCGCCGAGGCCGGCGGAGTTCGGTTGGGCGGCCTGATTTGCAACAGCCGTAAGGTTGATAACGAAGAAGCAATGATTCAAGCATTGGCGAAAAAGATCGGCACCCAAATGATTTATTTCGTACCCCGTGACAATATGGTCCAAAAGGCCGAGATTAACCGGAAGACCGTGATTGATTACGATCCAACCCACCCCCAAGCCCAACATTATCGCAATTTGGCCAAAAGGATCGATGAAAACGACATGTTTGTAATCCCCAAGCCTTTAGCTATTGAAGAATTAGAGCAATTGTTGATTGAATACGGTATCGCAGACTAAAAAGTCAAAAAAAGATAAGGGGGAAAAATGATATGTTAATGATCAAAGCGATTGTCCGTCCCGAGAAATGTGATAATGTGCTCGCCGCTTTAATGGATGCCGGATTTCCGGCCGTTACCAAGGTTGCTGTTTTTGGAAGAGGGAAACAACGGGGTTTGAAAGTCGGAGAAGTTCATTATGATGAACTGCCCAAGGAATTGTTAATCATGGTGGTTCCTGATAGCGATAAAGATTTTGTCATTAATACAATTTTGGAAAATGCCCGCACCGGAGAGAAAGGTTCCTTTGGAGATGGTAAAATATTCGTTTTACCGGTAGCGGAAGTTTACACAGTGAGCTCGGGAGTAAAGGAATCCTGAATTAAGAATTTGGAAAGGTGGCAGCTCCATGCAAGAAGTAATGGCGATGATTCGGATTAACATGATGAATAAAACCAAAAAAGCTCTTGTGGATGCGGGAATATCCTCTTTTACCGCCACTGGAAACGTGGTCGGAAGAGGGAAGGGGCAAGTTGACTTTAAGGTATTGGAGGGGGCCGGGGCTGGGTATGATGAGGCCATTTCCCAGCTTGGTAAAGGCCCGCGTTTAATCCCTAAAAGACTATTAATGGTTGTGGTACCTGATAAACTGGTTCAGACAGTTGTCCAAACGATCATTGAAACAAACAAGACAGGTCAACCCGGAGACGGTAAGATTTTTGTGAATCCGGTTTTGGATGCCATCAGGGTCCGAACGGGTGAGTCTGGCGATGAAGTACTCGATGATTGATTAACATTAATATTAATTGCGGAGGTGGACCTGGTGATCAATAAAAAACCTGATGCCCAAGAAGTCAAAGATGAGATATTAAAGTCATATCCGGCGAAGGTAGCCCGAAAACGCCAAAAACATATGGTTTTAAATGAACCGGATCCGGTGCTTATGCCCCCAGTTGAGTCCAATGTAAGAACCATCCCGGGAATCATTACCCAACGTGGCTGTACTTATGCCGGATGTAAAGGTGTGGTGCTTGGACCGACCCGGGATATTTTAAATATTACCCATGGCCCGATTGGATGCGGTTTTTACAGTTGGCTGACTCGCCGAAATCAAACTCGTCCAGAGGGTGATGAAGATGCCAATTTTATAACTTATTGTTTTTCCACCGACATGCAGGAAGAGAATATCGTCTTCGGCGGTGAAAAAAAGCTGAAACAAGCCATCCGTGAAGCTTATGAAATATTTAAGCCTAAAGCCATCGGTATCTTCTCCACCTGCCCGGTCGGATTAATTGGTGACGATGTTCATGCTGTAGCCCGGGAAATGAAAGAAGAATTGGGAATCAATATTTTTGGTTTTAGTTGTGAAGGGTATAAAGGTGTCAGTCAGTCGGCCGGACATCATATAGCTAATAACCAATTGTTTAAACATATCATTGGTCTGGATGATACACCCCACGAAGATAAATTTAAAATTAATGTAATGGGTGAGTATAATATCGGCGGCGATGCTTTTGTGATTGAAGATCTCATTGCTAAGACTGGGATTAAATTGATTGCCACCTTTAGTGGTAATTCCACCTATGAGCAATTTGCCAATTCCCATACCGCAGACTTGAATGTGGTCATGTGCCATCGCTCCATTAATTATGTAGCCGAAATGATGGAGGCTAAATATGGTATCCCCTGGATCAAAGGTAATTTTATCGGGGCAGAAAGTACCGCCAAGACTCTTCGGAAAATTGCCGCTTACTTTGATGACCCTGAACTGACCCGGAAAGTGGAAGAAGTTATCGCCGAAGAAATGGCAAAGGTTAAAACGGTCCAGGATGATGTTCGTTCCCGCTGTGAAGGAAAGACTGCCATGCTCTTTGTTGGTGGATCCAGGGCTCATCATTATCAAGATTTATTTACAGATATCGGCATGAAGACGGTAGCAGCCGGCTATGAATTTGCCCATCGGGATGATTATGAAGGCCGCCGGGTGATCCCCACCATGAAAGTGGATGCAGACAGCCGGAATATCGAGCAGTTGGAAGTTGAGCCTGATCCGGAATTATACCGGCCGCGGAAGAGCGAGGAAGAAATCAAAGCTTTAGAGGAAAAAGGTTTTCGGTTTAAAGATTATGACGGAATGATGGAAGAAATGGATCAAAAATCTCTCATTATTGACGATATCAGCCATTATGAAACGGAACGGTTGCTGGAAATCTACAAACCTTCGGTATTTTGTGCCGGGATCAAAGAAAAGTATGTGATTCAAAAGTGGGGTATCCCTTGTAAACAGCTTCATAACTATGATTATAGCGGACCCTATGCCGGATTTAAAGGTGCAATCAATTTTTATAATGAAATCGATCGCATGGTAAATACCAGAATATGGCACCTAATTGAAGCGCCATGGCAAAAAGATCCGGAATTAATTGCCTCTTTTAATGTCAACGGATAAACGAATATTGATCAAGCCGGGAGTTAAGTTTTTTCAAAGGAGAGTGTAAAATGCTATTACGCCATACACCCAAAGAAATTAAAACACGTGAAGCTTTAATGGTCAATCCCGCCAAGACTTGCCAGCCGATTGGCGCAATGTATGCGGCTTTGGGTATTCATAATTGTTTGCCTCAAAGTCATGGTTCCCAGGGATGCTGTGCATATCACCGGAGCACCTTGACCCGCCATTATAAAGAACCGGTCATGGCTGGAACCAGCTCATTTACTGAAGGTTCATCGGTTTTCGGAGGTCAAGCCAATCTGCTCGAAGCGATCGGAAACATTTTCAGTATTTATAAACCCGATGTCATCGCAGTTCATACTACTTGCTTATCCGAGACTATCGGTGATGATATTCCTCAAATTGTAGCCAAGGCTAGAGAAGAGGGGAAGATACCCCAAGGCAAGTATGTAATCCATACCAATACCCCAAGTTATGTTGGCTCTCATGTTACGGGTTTTGCCAATATGGTCCGGGGAATGGTTGATTATTTTTCAGAAAAAACCGGGGTTCAGAAAAATCAGATTAACGTGATTCCCGGCTGGGTTGAACCTTCGGATATGCGCGAAATTAAACGTTTGGCCAAAGAAATGGGAATTAAGATCGTTCTTTTTCCGGATACTTCCGACGTGCTGGATACACCTCAAACCGGTAAATACCGTATGTTTCCCAAAGGTGGAGTCACCATTCCCGAACTGAAAAGCACCGGTGACAGTAAAGCAACTATCGCTTTGGGCTCGTTAGCCTCGGGGCCGGCTGCGGAAGCGTTGGATGCTAAATGCAAGGTCAAATGTAGTATTCTCGATTTACCGATTGGAATTCAAGCGACTGATAATTTTATCAATACCATGCGGACTGTGGCTGGGGTCAATGTGCCGGATTCTATCACGGAAGAACGTGGCCGGATGGTGGATGTGATCACAGATATGCAGCAATATTTTTACCACAAAAAAGTGGCTTTGGTGGGCGATCCGGATCAGTTAATTGCCTTAACTCAGTTTATGCTGGAACTGGATATGAAGCCGGTTCATATCGTTACCGGTACTCCAGGTAAAGCTTTTGAAGGAAAAATCCGGGAAATTCTAAAAGATTCAGTTCCAAACGTCAATGTGCGTGCAGCCGGTGATATGTTTTTATTGCATCAATGGATCAAGAACGAACCCGTTGATTTAATCATCGGGAATACTTATTGCAAATATATTGCCAAGGATGAAGACATTCCTTTCGTTCGCTTCGGGTTCCCGATCGAAGACCGGATTGGTCATAGCTTATTCCCGACTGTGGGTTACCGGGGCGGAATGAGACTGGTTGAAAAAATCCTAGACGTTTTCATGGATCGTCAGGATCGTGATGCTGATGATACGACTATCGAGTTACAGATGTAATCGATTTACTATTCAAGATAAGGAGTGAGTCCAAATGGCTGTATTGGAACAACGGCAAAAACAAATTTTTAAGAAAGGGGCGTCAACCCCATTCGAGATGGAGTGCAGTAAACCAAGTTTAGCTGGTTCCGTCAGCCAGCGGGCTTGCGTATTTTGCGGTTCCCGGGTGGTTTTATATCCAATCGCCGATGCGGTTCATCTGGTCCACGGACCCATCGGCTGCGCCGCTTATACCTGGGATATTCGAGGGGCGCTCTCCTCGGGTCCGGAGTTACATCGTTTAAGCTTTTCCACCGATTTGCAGGAACTTGATGTGATTTCCGGCGGCGAAAAGAAATTGTATGCGGCTTTGATTGAATTAATCGACCGCTATCAGCCGAAAGCTGCTTTTGTTTATTCCACCTGCATCATCGGAATCATCGGTGATGATGTGGCGGCTATCTGTAAAAAGGTTAGCCTGGAAAAGGGCATTCCGGTTTTACCGGTGGATTCGGAAGGGTTCAAAGGTACAAAAAAGGATGGCTACCGGGCTGCCTGTGGCGCTTTATTTAAATTGACCGGAACGAAACCACTCGAAAATATTTCTAAATATAGTATTAACATTATGGGTGAGTTTAATGTGGCCGGCGAAAGTTGGATTATTCGTTCGTATTACGAAAAAATGGGAGTTCAGGTGGTTTCCTGTTTGACGGGGGATGCCAGAATTGAAGAGATTCAGCGCTCCCATGGAGCGGCTCTGAATGTTGTTCAGTGTTCCGGTTCCATGGTCCATTTGGCAAAAATGTTTGAAGAGCATTATGGAACTCCTTATCTCCGAGTTGCCTATTTCGGGATTGAGGATGTTTCGGAAGCTTTATACAGTGTCGCCCGTTTCTTTAAAGATCCCGAACTGATGAAGAGGACTCAAAAATTGGTACGGGAAGAGATTGAGGCTATTTACCCCAAGTTGCAGGAATATAAAGCAAAATTAACCGGTAAAAAAGCCGCCGTTTACGTTGGAGGAGCGTTTAAGGCCTTCGCCTTAGTCAGGGCATTGCGGCTCCTTGGCATGAAAGTTGTGATGGTCGGTTCCCAAACCGGAAACAAAGATGATTATCAACAGTTACAAAGCTTGTGCGATGAGGGAACCATTATTGTTGATGACTCTAATCCTTTGGAATTGTCCCAATTTTTACAGGAAAAAGAAGTTGATTTGTTTATCGGCGGTGTCAAAGAACGTCCTTTGGCTTATAAAATGGGTATTGGCTTTTGTGATCACAACCATGAACGAAAGATCCCTTTGGCCGGATTTAGTGGAATGTTGAATTTTGCGGAAGAGATTTATTCATCCGTCCAAAGTCCGGTTTGGAAATTTGTATCGCGCCGCCGAGGCTTTAAGGATAATGAGGGTATCGAGGCCGGCGCTTAATCGGTGCCGTAATGAAGCTCTTTGCGGTTGCATTCGTAATTGGGGTTGTAAAAATATGTTTAGTAGCGCACGGATAGGAGGAAGCTTAACAATGGTCAATGAGAATGAGATTTTGAAAAACGCCTCTGCAGTTACCACCAACGCTTGTAAACTATGTACCCCTCTTGGGGCTTGCGTTGCAATGAAAGGTATCGAAAACGCCATGACCTTATTGCATGGTTCCCAAGGTTGCGCGACTTACATTCGCCGTTATCTCATCAGCCATTTTCGGGAACCTATTGATATCGCTTCTTCTAATTTTACGGAGAATACCACCATTTTTGGAGGCGGGCTGAATTTATCCACCGGATTACGAAATGTCACGACTCAATATCATCCAAAAATCATTGGAGTCGCTACGACTTGTTTAAGCGAGACGATTGGCGAGGATGTCGCAACCCTAATCCGGAATTATCAAAAAGAAGATACCGCCGTGGATCATCCATTTGTCATCCATATGTCCACTCCCAGTTATAAAGGGACTCACATGGATGGATTTCATGCAGTAACCCGGGCTGCAGTTGATACTCTGGCCAAAGCAGGCACCCCTAAAAAGCAATTGAATATTTTGCCCGGATTTGTTTCTCCTGCGGATTTACGCTATCTGAAGGAAATATTGGCGGATTTGCATTTGGAATATGTTATGTTGCCGGATTACTCCGAAACGCTTGATGGTCCGACTTGGGATGACTATCAAAAAATTCCCGGCGGCGGAACAACCGTTGGGGCCATCCAAACCATGGGATCTTCCCAGGCAACGATTGAATTGGGCCGGACTCTCGAGCCGGATTTCACAACCGGAACCATACTGCGGGACCGATTTAAGACGCTTCGTTTTCAGTTGGGAATGCCTATCGGGATTCGCGAAACCGATCTTTTCCTTGAACTCTTGAAAACTTATGCCGCTGCTTCTTTCCCTGTTAAATATGAATTGGAACGAGGCCGCCTCGTTGATTCATATATTGATGGTCATAAATACGTTTTTGAAAAAAGGGCCGTCGTTTATGGAGAAGAAGATTTAGTGGTCGGACTGGTTAGCTTTTTAAACGAAATCGGGATGGTTCCTGTTTTATGCGCTTCCGGCGGTACCAGCGGCCGGTTGGCTAAAGCCATCCGCGAAGTCGCCCCTGAGTTGGATGGTAAAATTATTGTTAAGCAGGGAGTGGATTTTATGGAAATCGGCTCCGAAGCAGAAAAACTGGGAGCGGATCTCTTTATAGGCAACAGTAAAGGTTATCAAAGCTCCCGAAAATTAAACGTTCCCCTGGTAAGGGTGGGATTTCCGATTCATGATCGAATCGGCGGCCAAAGGATACTCCATTTGGGTTACCGGGGAGCTCAGGAACTTTTCGATCGGATTGTGAATGCCCTGCTTGAAAAGAAGCAAGACGATTCAGCTGTTGGATATAGTTATATGTGATTTTTTTTGTATAGTTTGCAAACCGAAATTTAATGCAAATTATAATTTCCAAAAATGAGGATGATGGAGATGGAGAGAAGTATTATCAATCACCCCTGCTTTAATCGGGATGCGCGCCACCAATTCGGCAGGATTCATTTGCCGGTTGCGCCAAAATGTAACATTCAGTGCAATTACTGTAATCGTAAATATAATTGCGCCAATGAAAACAGGCCCGGAGTGACCACAGCGACGCTCAATCCAAATCAAGCCTTGCTTTATTTGGAAAAAGTCGTTATCCTGGATTCTCGGATTGCAGTGGTGGGTATTGCGGGACCGGGGGATCCCTTTGCCAATCCGGTAGAAACTCTAAAAACGCTCCGTTTGGTTAGAGAAAAATACCCGGATATGCTTCTTTGTGTCTCTACCAACGGACTCAATATTAATCCCTATATCGGTGAACTGGTTAATTTGCAGGTGAGTCACGTCACGATAACGATCAATGCGATTGATCCGGTCATAGGAGCGAAGGTTTATTCCTGGGTCAGGGATGGCAAGGTCATTTACCGTGGTCAAAAAGGAGCGGAAGTTATTTTGGAAAGACAGTTGGAGGCGGTCCGTTCTCTTAAAAAATCCGGCATGACCGTGAAAATCAATACTTTGATTATTCCGGGCATCAATGACCAACACATTCCGGAAGTAGCGGCGAAAATGGCGGAGCTTGGCGCGGATATTATGAACTGTATTCCATTGTTGCCGACAGAAGATACCGTTTTTCAAGATATCGAGGAACCCTCGGCGGATATGGTTCAACAAGTCCGAAGTGAAGTTAAGGAATATCTTCCCCAGATGGAACATTGTACCCGCTGTAGAGCGGATGCGGTTGGTTTATTGGGTGAATCGATGAATGCTCAATGTCAACAATATTTGTCTGAAAGTTCCCGGTTAACCGTGGCTCCCGGCGATGATCGCCCTTACGTGGCCGTCGCCAGTATGGAAGGAGTCTTAATCAATCAGCATTTAGGCGAAGCAGACCGTCTCTTGGTCTACGAGAAAACCGGCAGCGATTTTAAGCTCATAGAAACCAGGGAAACGCCTGAGCCGGGAAGCGGTAAACAGCGTTGGCTGGACTTAGCTCAAATTCTTCATGACTGCCGGTGCCTTTTGGTCAGCGGGATCGGAGAAAGCCCGCGGGAAATATTGGAACATGACGGAATTACCATTTTTACGACCGAAGGATTGATCGGAGATGAATTGAAACTTGTCTTCGCCGGAAAGATGCCTCACAGTGCCTGCACCCGTAAATCAGGTTGCGGTGATTGTTCGGGAGGCGGGATGGGTTGCGGTTAATGCGCGCCTGTGAAGCTTTGTGTTGAAGTTCAAACAAATTTTAGAATGAATTGTTTTCAAAAAGAGAACTTGTCGTAATTGAAGTCTATGCATGAAATAAAAAAATTTTAGGGAGGAATCATTGATGGAAAAACCAAAGCATCACATTTTTGTCTGTTCAAGTTCAAGAATTAGCGGAGAGCCTAAGGGATTTTGCAGTAAAAACGCCGCCGGTTTAATTCAATATTTACAATCGGAGATCAATGACCGGGGGATGGAAAACATTCTGGTGACCAATACCGGTTGTTTAAAAGTATGTGATCGCGGACCGGCGATGGTAATCTACCCGGAAGGGTATTGGTACGGCGGTTTGAGTGAAAGCACTATTGACGAGATACTGGATGCCTTGGAAAATGATGAGGCTGCGGAAAAATATTTACTAAAATAATCCAAAAGGCTAATATCCAACCCCGCCTTAAGGCGAATAGAAAATCCGCAATATTTTCTTGCTGATTTTCAGGTGTTTTAGGAGGTCCGGATGTCAGATATAAAGAACCCTTGCAGTCCTTGGTTGATTGATAGTACCCTCCGAGACGGCGAACAAGCCCCGGGGGTCGTTTTTTACCGCGAGGAAAAAATTCAAATTGCCCAAATATTAGCGGATATGGGTATTCCCGAACTGGAAGTTGGAACTCCCGCAATGGGCCAAACTGAAATCGAGGATATTCAAGCAATTGTCGGGAAAAATTTATTCACTCGTTTAACATGCTGGTGCCGTGGGACGATTTCCGATATTGACAAAGCCACCCAATGCGGGACTCAGGGAATTCATCTCTCTTTTCCGGTATCCGCCATCCATTTGCAAGCTCTCGGCAGGGATTGTGATTGGGTTTTTAACCAAATGCGCGAAGTATTGCCGTATGCAGGAAGTCGGTTTTCATTTTTGTCGGTTGGCGCTCAGGATGCATCCCGGGCGGATGATGATTTTTTAAACAAATTTATTGCTTATGCCGTTGATTTGGGCACAAAGAGGGTACGGATAGCCGATACTGTCGGTATTTTAACACCTCTCAAAACCGCTTTTTTATTAAACCGGCTGCATGCCGAATTTCCCGCAATGGATTTTGAGTTTCACGGTCACAACGATTTGGGAATGGCAACCGCCAATACGATTACCGCGCTTGAATCCGGAGCGCACAGCGCCAGTGTCACCATAAACGGCCTCGGTGAACGGGCTGGGAATGCCGCCTTGGAAGAAGTGGTTATGGCTTTAAAGGTAACCGGAATCCATCAATGCCCAATCGGTTCATCAAGGCTCATGGAACTTTGTGAAATTGTGGCTAAAGCATCCAAACAACCGATTCCGAAAAACAAACCGATAACGGGTAAGTCGGTCTTTTCCCATGAATCGGGAATTCATTGTCATGCTCTTTTAAAGAATCGGCAGACCTATGAGCCTTTTTCTGCCGAACTGATCGGCCGTATTCCTCCCGAATTTATGATTGGAAAACATTCGGGAACAGCTTCAATTCAACACATTCTTCAAAAAAACGGCTTTGTTGTTGATCAGCCTTTGGCAAATATTTTACTGCAAAAATTGCGGGAATTATCCACCCAAAAAAAGGGCGAGTGCTCCGTGGAAGATTTATTGAGGCTTTATAAAAATGTGGTTGATAGTACTACCACAATTTCCTCCGGTACATCCATTCAATGAGTATCTTGACTACGGGATTTGAATCGGGAAAACCAATGGTTATCTTTGACTTTTTATAAATAGAAAATTGATTACTTGACAATAGGCCACGTTAATGGTACAATAAATTTCGCTGACGGGGGGGTAGCTCAGTTGGTTAGAGCGCTACGTTGACATCGTAGAGGTCATCGGTTCGATCCCGGTCCTCCCCACCATATGGATAGGAATAAAAAGGTTCTGTGGATAATTTTATGATCCGGAACCTTTTTTTGTTGCCATTTTTAAAGAAAATAAACATGGACTTCTTTATAAAAGCTTATTTTTAAAAATTCTTTTCGACCGAATCGGCGATAATGGCAGTTTTGTTGGAAAGAAGCAGGTTATGTTCCTTTGTTCTACAGTATACTAATAAAAAAGCGAACATATAATAGACCTAGAATGGAGGGGAATTCGATGTCAGGGATCACGATCAGCACCCTCAACTTATCAAATGAAGTGAAAGAAAGCCTTCTGCAGGAAGTGAGTTTTTTGAGCCGGGAAGGCGTTCCTGTTGAATACGCAGAAATGCATATCGACAAATTTTATTTTCTGGATTGTTCGATAAAAGAGGATGATTCCCATATTAAAACGGCTCAGGAAAAAATTCTGCGTTTTTACTTAGCTAATATTATTACGGATCTCTTAATGAATAATATTAGCAAAGAGTTTATTCAGCGGGTAATCCGCAATAAATACCGTTTTTTAGGACCCGGCGAATTCAAAATGGTGCTTCAAAACGCATATACTTATCTAAACAATCTTCATGAAAATGGGGATATCGGGAAAGCGTTATTCCGTCATAATCAAATTCTGACGGAGGTTAATCAATATTTAGATTCCAATACCAGTCTTTATCTGGAAGGTTTTTTCCGCTTTCGATTAAAAGATTACTTTTCCGAACTTGAGAAATCCGTTGAATTATCGATGGATAATTTTTTGGTTGAGCAGGAATACCATGAATTTATCAGATTATTGCAGTATTTCGTTGAAGTTCAGGAACCCAGGATCGATGAAGTTCACGTATTAATTAAGGACAAACAAAATTTTTACCTTTTGGATGAGGAAAAACAGCCTATCGATCAAGAACAACTTCAGGGAGTGCTAACCGATTTAAATCAGGATATCGATTATGATGATTTGTTACTCAGCGCGCTCATTACCATGTCCCCGAGAAAACTTGTTTTACATTTATTGACTAGGACTGAAATCGTTGACACTCTAATAAGCGTGTTCCAAGAACGGATTGTTATATGTGAAGGTTGTCCATTATGCACAGGTTCGGTATCGGTTCCTAATTTAGCCATCGAAACCAAGAAAATATAAAATTGGCCCGTAAAGTGTTCTTCACAAGTCCAATGATCCATGATGGAAACACTCCCTAACTTGGAAGTAAAGGATAGGGCTTTTCAAATTTGAAAAGTTTATCGCAAAAGTTTTTCATCGTTCCTCTATCTTTTACTTGAAAAAACAATTTTCTATGATAAAATATAGGAAATAATTTTTAGACTTCCAGGGGAGTGAATTTTTGTTGAATAATCGGTTTTTGGACGAAGCTCTCACATTTGATGATGTTTTATTAGTTCCTGCAAAATCGGATGTTCTTCCGAATGAAGTCATGACGAGCACCAAACTGACTCCAAATATTACTTTAAATATTCCATTAATCAGCGCAGCCATGGATACGGTGACCGAAGCAAGATTGGCTATAGCCATAGCCCGAGAAGGCGGGTTGGGAATAATCCATAAAAACATGTCCATTGAGCAACAGGTTACAGAAGTTGATAAAGTCAAGCGCTCTGAACATGGGATTATTACTGACCCGGTTTTTTTGCATCCCGATAATAAAATTTCCGATGCTCTGAAAATGATGGAACATTACCGTATCTCGGGAGTACCCATTACATCTGAAGATGGAAAATTAGTCGGGATTCTCACCAACCGCGATTTACGTTTTGAAACCAATTTTGACCAGCCCATTAAAAATGTGATGACCAAAGATAACCTAATCACCGCCCAAGTCGGCACCACGCATGAACAAGCCAAGGCTATTCTCCAGAAATACCGCATCGAAAAACTCCCATTGGTTGATCAAGATTATATATTGAAGGGCTTAATCACCACGAAAGATATTCAAAAAACTCTACAATACCCCAATTCGGCCAAGGATAGTAAAGGCAGACTCCGTGTAGGTGCGGCCGTAGGCATCAGTGGAACCATCGAACGGGCAGGCGCTTTAATCGATGCGGGAGTTGATGTGATTGCCCTGGATTCATCCCATGGACATAGCGCAAATGTATTGCAGGCAGTAAAGGAGTTACGGATGAGTTTTCCAAGTATCGATATTATCGCCGGGAATGTGGCGACTGCGGAAGCAACCGTCGATTTGATAGAAGCCGGGGCCAGCGCGGTAAAAGTGGGGATTGGCCCAGGTTCAATCTGTACGACCCGAGTTGTTTCAGGTATCGGAGTACCCCAGATTACCGCCGTGAATAATTGCGCCCAGGCGGCCAAAAAATATAATATTCCAATCATCAGTGATGGAGGCATAAAATACTCCGGCGATATTACCAAAGCAATTGCCGCGGGTGCGGATACGGTAATGCTGGGCAGCCTCTTTGCCGGGACCGAAGAGTCCCCGGGCGAAATGGAAATTTACCAGGGAAGAAGTTTTAAGGTCTACCGCGGCATGGGATCTATTGCCGCCATGCGCCAAGGAAGCAAGGATCGTTATTTCCAGGAAGGCCAACAAAAACTTGTTCCGGAAGGCATTGAAGGCAGGGTCGCTTTTAAGGGCTCCCTTTCGGAAACCGTATTTCAGTTAATTGGCGGCCTCCGTTCCGGCATGGGATTATGCGGGTGTAAAACCATTGAAGACTTAAAAACAAAGACCAAGTTTGTAAGGATAACTTCAGCGGGACTTCGGGAAAGCCACCCCCATGATGTGCAGATCACTAAGGAATCACCTAATTATTCGGTTGATTGATTTGAAATGAGTGTTTCGAAATGCAATGGTTAGAGATTTTATGTTTTGGGATTTTAATCATATCCAGCTTCACTACAGGTGTATTTGCAATATACAGCAATTCGAGGGGCCAAGCATCTTCTATCAGAACTTTCAGTATATTATTGGCTGTTGTCACTTTATACACTGTGAGTTATTTGTTCCAGTTAACCAGTAAGACTGTGCCGGCGATGTTGTTTTGGTTTAAATTTCAATTGATTGATATTTCATTAATACCTCCTTTGTGGATTATTTCCGTTGTCCAATATATCGGGATGGATAAATGGCTAACCAAAAAAAATATTGGGTTATTATTTATTATACCTATTTTGACAGTTTTTTTTAGTGTTACCAATTATCATGGCTTTTATTATCAAAGCATCACAATTGGAACAGAAGGACCATTTACCAGGTTTGAGACAACCAAGGGGTTGTGGTTTTGGTTTTTTATGATTTATTTAGACTTTGCTTGCCTTATGGGCATTGGTTTATTGCTTAAATTCAGTTCTGGGAAAAAATCATTATTTCGCCGTCAGGTCATTATTATCGTTCTTTGCATGATTATACCCTGGACAGCACAGTTGGTTTTTTTAAGCGGGTATAGTCCGTGGCATTTAGATTTAACACCTTTTGCCTTAACATTAACCGGGTTAATGTTGGGGTTGGGTGTTTTTCGTTATCAGATGCTAAATCTGGAGCCCATTGCCAGAGATAAAATTTTTCAAAGTCTGCGGGATGGTCTACTTGTTTTGGATATTCAGGACCGGATTGTTGACTATAACCCGGCTCTGACTGAAATATTGACCCCTATTGAATTGGGCCGGCATATTTCTGAGGGATTAAGGGATTATCCTTTATTGATCAATCAAATTGCGAGCCGGAGCGAATATACGACACTGCAAATTCCGCAATCGGATGAGTTGGAATATTACGAGTCCAGACTGGTGCCAATTTTAAATCATAAAGGTGTGGCTGTAGGACAAGCCATTATTTTCAAAGATATTACGGATCAAGTTTTGCTTCTTGATAAACTTCAACAATTGGTGGCCATTGATGAACTTACGCAAGTTTATAATCGACGAGCTTTTATGGAAAGGTGTCGTGATGAAAACAACCGGCTGGCAAGATTAAAAAGGCCGGTTTCGGTTATTTTTATTGACGTTGATCATTTTAAACAAATCAATGATACACTGGGTCACCCAACAGGCGATCTTACCCTGCAAACCATCGTCCAAAAAATTCGCAGCGGTCTCCGGGAAACCGATATTTTGGGACGTATCGGCGGGGAAGAATTTGCAGTCTTATTACCGGAAACAAGGAAGGAACAGGCGTTGGAAATCGCCGAACGGGTACGTCAAATCATTGATAAGCCGATTTGTTTGAATGAACGTGTGATTATGGTAACAATCAGTTTCGGTATTACCAGTATTCCTCAAGCTATTCAGGGAAACGTGGATTATTTATTTAAAAAGGCCGACGAAGCCTTATATCTGGCAAAACACGCGGGCCGGAATTGTGTGCGAGTTGTTGAAATGGAGATTGGGGAGTGAAGTTGATGTTCATGAATTTAGCTTGTTATATTACTTCGATCCGCTTTATATTGGCGCCATTAATTTTTTGGCAATTGACCAACCATTCATCTTCTTCCGCCTTTTGTGTGGTAATGATGTTACTTTTGGCAGGGTGTACTGATATAGCCGATGGATGGGTAGCCAGGTCCCTCCATCAAGTCAGTGAATTAGGAAAAGCCCTTGACCCTTTGGCTGATAAGCTGGTGATATTTGGGACATTACTGGGACTGACCTGGTGGGGGCTGCCGGTTTGGATGGTTTTGGTTTACCTAGTCAAAGAAGGGCTTCAAATTTTGGCAGGGTTTGTGTTATTACGGAAATGGCGCCAGTTAATACCCTCCAATTTTTGGGGCAAATTATCGACGGTAATTTTTTTCATTGGGTTTGCATCATTTTTTATAAAGCCTATTTTAGGAATGATTTTCATCGGTGTGGCCATTGCCGATTCAATATACGCCTTGTTTACTTATTATCAAGCTTTTGTCCGGATGAAACAAAAGGAACAATGATTTTCCCTTGTATAGGAAACAGCCAAAAAACATATTTTTTAAGATAGAATATGGAATGATAATGGTGTCAATTGGTGAGTACCGAATTAAACTTTTAGGAGAATAAACTTTGCGGGCTAGAAATGCTGAATATGAATGTACTGCTGTAAAACCTGATCAGTATCCATCGGTTCATTTACCGGAAATCGCTTTTGTGGGTCGTTCCAATGTTGGTAAATCATCTATGATTAATAGCCTCATTGGCAAAAAAAATTTGGCCTATGTGGGAGCAAAACCCGGTAAAACCAGGGGAATCAATTTTTATAATATTGATGGGCGGTTTTATTTTGTTGATTTGCCTGGATATGGCTATGCGAAAATTTCTCTTTCCGAA
The DNA here is from genome assembly GCA_023392595.1 of Bacillota bacterium. Lineage (GTDB taxonomy): Bacteria > Bacillota > UBA4882 > UBA8346 > UBA8346 > UBA8346. The sequence goes on along the minus strand of JAEVYU010000029.1, from coordinate 20,924 downwards.
AAGTCATCGTGGGATCAGATGATTACTCAATATTTAGAAACGCGCGCCCAGTTGAAATTGATTGTTATGGCGGTGGATTGCCGGCACACCCCAACCGAACATGACCAAATGATGGTTGAATGGATTCAAAGCCATTCAATACCTTTTCTTGTTGTCGCGGCAAAAACCGATAAAATACCCCGCAGTCAACTCAACGGTAAGTTATTTGAGATCAAGAACGCCTTGAATTTTCCAGACCAAATTGAAATCATCGGCTTCTCGACCCTTAATAAACAGGGAATTGACAAATTATGGAGTAAAATCACCCCCCAGATTGAAAAATGACTTAAAATAAGTTTTTATGAACAAAAAAGAGGAGTTCTTTTAATTAGCCTTGAATATGTAATACAATATTACAGAATAATTGGATTCTCCAATTTAAACAATGGTTCATTAAAAGGCTCCCATTTCTTAAAGAACAGATTGACCGAAAGGAGTAATGTCGGAATGGAAGAAACCATTAAAGAAATCGCCGAACGGATAAAAGGTTTGCGGGATATCACGGGTATTAGTATGGATGATATGGCTAAAACTTTAAAAATTTCTACGGAGTTATATCAGGAATATGAAAGCGGTAATGTCGATATTCCCGCCAGTGTACTTTATATCTTGGCGCAACGTTTTAATATTGAATTGACGGCGCTGCTTACCGGAGAGGATCCCCATTTGCATAGTTATGCCTTAACCCGTAATGGTAAAGGGATTTCCGTTGAGAGACGCCAAGATTATCAGTATCAAAATTTGGCTTTAAACTTTATTCACAAAAAAGCCGAACCATTTATGGTTACAGTTGAACCCGAACCAGAAGACGCGCCGGTCCATTTAAATAATCATCCGGGCCAAGAATTTGATTATGTTTTGGAAGGCACTCTTAAAATCGTCCTTGGAAAACATGAATTGATTCTGAACGAAGGGGATTCGCTTTTTTACGATTCCACTATTGACCATGGAATGAAAGCCCTAAACGGCAAAACGGTAAAATTTTTGGCAATTATCTTATAAAATAACCCACGCCTACACGATATTGATGATAAGGAGAGGCTCACACCATGCTGGAAAAATACATCGATTTGAAAGATTACCATTCATTTGAGGAGTTTCAGGAAAATTTTAACGTTAAGGTTCCAGAAAATTTTAATTTTGCTTACGATGTTGTAGATGAGTGGGCAGGGAAATCTCCGGATAAAATTGCCATGGTCTGGTGCGATGAAAAAGGCACCGAAGCTACATTCACTTTTGGGCAAATGAAATATTACAGTGATAAAGCAGCCAACTTTTTTCGGTCCGTGGGAATTCAAAAAGGCGACTCGGTGATGTTGATTTTGAGACGGCGCTACGAATTTTGGTTTTCCATTATCGCATTGCATAAAATCGGCGCCGTTTGTATCCCGGCCACTCATTTATTGAAGAAAAAGGATTTGGTTTATCGGAACACCGCGGCGGAAGTTAAAATGGTGGTTGCGGTTGCCGGAGATGAAGTCATCGAGCATATTGATGAGGCTCAGAGTGAATCTCCGTCATTGAAATATAAGGCTTTAGTGGGTGGAAACCGGGAAGGCTGGTATAACTTTAGCGAAGAATTGGAGAAGGCGAGTGAAGATTGGACCAAACCGACCGGCGCCGCCATGACTCAAAATCATGATGTGATGTTGTTATATTTCACTTCAGGTACCACCGGTTATCCCAAAATGGTAATCCACAATTATATATATCCCTTAGGACATATCGTGACAGCCAAATATTGGCAGTGCGTCGAAGAGGACAAGCTTCATTTGACAGTATCCGAAACCGGATGGGCCAAATCGGTCTGGGGCAAGTTGTATGGGCAATGGTTGGCCGGAGCGGTGGTCTTTGTCTATGATTTTGATAAATTTGTGCCGAAAGATCTGTTGAATATGATTGCCAAGCATAAGATAGCTACTTTTTGCGCGCCGCCGACCATTTATCGCTATCTCATTAAAGAGGACTTTACTCAATATGATTTGAGCAATTTAAAATATTGCGCAGTTGCCGGTGAACCTTTAAACCCGGAAGTCTATAATAAATTTTTGAGCTTAACGGGAATTCGTTTACGGGAAGGCTATGGTCAGACCGAACTTACCGTTACCCTGGCAACCTACCCTTGGATAGAACCCAAACCGGGATCCATGGGGAAACCTTCGCCCGGTTACGAAATCGATATTATTGATATTTATGATGAAAAAGGGCGTTCCTGTGAAGTTGGAGAAATCGGAGAGATAGTGGTAAGAACCGACAAGAAGGTCCCGGTAGGTCTGTTTGAAGGGTATTACCGCGATTCTGAGTTGACCAAGAGCGTCTGGCATGATGGACTTTACCACACCGGTGACACTGCTTGGCGTGATGAAGACGGTTATTTCTGGTTTGTGGGCCGCACCGACGATGTGATTAAGAGCTCCGGTTACCGGATCGGGCCCTTTGAGGTGGAAAGCGCTCTTTTGGAACATCCCGCGGTTTTGGAGTGCGCTGTGACCGCCGTGCCGGATGAGGTCAGGGGTCAAGTCGTGAAAGCGACCATTGTTCTAACGAAAAATTATACCCCGGGTGATGCTTTGGTTAAGGAGTTGCAGGAACATGTTAAAAATGTCACCGCACCTTATAAGTACCCGAGAATTATTGAGTTTGTCGATGAACTTCCCAAGACGATCAGCGGGAAGATCCGCCGGGTGGAAATTCGCGAGAAGGATCACGTCGATTAAAAAAGGGTAAAATGAATCCTTGGTTTGATTCGTTGTAATTTCAGTAAACTGTTGATTTTTTGTCAACAGTTTATTTTATTTCTCAAATTTAATTATTTTTAATGATTTAAATTTGGATCAAAAATGGCTTTTGATTATCTAAAATCCCAGGAAAAAATTTGTATGAAAAATGAATTCCGGCAGGCATAATAAGTTTATTAAAGAATGGGAGGTACTTTATGCTGCGTTTGCTGTTATTACTCATCGCTTCGATTGGTCCCGGCCTTTTATGGTTATGGTACTTTTATAAACAAGATCGATATGAACCGGAACCCTTAAAATTAGTTATCAAGATTTTTTTGACAGGGTTAATCTTGGTCGTCCCGGCCGGATTATTGGAACAATTATGGCGTGGTCAGATTTTATCGGCAGTGCGTACCGGCAATTGGCCGTCTTTTTTAGTGATGGCTTTTTTGGTTATTGCATTGATCGAAGAAAGCCTGAAAACGGGTTTTTTATGGTGGCTCATTGGTAACAACCAGGAATTAAATGAACCAGCCGACGGAATTATTTACGGGATTACTTTAGGGCTTGGTTTTGCTTCCTTGGAGAATTTATTATGGGCAAGCGCATTTGGGTTTGGGGTGGCCGCGCTTCGAGCCGTCATTACAACTTTGGCTCACGCCACATTTACCGGGTGGATGGGTTTTTATATTACCCAATATAAATTTCGAACCCAACTTTTTTCAACGTTAGGTATTGGTTTTGTTTTAGCTTGGGCTAGTCATGGCTTATATGACTTCTTGTTGTTTTTACGCAGACCGGTCGCTTCTTTGTTGGCTTTTTTGTTAATTGCCGGTTTGCTATGGCGATTATATCAGTTTTTGCAGAAAGAAGTAGCTCGCTCGCCTTTTCGTCAGAAATAAGCCCGGTAATTGAATATTCAAGCAATAACCGAGAACTTTTTCTGCGACTCTCTTGATCTCTAGCTGCTCTTCGGGTATACTTTTAAAGGATATACCGGAAGGAGGCGCTCATTGATGTCTGGTCATTCCAAATGGGCAACAATCAAACGAAAAAAAGAACTTACAGATTCTAAACGAGCCAATTCGTTTACCAAAGTCACTCGCGAAATTATTGTAGCGACTAAAGCCGGAGGCAATGGTGATCCGGAACATAATTTCCGATTACGCCTGGCGGTATTAAAAGCGAAGTCGATCAATATGCCAAACGACAATATCCAGCGGGCCATTAAAAGAGGATTGGGTGAAGGTGATGACGCCGCCCTATTTGAGGAAGTTTTTTATGAAGGATATGGCCCTGGAGGTGTCGCTCTTTTAGTCCAAGGGTTAACCGATAATCGGAACCGTACTGCCGGCGATATGCGCTATATCTTTTCCCGAAACTACGGCAATCTCGGCGAAGCGGGCTGCGTGGGCTGGATATTTTCTTCCAAAGGATTGATCTCTGCGGAAGTCGAAGCCTCCGGTAAAAGCGAAGAAGAAATGTTTGAGATGGCAATCGAAGCCGGTGCCGAAGATCTGAAAACTGTGGACGAGCTGTATGAGATTTATACCGATCCCGGTAGTTTGGAGGAAGTCCGCAAATTTTTTGAAGCCAAAAAAATCCCTTTAAAATCCGTGGAGCTGACAATGATTCCTCAAAACACGGTAGAGGTCAACAGCGAGCAGGCGGATCAGCTTCTCAAATTGGTGGATGCCCTGGAAGAAAACGATGATGTTCAAAATGTGTACGGTAATTTTGAACTGCCGGATTCGGAAAATTAATTGGGGTATCTTTAGAGTAGGTTCAAGAAAAACTCCCATCGGGAGTTTTTCTTGCATCTGGATTTTTTTGAGTGGAGGAAAATGATGAGTCAAGTTTTTTTTGATATCAGCCAAACGATAACTCCGGATATTATCGTCTATCCGGGGGATCCGGAAGTCAGGATCGAACAAACCATGAGCATTGCCGCAGGGGACATCGTGAATCTTTCCAATATCGCCATGGGAAATCATACCGGTACCCATATCGATGCTCCAAAACATTTTTACGATCAAGGATTGACGATTCCGGAAATACCACTGGATTGTCTCATCGGAACTGCCAAGGTTTTTGAGTTTATGGAAGAGCCGGCTATCGGAAAAAGCCATCTTCAAGCATGCAATATCCATCGCGGAGATCGGGTTTTACTGAAGACCAAAAACTCGGCGCTTTTGGGGGAAAAGGGATTTGAGCCCGCCTTTACTTATTTAAAGCCCGATGCCGCGGAATACCTGGCGGATACGGGCATCCGGACCCTGGGATTTGATTATTTGACCATTGATCCGGTGGACAGTAAGGATTTTAAAGCTCATTACGCCTTGCTGGGGAAGGGAATCATCATTATTGAAGGGATTAATCTTACCGGAATTAAAGCCGGTGAATATCAAATGGCGGCTTTGCCTTTAAAATTGCAGGAAGGAAACGGCAGTCCGGCTAGAGTGGTGTTATATCGGGAGGAATAACTTTCTTTAGTCTGCAATACCGGTGTTCCTTTTCCCTTTACGCAACTTGGCCACAAAAAAACCCTCCATAACCTGACCCGGGTCAAGCCGCAGATATTTTTGGCGGTGAGGTTTTGAAAAATCTCCCACAGCGATTCCAGGTCCGCTGCCGGGTATGGAAGGGTATCCGTTGATGGCTTCAACGCTCAACTCCGAGCCGTATTTTTCGAAAGCCCAATCCAGAACGAGTTCATTTTCACTGCTTGATAGGGTACAGGTGGAATAAACAAGGGTACCTCCCGGTTTTAAAGCCCAGAGAGCCGTTCGCAGCAATTTTTTTTGTTCCCCGGCTAGTTCCCGGACTCTTTTGGGATTCCAGAAACGGTAGGTTTTCGGATCACCGGCTAAGAACAAGCCTTCTCCGCTACAGGGCGCATCCAGCAGTACCGCATCAAAATACTGCTCATAGTTTTCTTCGAGCCTTTTTCCGTCCCCGTGGCGGACTTGAATGATGGAAGCCCCTTGTTTTTCGCAATTGTACTTTAGTCTTTCCACTCTTAACTCATTAATTTCATTGGCCAGGATGAACCCCTGATTATTCATGAGCGCCGCCAGTTGGGTACTTTTACTGCCGGGAGCGGCCGTAAGGTCCAGAACCCGCTCGCCCGGTTTTGGATCAAGGACTAAAGGCGGAAGCATACTGGAGAGGCTTTGCAGGTAAATATGACCTTCCTGATATAACGAGTGTTTTTCCAGTTGGGTTTCACGGATGTTTTTAATGATCAAAGCATCGTTGTACCAGAGAACTCTGTCGAATTTAATATTATCTTTCTGGAAGACTTTCATGATTTCCCGGACATTGGTTTTTAAAGTGTTGACCCGTAAAGTTACAGGTCGCTCAACCATCATGCCGTTGAGGATTTTTTCAGCTTTTAAAGGATCATACTCGTTTTGAATCCGCTCAAGAAATTCGGGGGGCAATTTTTGGAGCAGTTGGCGAAAGGATTTCATGAATGACCTCGGCAAAGAAAATTAATGTTTTTTTATAATAAGCTCAAAATGCAATGGGCTTTTTATATTATACACCAATTGGCGAAATTCACCATCCTAAAAACCAGCTGCAACCGAAACCCTTTGGGAGGAAATCAATTGGCAAAGCAGAATAAATGATCAAATTTGGCGTGTGAAAAAAGGATGATTACTCATGATTTTATCTGGCCTGGAAATTAAAAATAAACTTGGAAAAGAAATAATTATCGATCCTTTTGTTAATAAGCTTTTAAACCCTAATAGCTATAACTTACGCCTCTATAACGAATTATTAGTTTATGAAGGGACCCTCCTGGACATGAAGCGGCCCAACCCAACCCGGAAAATTATCATTCCCGAAGACGGATTTATCCTAAGACCCGGGGAGTTGTACCTTGGAAGAACACTCGAATATACCAGCACCGATAAATATGTGCCAATGCTGGAAGGGCGTTCTTCCATCGGACGGCTTGGCTTATTCATTCATATCACGGCCGGTTTTGGTGATGTTGGGTTTAGCGGCTACTGGACTCTGGAGATGTTTTGCATTCAGCCCATCAAAATTTATCCGGGCGTGGAAATTTGCCAGATTTACTACCATACGCTTGCAGGAGATTATCAAAAATATCAAAGCAATAAATATCAAAATAATACCGGAATTCAGCCCAGTTTGTTATATAAGGATTTTGAGGAAAAGTAAGCAGTAACTTCTTACCCGCATATGCCTGGAATCAACCCTTTGGTATCGGACAATCTTTTTTTCCGTCATACATCCTCGCGATTGGCCATAGGTTATTAACGGATTAAAACATCAACCCTGATCATTTAAATATTTTTCCTGGTTTTGGTTAAGCTACCCCTGAAAGGTGGGCTTAACTTGAAGTTATCCAAAAGAGCTTTGACCTTGGTCCGAATTTCCATTTTATCTCTGCTGACCATTGTCGCCGTATTTTTCATAAGCCGGGGACCACTGTTTCAAAAATTGATGTCGAAAACGAGGGATCCGGCTTTAACTTCGGCAGGGCAACAATGGAATTTGGAACTGGAAAGGACCTACAATTTATGCGGACATCACGATGGATTCAATCAATCCTATCCGTCACTGAAAGATTTGAAAAACGCAGCCGAAGGCAATCACAGCTTTACATTAAAAAAAGCTGAGGAAAATCATTATGTTTATGTGGTTACGGTTGAGGATTATTGCCCCAATTGCCGCAACCATAAATTTTTGGGAATCAGCGGAAATGAGGTCGCGATCATGAGGGGAACGCCCGCTACTCCAGGTCCGGTTTTGGAAAAAATTGAAATTTCCGTTGAAAAATTGCCTCCGTTGGAATTGGAAGATCTTCGCAAAGGAATTCCTTTTAAAACCGAGGGGGAGAAATTGCAATTGATTGAGGGATTAAAAGGTTTGATTATGAATTAATGAACCCGTCTATTTTTATAGACGGGTTGAAGTCCCCCCAAAGCCGACGATTGAAGACCGCAGCCGTGCATGCACCGAAGATAAAAGCCAAAAAATCACCCTTATCCAGTCGACTGTGATGAGTTGTGGAACAGAATCGTCTGCCCCCTCATCATGCTTCCCAATTTGAAGCGCCCAAAAACTACACTCCAGGGTTGACCGTCTTCAACGCCGGTTGGAACTCTGTATTTATTATGCCAGCTGAGACTCGTTTTATTCCTGATCCGAAAATTTTCCATCGAGGGAGGAAATAGGTAAAGGAAAATCGAATCTTTAACAAATCATTTACTGAAATATAATCAAATTGTCGAATTTAAGTGCTCGGATAATTATGAAGGAGGGTATCGATGAAGAAATTCAAAGTGGAACAAATTCGTAATTTAGTCCTATTGGGCCATGGCGGTTGCGGTAAAACCATGCTGGCCGAAGCTATGCTTTTTTCGACGAAAGCGGTTGATCGTTTTGGCAAAGTGGACGATGGTACCTCGACCATGGATCACGACCCCGAAGAAGTAAAAAGAAAAATCAGTATCGCCTCAGCAATTGCCCCTTTAGAATATAAAGATCATAAAATTAATTTGATGGATACTCCCGGTTTTTTTGATTTTGTCGGAGAAGTCAAAAGCGCGGTCCGGGCTGCTGATTCGGCTTGCATCGTAGTCTGCGCGGTATCCGGAGTCGAAGTGGGCACCGAAAAAGCCTGGAATTATGCGGATGAAGAAAATTTGGCCCGCTTCATCGTAGTGAATAAAATGGACCGTGAAAATGCCAATTTTGACGGAGCCGTAAAAGCTCTCCGGGAGCAATTGGGGAAAAATATTATCCCCCTTCAAATTCCCATCGGAGCTGCTGAAAAATTCCAGGGTGTCGTGGACATTTTAAAGAATCAGGCATTGATGATGGAGGGCGGAAAAGTCGTTGAAAAACCGATCCCTTCCGAAATAATCCCGGCAATTGAAGAATATAAGACCATGCTGATGGAAGCCGTGGCTGAAACGGATGACGATTTGCTGACCAAATATTTGGACGGCCAAACCCTTACTCAGGAAGAAATACAGATCGGAGCCAGAAAAGGAACCATCAGCGGGAAATTGGTTCCGGTTCTCGCCTGTTCCTCATTGAAACAAATCGGCATTCCCAATATCCTTGATGTGGCTGCCGGATTTTTGCCTTCCCCGGCGGACCGGGGGGAAGTCACAGGGATCAATCCGGTGACCAAAGGGGAGGAAAAACGTAAACCTTCGGAAAGCGAGCCTTTCTCGGCCTTGGTATTTAAAACCATGGCTGACCCGTTTGTCGGAAAATTAACTCTCTTTAAGGTTTTTTCCGGAGTCATCAAATCCGATTCCCAGGTTTTTAATGCCAGCAAAGGAGCAATGGAACGGATTGGCCAGTTGTTTATGATCAAGGGTAAAACCCAGGAACCCGTTACGGAGTTGGGCGCCGGCGATATCGGGGCTGTGGCGAAGTTGCAGGATACTTTTACCAACAATACTTTATGCGACAAGGATAAACCGGTTGTTTTCAACCCGATTCAGTTTCCCAAACCCAAGTTGTCGCTGGCCGTTGAGCCCAAAGCGAAAGGGGACGAAGATAAAATCGGCACCGGCTTGGCCCGTCTTACGGAGGAGGATCTTACTTTTGAAGTTTACAAAGACAAGATTACCCATGAAATCATCGCTTCCGGTATCGGCGATCTGCATATTGAAATCATCACCAGCAAACTCCATAAAAAATTCGGTGTCGACGTCACCCTAAAAACACCTAAAATCAGCTACAAGGAAACCATTAAAGGTACGGTCAAGGCCGAGGGGAAACATAAAAAACAGAGCGGCGGCAGAGGCCAGTACGGCCATGTCTGGTTGGAGATGAGTCCTCTTCCCGCCGGTTCGGGTTTTGAGTTTGTCGATAAAATCTTTGGCGGTTCCGTGCCGCGCAACTACATACCGGCGGTGGAAAAAGGGCTTCATGAGTCTTTGGAAAAAGGGGTTCTCGCAGGTTACCCCGTAATCGACATCCGGGTTGCCCTTTACGACGGGTCTTATCATCCGGTGGATTCTTCGGAAATGGCCTTTAAAATTGCCGCTTCCCTGGGTTTTAAGAAAGGTTTTATGGAAGCCAAACCGATCCTGTTGGAACCGGTCATGCGGATGGAAGTGGTTATGCCGGAAGAAGATATGGGAGACATTATCGGCGATCTCAATAAAAAACGGGGCAAAATTTTAGGGATGGAGCGGGATGGCCGCTCCCAGGTTGTTAAGGCTCTCGCGCCCCAGTCGGAACTGGGTAAATATGCGATTGATTTGCGATCCATGACTCAGGGCCGCGGAGAGTTTTCAATGGAATTTGATCATTATGAAGAAGTTCCGCCTCACCAGGCCGAAGCCATTATCGCCGAAGCCAAGAAACACATGGTGGTGGAAGAGGAATAGGGCAAGCCGGCAATGGATGAATAATCAAAGGAGTGGTGGCGAAACCGCTCCTTTTTTCGTTTTCATGGGGTGTTTTTGAATATTTCCGGCGAATTGATGAATGGCAGGGAATTATAGGTAAATGCAGAATGTTTTTTTTGATGAAAAATTTAACACAGGGAAACAAACAGGGTAGGCGGTTCGATAGAGAGTGCTTTGGACGGTTGCTTGGGATAAAGGCTGGGTCGTAGAAACATTTTCGAAGTTTTCCGATACGACCTATGCCGTATCGGATAGGCGCGGGGATGGGATATGAGGATGGAACGCAATAGATCTCCGCAAAACCATCCTTCGGCTAGTCCATCGCGGGCACGGTCTTAACGAAAGAAGGTCTGAAAGTATTTTGTTTTGGGCGACCATCCAAATGGAGGATTAAAGATGAATGATGAAATAATATTTAAAAATAGAGCGGAGTTTAGAAATTGGCTTATAGAAAATCATAATATTAGCGATGTAATCTGGATGGTTTTTGGAAAAGCAGGTAAACTTAAAACTATTATGCCTGATGAGGCACTGGAAGAAGCATTGTGTGTTGGTTGGATTGATGGGCAATTCAAAAGCATTGATGAAGGAAAATATTTAAAGAGATTTACGCCACGTAGAAAAGGTAGTCAATGGTCAGAAAAAAATAAAAATTTGGCAAATATTCTGATTGAAAACGGTAAAATGACAAAATACGGTATAGCCGCGATTGAACAAGCAAAAAAGAGTGGTACCTGGGATACAGCTAAAGCTGAACCAATAACTGATGAACAGATTGATATCTTAATAAGCGCTTTGTCTGGTTCCGAATTAGCACTGTCGAACTTTATGAAAATGCCGGTTTCTGTTAAAAAAACATATACAGCGTTGTATTTCGATGCCAAAAAAAAGGAAACGAGAATAAAGAGACTTGAAAAGATTATTGGACGACTGAATGAAAATAAAAAACCGATGTGAGGGAATAAAGTATGGAGTACATGTCATACTGCGGATTTTTGTATAATGAATGCCCTGTATTTATTGCAACCGCAGAAAAGTTAAAAATGAACGCCCGGATCTGTCCGTGCTCATCTCGGTCCCAATAATATTTGCCAGATTGGAAGCATATGAGATTTTTACTGGTGAAAATGATAAAAGGAATAAATATTTTTATAAAAATTTAGGTTATGTTGAAACATCAATAAGAGAAGTACACAATGTTTCGTTGATTTTTATGAAAAAAGTAAATAAATTAGGGGTCCCACTTTTAACTTATTTGGGCAACAATTAGCAGAAATTGATGAGTCAAATGTAGGGTCTAAAGCAAGCAACTAAAGTCACCGCGGTAGCGGGTTAGTTCAACATAGGTTCACTGTTTTGGGCGCGGTGATTCGACGAAGCAGATTCAAAGAAGAAAGATAATTTATAAAGCAAATTCGAGAAGTTAACTCAAGTTGTTGGTCCTTCCATGGGCACTCCCTTAAAAACATGTGAAAGCATTCCTAAAGCAAGTGATATAAAAATTTATAAATGAATGGAGTAAGGAGAAACTCTACATGAATGTAATTAAAGCGATTTTTACCAATGGCTGTATTCCATTGTTACCAATTTTTGCTTGGAACATTATATTTGTTTCAAAATTACCATCTGCATACGATCCGAAAAGTTTTAATACCGGTATTCCTTCATTACTTCTTCTTGGAGAAAATTTGTTCAGGACAATAATATTTGTTTTTCCGTTACTATTTACGATAAATATTGGTACTACCCAAGGAAAACAAGGGTTGATAGTTTACAGTTTGGGCATATTTTTATATTTTGCCGCTTGGATATTACAAATATATGCGCCTGATTTATTGTTAAGTAAGAGTGTGTTTGGTTTTGCAGCACCTGCATATTTATCTATTTTATGGCTAATAGGAATAAGTCTTATGGCTGATTCATATTATTTTAATTTTACATATTCTAAATGGCATTATATATTACCGTGTATTGTATTTTCAATTTTTCACGTTACACATACTTATTTGGTATATTTGAGAGCAAATTGACGGCGCTAAGAAATGGTTTGGTAAATTGAAGAAGCCGACCAACCAGCGTGATTCAGATGGCGATCAAGTAAATACCCGCTGTTCAGACCGGTCACGATCAACATAACACAGGTTTACTGTTTCGGGCGATATCGAGAAACGCACTGGTTATTTTATTCCCGCACTCATTCAAAAATCAAATAGTATGGATGAAATGCATCAATGGGTTGGAAAAAACATGAATAATTTGTTTGAAACCACAGAAAAAAGGGTTTTGGCAATCGAAGCGTGCTTTCAACAAGCAAAGGAAGACAGCATTACAGTTTTAGAAACTGGTGACTATGTTTGGGCTAATAATCATTTTTACAACGGCAATATTGACACATTAATAAATATTTTTCAAGAAGTACATCGCCACATAGCTCCCCGGATTGATTTTAGGTTTCAAATAGGGCTTTCAAGACATTGTCCCATCCATTGACTTATTGCTCCATTTTTGGAGAAGAATTGTTTTTATTCTCTAGATTTATCGGGGGGCTGGGGAAGGTAACTCGAAGATGAAATCCGGCAAGTCTGTTTCACGAAGAATTCTTTTAAAATAAAAATCGACTAAACTGTAGCCCGAGGGGAACATCGGCAACCTTTCTTGTTAAAAAGATGGGTGTTCTATCGGTTCGTCATCTTCAAGACTAAAATTTCTTTCAATGCGGCGCTGCTTTTTATGAAAATCCCTTGGTTCACACAAAGGAGCATGGATAATTTGGGGACAAACACATCCAAGATTGGTAAATAATCGGTTCAAAGTTTTATTGAGCTCAAGCTGGACCATGGGGCGGACCTGCTCAGGAACTTTGAGTAAAATCTCAATTAAATTCGGATGGCGTTGAATCACCCGGTACTCGGTGATTTCAGGTGACGATTGTAAGACCGCTCTCCGCAAAAAATCGGGAAAGATGGGTATCATCTTCGCTTCGGAATTTGAATGAAGGTAAAAGATATCATCACAGCGGCCTTCGATTTTTTCCAAAGCGGTAAAGACCGAACCGCAAGGGCAGGGAGCGCTTGATTCGACTAAAATGTCATTCAAGCGATAACGGATGATCGGCTGCGTTATGCGGTGAAAGTCGGTAATCACCGGAATAAATCTGCGGCTTTGGCCGTCAATATATTCCTTTTGGATGACCACCAAATCTTCATTGAGATGAAGGGTCCCGTGAGAACAGGTGACACCCAAGAAACCCTCCGTGCACTGGTATATTTGATGGATGGGCTGGTGAAATTGCTCACTGATCAAGGATTGATCAAAGGGTTCCAAAACTTCGGCCATGGAAATTACCTTCTTGGGTTTGATTTTTAACTCCCCCGCTTTTACCGCCAGAGCTAAAATTCGCAGCACGGAAGGGGGGGCTGCCAGGATGGAGGGTTGAAATTCATTAAGACGTTGGATTTGAAGCGGCATCGGTTCCAGTAAATCATAGAACCGGAACTGTACCAGCCGGGAGTTGACAGTTTGATAGAGGCTATTATCGGCCCGGAAAAAAAAGGCGACTTTTTGGCCGGCCCATAACGGAGCCGGCAAAACTTTGGCCAAGATTGTCCCGGCCCATTCCAACCGTTCCCGCCGGCTCACCAAAAACAGTCCCCGGTTTCCCGAAGTACCCGAAGACAACCCAACAGAAATTCCATGGATCTGGGGGGAGAAATCCCGGCTTTCCTCCGACATAAAAGCAGTCTTAAAGGCGTCATCGCTACGAATACCCGCGGTATTGATGGAGTCGAAGTTTTTCATCATGATATTTTTTTCAATCAGCGGGAAATTGTGCCATTCATCCAGCTTTAACCCTTGGTAATACTGCCGGTAAAAAGGGGATAAGGACAGAACCTTTTGCAGGTGGCGTTGAACATGGCGCTCTTGCCAAACTTCCAAATCATAGCGGGTTTGGAAGGAAGGGCGGTATTTTGTTTGGAGATAATGGGCAAAGACAATCGGTTTTTCGGTTATTTTCATGAGTCAAATCACGTACCTTTCTATAAAATTAAAGAGAAGCAATATTTTGATGACTGGGGATGATCGCAACTTCCGGGCAGCGTTGGTGCAAACGGTTTATTTTCTTTAGTGTGCTCAAGTAATCGCCCCAATGATCAGTTGCTAGTCGGGCCAAACCCTTTGGAGGAGTGGATGTTTGATAGGATTGTTTGAGCCAGCAAGCGTCGGATATCAGAAAAAACTTTCCCCGGTTGGTTGAAAGAAATAAACCCAGTTGTCCCCAGGCATGGCCAGGTAAATCCACCAGCAATAGGGAGCCGTCGCCCATAATATCATAAGCGCGGCAAAAAGGGGCATATAGATCGGGCAACGATATGACGGAGTCATTTTCAATATCCCGGGAACGCGCCTCAAAATCCTCCGGGAGGAGGCCGGGGAGGAAGCCGCTGGCGAGTGCGGCCATTCTTCTTTTTCGGATTAAGCTCTGATAGGCTGAGCGTTTATAGATGAATTGCGCCTCCGGGAAGTCCCTTAACCCACCGATATGGTCGGGGTGAAAATGAGAAATGATAATCCATTTAATTTCGGAAGCGGCAATTCCCAGCCGGTGGAGTTGAGCCACTGCGCTCTGGTCCGGAGCGATCTTTACCGGAGTCAGTTTTGCATAAACTGATTCGGGAAAGTTGCTTGTAAGGCGGTAAAAGCGTTCCGAATAACCGGTGTCAAACAAGATATAACCCAATCGTGAGTGGTGAATCAGTCCAAAATTGGCGGGAAATTTGATTTTCCGGAATGCTCCCCCGGCGAGGGCCAACTTTTCATATTGCGTGCAAGATCCCGCTTGAAGCAGGTTTAGCGTGATGGTTGTCATGGTTTTTCCTTCCACTCATTCACAAATAATTCCAACCCTTTATCGATGCTGATCACGGGATGGTATCCCAGATCCCTTTGAGCCGCCGAGATATCAAGGGTTAAGGTTTTGGAAAGTGTACCCACAGAGTAACAGGTAAACGGAGGTTCTTTCCCGGGTGAAAAGGTTTGATAGAACGTTTCCAAAAAGTATGCCCCAAGATAGGCGGAAAAAAAAGAAATGTTCCTGGTCCGTAAGGTCAGTCCCAGCTTTGAAAATAAATTTTCCAGCAGGCTCTTGAAGGGAACCGGAGCGCCGTTACTGATGTTATACTTTTTACCCAAGGTGGCCGGAGGGGAATCAATCGTTAAAAGGATTGCCTCAACTGCGTTTTCGACATAAGTTAAGTCCATCAGCACCTCACCATGGTCAATCATGGGGATTCCCAACTTTTGATTGGCCCTGATTAAACGGGGAAAGATGGAGGTATCTCCGGGGCCGAAGAGGGCCCGGGGCCTGAGGGTGATAACCGGCAGCCCGGCGGAGAATGCGGCATCAATCCGTTGTTCCGCCAAATATTTCGTTTCAGCATAATCATTCACCATCCGGCGGGGCAAAGGATCGGCTTCTTTCACATTGAATTGGTGCCGGTATTCAAAATAGATAGAGGGTGAAGAGATATGAATCATCCGCCTTACCCCGTGAGCCAGGCAACCGCTGATTACATTCTCAGTCCCTTGGACATTGATGGCGAAAAAATCCGGGAAGCGACCCCAGGGGGTTGAGAGTGCTCCACAATGAAAGACATAATCCATACCTGCGATAGCCCGGTTGATTTGAGCGGAGTCCCGCAAATCGGCGCGGATGAATCGAAAGCCTTTTTGATCCAGATCCATCCCAATGGTTTCATTGCGGCCAAGGACAGCGACCTCGTAACCGAGCTGTTGCAGACGGCTTGCCAAATGACGACCAAGGAATCCGGTTCCACCGGTGATGAGTGCTTTCATGGTTCACCATTCCATTCGATATCGCGGGTTGAAGCTTCCGCCAAAGAGGATAGTTTGTTTTTTCGGCTGATCCGCCAAAGACTGAGGGGAATCGTAAGTTGGTGAAAAAAAGGGATGGGGTCGCGATGATCCCAGATGACATCTTTTGATGAGTGAAAGGTTTCCCACCAGCATTTCCGGGTATTGGGGTCGGATAGTGAAAGCATCCCCGAATAGAGCATGGGGAAGAATAACATCCGTTTGGTGCCGGGTTGGGGCATGATGGGTGCGCCTGTTGACTCGAAAAAAGCCCTTGCAAATAAGGGATTCCCGGCCAGTAAGTGCACTCCGCCGGTGGCTCTGGGATTGCATTCGATGGGATAAAGGTCCCCATGGCAATCCTCAATGATATCAAAGGCAATCTGACCGGAAAAATGTTCCGCTCGGGCAAAACGGCGGACAAAGTCCATCGTTCCCTGGTGATTTACAGCTTCAAAGCTGATACTGGCCCCGCCACTTAGATTAAAGCCCATCCGGTAGGTCGTATGCGCCGTTATCGTTCCCTGATGGATGATACTGTAAGTACAATATTGGGTTCCCAAGATCCGTCGCTGCAAAACCCATTGTTTTTTAGGAGAAATATCAATTCCAACCGGAGCATGTTCCATATGATCCGGTAAAAACTTTACCTGAGTCCCGAACCTGGAGAATACCGGTTTCATTACGGATGGAACATTAAGTTCCCGGTGATATTGCAAGAGTTCTTCCACTGAACTGGCGAGAAAGGTTTTAGGGACATGGAAACCATAGGCCTGGACCCTTTGGATAAAGGTATATTTGTTATGGAAGCGGCTCAAGGTATCAAAATCTGGACAATCAATCTTACCGGGGCATAAGGCTTCGATCTCCGGCTTCCAGCGGGCAATCCAAAATATTTCCTCACAGGTCGGGATCAGCCAATCGATTTCCGCGGAGTTCATCATGGTGATCAATGAATCCCGATAACCCTCCGGGTTTTGGTTGGGCGGAGGAACCGGGAAGCTGCGTTTCACTTTGGCCGAAAACCGGCAAAGGTGGTTCGGAAAACTTTCCGCGGTATACACTTCATACCCGGAGCGGTGAAAGAGGCGGGCCAGTTCCAAAGTTACCGGGGCTCTACCACCGGTTAGCAATATTCTTTTTCTTGCTTGGGATTTAGTAGACAAGGACTATTCCTCCCAATGAGAGCCCGGCTGAAGTTCCCAGAAGCATGATCCGGTCTCCCCGTTTGATGCGCCCTTCTTTGATAGCGGCATGAATGGCCATCGGCAGGGAAGCGGCGATGGTATTGCCGTGATTTTTGATGATGGTCATAAAACGGTCCGGTTCGATATGAAGTCTCCTGCGGATTAAATCCATAGCCGCGCCGCTTGCTTGATGCGGAATCACTAAATGAATCCGATCGAGGGAAAGTTGCGCCGATTGAAGTAAGCGCTGCATGAAACCTGGCATTAATTCGGCGCTTTTTTTAAAGACTGCCCTTCCGTCCATTTTAAATAAAAATGCTTCTTCGGTCTTATCCGAATAATGGCGGGGGTGAAGGCCGGTTCCCCCACCGCGAATCTCACAGAAGTGTGCGCCCGAGCTGTAAGTCTCCATGCGGGAGTCGATGATCGAACTGGCCTCGCCGGGTTTGGTTTTACCAATTACGGCCGCCGCCGCTCCATCCCCGAATAACACGCAAGTTTCCCGGTTGTGCCAATTTAGGCCGACCGATGCTACTTCGGAGGATACGATCAGGATATGGCGGTAGCGTTCCGCATCGACCAGATACGACAGGGTATCCAAAGCGGTCAGGAAACTCAGGCAGGTGGAGTTAATGTCAAAAGCGGGAATGTTTAAATCCGCTCCCCCCAAATGCTCTAAGATCAATGCCGCCGTACAGGGAATGGCTTGTTCCATTACTCCGCTGGCGGAAATGAGACAATCAATATCATTGATTCCGACACCCGCTTGTTCCATAGCTTGCCGTGCGGCTAAAGCGCCCATCAAAGAGGCGGTTTCATCGGTGACAAAATGCCGCACTCCGACTCCGGAGGCGTTTTCGCTCCATCCGGAAGGCAGGCCCAAACGCCGGTCCAGTTCCGCTGAGGTGATTTCTTGTTTGGGTAAATATTCACCGGTTCCTAAGAGTTTTACATTCCGTTGTTGCATTGAATATTTTCACATCCTTTGTTTTTGCAGCAATCAAGTTCTATTTGCAGTATAATCTGTAATTTCCAGTCCGGGCAGGGTTATCTTTTATCACCCGGCCCCACGCCATATGCTAGGAACTCCTTCCGAAGTCTGATATAATTTGGAATAGGAAAAAGCAACGAACTCATAAAAATTGGAGATCATGCTTTATGAAAACGACAGCTTTGATCTTTATTGTTGTGGCTTTGTGTTCGATAGGAATCGTAACGATCATTTCCAATCCCAAATCTCGTTCCAATCTGTGGTTGGGGATAATGGCTTTAGCCCCTGGTCTGGGCGTTTTGGTGGTCTTCGTGAGTTTTCTGCTTTCGGAGACAATTTCAAAAACAGTTTCACCCCTCACCATCGACTGTCTTTTCATGGTTGCCTTATATGTAACTCCTTATGCAACGCTAATGTTCGGCATTACTTATTCCGGGAGGCTTAAAAATCCTTTTCATTATAAGTTGACGGGCTCACTCCTATTCATCCCGGTTTTGATAATGATTGCGGGAACCCCTTTTTACCTTGCATCGCATTCCTTTTTTCAGCTATATATTTGGGCGATCCCCTATATCCTGGTTGCCAATTATTTGGTTATCTCGGCCTATTTCCGGGAAAAAATCGGGCGTCAAAGGAAACATAAGGTATTGACTTGCATTTTATTTATACCCGCCACCCTGGTGATTGAGATGTATAATATCATCAATCTCCCCTACCATGATATTTGGAAGTTTAATATCACTGCGGTTATTTCCGCTTTCATCCTTTTTTTCTTTCTCAGCATCCGCTATGGAATTATGGGAGTCCGGGTCAAACTGGAACGGGATCAATTGGCGGGGACTATCCGTTCGGTGACTTCAGGGACCCTGATCCTGAACCATGCGATGAAGAACGAACTCACCAAGATGGCGGTATGTATGGAAAACATTAAAAAAGCGGCCCGGAAACCCGAACCCAATATCGCCGGTATTGACGAGAACACCCGGTTCGTCCAGGATTCGCTGGAGTATTTATCATTGATGGTGAAAAAAATTCAAAGCCAGGTTGAGGAGATTGTCATCACCAAACAGTCCATCAACCCGGCGGAGGTGGCTGCTAAAGCCTTGCAAATCTTACTACTGCCCCTTAGCGAAAAAAACATCCGGGTCATCAACGAAATCCCTCCGGACATCCGGATTCCTGCCGATGGTTTTCATTTGCAGGAGGTATTGATCAATATCATCAAAAATGCCATTGATGCCATGAAGATGGATGGGGCGCTTTATATCGGAATATTCGAAGAAAAACGGGCTGTCACGCTAGTCATTCGCGATGATGGCGCAGGTGTTGAGAAAGAAAATTTACCCCATGTTTTGGAACCCTTCTTTACAACCAAATCCCGCCATCAAAACTTTGGTCTCGGCTTGACCTATTGTTACAATGTTCTCCAAAAACATGGCGGTACTTTAGAGATCGAAAGCGTCGAGAATTCCGGGACCACGGTTTTGCTTACCTTTCCCTTGGCGCGGTTTGGCAGGGCCAAATAATTTTTGAGTGAGGTTGCCAATGAACGAAGCCGGAAAGATTAAAATAATTTTGGTTGAGGATGATCCGTCCTGGCAAAAGATTATGGCGGATTTCTTGCGTGAATGTCCGGATTTTGAGATTGTTGGAATAGCCGGTGGCAAGGAAGAGGCTATGGAGTTTGCCCTCAACATTCCTGTGGATATTGTATTAATGGATATTAATCTAACTGAAAACAAACGGGACGGTATTACCGCTGCGTTGGAAATTTTAGAGCGGACTTATTTGAAAATCATGATGCTGACCTCCCTGGAAGAGGAAGAATTGATTCGGGATTCATTTGCCGCCGGGGCGGTTGAATATGTTACCAAGGATAACTATCTTGATATTCCGGCTATCATCAGGCGGGCAATTCGGAAAAGCTCACCGATGGACGTATTATTGAAGGATTATGCCAGATTGAAAAGGGAAGAACAGTTAAAGGAGCTGACTCCGGCCGAAAGGGAAGTTTTCGACCTGCTCAACGAGGGCCACACGCTCAACCAAATCGAAACCAAAACTTTTAAAACCCACAATACCCTCAGGACTCAAGTCAAACAAATTTTGCATAAATTGAAGGCCCGGACGAGGATTGAGGCCATAAAGAAGGTAGAATCGAAAGGGGTCTACGAGAAGTATGATCAAGGGGACAATGAAAAAGAATAAAAAATTGCATTGCAATTACGCTTAATATAAAAGACACAACGGGGCGCCGGTTTACAAAACGCTGGAGGAAATCCGCACAGGGGGAGTGTAGACCGACAGGACAGAGTGTGGGTTTACAAAACGCTAGAGGAAATCCGCACAGGGGGAGTGTAGACCGACAGGACAGAGTGTGGGTTTACAAAACGCTAGAGGAAATCTGCACAGTCGGAGTGTAGACCGACAGGATCGGAGTGTCGGTTTGCAAAATGAATTTGAGAATCTGCACAGTCGGAGTGTAGACCGACAGGACCGGAGTGTCGGTTTACAAAATGGATTTGGGAATTCACACTGCTGGAGTGAAGATTGGCACAGACAAAAAGGATACCACCCTTACTTAGGGAACCACTGATTAAAACAGAACAATTCAAGGGATATCCTGGAACATAACTAGGAGATATCGTATAATAAAGGTAACAAAATCAAGGAGAACTCCATGAAACAACAAACTTTCAGCGATATG